>NZ_JAWOQS010000006.1:0-310728 GCF_033438945.1 Vibrio sp. Y176 | reverse complement strand
GAGGTTCGAATCCTCCAGGACGCGCCACTTATTAAAGGGTAATGCCCTGATGTTGACGAAAGTCGATATCGAAAACTTGCGCGTCCTTAGCTCAGCTGGATAGAGTACCTGGCTACGAACCAGGCGGTCGGAGGTTCGAATCCTCCAGGACGCGCCACTTATTGAAACAGCCTCGCAATTGCGAGGCTTTTTTGTATCTAGACATCTGGAATATGGCGTAGGATCACTAGAGCCCATGTTCCTCTTTTTTAAAAGCGAATATGTGCGTATCTAAGCAATTTGCTATCAAGCTTCTGTCGCATCGTGTGAAATCATCCTGATTATCCCTCCTATACACTGACTTCCATTTTTCATTTCAATTACTCTCATGTAGTCACTTTGTTTGTTATTTGTTTATTGATTGTTAATTTTGTTCATCTTTTTGTTTTTGTTGGTTTTTACTTCGTGAGTCCCGATTTGATTTTGAAATCTAAATCGCAGTTTTTATTTATGTCCTCCTTTACTCTGTTCGTAAGGTGATAGCGATTTGAAGTGATTATTTTGTCATGAACTGTGAACTGTGATCTGGGTAGTGAATAAATAATCATTTATCAGGATTACTACAAACCTTTCTTAAACAAAATTGACAAAATTTAACCAATCGAGATAATCCATGGGTCGGGATTTGACACTATTAAAGTCCTGCACGTTGTCAGGATGACAAAGAAAGGAAGCAACATGACTAATATAGGAAGCCTGCTAGTAGATGCGGCCACCCTGATGCTAACGGGGATGGCGGTCGTATTTATTTTCCTCACTATTCTTGTTTATCTCGTTCGGTTAATGTCGAAATTGGTACCAGAAGAAGTACCAGAGCCGATCGCAGCACCAAAAACAAACACTAATATTCAATCAACCTCTTCAGCTGTTAGTCCACAAGTAGTGGCGGCGATCTCGGCTGCGATTCATAAACATCGCGCCTCATTCGCGAAGTAGCCGAACTAGGATTAAAAAGGAGTTTAAGAGCATGTCTAAACCACTAGCTATTACTGATGTGGTCCTTCGTGATGCCCATCAATCACTATTTGCTACGCGTATGCGTATTGAGGATATGCTGCCTATCGCAGCTGAGTTGGATAAGGTTGGTTACTGGTCTCTAGAGACTTGGGGTGGTGCAACATTTGATTCTTGTATTCGATTCTTAGGGGAAGACCCTTGGGAGCGTTTACGTGAACTAAAAAAAGCGATGCCTAATACACCAATGCAAATGCTACTGCGTGGTCAAAACCTTTTAGGATACCGCCATTATGCCGACGACGTAGTAGAGAAGTTTGTGGAACGCGCGCATGCTAACGGCATGGATGTATTCCGTATTTTTGATGCAATGAATGACGTGCGAAACTTCCAGAAAGCCGTTAAAGCAACGGTTGATGTTGGTGCGCATGCTCAAGGTACGTTGTCTTACACAACGAGCCCAGTGCATAACGCAGACACTTGGGTTGACTTGGCAAAACGCCTAGAGGATTTAGGTTGTCACTCGCTGTGTATTAAAGATATGTCTGGCTTACTTAAGCCTTATGAAGCGGAAGAGCTTATCACGCGTATCAAAGCGTCTTGTGATGTGCCATTGGCACTTCATTGTCATGCAACAACGGGGCTGTCTACAGCAACAGCGGTAAAAGCAGTAGAGGCCGGTATTGATATTCTCGATACTGCGATTTCTTCAATGAGTTGTACCTACGGCCATACACCGACTGAAACGGTAGTCGCTATGCTAGAAGGTACCGAGCGAGATACCAATTTGAAACTCGAGCAACTGGAACCTATCGCCGCATATTTCCGTGAGGTACGTAAGAAGTATGCGAAGTGGGAAGGCCAGTTAAAAGGAGTCGATTCACGCATCCTGATTGCTCAAGTGCCTGGTGGTATGCTGACCAATATGGAAGGCCAGTTGAAAGAGCAGGGCGCTGCGGATCGCATTGATGAAGTATTAGAAGAGATCCCTCGTGTACGTGAAGATCTTGGTTTCATTCCATTGGTGACTCCAACTTCACAGATCGTCGGTACGCAAGCGGTGATTAACGTTCTTACTGGCGAGCGCTATAAGAGTATTACCAAGGAAACCGCTGGCCTATTGAAAGGTGAGTACGGTCAAGCGCCAGCCGAGTTAAATGCAGAACTGCAAGCGAAAGTGCTTGATGGTAAAGAGCCAATTACCTGTCGTCCTGCCGATTTACTTGAGCCTGAAATGGAGACGCTTACGGTTGATCTGATGGAGAAAGCGAAATCAGAAGGCATTAAGCTAGCAAGTGAGCGTGTTGATGACGTACTCACTTATGCACTTTTCCCTCAAGTTGGGCTTAAGTTCCTTAAGAATCGTGAAAACCCAGAAGCATTTGAGCCTGCACCAACGCTAGAAGCTGAGAAGCCTGCTGTACCTGTAGCTCAACCAGCAACTGGTGGTGTAGAAACTTATAGTGTACGTGTTGACGGGCAGGTGTATGAGGTGGAAGTTGGCCCTCAAGGTGAACTGACATCTGTTGCTCCTTCTAATGCACCGGCAAAATCGGCTACACCTAGCGCACCTTCTAATGCTTCAGCAGAAGCGGTACCTGCTCCTCTTGCAGGTAACATCTTCAAGGTGAATGTTCAACCTGGTGCTGAGGTAGCTGAAGGCGATGTATTGCTCATCCTTGAAGCGATGAAAATGGAAACTGAAGTACGAGCGGCGCGTGGTGGTGTGGTTCAAGAGCTGAACGTTAAAGAAGGCGATGCTGTCACAGTAGGTGCGCCTCTGTTGAGCCTGGCGTAAGGGAGTATCATGGACGGATTGTTAACCCTTTGGGCAGAAACAGGGATCGCTAACTTCGAGTTCGGCCAAATCTGTATGATGCTGGTTGGTTGTACCTTGCTGTTTTTGGCAATTAAAAAAGGATTTGAACCTTTACTGTTATTGCCGATTGGTTTCGGTGCTATTTTGGCGAATATTCCAAATGCTGGCTTTACTGAGCCTGGTGGCTTGCTCTACTACGTTTACTACATTGGGATTGAATCGGGTGTGTTCCCGCTATTGATCTTCATGGGTGTGGGCGCGATGACCGACTTTGGTGCTTTGATCGCAAACCCAAAAACGTTGTGGTTAGGTGCGGCTGCGCAGTTTGGTATTTTTGCAACACTGTTTGGCGCTATTTTACTCAACTATGTACCTGGCATGGAGTTCTCCATGGCGGATGCATCGTCTATCGCGATCATCGGTGGTGCTGATGGGCCAACAGCGATTTTCTTAGCGAGTAAGCTCTCTCCAGATCTGCTAGGTGCGATTGCAGTCGCGGCATACAGCTATATGGCATTGGTGCCGATCATCCAGCCACCAATCATGAAAGCACTGACAACCAAGGAAGAACGTCAAATTAAGATGGCTCAGCTTCGTCATGTTGGTAAATGGGAGAAAGTCATCTTCCCGCTTGCTGTATTACTGATGACGATTCTGTTCTTACCTTCAGCTACGCCATTGGTTGGTATGTTCTGTTTGGGTAACTTGATGCGTGAAGCTGGTGTGGTCGATCGTTTATCGAAAACTGCTCAAAATGAATTGATCAACATAGTGACTATCTTTTTAGGTCTTGGTGTTGGTTCTAAGCTGCAAGCTGAGCAGTTCTTGAACCTAGAAACGTTAGGTATCTTGGGGTTAGGCGCAGTTGCATTTAGTATCGGTACTGGTGCGGGCGTCCTGATGGCGAAACTGCTTAACAAGTTCTCGAAAGAAGACATCAACCCACTTATTGGTGCGGCTGGCGTTTCTGCGGTACCAATGGCCGCGCGAGTCGTAAACAAAGTTGGTTTACAAGCTAACCCGCAAAACTTCTTGTTAATGCATGCGATGGGACCAAACGTTGCTGGTGTGCTGGGTTCAGCCGTTGCGGCTGGTATATTGTTAGCACTTGTTGGTTAGACATTATTGAAAATGGAATGATCAACCAATTTACAAAATCACGATTAACTTAGGTTAACAAAATGGTTTATAGTCAAAGGGATGCTTTCGCATCCCTTTTTGTTTTCTTGCAGGGAATGGTTTATGGAACACAAACAGATCGTTATCACTGAGTTTGGTGATGCCAACGTACTCGCGATTCAACATGCTTCTACACCATCACCACAGCCTGGTGAAGTCTTAGTAAAAGTCGCTTTTTCAGGCGTAAATCCTATTGATGTCAAAACTCGAGCTGGGCTCGGTTGGGCGGCAGCGCAGAATAAGGATAATTTACCTTGGGTGCCAGGTTACGACATCTCAGGAAAAGTGATGTCTTGTGGAGAGGGGGTATCACGTTTTAATGAAGGTGATGAGGTGGCTGGATTTATTGGTTTCCCAGTTCGAGGCGGTGGTTACAGTCAATACATATGTGTTCCAGAAACTGAGTTAAGTCATGTTCCTAGCTCTGTCACTTTAGAGGCAGCTGCTGCATTACCGTTGGCGGGACAAACTGCGGCACAAGCTCTCAGTAAGGCTAATGTGAATGAAAACGATCGCGTACTTATCCTCGCTGGAGCCGGTGGTGTTGGACACCTCGCGGTACAAATTGCGATCGCGACGAAAGCGGAAGTCTTTACAACCTGCAGTGAACGAAATCTAGACTACCTTGCGACGCTCGGTGCTCATGCAGTGAACTATCAATTTGCACCAGTGTCAGAACGTGTTGAAGATGTTGATGTTTTGATTGATTTAGTAGGCGGAGATGCTGCGTTATATGCGCTTAAATGCCTGAAAGACAATGCGAGAGTCATCACCGTTCCAACCATAACTGCTGAGCTGATTTGTGAAAAAGCCAAACTCCTAGGCTTTGAGGCTAGTGGCATGTTGGTTGAACCAGACCCTGCGCAGTTAGATACCTTGTTGTACATGGTCGGCGTTGGCTTACTGAAGACTGAAATTCAACAGGTTTATCCTATGAGTGATGTCATTGGTGCTCACCAGCAGGTCGAATCAGGAAGAACCAGAGGCAAGGTGTTGCTTGATATGACATGCTAGAAGCATTTAACACGAGTTTTGAAAGTTTAGCGCTTTGGTTTTCAGATTCAGCATTATGGGTGCTTTTCATGACCGGTTTTCTCAGTGCCACGTTGTTGCCTGGTGGTTCTGAGGCGGGCTTAGTTGCCACTCTCTCATTAAATCAATACTCCGTTTCTTCAATTGTTATGGTCGCTACTATCGGTAATACGCTTGGTGGCTTAACAAATTATTGGCTTGGCTTGTGGATTCCCAACAAAGCACAAGAGGAAAAGCACGGTCATACCGCATTAAAGTGGCTCTCTAAGTATGGCTATTGGGGATTATTTTTTAGCTGGTTACCTGTAATAGGAGACCCGCTGTGTTTAGCCGCAGGGTGGCTAAGAATGAAGTTTCTGCCTTGCGTGATTTTAATATTTTTAGGAAAGGCTGCTAGGTATAGCTTACTTGCGGCCATCTATCTCGGATTATTTTAAGGAAAGTACATGAAGATGTTTTGGGTTGGCGCGTGTTCACTGTTGGTGATCACGGGCTGTGCATCAAATACGCCAGTTTCATCACTGCCGAAAGGGGTAACTTTCGTTGAGTCATCGAAAGCTGAAGAAGGCAAAGTTAAGATTCCATACCAAAAGTATAAACTCGATAATGGTTTAACGGTGATCTTAGCTCCTGAAGATTCTGACCCATTGGTCCATGTGGATGTGACTTACCATGTTGGTTCAGCTCGTGAAGAAGTGGGTAAGTCTGGTTTTGCGCATTTCTTTGAGCACATGATGTTCCAAGGTTCAGAGAACGTTGGTGACCAAGAGCACTTCAGAATCATCACAGAGGCTGGCGGCACGTTAAATGGTACAACAAACCGCGATCGTACTAACTACTTTGAAACTGTCCCTGCTAACCAGCTCGAGAAAATGCTGTGGTTAGAGTCTGACCGTATGGGCTTTTTGTTGGATGCGGTTTCTCAACGCAAATTTGAAATTCAGCGTTCGACTGTAAAAAATGAGCGAGCTCAGCGTTACGATAATCGTCCTTATGGCTTAATTTGGGAGCGCATGTCCGAAGCGCTATATCCTGAAGGTCATCCGTATTCGTGGCAAACCATTGGTTATGTTGAAGATCTTGATCGTGTTGATGTGAACGACCTCAAAGCGTTTTTCTTGCGTTGGTATGGCCCAAACAATGCGACTATCACGATCGGTGGTGACTTAGACGTTGAACAAACTCTAGAGTGGGTAAATAAGTACTTCGGTTCGATTCCTCGTGGTCCTGAGGTTGAAAATGCGCCGAAACAACCTGCAAAACTGCAAGAAGATAAATACATCACTCTAGAAGATCGTATTCAACAACCTATGGTGATGATCGCGTGGCCAACAACCTACAACGGCGAAGAAAGCCAAGCGTCTCTCGATACATTATCGGAAGTATTGGGTGGCGGTACCAACAGCGTGCTCTATCAAGACCTAGTGAAGACTCAAAAAGCGGTCGATGCTGGTTCATTCCATGACTGTGCTGAACTGGCGTGTAACTTTTACGTTTACGCAATGGGTGATTCTGGAGACAAAGGCGACCTATCAAAACTGTACGACGAGCTTTTACAATCACTAAATCAGTTTGCGGAAAAAGGCGTGACAGAAGATCGCCTTGAGCAGTTGAAGGGTAAAGCGGAAGCGGATGCTATTTTTGCGCTAGAAAGCGTTAAAGGTAAAGTGACTCAGTTGGCTTCCAACGAGACATTTTTCGGCGATCCTGATCGTCTTGAGCAACAGCTTGAACAAATCCGTGCAGTTACGCCGACTTCGGTAGAAAAAGCGTATACGGACTTTATCCAAGGTAAGAACAAAGTGACCCTAAGCGTGGTCCCAAAAGGAAAAACAGACCTTGTCGTAAAACCTGCGACTTTTGTGACGCCAAAGCGTACGCTGCCAGAATATGAGAAGATTTCCGATGACCAATTGGCGTATCGTCGTGCGACCGATAACTTCGATCGCTCAGTGCAACCGCCAGTAGGAGAACCAGTGAAAGCGACGATGCCAGAGCTGTACGAGTTACATTTCAAGAATGGCTCAGAGCTGCTTGGTGCAGTTAGCGACGAAACGCCGACGGTGATGATGCAATTTAGTCTACCTGCAGGGACACGTTTTGTTGAAAAGGGTAAAGAAGGTCTTGCCCAATTGACCGCTGCGATGTTGCAAGAAGGTACAACGAAACGCAGTGTCGAAGAGATTCAAGCTGAGCTTGATAAACTGGGTAGTGTTATCTCTGTTAATGCCACAGGTTATACAACAAACATCAGTGTTTCTGCTCTAGAAAAGAACTTAGAGCCGACGTTAAAAATTGTCGAAGAGATGTTGCTGTCTCCTGCATTTAATCAAGATGATTTCGAGCGTGTAAAAATGCAAGCGCTAGAAGGCCTGGTATATGAGCACCAAAATCCAAGTTGGATGGCGTCACAAGCGAGTCGCCAGGTGCTCTATGGGGATTCGGTTTTTGCTCGACCAAAAGACGGCACGCAAGCAGGTGTCAGTGCATTAACGTTGGATGATGTCCGTGAATTCTACTCGAAGCATTACACGCCACAAAGTGCGCAAATCGTCGTTGTTGGTGACATCAATAAACAGGAAATTGAGCAGCAACTGACGTTCTGGAAAAACTGGCAAGATGAAGCTGCGCCATTGTATGCACCGCAAAGCATTGCTGCATTAGGTGAGCAAAAGATCCATCTTGTTGATAAACCAGGAGCGCCGCAAAGTGTGGTCATGATGGTTCGTCAAGGTATGCCTTACGACGCAACGGGCGATTTTTACCTAAGCCAACTGGCAAACTTCAACTTAGCTGGGAACTTCAATAGCCGCATCAACCAAAATCTACGTGAAGACAAGGGTTACACATACGGTGCTTACGGCTATTTCTCTGGTAATCCAGAAACAGGCTCGGTGGTTTTCACCGCGCAAGTACGAGCGGATGCAACGGTTGCTTCGATCATTGAGATGGAAAATGAGCTAAATGAATACTCGCAGTCAGGTATTACTGATGAAGAGATGAAATTTATGCGTCAAGCGGTCGGTCAAAAAGATGCACTGAAATATGAAACGCCAACACAAAAAGCGGAGCTCATCAGTGATATTCTTAAGTACAACCTCGATCATGATTACTTGCAGCAAAGAAACGCTATCGTAGAAAAAGTTGATAAGCAGACGTTGAATGCGCTGGCTCAGAAATGGTTTGATCCAAATGACTATCAAATTATCGTCGTTGGTGATGCTAAATCGTTGCATCCTCAATTAGAAAAGTTGGGGAAAGACGTAGAAGAGCTTGAAATCATTCGATAGAGTACACATTTAATAGCGGAGAAACGTTTCTCCGCTATTCATCTAGATAAGCAACTTTTCGTGGGTTATTTATCTAGATGCATTAACTATCAATAACTTAGCTTACACTTGTGTTATGTGACAAGTGTCCTGCTCCCAATATAAGCGAACCTCATTTTGACTGATTTTGCTGCGCGACTAAAAAAAGTTGCATCAAACCCCGAAGTATTTAAGCAGTTTGGACGCGGTGTTGAGCGAGAAACTTTGCGCTATCGTCAGGATGGACATCTAGCTACAACTCCTCATCCTGAAGGGTTAGGCTCTGCGTTCACAAATCAATGGATCACAACGGATTTTTCGGAATCATTGTTAGAGTTCATTACGCCTGTGTCACATGAAATTCCAGAACTGATGGCACAGCTGAAAGATATCCATCATTTCACTCAAACCAAAATGGGTGAAGAGAAAATGTGGCCACTATCAATGCCTTGCTACGTAGGCTCAGAGGATGATATTCAGTTAGCCCAGTATGGCTCTTCGAATGCAGCGAAAATGAAAACGCTGTACCGAGAAGGCCTAAAGCGTCGCTATGGCAGCCTGATGCAAATTATTTCAGGTGTCCACTTTAACTTCTCGTTTCCTGAAACATTTTGGGAGGCGCTCTATGGCGAGCAAGATGAACAAGCCCGCCAAGATGCTAAGTCTGATGCGTACTTTGCGTTGATCCGTAATTACTACCGCTTTGGCTGGATGATTCCCTACTTCTTTGGTGCATCACCAGCGTTATGTGGCTCTTTTATTCAAGGTCGTGAAACCGATCTGCCATTCGAGAAGATTGGCGGGACATTATATTTGCCGAAGTCGACGTCTTTGCGTTTGAGCGATCTTGGCTATACCAATAGTGCTCAAAGTGTGCTGAAAATTGGTTTTAACAGCATTGACCAATACCTCGATGGTTTGAGTGATGCGATTCGCCACCCATCAGAAGAGTTTGCGAAAATTGGGGTAAAAGTGGATGGTGAATACCGCCAGCTTAATTCCAATATCTTACAAATTGAGAATGAACTGTACGCTCCGATTCGTCCAAAACGTGTATCGAAAAGTGGTGAGAAGCCTTCAGATGCGTTACGACGCGGTGGTGTCGAATACATTGAAGTTCGTTCTCTAGATGTTAACCCATTCAGCGCAGTGGGCTTAAATGAAGAGCAAGTACGATTCTTGGATCTCTTCCTTACCTGGGCGGCCTTGTCAGACTCAGATCCTATGGATAACTGTGAATTAGAGTGTTGGCGCGATAACTGGAATAAAGTCATTGTTTCTGGCCGTGAAAAAGGTCTAATGCTGCAAATTGGTTGTCAAGGTGAACGTCTATCTCTACAAGATTGGGCACACCGAGTTTTCGTCGAGTTACGTCAAATAGCACAGCAAATGGATATGACCGCTGGTGGCAGTGCATACCAAGATGTGTGTAATCAACTCGAGACATGGATTGATAACCCAGAACTAACGATCTCTGGTCAACTATTAGAGCTAACGAAAGAGCTGGGTGGGCTAGGTAAAGTTGGTTGTACTCTTGGTATGAAGTACCGTGATGAAAACCTAGCTCACGGTTATCAGTACTACTCACAAGATACGATGGAAACGGAAGTAGCGTCGTCCGTGGAAAAACAAAAGCAAGCAGAGCAGAGTGACACGCTTTCTTTTGATGATTTTTTGGAAGATTACTTTGCTTACCTGAAGCAGTAATGACTAACTAAGGATTGGTGGGGTTGAACATTAAGTCGTCAGTAGTAGCGGTACTTGGAAGCGTGCTACTTGCAGGTTGTGCTACGGCACCGCCAAAGCAGCAGAATAACTTATGCGAGATATTCCGAGAGAAATCCGGTTGGTACGATGATGCCAAAGATATGGAAGATGAATGGGGGACCCCTATTCATGTCGCTATGGCCATCATTAAACAAGAAAGCAGCTTTCGGCACGATGCAAAACCACCTAAAGATTATTTGCTAGGGTTTATTCCTTGGGGACGAGTCAGCAGTGCGTATGGTTACGCTCAAGCTCAAGACCCTGCTTGGGAAGACTTCCAAGATGCCACAGGTCAGGGTGGCTCTCGTACCAACTTCGATGATTCTATGATGTTTGTCGGTTGGTATACTCATGAAACACGGCGTCAGCTAGGGATTTCATTATGGGATCCCTATAACCAGTATCTGGCTTATCATGAAGGGCGAGGTGGGTATAAGCGAGGTACTTATAATCGAAAGCCTAGTTTAATCAAAGTCGCTCGACGTGTTGAACAAACAGCGAAAACTTATGGCTGGCAGCTGAAGCAATGTCGTCAGGAATTAGAAGACAACAGCAGCTGGTTCTTTTAGCCCACAGTCAGTTCATGTGCTGTAGGGATGAATGACATTTATCCATTACCGAAAGGTACTGGAGTTACAATCAGGAGAGATGTAATGCCTTTACTCGATAGTTTTACCGTGGACCACACTCGTATGAATGCACCCGCTGTACGAGTGGCGAAAACCATGCAGACCCCAAAAGGGGATACGATTACTGTTTTCGACTTACGCTTTACTGCGCCAAACAAAGACATTCTTTCTGAAAAAGGTATTCACACCCTAGAGCACCTTTATGCAGGCTTTATGCGTAATCACCTAAACGGTGATTCTGTTGAGATCATCGATATTTCGCCTATGGGTTGCCGCACAGGTTTTTACATGAGCCTGATTGGCACACCATCAGAGCAGCAAGTCGCAGATGCTTGGATTGCAGCAATGGAAGATGTGCTGAAGGTAGAAAGTCAGAATAAGATCCCTGAACTTAACGAATACCAATGCGGCACGGCAGCAATGCACTCTTTAAAAGAAGCACAACAGATCGCAAAGAACATTTTGGATGCTGGTGTTTCGGTGAACAAAAATGATGAACTTGCTTTGCCTGAGTCGATGTTAAAAGAGTTGCGCATCGACTAGGTGCTCATTAAGAAGCATATTGCCCCAATAAGTAAAAAGCCTGACATGAGTCAGGCTTTTCTTTTGGTTATTTGGATGTCGATTTTTTCTTCTTCGGATAAACACGAACGAGCTTGATTCGGTTCTCTTCAATCTCAACAAGTTCCATTGGGTGACCCGCTACTCTCACACTTAGATGGCTCTCAGGAATATCTTCCAAGTGTTCTAAAATGAGCCCGTTTAGCGTTCTCGGGCCATCCGTTGGTAAATCCCATTTCAGGCCTTTGTTGATATCTCGGATATTGGTGCTGCCTTCAATAAGAAAGCTTCCGTCACCTTGAGGACTGATTTCATCAGAGAGGCTTGGAGAAATGGACGTCGTGAACTCACCAATGATCTCTTCCAGAATATCTTCAAGAGTGATTAGACCGATGATATCACCGTACTCATCCACGATCAGACCGATACGTTGCTTGTTACGTTGGAATTTTAACATTTGCACGTTCAGTGGTGTGCCTTCTGGGATGTAATAGACCTCATCAGCAGCACGTAATAGCGTTTCTTTGTTGAATTCGTTCTTTTCCAACATCAGACGATAAGCTTCACGCAAGCGCAGCATGCCAACCACTTCATCAATTTGGTCACGATAGAAAACTATGCGTCCATGTGGTGAGTGTGTTAGCTGGCGAACAATGGATTTCCAGTCGTCGTTAATATCAATACCGGTAATTTCATTGCGTGGGACCATAATGTCGTTCACGGTGACGTGCTCAAGATCTAAAATAGACACTAGCATGTCTTGGTGTCGGCGAGGGATCAAACCGCCAGCTTCATTTACCACCGTACGCAGCTCATCGGAGCTAAGATGATCTTCTGCTGAGTGATCCGCTCTTACACCAAGTAAGCGGATAAAGCCATTCGTAATAAAGTTAACAAGCATCACTAAAGGCGACAGTAACTTCATCAGTATGGTCAATAATATACTGCTCGCGTAGGACACACGTTCAGGGTAAAGCGCTGCAATTGTTTTAGGGGTAACCTCGGCAAAAACCAATACAACCATAGTTAGTGCACCGGTTGCGATAGCGACACCTAAATCACCATACAAACGCATACCAATAATGGTCGCGATCGCGGACGCGAGAATATTAACGAGGTTGTTGCCGATAAGAATAAGACCAATCAAACGATCTGGACGGTCTAATAGTCTTTCGACTCGCTTAGCACCCTTATGCCCGTTTTTGGCTAAGTGTTTTAAGCGATAACGATTCAGAGACATCATCCCTGTTTCTGAACCGGAAAAGTAACCTGATATGACGATAAGACACGCGAGTAGCGCAAACAAGATACCCGTAGAGATGTCGTCCAAAACGTTGCTGTTCCTTGTAAGTATTGGGTTATATAACGGTTGAGTAAGTCCGTTAAGTCAAAGAGTTAAGGCGTACTGTATTTTATCTAGCCTAAAATATAAAGGATAGGAGCCCTAGAGCTCCCTAATTCAAGATGATTTCTTTTACAAAGCGACTGCCAAAATATGCCAGAGTTAACAGTGTTGCTCCTGCAACAGCGAACCATGTGACTTTTCTACCACGCCAGCCTTTTTGATAGTGACCCCAAAGCAGTATTGAGTACACCACCCAAGCGATGAAAGAAAGAATGCCCTTATGTGCCTTACCTTGGGCAAACATATCCTGCACAAAGACAAAGCCAGTAATGAGCGTGGCAGTTAACAATAAGTTACCGATCAAAATGATTTTGAAGAGTTGACGCTCCACCATTAATAGAGGCGGCAGGTTTGGGTTAATCGCCAAAGATTTTTTTGCTTTCAGTTTGTGATCCAGCCAAGCCAACTGAAGCGCATAGAGTGCCCCGATAGTTAAAGTCGCGTATGAGAAGAGCGCAAATGAAATATGAATGAGTAGCTTAGGGTCATTCTCTAGGTGCTTTATAAACGTGCTTGGCAAAAATGTGGCAGCAGATAAATTGATGGCAGCAAAGCTATAAACGACAGGCAATAAAAACCACAGTCGGTTTTTCAACATAGCAAGGCTCATGACCAGAGAAATAATAAAACTGATCAAAGAAGCCACGTTGAGAATACTCAGGTTTTGACCTGAACCATCAAAAATCAGATCACTCAAAATCCACGCATGAAAAACAAGCGCACAGGCAGCACTAGCAAACACTGTTTTTGCTTTGATTCCTGACTGTTGTGAGAGTCCGGGTATGATGGTCGCAATCGCCAAGACATAAAGTATGGCGGCCGCGATGGCTATTAAGCTATCCATGAATCCTAAATATTATTGTACACGATGGAGAAATTATACCTTGCATTACACTTTGGGGCTACGTTATATCCGACATCAATCGTGAGAGATGAGATATTGAAATTAATAAGTTACCGCACCATATATAAATAGAGGTAAGAATAGGACAGCGGTACGGGTATGACTCAGACCTTGGCTAATGTATACTCACACTAATTAATCGCCATTTTAGCGAAGAGACAAAGATGTTTGAGAATTTAACGGATCGATTATCCAAAACGCTGAAAAATATCAGTGGCAAAGGTCGTCTGACCGAAGACAACATTAAAGAAACCCTACGTGAAGTCCGAATGGCTCTACTTGAAGCTGACGTTGCGCTTCCGGTCGTTCGTGAATTTGTGAACCGCGTTAAAGAAAAAGCGGTGGGCGTAGAAGTTTCTAAATCTCTGACTCCAGGTCAGGAATTTATCAAGATCGTTCAAACAGAACTTGAAGCCGTAATGGGTGAGTCGAATGAGGCGCTAAACCTTGCCGCTCAACCACCTGCTGTGCTTCTTATGGCTGGTCTACAAGGTGCGGGTAAAACCACATCGGTAGGTAAGTTATCTAAGCTTCTGAAAGAACGTGACAAGAAGAAAGTCTTGGTTGTGTCTGCCGACGTTTACCGTCCTGCGGCAATCAAGCAGCTTGAAACACTGGCATCAGACATCGGTGTTGACTTCTTCCCATCATCACCAGACCAAAAGCCTATTGATATCGCCAATGCAGCGATTGACCATGCGAAGAAGAAATTCTACGACGTACTTATTGTCGATACCGCAGGTCGTTTGGCAATTGATGAAGAGATGATGGGGGAGATCAAAGATCTTCACGCAGCTATCAACCCAGTAGAAACGCTATTTGTTGTTGACGCCATGACGGGTCAAGACGCAGCAAATACAGCAAAAGCCTTTGGCGATGCGCTACCTCTTACCGGTGTAGTTCTAACTAAGGTTGATGGTGATGCTCGTGGTGGTGCGGCACTTTCAGTACGCCATGTCACGGGCAAACCAATCAAATTCTTGGGTGTCGGTGAAAAAACTGACGCGCTAGAACCGTTCCACCCAGATCGTGTTGCTTCACGTATTCTTGGCATGGGTGACGTTCTGTCTTTGATTGAAGACCTACAACGCAACGTTGACCAAGAAAAGGCAGAAAAGTTAGCGAAGAAGTTCAAAGAGAAGAAAGGTTTCGACCTTGAAGATTTCCGTGAACAGCTAGGCCAGATGCAAAACATGGGCGGCATGATGGGGATGATGGATAAGCTTCCAGGAATGTCCCAGCTACCAGACAATGTGAAAGATAAAGTCGATGACAAGATGTTCAAACAGATGGAAGCGATCATCAGCTCCATGACAATGAAAGAACGTCAACGCCCAGAAATTATCAAGGGCTCGCGCAAGAAGCGTATCGCGGCTGGTTCTGGTGTGCAGGTTCAAGATGTAAACCGCTTACTAAAACAGTTCACCCAAATGCAGAAAATGATGAAAAAGATGCAAAAAGGTGGCATGAAAAGCATGATGCGCAACATGCAAGGCATGATGGGCGGCATGGGTGGTGGCGGTGGCTTCAACCCATTTGGTCGTTAATTAATCGATCACGCATAGATTCAGGGTGTTAGGTACGTCACAAACTTTAAATTCAATTTATGTTGGTGAAAAAGTAACTAAACTCCTTGCATTGCTCCGGGAGAAGAGTAAAATCCTGGAGCTTTATTTTGGCACGAGACCCCAAACTGTTTAATTTCTTGAATGGTTTTTGGGGTTAATTTTATTTTTGAGAAAGCAAAGAGGACGACATGGTAACCATTCGTTTGGCACGTCACGGCGCTAAAAAGCGTCCATTTTATCAAATCGTAGTAGCGGACAGCCGCAACGCTGCAACTGGCCGTTTCATCGAGAAAGTTGGTTTCTTCAACCCAACTGCTAAAGGTCAAGAAGAAGGTCTACGTCTAGACCTAGACCGCGTTAACCACTGGGTTGGTCAAGGCGCGTCAGTATCTGACCGTGTTGCTAAGCTAGTTAAAGACGCTCAAAAAGCGGCTTAATTTTTTACTTGAAAAGTAGAAACTAGTTTATGTCGATGAAAGGTAAAGAAACAATGAGCAACGAAAAGATTGTTGTAGGCAAGTTTGGTGCTACTTACGGCATTCGTGGTTGGCTTAAGGTTTTTTCCTACACAGACAATGCTGAAAGCATTTTCGATTACAGCCCTTGGTACATTAACCAAAAGGGCAAGTGGGTTGAGTACAAAGTAGAAAGCTGGAAGCGCCATAACAAAGGTATGGTGGCTAAGCTGGAAGGCATGGATGTTCGTGAAGACGCGCATCTAATGACGAACTTTGAAATTGCTATTGACCCTGCGGTACTTCCTGAATTGTCAGAAGATGAGTTCTACTGGCGCGAATTGTTTGGGATGCAAGTTGTAACTACTAAAGGTTACGATCTAGGTGTCGTTACTGACATGCTAGAAACTGGCTCAAACGATGTTCTGGTTGTTAAAGCAAATCTTAAAGATGCTTTCGGGCAGAAGGAACGATTAATCCCGTTCCTTGAAGAGCAAGTGATCATTAATGTTGATCGCGAAGCTCAACGGATCGAAGTTGACTGGGATCCTGGATTCTAATCTCCAAAATTACAGAGCGAGATAAACATGTGGGTTGGCGTTATTAGCCTTTTTCCAGAAATGTTCCGTTCTGTTACTGATTTTGGAGTAACAGGTCAAGCGGTTAAAAAAGGTCTTTTGTCGATTGAGACTTGGAATCCTAGAGATTTCACTCACGACAAACATCGCACAGTCGATGACCGACCTTACGGTGGTGGCCCTGGTATGTTAATGATGGTTCAGCCTTTGCGCGATGCCATTCATACCGCGAAAGCAGCCTCACCGGGCAAGACGAAAGTCATCTACCTTTCTCCTCAAGGTCGTAAGCTCGACCAGAAAGGAGTGGAAGAACTGGCAACGAATGAGAACTTGCTTCTGATTTGTGGTCGTTATGAAGGGGTAGATGAGCGCATCATTCAATCTGAAGTCGACGAAGAATGGTCGATTGGTGATTTTGTGATGACGGGTGGTGAGATACCAGCCATGACGTTAATCGACTCTGTCTCTCGGTTTGTTCCGGGGGTACTAGGGGATTTCGCGTCAGCAGAAGAAGACTCTTTTGCAAATGGCTTGTTAGATTGCCCTCACTATACGCGTCCAGAAGTATTGGATGACAAAGAAGTACCAGCGGTACTGATGTCAGGCAATCACAAGGACATTCGTCAATGGCGACTAAAACAGTCGCTGGGCCGAACTTGGCTTAGAAGACCAGAGCTCCTGGAAAACCTAGCTCTGACTGACGAACAGGAACAATTACTTGCTGAGTTCATTAGTGAACATAACGCAAAGTAACCTAATTTATTTAGTATCAGTTTATTCTAGGAATTTAAAAAATGAGTAACATCATCAAAGCTCTTGAAGAAGAGCAAATGAAATCAGACCTACCTAAATTTGCACCAGGTGACACTGTTGTAGTTCAAGTTAAGGTAAAAGAAGGTGACCGTGAGCGTCTACAGGCTTTCGAAGGCGTTGTAATCGCAATCCGTAACCGTGGTCTACACTCTGCTTTCACTGTACGTAAGATCTCTAACGGTGAAGGTGTTGAGCGTACGTTCCAAACACACTCTCCAATCGTTGATAGCATCGAAGTTAAACGCCGTGGTGCAGTACGTCGTGCCAAGTTGTACTACCTACGTGAGCGTTCTGGTAAGTCTGCTCGTATCAAAGAGAAACTTGCTAAGAAGTAATGCTATAACTAGCGTTCTCATCTTAAACGGAGTCCTTTTAGGGCTCCGTTTTTTTATTTGTGTAATTAGCTTGCTCGTTTCTTTTCACCCGACCTGTACTGTCGATGCTCATGCACTGACGTACACTCCACGCCTCTGTCTTGTTGTGAATAGATTCCTGATGTCGCTATGGCTCCTCGGAATGACGGGAAATGATGGTCAAAGATTATAGAGTACAGTGGTTAAAATTCGTCATTCTGGACAGCGACGAAGGAGCGTGATTCAGAATCTACTAGTCGAGCATGCAAGTATTTACGTTGTTAGCTTCATCCTTACTATGAGTAGATTTCTGATGCCGCTATGGCTCCTCGGAATGACAGGAAATGATGGTCAAAGATTACAGAGTACCGTGGTTAAAAATCTACTCGCTGAGAATGCTAGTGTTTCAGTTGTCCAACAGTATTCTTGCTATGAGTAGGTTCTTGATTTCGCTATGGCTCCTCTGAATGACGGGAATTGATAGCCAAAGATTACAGGGTACCGCGGTTAAAATTCGTCATTCTGGACAGCGACGAAGGAGCGTGATTCAGATTCCCCAAGAAGGAACCTAGGATCTTCCTTTACCCTAGGCCTCAATTTAATACTGGTCTTCAGACCAGCCATCACTGTCGGACATATCGGGGGCGCCTGGGATGGTGTTTTCTTCATCTGCCCATTCACCAAAATCAATCATTTGGCATTGTTTACTGCAGAAAGGGCGATGAGGACTTTGTTCTCCCCATTCTACGTCGGCGCCACATTGTGGACATTGAACGATGGTAACTTTAGACATAGTTGAGCGTCCCATTACTAATTGGTGTTAAAGGGTAGTATACCTAAACGAATTAAAGATGGCTTATTCAACGCGCTATTGCTGCTACGAAATTTTATCAAATATAAGCGCAATAAAGCGTTGAATTTTAGATTATGGAGGCGAGGCGTAGTGTCGTCTTAGCTGCACACAGCAAGTTCAAATTCAATATCTTGTGTGCACGCTTGACCGTTTTCAAACGACATGAACTTGATCGCAAAGCGGTTTTTATGGCCTGAAATCATAGGATACACGCCATATTCCATTGGGATGTGAAGTCTTAGAATGTTGGCTTCATCAGCGTCACTTTGGAAGAAACCTGCACGACCGATTTGAGCTTTGAAATGTCCGGTCTCTCTAGTGAGCTTTAACCATAACGAAAGCGCATCAGATAAGGGCTTTAAGCTTGCTTGCCACTGTTGTGCATCACGCTTTTTACGTTCAATAGGTAGATGAAGCCAGTAGTGTAATGCTGGCAGATCAAAACAGCATGAACCACCCGGTAGATTAAAGCGTTGACGGATAGAGCTTAGGAAGCGATCTTCTTTTAATGCTTGGCCAAAACGTTCAGCACCCATTAGTTGGCTATGAACGACATCTATCTCTTGTAGTAGGGTATTTAATGCGTCTTGATCGACACCATCAACATTGAGCCAATGGCGGTACGACAGCCGCTGCTTCTCAAGATCTTTAGCCAGTTCACTTTTCAGTTGGATTTGTTCGAAGATCTCAACCATATCGAATAACGCACGGAAAAACAGTTGATACTGATGATTTTCGCTAAACCCAGAGGCCAAGTGAGCCTGACGCAGCAGAGACTCCACTCTTAGATAAATACGAGTTTTCTCATTTAACGGATGTTCAAATTTGTGCGTGGTCATCGACATAAGCCTTTGTGAGTTTCGTTCCTATTTTCGCAGATTTTTCTTACACATGGCTAGGTACTTTTCGTGCAAATCTGTGATTTGAAGCAAAAGATCAGGGTCACTTGGATTATTCTTAACCACATCGTCTGCAAGCGCGAGCCTTTGCTCTTTTGATGCTTGAGAGGCAAGGATGGCGCGAACTTGATCTTCACTCACATTGTCTCGTTTCATCGTGCGAGATATCTGTGTATTCGGTTCTACATCGACGACAAGAACGCGATCACACAAACTATCTAGCTTGTTTTCTACGAGCAACGGCACCACAAGTAACGCATACTCTGAAGTGACTTGCTGCAAATCTTCGATCATCTTTTCACGAATTATCGGGTGCAACAGTGCGTTGAGCCATGCTTTTTCATCTGAATTCGAAAAGATTTTTTCTCTCAGCTTTGCGCGGTCTAAAGTTTGGTCTTCACGAACGATATCGTGACCAAAGTGTTCAATAATCGCGTTTAGGCCGGGAGTACCTGGCTCGACAACTTCTCTTGCTACAATGTCGGCATCGACGATATCGATTTTAAATTGTTGTTTGAACAGATTCGCGACGGTTGTTTTTCCACTAGCGATACCACCTGTTAAACCAATAACCAAAGCCATTTACACTCCTAGAACTGAAGTAAAGTACCAGTTTAAAATCTGGTCGCCCCAAATTAAGCTTATCCAACCAGCAATTGCTAAGTAAGGACCGAAAGGGAAAGCTTTTTCAATTCCCTGCTTTTGCAAGCGTAGTTGAATGATGCCAAATACGATGCCAACCACAGAAGAAAGTAGAATGATCATCGGCAGTGACTGCCAACCTAGCCAAGCTCCTAGTGCCGCCAGTAGTTTAAAATCACCATACCCCATTCCTTCTTTACCGGTAAGTAACTTAAAGCCCCAGTAAACGGACCAGAGACATAGGTAACCAGCAATAGCACCAATGACAGAATCTTGTAGAGTAACAGGACTTATTTCGACTAATGCTAAGGCAATGCCAGCCCAAGTTAATGGTAATGTTAATTGGTCAGGTAACAACATAGTATCGAGATCGATAAATGTTGCGGCGATTAAGATAAAAGTAAAAAAGAGTAGGGCAACGGTAAAGTAACTAAAACCAAAGTAATAAGCTATAAAGCCTGAACAGAACGCGGTGAGCAGTTCAATCAGTGGATAGCGTGCACTAATGGTTGCCTGACAGTTGTGACATTTGCCTTTTAAAAGCAGCCAGCTAATCACAGGAATGTTGTCGCGAATACGTATCGGTGTTGCGCATTTCTGGCAGGAGGAGCGTGGGACGCTTAAGGTCAGCACTTCTTTAGGAGGTTCTATTTTGTATTCAGGAAATGACTCGGCACATTCGCGTCGCCATTCTAGTTCCATGATTTTAGGTAGTCGATAAATAACCACATTGAGGAAGCTACCCACGATCAGACCGAAGATGGTGGCAAACACAACGAATAGCCAAGGGTAGTACTGGAATACTTCCATATTTGTCTCTTGAGCGATGAGTGAAATCAGCAAGATGCTGTTTTAAAGGAGTTAACAGCTCATTCTAGCCCAATACACTCATTAAGTTAAAGATTGGCAAGTACATTGCTGTCACTAATCCGCCAACAACGATACCTAAAAATACGATAATTAGTGGCTCTAGAATTTTACTAAGGTTGTCGACGGTGTTGTCGACTTCAAACTCGTAGATCGTTGCAACTTTATTGAGCATATCGTCAAGTCGACCAGACTCTTCACCGATCATAACCATTTGTAACACCAATTCAGGGAACACATTACAGTTGCGCATGGCTACATACATTGGCATACCTGCGGCGGTATCACGGTACACTTCTTCTATGGCGAGTTGATAGTGTAAGTTTCCTGAGGTTTTTGATGTGGTTTTTAAACTGGTTAGAATTGGAATACCCGCTGTAAAGCTTGTGGCGAGTGTTCGACTAAATTTGGCGATAGCAGCTTTTGATAATACAGGGCCCAGAACAGGAAATTTAAGCACAGAGCGGTTGAGCATTAAGCGAAAAGAATCTGAACGCTTAGAGAGGATTCTCGCCGAGGTGAATAAACTCATGGAGCCTAGTGCGATAAACGGACTCCAGTTTTGTGTCCAGGCGGAAAGATCTAACACTTGCCTAGTAAACCAAGGTAAATCAGCACCAAAACCAACAAACATTTTTTCGAACTCGGGAATGACTTTGGTGAGCATGATAAACGACACGCCTAACGCGACTAGCACTACCATTGCTGGGTAAATCAGGGCTTTGATCACTTTCGCACGGAGTTGTTCATTTTTTTCTCGGTAGGTGGCTAAGCGCTCGAATACTTCTGCTAAGTTACCGGATTGCTCACCTGTGGCGATAAGGTCGTTATAGAGTGGGTCAAAGTGTTCACTTGCAGTGCGCATGGCTTTTGACATGGGCGTACCCGCTTCAACGGCGCGTGTCACGCTCATCAAAATGGATTTCATCTCTGCTTTTTTGTGATTTTCTGATACCAATTTTAAAGCCTGAACTAAGGGGACACCGGTTATCAACATCGTCGAAATTTGCCGGGTAAACACCGTGATGTCTCTGCCTTTCACGCGATGGCTGAGTTTAGTGAGAAACGAGATACTGCTTTTCTTTAACTTCTTGATCTTGATGTGTTGTGCGTTTAGACGTTCGCGTACTTCAATTTCTGTCATCGCGAGGGTTTGTCCAGACGTCTTTTTGCCTGAACTGTTGATGCCTTTCCAGCGGAAGTTTTTAAGTTGTGGTGTAGTGCTTTTCATAGAGGTGACTGCTGATTAAAGGATTAAAAATAAAGTACGCGCTGTAGTTCACTAAAACTTGTGATCCCTTGTTTGAGTTTTTCTATGCCCGACATTTGTAACGTGCTCATACCATTTGCGATGGCGAGTTTTTCTAGTTCATGTACCGAGGCGCCTTTAATAAGCGCTTCGGAAAGAAATTCATCAAAGCGCATCACTTCATAAATCCCCGTTCGGCCGGAATAACCATGGGTACACTCATTACATCCATCGGGATTGGCTTTAAAAATGTTGTCGCTTGCTTGAATTCCAAGATGTTGTAGCTGAGCGGTAAGCTCTTGTGATTGTTTACAGTGCGAGCACAGTTTACGGGCCAAGCGCTGGGCAATAATCAAACTAAGAGAGGAGGCCAAGTTAAAGCTTTCTACGCCCATGTTTGATAAACGAATAACCGTTTCAGCCGCAGAGTTGGTATGCAAGGTTGAAAGTACTAAGTGACCAGTTTGCGAGGCTTTGATCGCGATTTCTGCAGTGTCTAAGTCACGAATCTCACCGACCATTACCACATCGGGGTCTTGACGTAAGAAAGAGCGCAGTGCTTCGGCAAAACCAAAACCAATCTTAGGCTGGACTTGAACTTGGTTAATGCCCGATAAGTTAATTTCTACTGGGTCTTCTGCCGTAGAAATGTTGATTTCTGGTTTATTGAGGATACTCAGCCCGGTGTACAAAGAAACGGTTTTTCCGCTCCCGGTTGGACCTGTCATCAGAATCATGCCTTGTGGGCGACGCAGCGCATCCAAGTACAATTGTTTTTGTTGTTCGCTATAACCAAGCTTGTCGATATCCAATGACGCAGAGCTGCTGTCGAGCAGTCGTAGTACAATTTTCTCTCCAAATAGAGTAGGCAGCGTGGATACACGCATATCAATTGCGGTGTCTTGATTCAACTTGAGCTTAATACGCCCATCTTGTGGTAAACGTCGCTCTGCAATATCAAGCTTAGAGAGGATTTTGATACGAGCGGATAAGCGGCGACTCAAGTGGCTTGGTGGCTGCTGTGTTTCAATTAAGATGCCATCACAGCGCAGGCGCACGCGGTACATCTTTTCATAAGGCTCAAAGTGGATATCGGATGCGCCTTTGCGCACAGCGTCCAATAGAATTTGGTTGATGTAACGGCTAACAGGAGACTCATCTTGGCTCAAGTCTTCAATGTTGTCGATTTCATCTGCGCCCACGTCAACTAGGTTGGCTAACTCTTCTTGGTTGATCTCTTTTAACCCGGACTTCTCATGACTCAATGAACGACCATACAAGCGTCGAATTGCCGCGCTGAGTTGACTAAAATCCCCCAAGACCAATTCAACCTGTAAACCAGTGGCAAAGCGAAAATCATCTTCTGCTTGTTGGTTGGTGGGGTCGGCAACGGCGAGTAATAACGTTGAAGACGTACGCTGGAGTGGGAGTGCGTTATGCCGCGTGATTAATTCCCTAAGGCCAAGTTGCTGACAAAGCGAAGCATACTCGTACTGAGATAACTCGGGCTGATTTAAACCAAAGAGAGAACTTAAGTGCTCAGCGAGTTCGCTTGATGTAAATAATCCAGAACTGAGTAAAGCCTCTGGCATCGAAATGCCAGAAGCTTTGACTTGCTCTATTAACGATTCTTCTTGGGAAAACGTCAGTACTCCTCTTTGGCGAAGAACCGTGGATAAGTTGGTTAACATTAACAACTAGTTATTGGCAGCCATCAATTGCTGGGACTGTACCAGCACGAGCACAAGACCAACCTTCGGTTGCACTACGAGAGAAAGTTAAAGTATCACTCGAGGTCATTGAGCTATTTGAACCAAAAGCAAATTCTAGAGTTGGTACCGCACCTGAACCAGATCCAATTGCTGATGTTAGTGTGCCTAAATCGTTAGCTGAAGCTACTGAACCTAAATCAGAAAGACCAGCAGCCGAGCTCGTTCCATTTTCTTGATAATAGAGTTCAGCCGGAGTAATTAGGGACTTTAACGTAGCAAGAGCTGATGCGGCTTCTGATTTTTTTACGTAGTCTTGATAAGCTGGTATGGCGACGGCTGCCAAAACACCAATAATAGCCACTACAATCATCAATTCAATCAAGGTAAAACCTTGCTGTTTTTTCTGTTTACTGTTTTTCATTTTTAACCCTTTCTAAAAAATTAATAATGCTCTTGCATTAGCGAAAGATTATGGAGAGTTAAGGTGGGTTGAAAATGGGGAAGGGATGGGCTCTCGAGTGAGATAAAACTCTTTGGTGAAAAGTTGCATATCGCATGCAGAGTTTTGCGAGTAGTACTATTTTTTTAGTGGATAAAAAGAAAGGGCCAATTGGCCCTTTTAAATGATGAATTACTCACAACTCACTGAGTTAGTTGAAGTAATTTCAGATTTGTTGCTTTTATTATTTGAAGCGCATCGAAAGATCCATCGCTTTTAAATGCTTAGTCAACGCGCCTACCGAAATGTAATCGACACCGGTTTCTGCGTATTCTGCGATGGTCTCTAGCGTAATGTTGCCGGAGTTCTCTAAAGCGGCACGACCTGCGTTAATCGCTACGGCTTCACGCATCATTTCTTTTGTGAAGTTATCGAGCATGATGATGTCGGCACCAGCCTCTATCGCTTGTTTCAACTCTTCTAAGCTTTCCGTTTCTACTTCTACCGGTTTGCCTGGGTTAAGCTCTTTCGCTTTTTGGATGGCTTGAGTGATGCCACCACAAGCAATAATGTGGTTTTCTTTAATGAGGTAAGCGTCGAACACGCCGATGCGATGGTTAAAGCCACCACCACACGTCACGGCGTATTTTAGTGCGCTACGCAGACCAGGAATGGTTTTGCGTGTGTCTAGTAGACGACACTCAGTATGCGCGATTTTTTCAGCGTACTCTGCGGTAACTGTTGCGCAGCCAGACAACGTTTGGATGAAGTTCATTGCGTTACGCTCACCAGTCAACAAGTCACGAGCAGGGCCTGTCAGCGTGCAAAGGGTTTGGTTAGGTTCGACTTTATCGCCGTCCTTTACGTGCCATTCAATACTGACCTTGCCACCGAGCTGCTTAAAAACTTCATCTGCCCATGCTTGACCACAGAACACACCATACTCACGAGTAATAATCGTTGCGGTATTAACCGCATCGGCAGGGATCAAAGATGCAGTAATGTCATTATCTGCGTCGACACTGCCACCTAGATCTTCTTTTAAGGTATCAGCGACAGAGCGAGTGATCTCTAAAGGGAGTTGTTGTTTAAGGTATTCTAGGCGTTCTTGAATGTTGTGTGTGTTCTTCATCGCAAATCTTGTCTTGAAAGGGAGATGGCAACGAATGATACTCTCCGGTGTCAATAATTTCAGCAGTTAATTTGCAAAGTAGAGAGGTTGATATGCGCCCAATTATCGAGAATGGCTGGCTGACACAAGCAAAGCATGTTCCGTCACCATTTTTTGATGCCCGCTCTGATATAAACGACATCTCTCTGCTGGTGGTACACAATATCAGTTTGCCTCCTGGGCAGTTTGGTGGACCATATATAGAGGACTTCTTCACTGGCAAGCTAGACCCAAA
This sequence comes from Vibrio sp. Y176, assembly GCF_033438945.1. Taxonomy (NCBI): domain Bacteria; kingdom Pseudomonadati; phylum Pseudomonadota; class Gammaproteobacteria; order Vibrionales; family Vibrionaceae; genus Vibrio; species Vibrio sp. Y176. Next base: position 285,297 of record NZ_JAWOQS010000006.1, on the reverse strand, counting down.
TGAACATCCATTTTTTGAAGTCATTCACAAAATGGGCGTTTCTGCACATTGCTTGATTAAAAGAAACGGCGAGGTTGTTCAATTTGTTTCTTTTCTTGATAGAGCATGGCATGCCGGTCAATCCAGTTTCGCAGGCAGGGAGCGTTGTAATGACTATTCCATTGGTATCGAGCTTGAAGGGACAGAATTTACTGCCTACACAGAAGCGCAATATCAATCACTTGCAGAGATCACTGAGGTGATTATGCAGTCTTATCCTCAAATCACCCCGCCACGAATTACCGGTCATCAATATATTGCGCCCTTGAGAAAAAGCGATCCTGGTCTAAGCTTTGATTGGGTGAAATATAGACTGCTTATACAGCGTTGATTTGTAGCGAAAGTGTAAATTCAAAAAAGCGAAATAAATAAGGCATACGATCAGGTATGCCTTTTTTTGATACCAGAAATATTAATGATTGTTAAAAGTTAACTACATTTTTACGCTCGCACATGCCGTTTTGGTGAATAAATAGACTGATAATTTTGTCATTTTCTGTATTTCTTTTCCAAAACTGCTAGCACGTCGACTTCCCATTTGTATGCTTTATGTAATTGGTCATACCAATTCTATTGCTGTTTTAACAGTCGATTGTTATCAGAGTGTTGGAAGTAAGCTCGTTCTATGATTTAGGTCAATTTTCGGCTGGACAGTGGCGTTTTAATTATGTTAATTTCTGCACCAACTTAAAATTGGTATTACCAATTACCTGCAAGAGTAGAAGAACAATAAATTATGGCTTATCAAAGGATTCGTCAGCCAAAACTCTCTGATGTTATAGAACAAGAGTTAGAAAGGTTGATAGTGGAAGGAACATTGTCTCCGGGGCAACAACTGCCTCCAGAGCGTGAACTGGCAAAACAGTTCGATGTGTCTCGTCCTTCAGTCCGAGAAGCCATTCAACGCTTGGAAGCGAAGCGTTTGTTGACTCGTCGCCAAGGTGGCGGAACATTCGTAAGTGAGAATATCTGGAAGAGCTTTTCAGATCCCTTGTTGAATTTGTTGTCTAGTCATTCTGAAACCCAGCTTGATGTGCTTGAGTCTCGTCATGCGATGGAAGGAATTTCAGCCTACTTTGCAGCTTTACGTGGTACCGAAGAAGATTTTGCGCGTATTCAAGGTTGCCTTGAGCGCATTAGCCAAGAGCAAGCAAACAACGATATCGAAGCTGAATCTGCGGAAGTAATGCAATTTTTGATCGCTTTGACAGAAGCCGCGCACAACGTGGTTTTGTTGCACATTGTTCGAAGCTTAGCACCTTTGCTTGAGCAAAATATTCTACAAAATTTTAAATTACTACGTCGCCGCCCAGAAGCGGTCGAGAAAGTCAGTAAACACCGAGCCAATATCGTGGATGCGATTGTTTCTGGTCAGCCTGAAAAGGCGCGAGAAATGTCCCACTCGCACTTGGCTTACATCGAAGAAACATTGTTGGATTTGACTCGAGAAGAGTCTCGACGAGAGCGTTCTCTACGTCGAATTCAGCAGGGTAATGACTCGTAAGAGCGTTACTTAAATAAGTAGATCCAACCAACAGAAGGATAGATCGCCATGTCTGATATGAAGCATGACGTAGATGCACTGGAAACTCAAGAATGGCTACAAGCGCTTGAGTCAGTTGTACGTGAAGAAGGTCTAGAGCGTGCTCAATTCCTATTAGAGCAAGTTCTAGATAAAGCACGTCTAGACGGTGTTGATATGCCAACAGGTATCACAACTAACTACATCAACACGATTCCTGCAGACCAAGAACCAGCATACCCAGGTGACACAACACTTGAGCGTCGTATTCGCTCAATTATTCGTTGGAACGCTATCATGATCGTTCTACGTGCATCTAAGAAAGACCTAGAGCTAGGCGGCCACATGGCGTCTTTCCAGTCTTCTGCTGCGTTCTACGAGACATGTTTCAACCACTTCTTCCGTGCACCAAACGAGAAGGATGGTGGCGACCTAGTTTACTACCAAGGTCACATTTCACCAGGTATCTACTCACGTGCATTCGTTGAAGGTCGTCTAACTGAAGAGCAGCTAGACAACTTCCGTCAAGAAGTAGACGGCAAAGGTATTCCTTCATACCCGCACCCTAAACTGATGCCTGAATTCTGGCAGTTCCCGACAGTATCGATGGGCCTAGGTCCAATCGCTTCTATCTACCAAGCTCGTTTCCTTAAGTACCTAGAAGGCCGTGGTCTTAAAGATACTTCAGAGCAGCGCGTTTACGCGTTCCTAGGTGACGGTGAGATGGATGAGCCAGAATCACGTGGTGCTATCTCTTTCGCTGCGCGTGAGAAACTAGACAACCTATGCTTCCTAATCAACTGTAACCTACAGCGTCTAGATGGCCCTGTAATGGGTAACGGTAAGATCATTCAAGAACTTGAAGGTCTGTTCAAAGGTGCTGGTTGGAACGTAGTGAAGGTAATCTGGGGTAACAACTGGGATTCACTACTAGCTAAAGATACGACTGGTAAGCTTCTACAGCTTATGAATGAAACGATCGACGGCGACTACCAAACATTCAAATCAAAAGATGGCGCGTACGTACGTGAGCACTTCTTTGGTAAGTACCCAGAGACAGCTGCACTTGTTGCTGACATGACTGATGACGAAATCTTCGCACTTAAGCGTGGTGGTCACGAGTCTTCTAAGCTATACGCGGCATACAAAAACGCGGCAGAAACTAAAGGTCGTCCAACAGTAATCCTAGCTAAGACTGTTAAAGGTTACGGCATGGGTGAAGCGGCTGAAGGTAAGAACATCGCGCACCAAGTTAAGAAGATGGATATGACTCACGTACTACACCTACGTGATCGTCTAGGCCTTCAAGACATCCTAACTGACGAAGCAGTGAAAGAACTTCCGTACCTGAAACTTGAAGAAGGTTCAAAAGAGTACGAATACCTACACGCTCGTCGTAAAGCGCTACACGGCTACACGCCACAGCGTCTACCAAAATTCACTCAAGAATTCATCGTTCCTGAGCTAGAAGAATTCAAGCCACTACTAGAAGAACAGAAGCGTGATATCTCTTCTACTATGGCATTCGTACGTGCGCTAAACGTTCTACTTAAGAACAAGAACATTGGTAAGAACATCGTTCCTATCATTGCTGACGAAGCACGTACATTCGGTATGGAAGGTCTGTTCCGTCAAATCGGTATCTACAACCCGCACGGCCAAACTTACACACCAGAAGACCGTGGCGTTGTTTCTTACTACAAAGAAGCGACTTCAGGTCAGGTTCTACAAGAAGGTATCAACGAGCTAGGTGCTATGTCTTCATGGGTTGCTGCTGCGACTTCATACTCGACAAACGACCTACCAATGATCCCGTTCTACATCTACTACTCAATGTTCGGCTTCCAACGTGTTGGCGACATGGCGTGGATGGCTGGTGACCAACAAGCACGTGGTTTCCTACTAGGTGCAACTGCGGGTCGTACAACGTTGAACGGTGAAGGTCTACAGCACGAAGACGGCCACTCGCACATTTTGGCGGGTACGGTTCCTAACTGTATTTCTTACGACCCAACATTCGCGTACGAAGTAGCAGTAATCATGCAAGACGGTATCCGTCGCATGTACGGTCCAGAACAAGAAAATGTGTTCTACTACCTAACGCTAATGAACGAAAACTACGCAATGCCAGCAATGCCAGAAGGCGCTGAAGAAGGCATCCGTAAAGGTATCTACAAGCTAGAAACTTACACGGGCGACAAAGCGAAAGTTCAGCTAATGAGCTCTGGTACTATCATGAATGAAGTACGTAAAGCAGCTCAAATCCTAAGCGAAGATTATGGTGTTGCTTCTGATGTTTACTCTGTAACGTCATTCAACGAACTAACTCGCGATGGCCAAGATGCAGAGCGTTTCAACATGCTTCACCCAGAAGCGGAAGCGAAAGTACCTTACATCCAAACAGTAATGGGTACTGAACCTGCTATCGCAGCAACTGACTACATGAAGAACTACGCAGAGCAGGTTCGTGCATACATTCCTGCTGAGTCTTTCAAAGTTCTTGGTACTGATGGTTTCGGTCGTTCAGACAGCCGTGAAAACCTACGTCGTCACTTCGAAGTGAACGCAGGTTACGTAGTAGTAGCAGCGCTAACTGAACTAGCGAAACGTGGCGAAGTTGAGAAATCTGTAGTTGCAGAAGCAATTAAGAAATTCGACATCGACACAGAGAAAACAAACCCGCTATACGCTTAATTAAGAAGGTAGATAAGAAATGGCAATCGAAATTAATGTACCAGACATCGGTGCGGATGAGGTTGAAGTTACTGAGATTCTTGTAAGCGTTGGCGACAAGGTTGAAGAAGAGCAGTCTCTGATCACAGTTGAAGGCGATAAAGCTTCTATGGAAGTTCCTGCTTCTCAAGCGGGTATCGTTAAAGAAATCAAAGTTGCAGAAGGCGACAAGGTTTCTACTGGTTCTCTAATCATGATTTTCGAAGCCGAGGGTGCAGCTGACGCTGCACCTGCTCCTGCGGCAGAAGCAGCTCCAGCAGCAGCTCCAGCTCCAGCAGCAGCGGCAGAACTAAAAGAAGTTCACGTACCAGACATCGGTGGTGATGAAGTAGAAGTTACTGAAATCATGGTTGCCGTTGGCGACAGCATCGAAGAAGAGCAATCTCTTCTAACTGTTGAAGGCGACAAAGCTTCTATGGAAGTTCCAGCGCCATTCGCAGGTACTCTAAAAGAGATCAAAGTTGCAGCAGGCGATAAAGTATCGACTGGCTCACTTATCATGGTATTCGAAACAGCAGGTTCAGGCGCTCCAGCAGCACCAGCGGCAGCTGAAGCTCCTGCGGCAGCAGCTCCAGCAGCGTCTGCGGCAAAAGAAGTGAACGTTCCAGATATCGGCGGCGACGAAGTTGAAGTTACTGAGATCATGGTTGCGGTTGGCGACACAGTGGAAGAAGAGCAATCTCTAATCACTGTTGAAGGTGACAAAGCTTCTATGGAAGTTCCTGCACCATTCGCTGGCACAGTTAAAGAAATCAAGATTGCAGCTGGCGACAAAGTGTCTACTGGCTCACTAATCATGGTATTCGAAGTGGCGGGTGCAGCACCTGCTCCTGCAGCAGCTCCAGCTCCAGCTCAAGCGGCAGCACCTGCAGCTCCGGCTCCTAAAGCAGAAGCTCCAGCGGCAGCACCTGCAGCTCCGGCTCCTAAAGCAGAAGCTCCAGCGGCAGCAGCTCCAGCAGCGACTGGCGATTTCAAAGAAAACGATGAGTACGCTCACGCGTCTCCAGTTGTTCGTCGTCTAGCGCGTGAATTTGGCGTTAATCTTTCTAAGGTTAAAGGTTCTGGTCGTAAGAGCCGTATCCTAAAAGAAGACGTTCAAGCTTACGTGAAAGATGCACTTAAGCGTCTTGAGTCTGGCGCAGGTGCAGCAGCATCTGGCAAAGGCGACGGCGCGGCTCTTGGTCTACTACCATGGCCAAAAGTGGACTTCAGCAAGTTTGGTGAGACAGAAGTTCAACCGCTATCTCGCATTAAGAAGATCTCTGGCGCAAACCTACACCGTAACTGGGTAATGATCCCGCACGTTACACAGTGGGATAACGCAGACATCACGGCTCTTGAAGCATTCCGTAAAGAGCAAAACGCGATTGAAGCGAAGAAAGACACTGGAATGAAGATCACACCACTTGTGTTCATCATGAAAGCGGTAGCTAAAGCGCTTGAAGCGTTCCCAGCGTTCAACTCTTCTCTATCAGAAGACGGTGAGAGCCTAATTCTGAAGAAATACGTGAATGTTGGTATCGCGGTAGATACACCAAACGGTCTAGTTGTTCCTGTATTTAAAGACGTGAACAAGAAAGGCATCTACGAGCTATCTGAAGAGCTAATGGCGGTTTCTAAGAAAGCACGTGCTGGTAAGCTAACTGCGGCTGACATGCAAGGTGGCTGTTTCACTATCTCTAGCCTAGGCGGTATCGGCGGTACGGCGTTTACTCCAATCGTAAACGCGCCAGAAGTTGGTATCCTAGGTGTGTCTAAGTCAGAAATGAAACCGGTATGGAACGGTAAAGAGTTCGAACCGCGTCTACAACTTCCACTGTCTCTATCATACGACCACCGTGTGATCGATGGTGCTGAAGGTGCGCGCTTCATCACTTACCTAAACGCATGTCTATCTGACATTCGTCGTCTAGTTCTGTAATAGAAATTAGATGAATGAGAGGCGGCAACTTAGCCGCCTCTGCTAATCATAATTACCGACAATTTGGTTATCAGCCTTGCTTCGTTCAGGGTTTTCACAATCGAATTGTTGTCTAGCTCACAGGCTAAATTGATTTACTTTTCACACCATTAACATCTCTGTAAACTGTTAGCGGTCTGAAAATAACTGTTTAAAACAAATCTCTCTTAAACATAAAAAATCGATACCCACTCAGCCTGTTAGGGATAATGACTACAAGAGGTCAAAATGAGCAAAGAAATTAAAGCCCAAGTTGTTGTACTTGGTTCTGGTCCTGCTGGTTACTCCGCTGCATTCCGTTGTGCGGACTTAGGTCTTGAAACTGTACTAGTTGAACGTTACAGCACGCTTGGCGGTGTATGTCTGAACGTGGGTTGTATCCCATCTAAAGCACTGCTTCACGTTTCTAAAGTAATTGAAGAAGCGAAAGCGATGGCTGACCACGGCGTTGTGTTCGGTGAGCCTCAAACAGACATCAGCAAAATCCGCATCTGGAAAGAAAAAGTTGTTAACCAACTAACTGGCGGCCTAAGCGGTATGGCTAAGATGCGTAACGTAACAGTAGTTAACGGTTACGGTAAGTTCACTGGCCCTAACTCTATCCTTGTAGAAGGCGAAGGTGAGCCAACAGTTGTTAACTTTGACAACGCAATCGTTGCGGCTGGTTCTCGTCCAATCAAACTGCCATTTATCCCGCATGAAGACCCACGTATTTGGGACTCTACTGACGCTCTTGAACTAAAAGAAGTGCCAGAAAAACTGCTTATCATGGGCGGTGGTATCATCGGTCTAGAAATGGGTACGGTTTACCACTCTCTAGGTTCTAAAGTTGAAGTTGTTGAAATGTTTGACCAGGTAATTCCTGCAGCAGACAAAGATATCGTGAAAGTATTTACTAAGCGTATCAAAGACAAGTTCAAGCTAATGCTAGAAACGAAAGTAACAGCAGTTGAAGCAAAAGAAGACGGTATCTACGTTTCAATGGAAGGCAAGAAAGCGCCAGCTGAAGCTGAGCGTTACGATGCGGTTCTAGTTGCTATCGGTCGTGTACCAAATGGTAAGCTAATCGACGGTGAAAAAGCGGGTCTAGAAATTGACGAGCGCGGCTTCATCAACGTTGATAAGCAAATGCGTACTAACGTTCCTCACATCTTCGCGATCGGTGATATCGTTGGTCAACCAATGCTTGCTCACAAAGGTGTGCATGAAGGTCACGTAGCTGCTGAAGTTATCTCTGGTAAGAAGCACTACTTCGACCCTAAAGTTATCCCTTCAATTGCGTACACTGAGCCAGAAGTGGCTTGGGTTGGTAAGACTGAAAAAGAAGCGAAAGAAGAAGGCATCAAGTACGAAGTAGCAACATTCCCATGGGCAGCATCAGGTCGTGCAATCGCATCTGACTGTGCAGACGGTATGACTAAGCTAATCTTCGACAAAGAAACTCACCGCGTAATCGGTGGTGCTATCGTTGGTACTAACGGTGGTGAACTACTTGGTGAAATCGGCCTTGCAATTGAGATGGGCTGTGATGCAGAAGATATCGCTCTGACTATCCATGCTCACCCAACTCTACACGAGTCTGTAGGTCTAGCTGCTGAAGTATTTGAAGGTTCAATCACTGACCTGCCAAACAAAAAAGCAGTTAAGAAGAAGTAAGGTTTTTCTGACTGAATGATAGAAGCCGCTGCATTGCAGCGGTTTTTTTATGCTTGTTATATAGGAATATAAATGTGTGCTTAGCAGACAATAAAAAGCCCACCAAACGGTGGGCTGACATATATTACGAGCTAAGCTTTAGTGTTCACGGTTGTAAATGCAAAGCATATCTAAGTATGAATTCACTAGATGTTTCAGCTCCGCTTCACCTTTAGCGCGGTTCGCTTGGACAAACAGTGAGTAACAAATACCGTGGAACAGGTTTGCCAAGTGTTCTGAATCGTGCTGGTCACACACCTCACCGCGTTCAATTGCTTTAATGAACATGTTTTGTACCAGCAACTGGTTAGTACGGTTAGTTGAAACAAACAATGGCCATACTTCATCACGTGTTGAAGCACTCCACTCGAACCATACTTTTAGCCAGTGACAGTCTTGGCTGACAAGCTCGATCATCGCATTAGTAATATTGGCGATGTTTTCACGTGCATGTAAGTCTAGGTCTATGTTATCCGATAGGAAGTTTGAGAACTGACGTACGACGTGATTGAGAACTTCATCCACCAAGTCTTCGCGTGTAGGGAAGTAGTTAAAAACAGTCGCCACAGAAACTTGAGCAATTTCTGCGATATCTGCGTGACCACCACGACCGATGCCGCGGCGCGCAAATACTTCCAATGCGATTTCCATTAACTGTTGCTTACGCTTAATTGGAGAAAGCCTAGTTCTAGGTCTCTTTGCAATTGAGTCCATATCCATTTTCCTTGCCATTTGAGTTGATATTGGGGGTAACCCCCTAATTGATTATTTTAATAGTTGCTTAAAGCAGTGATGAGTGTAATGGTGCATATGCACAAGGTCAACATCTGTAGAACAATTTATATACAGTAATGTCATTATTATTGATAAATTTAGCTATGAACTTTATAAAACTAAGACCTTCTTCCAAGATTTTTTGGCAACAGGATGTGACTTTCAACCCAATGAACGTGGTGATACACTACACGCCGTAAGATTAGGTGATCGTTTGCGTGCGACTTACCTCAACCCACAAATTTAGATTGAGCACAGTATGAAACATACAATAGAAGTCATGATTTCTGAGCAAGAAGTTCAGGAGCGAGTTCGTGAATTAGGCAAACAAATTACAGAGCGTTATCAAGGTAGTGAAGATCTTGTGTTGGTAGGCTTATTGCGTGGCTCATTTGTATTTATGGCAGACTTGGCACGTGCTATCGAACTGACTCACCAAGTTGATTTTATGACAGCGTCAAGCTACGGCAATACGATGGAAAGCTCACGTGACGTTCGTATCTTGAAAGATTTGGATGATGACATCAAAGGTAAAGACATTCTGCTTGTTGAAGACATCATTGACACTGGTAACACACTAAATAAAATCCGTGAGATTCTTTCGCTACGTGAGCCGAAGTCTATCGCGATTTGTACGCTCCTAGATAAGCCATCTCGTCGTGAAGTGAATGTTCCTGTGGATTGGATTGGTTTCGAAATTCCAGATGAATTTGTCGTTGGGGTGGGTATTGATTACGCGCAGAAATACCGCCACTTACCATACATCGGTAAAGTTGTACCTCAAGAATAATCATTGAGTTCAGCATTTAAAATATAAAAAAACGCCCATCTAAGATGGGCGTTTTTCGTTCAACTTTTAGATATGACTTAGCGACAAAGGAGCTTGTTGTCTGTATTTAGAATCGTCGAAAGAGCTTTCTGGTAAGACGCTTCTACGGTTTCCTTAGAGTTAGAACGAATGCCTAAGTACTCTAAGCGACCATCTTCAATTCCGTATACCACACCATGAATTTCAACATCTTGCCCACGCTCCCAAGCGTTTTGCAGGATGGTTGAGTTACCCAAGTTGTACACTTGCTCTGCAACATTAAGCTCGCCTAGTTTATCCGCTCGATCTTGTTGCGGCATTTGATCTAGGTAAGTGCGGTGTTTGAAATAGATATCTCTGATATGTAACAGCCAATTATTAATAAGACCTAGCTTAGGATTATCAATGGCTGCATTTACGCCACCACATCCATAGTGTCCACAGACAATGATGTGTTTAACCTTAAGAACATCTACGGCGTACTGGACGACCGATAGACAGTTGAGATCAGTATGGATAACTTGGTTTGCAACATTCCGATGAACAAAGAGTTCACCTGAGTATAGTCCGGTTAGTCGCTCGGCAGGAACGCGGCTATCAGAGCAGCCAATCCAAAGAAAATCAGGCTTTTGCCCCTCTGCGAGTTTTGCGAAGTATTCAGGTCGATCAGATTTGATCTCTTGAGACCATTTCGAATTGTTTTCAAATAACTGTTTTATTTCCGGCATTTTGCAAACTACTTCCCTTAAAAGACAAAATCGCTGCCGCTGTTTGTGTGCACATGCAAGCGATCAGTGTTGTAACTATACACAATGTTACAATTTCGATCTCGTTAAATATTCGTCAGATAGGACTCATCTGACTAGTTTTCATTAAGAAAAAAGTAAAATCTGGTGAAACTATTTGTGGTGTGAATTTAGCCTTAATCTATTTATGGTTTAAATTTTCGCCTAGCTCGTTAAAGTAGTGATATTTTACTTTTTAAAATTGAATGCAGGGAAAATCAGCAGTGTTCGGTAGTCGTTTTGAAGATATCAATTTCAAAGGGGATGTATTTGGCGGGGTAACCACGGCGATTATCTCTCTCCCTCTGGCGTTAGCGTTTGGTGTTGCATCCGGAGCCGGTGCTGAGGCCGGCCTTTGGGGGGCAATAATGGTCGGTTTGTTTGCCTCGTTATTTGGTGGTTCTAATACGTTAATATCAGAACCGACAGGGCCAATGACGGTAATCATGACCGCAGTATTAACCAGTATGATGGCGAAATACCCAGAAACGGGCATGGCTATGACTTTCACGGTTGTCATGATGGCTGGCGCGTTCCAAATCCTATTGGGGACGTTAAAACTGGGTAAATACGTTACCTTAATGCCTTATAGCGTTATTTCCGGGTTTATGTCTGGCATTGGTGTGATTCTTATCATTCTACAGTTATCGCCTTTGATGGGACATGCTGCGCCTTCAGGGGGAGTACTCGGAACGTTATCTGCTTTGCCGGAGACCATTTCTAACCTTAAATTCAGTGAGTTGTTTTTGGGACTACTGACTTTGGGGATTCTTTTTTTCTTCCCTAAGCAATATCGTAAATACGTTCCTGCACAGCTCGTGGCATTGGTCGCGGTAACTTTATTGTCTGTGATTCTCTTTGATACAGAAGATATTCGTCGTATCGGTGAAATTCCTGCTGGGTTACCTTCTCTCGTCGCCCCTTATATTGACACAGATATGTTTGTCGAGATGGTCATTGATGCATTAGTGCTCGGCACGTTAGGTTGTATTGATACTTTGTTAACGGCGGTTATCGGTGACTCATTAACTCGTAAAGAACACGACTCAGATAAAGAGCTGCGAGGTCAAGGGTTAGCTAACATGATCTCAGGCTTGTTTGGTGCGCTGCCGGGGGCGGGAGCTACCATGGGGACGGTAACGAATATTCAAGTTGGGGCTCGCTCGCCATTATCTGGTGTGATTCGTGCACTAATGTTGGCGTTGGTTGTACTGGTTGCTGGCGGGTTAACAGAGCCAATCCCGATGGCTGTGTTAGCAGGCATTGCGGTGTATGTTGGCTTTAACATCCTAGACTGGAGCTTTATTCAGAGGGCACATAAGGTAAGCTTTTCCGGAATGGCGGTGATGTATGGCGTTATGTTGCTTACAGTATTCGTTGATCTTATCGTTGCGGTGGGTTTAGGCGTCTTTATCTCGAACATTATCATCATCGAGCGTTTGAGCCGAGAGCAGGCGCGACAAGTAAAAGCGATCAGCGACGCGGATGAAGATGATGTGCCGCTGACTGACAGCGAGCGTGGTTTGTTGGATCGTGCTAATGGTAAAGTGCTGTTCTTTTATCTTTCCGGTCCGATGATCTTTAGTGTTTCTAAAGCCATTTCACGTCAGCACTCTAGTATTTCGGACTATGACGTGATGATTCTCGATCTTACGGATGTACCAATGATTGATGTAACCGTCGGTTTGGCGTTAGAGAATGCGATTAAGGATGCTCTCGATGCCAATTGTGCCGTGTATTTATTATGCCCGAATGAGCGAACACGAGAACAGCTAGAGAAATTCCATGTGATTGACCTTGTCCCGGATGAAAATATGTACCAATTCCGTTACGAAGCATTGAATGCGGCGGTGGCACATGTTGAGGCAGACCAGTATCAGCGCATAACGGCGTAATCATTCTGACAGTTAAAAACGCAACAGTGTCCTGTTGCGTTTTTTTATGCTCTATTTTGTCTTACTTAGAGATAACCTTTACGAGGTAAGGGTTATATTTCTAATATTATCGAAAGGTTTATTTGTAATCATCGTTATTCAACGATAAACTGATGGACCGGCAGTACGATACCCAAGGCGATTTTGTAGTAAACCGCTGCTAAATATGAGTCGGTATTAGTAATCACAAACAAACGGCAATCAAGACCTTATGTACGCATTAGAAATTGAACAATTGCGCAAGACGTATGCAGGTGGCTTTGAGGCGTTAAAAGGTATAAGTCTCCAAGTGAAAAAGGGTGACTTCTACGCGCTTCTGGGTCCCAATGGTGCAGGAAAATCGACCACGATTGGCATCATTTCCTCCTTAGTGAATAAAACCTCCGGAACGACGAAAGTTTTCGGTTATGACATTGATACCGACCTCGAATTGGCCAAGCAGAATTTAGGCTTGGTGCCACAAGAGTTCAACTTCAACCAGTTTGAAACCGTTGAGCAAATTGTGATGCAGCAAGCTGGCTATTACGGTGTGTCTAAAGTATTAGCCAAAGAAAGAGCAGAAAAATACCTGAAAAAATTGGATTTATGGGAAAAACGCCAAGAGCGTGCTCGTAACCTATCCGGTGGGATGAAGCGTCGTTTAATGATCGCAAGAGCTTTGATGCACGAGCCGCAATTACTCATTTTAGATGAACCAACGGCTGGAGTGGATATTGAACTACGCCGCTCAATGTGGGGGTTTCTGAAAGAGATCAACCAAGAGCAAGGAATTACGATTATTTTAACGACACACTACCTAGAAGAAGCGGAGATGCTGTGTCGAAATATCGGCATTATTAATCGTGGTGAGCTGATTGAAAATACCACTATGAAGGCGTTACTAGGTAAGCTAAGCGTCGAGACATTTATCTTGGATATTGAGTCAGAAGTCGAGGTGCCTGAGCTTGAAGGTGTTAATCGACAAAGTATTGTTGATGGCTCTTTAGAGATAGAACTAGATAAGAGCCAAGGATTGAATTCGGTATTCAGTCAGTTAACAGAGCATGGCATTAAAGTTCTCTCAATGCGTAACAAAGCCAACCGACTTGAAGAGTTGTTTGTCAGCATTGTAAGAGAGGGGAGTAATTAAATGTACGGTTTATATTGGACGGCATTTCGCAGCTTGCTGAGCAAAGAAGTCACTCGTTTTACACGTATTTGGGTGCAAACCTTAGTGCCGCCAGCCATTACGATGACGTTGTACTTCATCATTTTCGGTAATCTTATTGGCTCTCGAATTGGTGAGATGAGCGGCTTTAGTTACATGGAGTACATTGTTCCAGGTTTGATCATGATGTCGGTGATCACCAACTCATACTCGAATGTTGCGTCTTCATTCTTTAGTGCAAAGCTACAGAAGAATATTGAAGAACTGCTGGTGGCCCCGGTACCAAACTATGTGATTATTGCTGGCTACGTGATGGGCGGCGTGACTCGAGGTTTGTTGGTCGGTGCAATTGTTACTTGTGTGTCACTTTTGTTCGTTGATTTGCAAGTGGAGCACTGGGGCATTATTGTCGCGACTGTCTTCATGACGTCGGTGGTATTTGCTCTCGGTGGCTTGATCAATGCGGTTTACGCAAAAACGTTTGATGATATTTCGATCATCCCTACGTTTGTATTGACTCCTCTAACTTACTTGGGAGGTGTCTTTTATTCGATTAGTCTGCTGCCTGAATTTTGGCAAGGCGTTTCTAAGATCAACCCAATCGTCTACATGGTGAATGCGTTCCGCTACGGCTTTTTAGGTGTCTCGGATGTGGGCATTGTCACTTCATTTAGTGTACTTGCAGTGTTTGTTGTTGCATTGTATGCCATTGCGCATTATCTAGTAACCAAAGGGATTGGGCTAAGAAGCTAAGCCATTCTTATAAAGCAAAGAGCGGCGATTCACGCTGCTCTTTCGCGTGCATAACAATACATACCCATACAATTTTTCGGTTTTTATCATGGTAGGTTTCAATCATTTGTAATAAATGAGTGATCCTATGAATATTGTCCCGCCGCCGCCTTTCTCCTATCAGTTACTTAAGCCCAAATATTGGTCTGTATGGCTGGCATTTGGATCTTTAGCGATTCTTGTTAATGTACTGCCATACGTAGTATTGCGAATCTTAGGTAGAAGCATCGGCTGTATTGCGATGCATGTAATGAAGCGCCGACACAAGATCGCTCTGCGTAATCTCCAGCTGTGTTTCCCTGATTTTACGGATTGGCAATGTAAGGACGTAGTACGAAAAAACTTTCAATATACTGGAATGGCGATCATCGAAACCAGTATCGCTTGGTTTTGGCCAGATTGGCGGATACGTCGGATAACCTCTATTGTTGGAAAAGATCGTTTACTCGCTGAGGAAAAGAATGGACGTGGTGTGTTGGTGGTGTGCAGTCACCATTTAAACTTGGAGATAACCGCTCGTATTTTTAGCCAGTTTGCCCAAGGTTATGGCGTTTATCGCCCAAATTCGAATCCTGCTTATGAGTTTATTCAACATCGAGGTCGAACTCGTTTTGGACATCAAATGATTGATCGAAAAGACGTGAAATCAATGCTCAAAGTTCTGAAAAAGGGTCATCGACTTTGGTATTTGCCCGACCATGATTATGGCGTTAGCCATTCTGTTTTTGCGCCGTTTTTTGCTGTTGAACAAGCGGCGAGTACCGTCGGGTCTAGTGTTCTCATTGATGCAACAAAGTGCGCGGTTATATCTGGCGTTACAGTGAGTAAAAATCACCATTACACGCTGTACATTGGAAAAGACATTAGCGAGCGTTTCGAGAGACGTAATGCGGTTAAAGCGGCAAGCATCTTGAACCAAGAGCTTGAGAAAATGATAAAACGTGATATTCCAGCGTGGATGTGGCTGCACAAGCGGTTTAAAACTCGCCCTGAAGGGTTAGATTGCGTCTATACGTAGAGTATAAAAAAGGTCGACTAAGAGTCGACCTTTTTACTTTTATGGCTCAGAGCTTACTCTGCGTTCTCTGAGTTTGTATTGTTAGATTCAGCTTCTTCCTTCGTTTCGACAACCATATCTACCGTTTGGTTATCGATAAGACGAGCTTTGCCTAGGAACGCAGACATCAGAATAACAGCTTGTGTCGTTTCTGGTGTGATCACTTGTAATGTACGAGCATCACGAATGAAGATCTCATCAGGGTGCAGACCTGCAGCTCGAAGTTGGTCGCTTGCATCTTCGATGATCGATGCGTAGTCATCGCGGCCACCGCGAATGGCACTACTGATCCAACGCATTGTACGAGCAAGTACAGGAGCACGTTGACGCTCGTCCAGCGTAAGCAAGCCATTGCGTGAACTCATTGCTAAACCGTCCATTTCACGTACGGTTGGTACACCGATGATTTCAATGTCCATTGCTAGGTCATCAACCATCTTGCGGATAACAGCAAGTTGTTGGAAGTCCTTCTCGCCGAAGCACGCGACATCCGGTTGTACGATGTTAAACAGCTTATTCACAATCGTCGTCACGCCACGGAAATGACCTGGTCGAGACGCGCCTTCGAGAATTGTTGATAGGCCAGGGACATCGACGAAGGTTTGCTTATCCAGACCTTCTGGGTAGATAACTTCTGGTGTTGGCGTAAATACCACATCGACCCCTTCAGAGGTTAACTTGCTTAAGTCTTCCTCTAGCGTGCGTGGGTAATTATTTAAATCGTCAGCACGATCAAACTGCATCGGATTAACAAAGATGCTTACGACAACGATATCAGCGTATTCGCGTGCTTTACGCACTAAAGTTAAGTGGCCTTCGTGAAGGTTGCCCATGGTAGGGACAAACGCCACTTTACGACCTTCACGTTTAAAGGTTTTAAGGTGTTCACGAACTGCTGAGATTTCCGCAAAAGTTTGCATGCATTTATCCTCTAGGCAATGGTATGAGCGTCGTCTGGGAATACACCGTTGGCTACATCTTCAATGTATTTAGTAACGGCTTTGCGCATATCACCTGTTTCAGCAAGAAAGTTTTTGGAGAATTTCGGCATGTAGTTGGCAGAAATACCAAACATATCATGCATTACGAGAATTTGACCATCTGTTACGTTACCTGCACCAATACCGATAACAGGAACGTCAAGCACTTGCGTAATACGTTCAGCAAGCTCAGCTGGTACGCATTCTAGTAAGACGATTTGAGCGCCTGCTTCTTGCAGCGCTAATGCGTCTTTTACCATGCGGTCTGCTTTTTCTTGATCGCGACCTTGGATTTTGTAACCACCAAAAATATTAACAGCTTGAGGAGTTAAACCAAGATGAGCACAAACTGGAACTGATCGTTCAGTGAGCATTTTCACCGTGTCGAAAAGCCAGTCACCACCTTCAATTTTTACCATATTGGCACCAGCACGCATCAGTGTAGCCGCATTTTCGCAAGCTTGCTCTGGGGTGGTGTAGCTCATGAATGGCATGTCTGCCATCAACAAACAATTTGGGCTACCAGCGCGTACGCAACGAGTATGGTAAGCGATATCATCGACCGTTACTGGTAGAGTATCGTTGTGACCTTGCAAAACCATACCTAGAGAATCACCGACAAGAAGTACTGGCATTTCTTGGCTTTCAAACAGTTGGGCAAAGCTCGCATCATAAGCGGTTGAAGTAGCAAATTTACGACCTTCTTGCTTCCACTTGATTAGGTCGTTGATGGTCATTTTTTTCATGGTTTTATCCTTACTAGGAGTTGGCTATGACTGCCAGATACTGAGGCCGTTTCTATCTACTTGTTCCAGTAGTTCAGAGACCTCGGTCCCATCAGGGAGTTGTAAACTTGGTGCAATTTCCGCAAGAGGGTAGAGTACGAATTCACGCTCTTTCATTCCATAATGAGGAACGATCAGCCTCTCGGAATTAATCACCTCATTGCCATAAAGCACAATGTCGAGGTCCAAGGTTCTTGGTCCCCAGCGTTCGTCTTTACGGACACGACCTTGTTCTTGCTCTATAGCTTGTGTGCAATTGAGCAATTCAATAGGCGTCAAACTGGTGTTAATAGACACAACCGCATTGATGTAATCCGGTTGGTTTTGTGGCCCCATTGGCGTGCTGCTGTATAGCGAAGAAGCTTGAACAAACTCTGATTTAGGCAGCGTTTTTAATGCTTCAATCGCTTGCTTTGCTTGGCTGACAGGATCAGCCAAGTTACTGCCTACCGCAATGTACGCTGTAATCATGATTTGGGCTTACTCTTTTTCTTGCGATAAGTTTTACGGCGGCGCTGGCCTGTTTTCGGTGATTGACCGTCTAAGTCGGCAGCCATTGCTTGACGCATTTCTCGGCCTGCATTTTGAAAAGTTTCCCACCACTTGGCAAGCTTCTGAGTGTCACCACCTTCAATTTCACCGCGCATTTCAAGAAAATCAAAGCCAGCTCTAAATTTATTGAGCTCCATAAGACGGAATGCACGTTTACCGTTACGTCGTGGAAGACGAAGCTGTAACTGCCAAATCTCGCGAATGGTTGCGGTGTGGCGTCTTGGAATGGCAATTGTGCGAACTTGCTCGTCAAGAATGATGTTGCTCGCTTCCATAATGGCGTCGTAATGGCCTAAGTTGCGCTCTTCCATCAGTTCATCGGCTTTCGCACACAGTGGGTACCACAGCATTGCAGCAAACATAAATGCTGGATTGATGCGTTTCCCATCTTCGATGCGCATGTCGGTAGAATCTAGGACAAGATCCAACATCTGCTCAGTGTGAGAGGAGTAATCTTCTGTAAAGTGCGCTGCAATCGTCGGGAATAGTTGCTGGAATAGGTTGTACTCACGCAGTAGGTGGTAGGTTTCTAAGCCATGACCGGATTGCAATAATTTGAGTGACTCTTCAAAAAGACGCGCTGACGGAATGTCACCGAGCAACGGTGCCATGTGTTCGATTGGCGCTGCGGTGTCTTCTTCAATATCAAAGTCTAGTTTTACCGCGAAACGAACCGCACGCAGCATGCGCACAGGGTCTTCACGGTAGCGTGTTTCTGGATCACCAATCAGTCGAATTAGGCGATCTTCTAAATCTTCAATACCACGTGCGTAGTCGTGAATCGAGTAATCTGCGATGTTGTAGTACATCGAGTTAATCGTGAAATCACGGCGCTCAGCATCTTCATCGATGGTGCCGTAGACGTTGTCACGCAGCAGCATACCCTCTTTTGATTGCTGAGAAATGCTCTTATTCTTTTGCTCTTGGTGGTGACCACGGAATGTCGCAACCTCAATGATGTCTCGGCCAAACATAATATGAGCCAAGCGGAAGCGGCGACCAATCAAACGGCAGTTACGAAATAGCTGTTTGATCTGTTCCGGCGTTGCGTTGGTCGCAATGTCAAAATCTTTTGGTTTTTGTCCAAGCAGTAAGTCTCGAACCCCGCCACCCACAAGAAAAGCATCGAAACCAGCACCATTTAGGCGGTACAGTACCTTCAGCGCATTATCACTGATCTGCTTACGCGAAATGTTGTGCTCTTCACGAGTTATTACATTGAGAGCGAGCTCTGGAATTGTGGCAGGTTCGCTTGGTGTATAGTCGTTTGTATTCATGTGCATCTGGCAATAACTGGGTTTAATCCAATCTTGCTTTGGTTAGTTTTATACGCCTCTAGGGCCTAATTTGCGGCTAATGATAGCCTACACAATGCCATTTGAGAATCACGGTGTGATCTCGATCTCTGCTGGAAGCTGTTCCAAGCGCCAGTTTTCGCAGCCCCAACGAAGAATATCTTCTATGTTGGCCGCCCTGACGGTTTCAGGTATCTCGAAACCTAAAAATGTCATGGCGCGCAATAGAGTAGGTTTTGGTGTATCTATATCAATAGCCGTCGCGTGATTTTGTTTCGACAATTTATTGCCGTTGTTGTCCATCGCCAATGGTAAATGCAAGTAGCTAACTTCAGGCTGACCAAGTATTTGGTACAGGCTAATTTGACGCCCTGTCGGCTCGATTAAGTCTGCACCTCGCACGACTTCTGTGACGCCTTGGTCGATGTCGTCCAATACTACCGCAAGATTATAAGCAAATAATCCATCTCGACGTTTAATAATGAAATCTTCATTAACGAGTTGCTCTGGAATAGTAATGGTTCCCCGCTTTTGGTCGAGGAAATGAGCGACAGGCTTGGTCATTTTTAGGCGAATCGCGCCGTCTTTCAAGTTTTTATCGCGGCAAGTGCCAGGATAAAAACCGCCATGCTCTTTAATTTGCTTACGAGTACATTGGCAATAATAGGCTTCCCCATTTTCGAGCCATTTGTTTATTTGAGCTTGGTAAAGGTCGTGACGTTCGCTCTGGTATACCACTTCTCCATCCCAATGCAGCTGATAGGCCTTGAGTGCCTCTAGGATAAGTTGCGCTGCACCTGGCATTTCTCTTGGTGGGTCTAAGTCCTCAATACGTACTAACCAAGCTCCGTTTTGTGCTTTCGCTTGAAAATAACTGCCAAGAGCGGCAATCAGTGAACCAAAATGCAGTGGACCAGAAGGAGATGGGGCGAATCGACCTACATAGCGTGTCATGCGTGTATCTCGAATTTAGTAAACAAATAGGGTGCGAAGATAGCCAAAACAAAAAGGGAGCCTGAGCTCCCTTCAACAATCATAATGCTGGGTGATTAACCTTGCATTTGCTTCTCTTTGATTTCTGCAAGTGTTTTACAGTCAATACAAAGGTCAGCGGTTGGACGTGCTTCAAGACGGCGAACGCCAATCTCTACGCCACAAGACTCACAGAAGCCAAAATCGTCTTCTTTGATTTTATCCAAAGTCTTTTCAATCTTCTTGATCAAACGGCGTTCGCGGTCACGGTTACGCAGTTCTAGGCTGAACTCTTCCTCTTGAGAGGCGCGGTCAACTGGATCTGGGAAGTTTGCTGCTTCGTCCTGCATGTGGTGAACAGTACGATCCACTTCAGCTCTTAGCTGGTCGCGCCAAGCTGTTAAGATTTTCGTAAAGTGTTCAACCTGCTCTGGTGACATGTACTCTTCACCAGGTTTTTCCTGATATGGCTCCACGCCGGCAATGGCTAGGATGCCTATCGTTTTCTTCTTTGATTCTGGCATACAGCATCTCCTACTTACACCTAGTCAACTGCTACGCAGTCAATTTAAGGCGGGTATCTATAGCAAAAAGAGGCGGTGCAAGCAAATACTGAATCGCAAAGTTATCGTCAATGTGAAGACGACATCATTTTTTCTCTTAATTGATAAAATCAATAGCGGAAATCAGCTTCATTCCAGTATCGCTCAGTTCAGCTTTGTAGCAGAGAACTTCCACTCCAGCGTCTTGTGCTTGTTTGAGTAATAGTGAATATTTCGCGTCTATATGGTGCGCCGCGGATACTTTTTCAATACCTGAATGTAAAACAGTGAATAAAAGTATGGCTCTACTTCCATTTTGTGCCATTTCTGTGAGCTCTCTCAGGTGTTTTTGTCCCCGAGTCGTGACCGCATCTGGGAAGTATCCTTGTCCAGTAGAGTCGGTCTCATCAAGAAGAGTGACGCTTTTCACTTCTATATAGCACTTTGGCTTGTCGTCTGCGCTGAGCAAGATATCAATTCGGCTATTTTCATTGCCGTATTTCACCTCAGTTTGAAGTGTGTCATAACCATAAAGCTCTGAAATGACATTATTTTCAATAGCCTCTACGGCTAATTGATTGGCACGCGCGGTGTTGATACAAATACAGTGGCCTTGTTCGGTCTCACTCAACTCCCAACTATTGGGGTATTTTCGTTTCGGGTTGTCGGAAGTAGAAAACCAAACTTTGTTTCCGGGCGTTGCACAACCCGTCATTGCACCTGTATTTGCGCAATGGATTGTACGGATTTCACCAGTATCGAGCTCGATATCGGCAAGAAAGCGTTTATAACGTTTGAGTAGAGTGGCGGACTCTAAAGCGGGTGTGAAATGCATTTGCTTATTTAGACAAAAAATTTTTTATGTACAATGTTGCCACCATTACACCATAAGGTATTTCCTTTGTCACAATTGCCGATTGAAGCCGTGATGCCTGAGTTGCTGACGGCGGTCAAAAATCAACATCAAGTGATCTTAAAAGCGGCGCCTGGTGCCGGTAAGTCGACTTACTTCCCTTTGCAGTTACTCTTAAATCATTCGGTTGCTGGAAAAATCATCATGCTTGAGCCAAGACGACTCGCAGCGCGTAACATTGCCCGTTATCTTGCTGAGCAATTGGGAGAACAAGTTGGTCAACGCGTGGGTTATCGAGTTCGTGGCGAGGCAAAGGTAAGTTCTGCAACGCAGCTGGAGATCGTGACCGAAGGGATCATGACCAGGATGATCCAAACTGACCCTGAACTGGATGGGGTTGATCTACTGATCTTTGATGAGTTTCATGAACGCAGCATTCATGCCGATACCGCTTTGGCATTCAGTTTAGAAGTTCAAGAGGCATTGCGAGACGATCTCAAGCTGGTGGTAATGTCGGCAACGCTTGACCAACAAGCATTACAATCGTTGTTGCCGGAAGCCAGTTACATTGAATCTGAAGGGCGCAGCTTTGATGTGGCAATGCGCTACCAGCCGTTAGGTGTGAACGAGCATTTACCTACGAGTATGGCAAAAACAATAGAAAGTCTTATGAACAAAGAGTCTGGATCTTTGTTAGCTTTCCTACCGGGTGTTGGTGCCATAAAACAAGTTGAAGAGCGGTTGTCTCATTTAGCGGATGATATCGACGTATGCCCACTTTATGGTCAACTGAGCTTTGCAGATCAACAAAAAGCGATTACGCCAGCAGAACAAGGTAAGCGTAAAGTCGTTCTAGCGACCAACATTGCAGAAACTTCACTAACGATTGAAGGCATTCGCCTCGTCGTTGATTCTGGGTTAGAGCGTATTGCCCGCTTTGATTTGAAAAACGGTTTAACACGCTTAGAGCAAACACGCATTGCACAGTCTTCAGCGATTCAGCGTACAGGACGAGCGGGACGAATAGAAGAGGGCATTTGTGTTCGTCTTTATTCTGAAAACCAGTTCAAGCAGCAACCGCTGGTTCCCCAACCCGAAATTTTGCATTCCGATTTAGCTAGTTTAGTTATGGAGCTTGCCTTTTGGGGAGCGAGTGATATCCACGATCTAAAGTGGCTTGATGTTCCCGCTAATGCGTCATTGGAACAAGCGAAGCAGCTATTGGTGTCATTGGGACTACTGACGGAAAAAGGGCAATTAACGTCCGAAGGAAAACAGGCGCATGAACTAGGCGTTGAGCCTCGTGCGGCTGCGATGCTAATTAAAGCGCAATCTTACAGTGATAAGATGTTAAATGCTGCTTTGGCGGCGGTCGCACTGATTGAAGAGCCAGAGAGAAATGTTACCAATATCGCTTATAGCTTGCATCGTTGGCTTGTTGGTACTCATCCAAAAAAGTCGATGTTGTTCAAGCGTGCTCAATCTCTGGCGTACAAATTGGATACGGTATTTGACCTGAAAGGCGTGGATGAAGATGCATTACCGCTGGTGTTAAGTTTGGCATTTCCAGATCGCATTGCACAGCAGCGCACAAATCAATTTGGGCGATTTACTTTGGCTAATGGTCATGGTGCAGAATGTCGTCAGGAAGACATGCTAGGTGGCTGTGAGTATTTGGTTGCCGTTGACTTAATGCGTTCTCATTCTAATTCAAGTCAAATTCATTCGGCATGTGAATTGGATGTCAATATATTGCGAACGACCTTTGATACGCTATTTTCGTCTGAAGAAGTAGTGGACTGGGATGAAAAAAGAGGCCGTCTAATAGCTGAGCGACAAACAAAACTCGGTCTGCTGGTCGTTGAACGCGAGCCGTTGCCAAGCCCGGGCAAAGAAAAAATGACACAAGCTTTACTCACGTATGTCCGCCGCCAGGGCTTACAGAGTCTAAACTGGACACCGGCAGCGGAGAGCTTGTTGGCTCGGATTCGTTGTGCGGTGGAATGGTTACCTGAGCAGTCATGGCCAATGTTTGATGAAGCCAGTTTGCTGGATTCATTAGAGGAGTGGTTAGAACCATACATGACGTCTGTCAGTTCGGTTAAAGACCTGAGCAAGATAAACTTGGTCGAAGCACTTAATGCTCGATTAGGTTGGCCACTCAATCAACAACTGGATGAATGGTTACCTGAGCATTACCAACTGCCCACAGGTTCAAAGAAGCGTATCCGTTACCAATATGGCCATGAGCCGATATTATCGGTGCGTATGCAAGAAGTATTTGGGGAGAGTGGTTCCCCAACGGTGGCTCTTGGCCGCAAGCGTTTGGTGCTTGAACTGCTTTCACCGGCACAACGTCCATTGCAAGTAACGTCGGACTTGGCGGCTTTCTGGAACGGAAGCTACAAAGACGTTCAAAAAGAGATGAAAGGGCGCTACCCAAAACACGTTTGGCCAGATGATCCTGCCAATCATGTAGCAACAACGAAAACAAAAAGACAATTGAATAATGACTGACAGCAAGAAGCCTAGCGCGAAAAAAGCGCCAGCGAAGAAAAGTACAACCAATAAAGGAACCGCAAAACAGACTCGACGTACGCCGAGTAAAAAAACGACTAACGAGAAACGTTCGTGGTTGAAAGTTCTGTGGTCGTTTAGCTGGAAAGCTGGCGTTGCACTTGCCGCTGTTTTGCTGTTTGTTGGGATTTACTTAGATAGTGTGGTGAAAGAACGCTTTGAAGGCCAGCTGTTTGAGCTGCCAACGGTAGTTTATGCCCGTATCTTGAATCTAAGCCCTGGTGAGAATATCACCATCCAAGAACTGCGCAACGAGCTAGATGTGTTGAATTACCGTAAAGTGAGTCAACCTCGTTACCCAGGCGAATATTCCTCTTCTTCCACTCGGATTGAATTGATTCGTCGTCCATTCGAGTTTGCCGATGGTCCTGAGCCAGATCGTCACATTATGCTGCATTTCTCTGATTCCGGTTTGCAACGTATTCAGTCTTTAGAATCTCGAGGAGACCTTGGTTACTTGCGCCTAGAACCGAAGATGTTGGGCATGCTGGAGAAAGACCGTGATGAACAGCGCCTTTTCTTACGTCGTGATCAGTTCCCTGAAATTTTGGTGGATGCACTGCTTGCGACCGAAGACCGGGATTTTTATCAACATGACGGGGTGTCACCGCTCGCGATTGCACGTGCATTGGTTGCGAACATTAAGGCGGGTCGTACTGTTCAAGGTGGTAGTACGCTGACTCAGCAATTGGCAAAAAACCTGTTTTTGACTCGTGATAAAACACTGTGGCGTAAAGTTCGAGAAGCGTATATCGCGCTAATTTTGGATTACCGTTACAGCAAAGATCGTATTTTAGAAGCCTACCTAAACGAAGTGTACCTAGGTCAAAGTGGAGGTGAAGCGATCCACGGGTTTGGCTTGGCGTCGCGTTACTATTTTGGGCAGCCAATTCAGGAGTTGCGAATCGATCAACTGGCGATGTTAGTTGGGATGGTAAAAGGACCGTCTTACTACAACCCAATTCGTTACCCTGAGAGAACGAAAGAGCGTCGTGATCTCGTTCTGCGCCTGTTAATGCAGCAAAACATGTTGACTTCAGAGCAGTATGAACAAGCTGTAAGTCGTCCACTCGATACGCAAAGCAAGCCACGTATTGCGAGCCGTCAGCCAGCTTATTTCCAACAATTGAGCATTGAATTAAAAGAAAAAGTTGGGGAGCGATTTAAAGCAGAGACCGGACTGCGCGTGTTTACGTCTCTGGACCCAGTATCGCAAAGCAAAATGGAACAAGCTATCGCGAAAAAGATCCCAGAACTAGCTAAACGGGGTGGTAAAGAGTTAGAAGCCGCTGCTGTGGCCGTTGATCGCCATAGTGGTGAAATCCGTGCGATGGTTGGTGGTAAACGTGTCGGTTATGAAGGCTTTAACCGAGCGCTCAATGCCAGTCGTCCAATTGGTTCTTTAGTGAAACCAGCGATTTACTTAACGGCTCTAGAACAACCGGATAAATACAACCTAGGCACGACGCTACACGACACGCCGTTAAGTCTGAAGAGCAGTAAAGGTAACGTGTGGACGCCGCGCAACTACGATAGAAAATATCGTGGTGATGTGCCACTTTACATTGCTTTAGCGAAATCACTTAACGTACCAACCGTGCGCTTAGGTATGGCACTTGGCATTCCTGAAGTGTCCAATACTTTAGAGCGTTTGGGCGTGAACAAAGACGAAATTCGCCCAGTGCCTTCGATGTTTTTGGGTTCGTTTTCTTTGACGCCATTCGAAGTCGCACAGATGTATCAGACTCTGACGAATTCAGGTAAGCGTGCAAAACTGACCGCTCTGCGCTCAGTCATGGATATGGAAGGTAATGTGCTGTATCAATCCTTGCCTCGTTCATCAAGAGCCGTGGATGAACAAGCTGCATGGCTAACGACCTACGCGATGAAACAAGGGGTTGCTCAAGGCACTGGCCGCTTCTTACAAAGCCAGTTTGGTTGGGCTGCATTGGCAGGAAAAACGGGTACCAGTAATGACAACCGCGATAGTTGGTTTGTCGGTGTTGATGGTCGTGAGGTGACGACAATTTGGCTAGGCCGCGACGATAATAAACCCGTGAATCTAACGGGGTCGAGTGGTGCATTACGAGTGTACGCAGAGTACTTGAAGCAGCGTATTCCTGAGCGCTTAGAGCTCCCATGGCCAAGAGAAATCACCACATTAGGGTTCAAGCCTACATCTGATGGAGGTTTAGAAATGAACTGCCGTAGTGATTACAAACTGCCGGTTTGGGATAAAACCGGTCAGATAAAGCAACAGTGTGAGAAGAAATCAAACTGGTTAAATAGCATATTTGATTGGTAGCATCGCCAAATCAACAACATTAGCTTGTTTATCTGATTAATTCTTAGTACATATTAGGGCGTGTTAGTACAGTACTGCTAGCACGCCCTACTTGATCAGATATTCAATAAAGGAAGAAGTGAATGTTCAAAAAGCTGTTATCAAGCCCATCGGTTCGCAACTTTGCGCTTTGGGTTAGTACCTTTTTGATGATCACCCCTTCTGTTTCCCTCGCAAACTCTCTAACAAAAACGGATGACTTGGAACCTCGACCAAAGGTGGCGGTTGTGCTCGCTGGTGGCGGAGCGAAAGGGGCGGCACACATTGGAGTTTTAAAAGCATTGGAAGAAATGCAGATTCCTGTGGATATTGTGACCGGTACCAGTATGGGCGCCTATGTGGGTGGGCTCTATGCCACGGGGATGAGTGCTGAAGAAATCGAGAGTTTTATCTACACCGTCGATTGGGGCAGCGGTTATCGAGATCGTGTTGACCGTAGCCAACGTCGAGTTCGTGACAAAGAGTATGAAGACCGCTATCAAATTAATACCGACCTCGGCTTAAGGTTCGGTGAGGTACGAGCACCAACGGGTGTGGTGCAAGGCCAGAACATGTTGCGAGTATTGCGTGAGACTACAGGGAACTTAGGGCGATTCGATTCTTTTGATGATCTTGCCATTCCTTATCGTTCTGTTGCGACAGATATTCTTGCCTTAGAAGAAGTCGTACTGGGCAATGGTTACCTTGTGGACGCCATGATGGCTAGCATGTCTGTACCAGGAGCGCTTCCTCCCTATAAGCTCAATGGCCATATGCTTGTTGATGGCGGCGTCGTCAATAACATGCCTGTCGATGTGGCTCGCGCCATGGGGGCTGATGTCGTTATTGCCGTCGATATTAGCACCGACTACAAAACCGAAGATGAATTTACGGGGCTGTTTACTGTCGCGGACCAACTCTCTAACTATCTCGTTCGTCGTAGTACACAACAGCAAGTGGACGAGCTTGAACCTCAAGATATCTATATTCGTCCCAATGTGGGCACCATGGAAACTGTCGAGTTCGACAAAATGCCTTGGGCTTTTCAAGCTGGGTACGATATTACCAAGCAGTTAAAAGACAAGCTGAAAGGGTTGCGCTTGTCCAATGCGGACTATCAAAAATACATCGATCGCAAACAAGAAGTTCGTAAAACTTTAATTTATGGCGATCAGCGTGTGGTTGATGACATAGTGATTGTTAATAACACGCACTACAGCGATGTGCTGTTGACGAATCGTATTGAATTAGAAACCGGACGTCGTATTTCAACGGCCGAAATTGAGAAAGCCGTTGAAAACCTCTACGCGTTAGATCGGTTCGAGCTCATCACTTATCACTTTGAAGAGGTTGATGGTGAGACATTGTTGGTTTTTGATGTTAACGAGAAGTCGTGGGGGCCTAATTATCTCAACTTCCGATTTTTTCTTGAAGATGACTTCGATACAGATAGCCAGTACGGCATAGGAATATCGACCAACTTTACCAACTTGAACTCTCATGGCGCGGAGTTGGCGTTCAACGTAGAAATGGGCACGGATAAGCTGATTGAAGCTGAGTTGTATTCCCCTGTTTTATCTAGCCAAGAACTTTTTGTATCGGGGCGAATTTCCTATGGTAGTGAGAGCCGAAACTTACCTTTAACAGAGCCTCAAGCACCAGATTTAGAGTCAGTAAATGACTTTTTTCCGGTCACTTACGATGATTTTACAACAGAGTTAGCGATAGGTATCCAACCCACATTGTGGCAAGAACTTCGATTTGGCGCTCGCTACTCAACCGGAGATATTGAGCTTTCTACTTTGGCTTCTGCTGGTAAATTGGATTTTGAACGTCGTGGCCTGTTTGCCAATTATCGCCTAGATACACTTGATGATTTCGCATTTCCGACTCGTGGGCTTTTAGTCGATCTCGAATATTTAGTGTCTCATGATCAAAGTCCTCAAGGCGTTAGCCTTTTAGAAACTGACAAAATTATTGAAGATACCGTGTATGAAATCTCTGCACGATTTAAAGGTGCAGTGAGTCATCAGCGTCATACTTTAGTCGGACATGCTGAATATAGTTTTGTAGAGAGTAAAAACTCATCTTTACCGCTTGATCCCAGAGAGTTGGGCGGCTTCTTAAGCCTATCGGGAATCCCAAGAAATAGCCTGATCGGACAGAACTTATTTTTCAGCAGTTTGGTGTACCGATATAAGTGGTTTGATAATGATTTTGGGTTGTTTGAAGCTCCAGTCTACCTGGGCGCATCGGTCGAATATGGCGGTGTTTGGTCTGATAATGATCTGAAACTAAACGAAGCGCCGCTTTACAATGCTGGCTCCATCTTCTTTGGTGTTGACTCACCAATAGGACCAATAATGTTGGCATACGGTCGTACCGAGCAAGATTTGGATGCTGTGTATTTGATCGTAGGAACATCGTTTAATTAATCGGGTATGAGAAAGCAAAAACTTGGCATATTTGGTCAAAATTAGCAGAACTTTAGTCGTAAGTTGCTATGTTGGTCAAAATGATAAGATTTTAATTTAAGGTTAAATTTGCTATTATTTTGCCCACAGTTTGGCCTCTACGGCGCTGTTTCTCAATCATAATTGAATGAAAACAAGGGCAATGGAGAGCCAAGTTTCCAAGGATGTTCACTCCTTTACTTTAACAATAGTAATAATAGAGGAGGAACCGCAATGAGAGGAAAAAGTCGTGCTTGAAGCCTACCGTAAACACGTCGAAGAGCGTGCTGCTGAAGGAGTTGTTCCTAAACCGCTAGACGCAGAACAAGTTGCTGGACTTGTAGAACTTCTGAAAAATCCCCCGCAAGGTGAAGAAGAAGTCATTCTTGACCTACTTGAAAACCGTATCCCTCCAGGTGTTGATGAAGCTGCTTATGTAAAAGCGGGTTTCCTAACAGCAGTAGCAAAAGGTGAAGTTAAATCACCATTAGTGAGTCGTGAAAAAGCGGCTGAACTGCTAGGCACTATGCAAGGTGGTTACAACATCGAACCGCTAGTTGAGCTATTGGATGATGAAGCACTGGCAGAGATCGCAGTAAAAGCGCTGTCTCATACGCTGCTGATGTTTGATGCTTTCTATGACGTAGAAGAGAAAGCGAAAGCAGGCAATGCGCATGCACAGAAAGTACTTCAATCATGGGCTGATGCTGAGTGGTTCCTTTCTAAGCCTAAGCTTGAAGAAAAAGTCACTCTAACCGTATTTAAAGTAACAGGTGAAACGAACACGGATGACCTTTCACCTGCACCTGACGCTTGGTCTCGCCCTGATATCCCAGTACACGCACTGGCGATGCTTAAAAACGAGCGTGAAGGAATAAACCCTGATCAACCGGGTACTATTGGCCCGATCAAGCAAATTGAAGAGTTAAAAGACAAAGGTCATCAATTGGTTTACGTTGGTGATGTTGTTGGTACTGGCTCTTCACGTAAATCTGCAACCAACTCAGTGCTTTGGTTTATGGGTGATGATATCCCTTACGTTCCAAACAAACGAGCTGGTGGGTATGTGCTTGGTGGCAAAATTGCCCCTATCTTCTTTAACACAATGGAAGATGCTGGCGCACTACCAATCGAAGTTGACGTAACTAAGCTCAACATGGGCGATGTTATCGATGTTTACCCATATGAAGGTAAAGTTTGCAACCACGAAACTGGTGAGGTTCTAGCTGAGTTCTCGCTAAAAACAGAAGTACTGATTGATGAAGTTCGTGCTGGTGGTCGTATCCCATTGATCATCGGTCGTGGTTTGACAGACAAAGCGCGCCAGTCTCTAGGTCTTGAGCCTTCGGACGTATTCCGCAAACCTGGTGAAATCGCAGATTCTGGCAAGGGTTACACGCTTGCACAGAAAATGGTTGGTAAAGCGTGTGGCGTAGAAGGCATTCGCCCTGGTACCTACTGTGAGCCGAAAATGACGACAGTAGGTTCGCAAGATACTACAGGCCCTATGACTCGTGATGAACTTAAAGACTTGGCGTGTCTCGGCTTCTCTGCTGATCTTGTCATGCAGTCTTTCTGTCACACATCGGCTTATCCAAAACCAGTAGACGTTAACACTCACCATACACTTCCGGACTTTATTATGAACCGCGGTGGTGTATCTCTTCGTCCTGGTGACGGTATTATCCACTCATGGCTGAACCGTATGCTACTACCGGATACTGTCGGTACGGGTGGTGACTCACATACTCGTTTCCCTCTAGGTATTTCATTCCCAGCCGGCTCGGGCTTGGTTGCCTTTGCAGCTGCGACAGGCGTTATGCCGCTAGACATGCCAGAGTCAATCTTGGTTCGTTTTAAAGGTGAGATGCAACCGGGTATCACACTACGTGATCTTGTTCATGCCATCCCTTACTACGCGATTCAGCAAGGTCTACTAACGGTAGAAAAAGCGGGCAAGATCAACGAATTTTCTGGCCGTATCCTTGAGATTGAAGGCTTAGAAACGCTAACGGTTGAGCAAGCATTTGAGCTTTCTGATGCATCTGCAGAGCGTTCGGCGGCAGGTTGTACTGTGAAATTGTCTCAAGAGTCGATCGAAGAGTACTTAAACTCTAACATCGTGATGCTGAAGTGGATGATCTCTGAAGGCTACGGTGATCGCCGTACTATCGAGCGCCGCATTACAGCAATGCAAGAGTGGCTAGCAAACCCTGAGCTGATGCAAGCAGATAAAGACGCTGAATACGCACATGTGATTGAAATCGATATGGCTGAAATCAATGAGCCAGTACTATGTGCACCGAATGACCCAGATGACGCTCGTTTGTTGTCTGAAGTACAAGGCACAGCGATTGATGAAGTGTTCATCGGTTCTTGTATGACGAACATCGGTCACTTCCGCGCAGCAGGTAAATTGCTTGATAAGTTCAATGGCCAGTTAGCAACGCGCCTTTGGGTAGCGCCACCAACAAAGATGGATAAAGACCAACTGATTGAAGAAGGCTACTACGGTATCTTCGGACGTGCAGGGGTGCGTATTGAAACGCCAGGGTGTTCACTTTGTATGGGTAACCAAGCGCGTGTTGCAGATAAATCAACAGTAATGTCGACTTCAACGCGTAACTTCCCGAACCGTCTGGGTACTGGTGCGAATGTTTACCTGTCGTCAGCTGAGCTAGCTGCAGTAGGTGCAATTCTAGGTAAGATTCCAACCAAAGAAGAATACCTAGAATACGCGAAGCAAATCGACGCTACGGCAACGGATACGTACCGCTACTTGAACTTCCATAAAATGGATCAATACACCAAGAAAGCGGACGAAGTGATCTTCCAAGAGCCGGCATAATCAGAAATGCACAATTCAAAAGCACCTCACATGAGGTGCTTTTTTTATGGGAGCAATTCGCTATACTCGCACCAAATTGATACGAAATAGGCAATCTCGGTGGAATTTGAATTCATTCGTAACACGTTGATGGGCGAGTACTACGTAAAATGTAGCATGGGACATGAGATTGTAGGGCGCTGGTTGCAAGAAGAAATTGGCAAAGAACCGATGAAGATTGCACAAGTTGAAAAGCTAATTGAGCAGTCATTTTTAGCGCCTTCTCAGGAGCATAACCTAACAGGCACGGAAATTAGCTTGATGATTCAGGGCGATGAAGTTCTTATACAAGAAAACGCATTAGCCCATGAATATGATGTCGAGATGGAAAGTGAGTTCGACTTCTACAATGCAGAAAGTACAGCAAGTTGTGGGATAGAGGATTTCATGGCACTTATCGAACAGTGGAAAGACTTTTTGAACATTTAATGCACAGTTTTGGGTAACTTCTCTGCCGTTGCTTTAAATTTGTGAAAAGGGCGCACCGATATGGTGCGCCCTTTTTGTTTATAGATATGTAAATTGAGGTTAGTTTTTATTATTCAATAACTTAAAAACTTGGCACGTAGATTGGATTATAAGAAGTGTTTCAGGATGAAAGCTTCGGAGATAACTCAATGAAAATAATCAATGCCATTATTAAGCCGTTTAAATTAGACGATGTACGAGAAGCATTGGCTGATGTCGGTATCGAAGGGATGACAGTATCAGAAGTTAAAGGGTTCGGTCGTCAAAAAGGTCACACGGAATTGTACCGCGGTGCAGAGTATCAAGTCGATTTTCTACCAAAGGTGAAAATTGAAATCGCGACTCACGCAGACAATGTAGATCGTGTTGTTGAAGCAATTACAAAAGCTGCGCAAACCGGAAAAATCGGCGACGGTAAAATTTTTGTTTACGATCTGAACCAAGCGGTGCGTATCCGAACTGGCGAAATGGACGCAGAAGCACTTTAAGAATTCAAAGGATTGGAGATACTTATTATGGAATTAACAACAACAGTAACCGAGTTACGTTACGCACTTGACACCTTTTTCTTCCTCATTTCCGGTGCGTTGGTAATGTGGATGGCAGCAGGCTTTGCGATGCTAGAGGCTGGCCTTGTGCGCTCTAAAAACACAACAGAAATTCTTACGAAGAACATCTGTTTGTACGCCATCGCATGTACGATGTTTCTGATCGTCGGTTATAACATCATGTATGTCGATAATGGAGAAGGAGGCTGGTTACCTTCATTTGGTACGCTAATTGGTACTCAAGGTGAAGGGGCCGACCACTCTTTAGAATCTGACTTCTTCTTCCAAGTTGTCTTCGTTGCAACTGCCATGTCCGTCGTTTCTGGTGCGGTAGCTGAGCGCATGAAGCTTTGGTCTTTCTTGATTTTCTCTGCGATTTTAACTGCGTTTATCTATCCAATGGAAGGTTACTGGACATGGGGTGGAGGCTTCCTAGCAGAAGCTGGATTTAGTGACTTTGCGGGTTCTGGTATCGTACATATGGCAGGTGCTTCTGCTGCTCTTGCTGGTGTGTTACTGCTTGGCGCGCGTAAGGGTAAGTACGGTAAAAATGGTGAAATTTATCCGATTCCAGGTTCTAACATGCCTTTGGCAACGTTGGGTACTTTTATCCTTTGGTTTGGCTGGTTTGGATTTAACGGTGGCTCTCAGTTGATGGTTTCAGATTTTGAGAATGCTACAGCGGTAGGTCAGATCTTTCTAAACACTAACGCAGCAGCGGCTGCCGGTGCAATTGCGGCGCTATTCGTTTGTAAAACTACTTGGGGTAAAGCCGATTTAACGATGATTCTCAATGGCGCGCTAGCTGGCTTGGTTGCCATCACTGCAGACCCTCTATCGCCATCACCACTGTACGCGGTTGCGATTGGTGCAGTGTCGGGTGCACTAGTTGTATTCAGTATCATTGCTCTAGATAAACTTAAAATTGACGATCCAGTAGGTGCTATCTCAGTTCACGGTGTGTGTGGTTTCTTCGGCCTAATGGTAGTGCCACTGAGCAACGGTGATGCAACGTTTGGTGCACAGCTTTTAGGTGCCGTAGTTATCTTTGCTTGGGTATTTGGTGCCAGCCTAGTTGTGTGGGCAATCTTGAAAGCAACCGTTGGGATTCGCGTTACAGAAGATGAAGAAATGGAAGGTATGGACATGCATGATTGTGGTGTTGGTGCTTACCCAGAGTTTGTTACGGTGAAATAATCATGAGCTTGTAATAAATGGTTACACACTTAACACAATAAAACCTGCTCCGATGAGCAGGTTTTTTAATATTCGTCATTGTCTTCTTATTGAACATACATATAATAACGCAACTGATAAACGTTATCATTAGCATGGTAAAGGATTAAACAATGAAAAAACTGCTAACTCTTTCAGCACTAACTTGCGCTACTCTAGCTCCAACAGCAATGGCTGCTGAAGAAGTGAACGTCTACTCTTACCGTCAACCTTTCCTAGTTGAACCTATGTTCAATGAGTTCACTAAAGAAACTGGCATCAAAGTAAACGTAAAATTTGCTAAAAAAGGCTTAGCAGAAAAGCTAGCTCAAGAAGGTGAGTACAGCCCTGCTGACGTTATTCTTACGACAGACATCAGCCGTCTAGCTGAACTGACAAACAAAGGTTTAGTTCAGAAAGTCGATAGCAAAATCATTGAAGAAAACGTACCTGCTCAATACCAAGATAAAGAGAATGAGTGGTTTGCTCTAACTCTACGTTCTCGTAGCGTTTATTCATCACGTGATCGCGTAGGTAAACTAGGCGCAGATTTCAACTACGCAGACTTAGCTAAGCCAGAGTTCAAAGGTAAAATTTGTACTCGTAGCGGTAAGCACCCGTACAACGTTTCTCTAGTTTCAGCAATGATTGCTCACAATGGCGAAGCAGAAACCAAAGAGTGGTTGGAAGGCGTGAAAGCAAACCTTGCTCGCAAACCACAAGGCAACGACCGTGCACAAGTTAAAGCGATCAAAGAAGGCCTATGTGATGTTTCTCTGGGTAACAGCTACTACCTAGGTAAAATGGTTAACGACAAAGAGCAAAAGGCTTGGGCTGATGCAGTTTACATCAACTTCCCTAACCAAGAGACTACAGGCACTCACGTGAATATCTCTGGTATGGCGATGGCGAAGTACTCTCCAAACAAAGACAATGCTGTGAAGCTAATGGAATTCCTAACGGGTGACAAAGCGCAGCAAATGTACGCAGAAGTTAACTATGAGTACCCAGTTAAAGAAGGCGTGAAGCGTTCTGAGCTTGTGGAATCTTGGGGTGACTTTAAAGCAGACAAGCTTTCTCTAGACGATATTGCAGCCAACCACGAAGCGGCAATTAAGCTATTAGACGAAGTGAAATTTGACCTTTAATTCCTTGTGGGGGTATAACAGTACCCCCATTTGATTAAAGGATATGAGATGTATTTGCAACAGCATTTGTATTTCATACAGCCTTGCAGTAATTAGGCGATGAAAGATAAACACTCTTTATGGAAAACCAGTAGTGGGGTAATAACTCTGCTACTGGTTTTGCCGATCTTAGCGATCTTCTACACCGCGATTGGTGAAACGGATGATTTGTTTGCTCATTTAATGGCAACGGTCATGCCGACTTATATTTTTAACACGGTTGCGCTAACTGTTGGCGTAATGGTGCTGTCCTTAATTCTTGGTATTCCAAGCGCTTGGATAATGGCCATGTGTAAACTGCCGACCGAAAAATGGTTGCAGTGGGCATTGGTACTACCTCTTGCAATGCCAGGTTATATCATTGGTTATATTTTTACTGATTGGTTTGATTTTGCAGGCCCGATTCAGATCTTTTTGCGTGATGTA
This sequence comes from Vibrio sp. Y176, assembly GCF_033438945.1. NCBI lineage: Bacteria > Pseudomonadati > Pseudomonadota > Gammaproteobacteria > Vibrionales > Vibrionaceae > Vibrio > Vibrio sp. Y176. The sequence continues at coordinate 249,988 of NZ_JAWOQS010000006.1, read as the reverse complement.
ACCGGATGGGGACCTGGCGAGTATTGGTTCCCTGACATTCGTACGTTGCCTGGTGCGACCTTTGTGTTGGCTTTGGTGTTGTATCCTTACGTGTATTTATTGTGCCGGGCTGCGTTTATGGAGCAAAATGTCTCTTTATTGCAAAGCGCGCGTTTGCTCAAGTGCTCTCCATGGGAAAGTTTTTGGCGCATCTCGATGCCGTTAGTAAGACCCTCTATCGCAGTGGGTTTATCATTGGTCGCAATGGAGACCATTGGTGACTTTGGTACGGTAAGTTACTTCGCGGTGAATACGTTAACCACAGCGGTCTACGATACTTGGTTGGGGTACTCTAATCTTAATGCGGCAGCCAAGATTTCTGCCATGATGCTCGTCATTGTAGTACTGCTTCTTAGTGCCGAACGATACAGCCGCCGTAAACAAAAGCTTTTTCAAAGCCAATTTAACAGTCACGAAGATTTTCGTTACGAGTTGACGGGCTGGAAAAAGTGGACCGCACTAGTTTGGTGCTGGGGCTTGGTTTCGGTCGCGTTTATTTTGCCGCTACTACAGCTGATTGATTATGCGATCACTTATTTTGCACAGAGTTGGACCTCAGAGTTTCGTGAATACGCATGGAATAGCTTAGTTGTGTCTGTTATTGCTGCGATTATTGGTGTTGCTGTCGCACTGATCGTTAACTTTACCCATCGAGTCAATGGTAAACGAGAAAGCTTGGCATTTATGCGTCTTTCTTCTATGGGCTATGCAGTACCAGGAACGGTACTAGCCATCGGTGTGATGGTCGCTGTGCTGTTTATGGATCATCGTGTCAACGACGTTGCTAAAGCCATGGAGTGGGGAAGGCCGGGACTTATCTTTTCTGGTTCCATGTTCGCACTAGTATTTGCCATGGTTGTGCGCTTTTCCGCGGTAGCGATTGGTAGTATCGAAAGTAATTTAAATAAAATTTCTCCGTCGTTAGATATGGCATCGCGCACTATGGGTTGTAAGCCCAATGCCATGCTGTGGCGCGTGCACTTTCCGCTGGTTAAGCGCGGTGCACTGATTGCGGCTTTATTAGTGTTTATCGAGTCAATGAAAGAGCTCAATGCGGCTTTGTTACTTCGTCCGTTTAACTTTGAAACACTAGCCACATACGTTTATAACTTCGCCTCGGATGAGCATTTAGAATTGGCCGCTTTACCAGCGGTCCTGTTGGTTCTTGTTGGGTTGATCCCGCTTGTTGTTGTTAACCGTTCACTGGAGCAAAATCACTGATGAGCTGTGCATTATCAATTAAAAACCTAACGTGCCAATATGATGATCAAACCGTACTCGAATCATTGTCTCTTGAGGTAGAACAAGGGCAGATTGTCTGTTTGCTAGGAGCTAGTGGCTGTGGGAAAACAACACTATTAAAGGCCGTTGCGGGATTATTGCCGTTAACGTCAGGCGAAATGAGTCTAAATTGCGTCACAATTGATGATGGGGAAAACTGGTTGCCGCCAGAACAGCGTAATATAGGGATGATTTTCCAAGATTACGCACTTTTTCCTCACTTGACGGTGGAGCAAAACATTGCCTTTGGCTTAAAGCAGTGCTCGACAAAAGAGAAAAATGCCAAAGTTCAAGAGATGTTAGAACTCGTGCATCTTCAAGGTTATGGCGATCGTTATCCTCATCAATTGTCTGGTGGACAGCAGCAGCGTGTTGCGATTGCTCGCTCATTAGCTTACAGCCCAGACTTACTGTTACTGGATGAACCGTTTTCTAATATTGATACGCAAGTTCGCCATGAGTTGATAAGTGAGATCCGTAAGATTTTTAAGGCCCAAGGTGTGACTGCCATTTTTGTTACGCATAGCCGTGAAGAGGCTTTTGCTTTCGCCGATAAAATGGCAGTGATGAACAATGGAGTCATCGAGCAATATGGCACAGCATCTGAGCTTTACTACCAACCTTCAAGTAAATTTGTCGCTGATTTCTTAGGTGGTGGCAGTTACCTTGCTGCTAAACGAGTTTCGAATTCAGAATATGAAACCCACTTGGGCGTGGTTGAAGCCACGGCTCAACAAGATATTCCAGTACAGGCGGAGTGCTCTTTACTGCTAAGACCGCAGCATGTGCAAATTCAATCCGATGAAGATAGTTCGGTAACCGTATTGGAACAGCATTTTATGGGTGATCACTGCCGTTATGTGATTAACGCGAATGGTGACCGTTTGTTAGCTACAGCTTCGCAAGCATTAAATATAGGTGAGTCCGTCGCGGTGAAAATTGAAACGCAAGGCGTCCTGGCATTTGCTTAACGGTCCTGAGTATCTTTGCTATCTCGTTTACGACTTTCCAACATACAATAAAAAAGCCCGGCAGTGGGGCCGGGCAAGTGCTCTTCTCCTGTTGATGAGCGCCTTTTCAGACAGCGTCGACTCTCATCATAGTGCTCGAAGCGGGCACAAGGTTCAGTTATAAAGACAAGAAGTCTTTAAACTGTTGAAGAACACGTTCCGCAGTGTCCTTATCTTGCATCTCTGCAAAAATTCGTAGCAGTGGCTCAGTACCAGAGAAGCGAGCGATGATCCAACCGCCGTTTTTGAAGTAGACTTTCGCACCATCTTCATAGCTGACTTTTTCGATTTCAAGCTCAAACTCAGGCAACTGCTTTTCAACATAAATCTTGTTGAACAGTACGTCTTTTTGCGCTGGTTTGAACTTGCAATCGCCTTCTGCCATGTAGGCATAGCCGTACTTGCCGTAGATTTCATCCAGCAACTCAGACAGCTTCTTGCCGGTTACTGAAATCATTTCTACCAATAGGCTTGATGCGAATACGCCGTCTTTACCTTTGATGTGGCCGCGAATGGTTAGGCCACCAGAGCTTTCCCCGCCAATCAGTGAGTCATCCGCTTCCATTTGGGAGCTGATGTGCTTAAAGCCTACAGGAACCTCAAAGCATTTCTCGCCATGATCTTCGGCGACTTTATCGAGAAGGTGGGTGGTTGCGATGTTACGTACCACGGAGCCTTTCCAGCCTTTGTATTCAAGTAGGTAGTAGTAAAGCAGCAGTAGCACTTCATTTGGATGAATGAAGTTACCTTTTTCGTCGATAATACCAAGACGGTCCGCATCGCCATCAGTACCGATGCCAATATCGTAACCTTGCTCTTTCACTAGGTGCATCAAACGGTAGAGTGTTGCAGCGCTTGGCGAAGGCATTAAGCCACCGAAATCTGGGTTTTTGCCATCGTTAATCACATCAACGTCACAGCGGCCGTTGATTAATACGGTTTGCAGTGCGTTTTTCGCGACACCAAACATTGGGTCGATCAAAACACGTAAATTCGCCTTCTTGATCGCTTCGATGTCGATAAAGTCGATGATTGAGTCAACGAATTCGTTCATCGGATTGATGATTTCAATCAGCTTATCTTCAACCGCTTGTTCAAAGTCGACGCTTTTTACATCTTGCGCAGTGAGCGCGTCTATTTGTGATTCGATTTTTTGGGTGATGATTTCATCTGCGTCACGACCGCCTTCAATGAAGACTTTAATGCCGTTGTAATCGGCAGGGTTGTGTGATGCGGTAATACATGCCGAGTATGCGCAGCCCATTTCTTTCGCTTTAAACATTACGATAGGTGTTGGGACAAATTTGTCGATAAAGCTGACCACAATGCCGTTTGCTGCTAGAACTTCAGCGAACCAACGACCTGCTTTATCGGAAAGAAAACGACGGTCATAGCCAATCACAAAACCGCGATCAGCAACCGATTCGTTATTCGTGATGTTTGCAACTGCTTGGGCAACCAAGCGTACGTTATCTTTAGTGAACTCCTCACCGATAAATGCACGCCAACCGCCTGTACCAAATTTGATCATGATTCGATCCTCGATAAGAGCGGCATCCCACCGCGTCTTAAATCTTTGCTAGCGAACCGATGCACTTGTAAAACATAAATGCACCGGATAAATCAAAAGGGGAGAAGGACTCCCCCAAAAGATGATTAACCTAGAGTAACGATAACTTCGTTTACTGAACCTTCCGCTTGAACTGGGACAGAGGCACCATTTACAGCTTCACCGTTCACGGTAATCGACTTAACGCCTTTGCTTACTGAGTCTGGGTTAACGACTTTGATGTTGTACGTTGCTCCTAGCCATTGGCGAGTCACTTCGAAACCAGGCCAGTTCGTTGGGATACATGGATCGATAGTTAGGCCATCGAAGCCTGTACGCACACCAAGAATAAAGTTGGTAACAGCGAAGTAAGCCCAGCCTGACGTACCTGTTAACCATGGGTGGTTTGCACGACCGTGGTCTTGGTGGTCACGACCCATGATGAACTGAACGTATGAGTATGGTTCTGCAATACGTTTTTCGATGATGTCGTTCTGGTTGTATGGGTTTAGCGCATCGTAGAACTTCATTGCACGATCACCACGACCCAGTTTCGCTTCAGCTACCCAAGCCCATGGGTTTGGATGCGAGAATATCGCACCGTTCTCTTTTACGCCTTGGTAAACACGAGTTACGAAGCCGATATCATCATTCGGTGTTGCAAAAGATGGTGAGTTTAGGTGAAGGCCGTATTCAGAGAACAGGTTCTCATCGACAGCGTCCATCGCTTTTTCGCCGCGCTCTTGAGATACCGCACCAGAAAGTACCGCAAGTGTGTTTGACTCTAGGTGTACTCGGCCTTCCGCTTGTTGCGCAGTACCGATCTTGTCGCCATTCTTCGTCAGACCACGGATGTACCAACCGCCTTCGTCATCCCAAAGGTGGGTTTCACACGCTTCACGAACGTTTGCTGCCATCACCGTGTATTTTTCAACGTCGGCTTGTTTACCTAGGTATTTCGCTAGGTCGATGAACTCCTGCAGTGCCCAGAAATGTAGGAACGACACCATTGAAGATTCGCCACCACCTAGGTTCAGACAGTCGTTCCAGTCTGCACGCAGACCTTTACAGATACCGGTTTGACCTACGTATTCAGCCGAGAAGTCTAGCGCGGCTTTCATGTGGTCATAAACCGTTGCATCGCCACCGTCGGCGTAAGGGATCACTTCGTCGAAGAAGCTGTGCTCACCGGTTTCCATCACGTACTTACAGATGGTTGGAACTAGCCATAGATGGTCATCGGAACAAGTGTCTTCGATGCCGTGAATTTTGTCTTCATCAGAAGGTGTTGGAACTACGGTTGGGGATTTCGATGGTTTAACATCAGCTTTTTCTGGATCAAACCAATCTGGATCGAATAGGTGTAGACCGTAGCCCGCTTTTACTTGGCCACGCAGTAGGTCAACGATACGTTTTCGCGTCATTGCTGGGTTAGCGTGAGGAACTGAGATTGCATCTTGCGCTGTATCGCGGTAACCAAGACCAGTACGACCACCCACTTCGATGAATGAAGCAAAGCGAGACCACACCACACAAGTTTCTGCTTGGTACAGTGTCCAAGCGTTGATCATGGTATCTAGACCTTCGTTTGGTGATTTCACTTGGAACTTGCCACAGCGTTCATCCCAGTGTGCTTTGATACCCGCAAATGCGTTGTCGACTTCTGCAAGGTCTTGGTACTTAGCACGTAGACGGTCACCATTGCCTTTACCGATACCTAGAATGTAAGCAAAGCGAACTTCTTCACCCGGCTGGATAGTGAATTGCTTGTGCAGAGAGCCACAGTGGTTGTAACACGTTTGTGCTGTGTTGAAACACTTCCCTTGTTCTACCGCTAGCGGGTTTGCTTCGTCACGGTATAGGCCAAGGAAGCTGTCACGTTGACCGTCGTATGAATCTGGATCAAATGTTGAAGCTAGGTAGTAGAAACCTTCGAAATCGTTGGTGTTGTAGTACAGGTCGTACTCAATCACGCCTTCATTGTAAGCCGTACCTGCTGAGTACAGAGACATCTGATGGTTTTGGTTATCAGATTGAATGTGGCTGAATGAGAACTCAACAAATGAGAATGCACTGATCGTACGTGGTTTGTCAGAGGTGTTTTTAATCACTACATCCCAGATTTCAGCGTCTTCGCCTTTTGGCACGAACAGAGTTTTTGTTGCGGTAATACCGCTGTATTCACATTTGAACTTAGAGTAAGACAAGCCGTGACGAACTTCGTAGTTTGCTTCGTCTAGGCTCTTCGCAACTGGTTGCCAAGAGATTGACCAGTAATCACCTGTCTCATCATCACGCAAGTAAACGTAGTGTCCTGGGCGATCGAATGTCGCATTTGGACGGAATTTAGTAACACGGTTGTATTCTGGAGAGTTGTAGAACGAGTAGCCACCCGCGTTGTGCGAGATAACCGTACAGAACTTCTCAGTACCTAGGTAGTTGGTCCATGGTGCTGGTACGTCAGGGCGAGTGATGACGTATTCGCGATTCTCGTTATCGAAATAGCCGTATTTCATTTGTGTCTTTCCTTTTTACGAAGCTGCATCAGCAGCCAAAATTTAAAAACTCTTCAAGCGTGATGTTTCGACATCAGTTTTGTATTACTTCCACGGTTTACGGTAATTCACTCCCTGCAAATCAAGCAGAGGTAGATGGCCTTTCAAGCGTGATAAATAGTCGGTCCAATCTCGGTGTTGTTTGTCTGTCCAACATGCTTCTGCCATTGCAGTTAAACGAGGGAAGATCATGTAGTCCATGCGAGGTTGGTTATTGATAATTTCGCACCATAATGCTGTTTGGATGCCCCAAATGCGCTTACGTATTGGGTCGTCAGCAGGCACTTCAGCGAGCGGCTCGTAGTTGTAAGCTTTTTCTAGTGGCAGTGGGTTTGCCCAGTCCACGCCCGGTTCTTCAGGTGCGTAGTCTTGGGTCATATCTAGGTAAGTGGTTTGTGCTGGTTGCAGCACCACATCAAAGCCTTGGCGAGCACAGTTCAATGCCGCTTCTTCGCTTAGCCATGAGTAGATCACCGTATCTTTACTGACTTTGTCGCCGTGTTGAGCTTCTTCCCAGCCCAGCATGCGTTTGCCCAATTTACGAAGTTTGTCTTCGGCATAACGCAAGAAGTGTCCTTGCAAATCTTTGTAGTCGCTGTAACCCAGTTGTTCCATTAGTGCTTGGCATGCTGGGCTTTTTGACCATACGCCGTTAGGTACTTCGTCGGCACCAATATGAACGTAAGGCGCAGGAAAAAGCGCAGAGACTTCTTCTAGCACTTTGTCGATAAACTCATAACTCCCCGGCAGAGCGGGGTTAATGACGTTGTCGTTGTAATGCTGAATACTGCGGTATTCGGTGGTATCTTCCGCTTCTACCAATAGGTGTGGTAACGACTTGATGGCGGCTCGGCAATGACCAGGTACATCAATTTCAGGAATGATGGTGATGCCTCGTTGCGATGCAAATTCGATAACGTCTTTGATGTCTTCTTGTGTGTAGAAGCCGCCGTAACGTTCATCAAAGTGCGTGTACTGTGGTTCATTGATCTCATCCAATCCGCGCCAAGCACCAATATCGGTCAGTTGAGGCAGTGATTTGATTTCAATTCGCCAACCCTCATCGTCGGTGAGATGCCAATGGAACGTATTGAACTTGTAATGAGCCAGTTGGTTGATCAAGCGTTTGACTTGCTCAACGGAGTGAAAGTGACGAGCACAATCCAGCATCATACCGCGGTAACGAAAACGTGGCCTGTCCTTGATTGAACAGCAAACTACTTCCATTGAGTTAGGTTGATCGCCAACTTTGATTAGTTGTAACAACGTTGCACAAGCATGGGTAAAACCAGACGAAGATCCTGCTTCAATTTTGATTGACTCTTCGGCTACTTTCAGTTTGTAAGCGCCTTCATCCAAGGTTGGGTTGCCTTTGAAGATGATCTGACTGCCATTGTCTGATGCGAACTCAAATTGGTGAATGCGCTTAAGCTCTTCAAGTAGCCATTCTTTAGCTGAATTGGCCAGGCTTGAATAAACCGCGACGCCAGCATGATGATCAAAGCTAAAATAGTGATCGCTGACCTCAATATGGTTTGGTTTTGGCAGCAAGGGCTGTGCATGGGTTAAACTTGCCGGAATCTCACTGCGTTCACGGTATGGTGAAGCTAATACGATAGGCGTGACATCCACTTGTGCGCGCTGTGGGTTTCCATCAACGACAAAGTTGATCATCGCTTCGTTAAAGCCATCCGAGTAATAACGGAATGGGTTCGAACCAATACTGAATTCACAGTAATAGTGATGGTTGGCAGCCAGTACCACCCCTTCTGGTTTAAGTGTGCAAAAACTACCAATTTGAGTCAGTTGACCATTTGAAACGCTGTTTGGAAGAATGTAACGATCGAAAGCGAAAGTTAAGCTCCAGCTGTTTAGGTCTTGGTCGCTCAAGTTATGAAAGGTGAGGCCAAAGCGGCAGTTTTGTTTCTGCTCAGAAAGGACTACGAGATCAACACGATATTCCATATCTACTCCTACGCCGCACTGAGCGAGTAAAGGTTATGTTCTGGTTTGCCAGCAAACATAATTGCGCCTTCAATCGCGTCAAACTGTGGCTCAACAATCCATTGCTGAACTGGTGGTGAAAGCCAACGTACAATGCGTTCAGCTATGCTGCCCATTAAACAAATACGTGTTGCGCCGCGCTTGTTTAATGCCACGAGAAACATTTCTATATCCGCTGCGGTTTGCTTCAGCATTTCAATGGCCAGTGCATCGCCTTGTTCCGCATGTTGGAAAATAGCCGGAGAAAACTGCCCATAATCACGAGGAAGCGCCTGTTTTGACCACGCCACCACGTTGTCGACCTCATTTTCGAAATGCGTCATAACGTGTTGTGCTAGGGGCGTTTTTTCTCTGATGCCATCTTCAGCTAACAAAACTTGCTGAACTAGGCGTAGCCCCATCACTGCGCCGCCACCTTGATCCGAAATAGGGAACTCACGACCACCGACAACATGTTGCTCCAATCCGTTAAGGTAGATGCCACAAGAACCGGTTCCCGCAATCATGATTGCGCCATCTTCGCCATTGTGCGCACCAACGCACGCACCGTAAGCATCGGTATTCAGAGTCATACTGGCAAATGGATGAGGAAGAGACATGAAGGCTTGCCAAGATGCTTTGTGCTCTGCGCCAGCAAGGGCTAAGCCGACGTGCATCGACGCGAAATCTTGTTGTGTCAGACCGCCTTGCTCGGTAGCCGAAGTGATGGATTCAAGAATCGAAGCCATTGCTATTTCAGCACCTAGCATGATGTTGGCACTGCCGCTTTTGGCCTCGCCAAGAAAATTACCTTGTGAATCTTTAATCCTGGCTCGACATGACGTGCCGCCACCATCGATACCGACAAAATACATTCCCATGATTATTCTTCCTTCATATTTTTAGAGGTCGCCAACTGAGAAACATGCTGAGCTTGACTCATTATCGCGAGTAAGTACCAAGCGCCATGCGGGATCCATTGTTCGCCCCAGCGCCAGTTTTGTAACACGTCTTCTTTTTGTGCTGGTGGGTTAAATGCAATGTCTTCCTCGTCTTCAAAGCCGCCAGTGATTCCGTTACACACGCCACCTTTTGCGTTGAAGAAACCATATTGAGGGAGGTAATCAGGGTTGTTACGACCATGGCCATCTAGCATGCACATGTCGTATGGGTTTAAGCCTACAACCCAGTTCAATGCATCTTGAGCAAACACAGAAAGTTGTTGCTGTACTTCTTGCGACGCTATATGCGGTTGAGCAAGGTACGCCATGGTCGCGAGTGAGCCCAGTCGAGCATTCTCGCCTTGCCACCAATAGCCAGATTCATTGTTTTGTGCGACAAAAAATGCCTCGCGTTTTGACTCATTTACGCCTTTAACATATTGGCGAGGGTAACCGAATGGGTTGATCACTTTATTCGATATTGTGATCTCAAACTCACACGCTAGGTTGACGATACGTTTTACCGATTCCGCTCGTGCTGAGTCGTCTTCAATTAATAGATATTCGCATAGGGCAATAACTGGTAGGCCAGCTTCGGCTGCGTGAAAATATGGACGGCTGCCGTCTTGGTTTGCTGACCAAAAGTGTTGAATCTGTTCGTCGCTCATTTGGCGTGCAACTAAACGTTGCGCCCAGAAACGGCTCTCTTCCAAGTAGCGAGTTTCTTTGGTTGCTTTAAACAGTTCTACACAAGCCAGTAGCGCACAGTATTCGTCGATAATGTTTTCTTCCCCATCATTGAGGTACTGCGTATTGTGCTCTTTTAAGTGCCAGTAACCATTTTCGGCAGCGTTGCGGTATTTTTGTTGATCGTATTCACCGTGAACACTTAAACGCGACGCTGCCGCTAGCGCTGCAATGGCGACACCGCCACCTTGTCGAAAGCCTGCTTGATAGTCGTCAAATTTGTGACCAAGTTGAGTTTCGTACGCGCAAATCTCGCGTTGCGCAGTATCTTTGCTCCACTTGTCAAAGACCGTCATGTAGAAAAAGCCTTTTTCGTTTTGCATACGCACAAGAAAGTCTGCACCGAACAGGGCTTCTTCAATCAGACGTGTACGTGTGAAAGCTGCAATGTCTTCGCTTCCTTCAAGCAATGAAACCCCTTTTAGGATGTTCCAAACCACCATTGGGGTTTGTTGAGGATTCAAATAATTCGCGTATGAAAGGTGACTTAAATACTTGCTAACGTCTCCTGATGCGTCGTACCAGCCGCCGTGTACATCAACCTTTTTATTGGAGTTTAGTACTGGAAGTTGTCGATCTTGTTGATCGAAGATCCCGCCGCAACGTTGCGATTTGAAGTAGTGGATCACATCTGACAAAGTTTGATCCAACAGAATGTGTTCGCCAACGATGAAAGAGGAAGAGCGCGTATCTTCTACTTGCAAGAAATAGTCACCTGACGTTGTGAAAGAGGAAAAGTCGATGAGGTAGAAATAGCCCTGATGCCAGTTCGCCACTTTACCTTGTTCTTCAACCGCAAAAGTTGCCACGGTTTGCTCGCTAGTGGCACAAATCAATTGAGCAGTGTAAGAAGACAAGTGTGGTTGTTCGGTCTGGATAATGGCTTTCTTTGGGCCCAGACGTTCATAACCAATGTGGTTAGTCAGTAGCAGCATTCAATGTCTCCGGGAAACGATAAAAACAGGAATGGGCCAGGCTGAACCTGACCCTCGTTATGATTAATCTTCAAATAAGTAACAGCGGACAAAGTGGTTGTCGGACAGTTGAGTGACGCCCGGTAGTCGTTCGCGACATTTGTCGGTAGCGTGTACACAACGTCCAGCAAATGGACAGCCGACAGATTCTGGTGTCCAAAGTGGGATTTCCCCTTTGTTGCCTTTCAGTTTCTCGTGAATAGACTTCGATGGATCTGGAACCGCAGATACCAACAGTTGCGTATATGGGTGTTGAGGATCGTGAATGATTTCTTCAGTATCGCCCCATTCAACCATGTGACCTACGTACATGACCGCGAGATCTTCAGCAATGTAACGCGCTGTTGCGATGTCGTGAGTGATGTAAAGCAGAGACATTTGTTTCTCGAACTTCATCTCTTCCATCAAGTTCAGAACACCGGCACGGATTGATACATCGAGCATCGATGTTGGCTCATCCGCCAATACCACTTCTGCACCAACTGCGATGTTACGAGCTAGGTTTACACGTTGACGCTGACCGCCAGATAGCTGGTGCGGGAACTTTTGCGCCGTTTCTTTTGGTGGAATAAGACCAACTTGTTCAAGTAGGTCGTACACACGCTCTTCCAGTTCTTTCTTGTTGCCCGGTGCTACTTTCTTATGAATCAGCAGCGGGCGCGCAATATGGTGGAAGATATTGTGCGTTGGGTTTAGCGAGCCAAACGGGTCTTGCCACACCATTTGTACACCTTCACGGTAGGTCATTAAATCGTGACGAGAGGTGATGTCTTGGATATCACGACCTTTGTATTCAATGATGCCATCGGTTGGTGCGTACATTTTTGCAATCATTTTTGCAGTAGTAGACTTACCTGAACCAGATTCACCTACCACTGACAAGCCGCGGCTCTTGTACATTTTGAAAGAGACGTCGTTGATTGCGCGCATCTTAGATTGTTTGATTGAGTTACTGTTTAAAGGGAAGTCCTTAACGACATTTTTACCCTCAATCAGCAGTTCGCCGAATTGTTTGCTCATAATTCTCTCCAGTGTAATTTTTGTTCTTAGCTAGCGTTTTTTTGTTGTTAAACCTTAGCTTGAGCAATGGTGTCGCCGTACAAATGGCAATTTGAGAGGCGACCTGGTTCAATTTGACGTAATTGGGTTGGTACACGTGTACATGCTTCATGTACGCGATCGCAACGAGCTTGGAAGCGGCAGCCCCGTGGTACTTCTAGCAAGTTCAACGGGTTACCTGGAATACCAGTCAATTTGGTCTTTGGTCCAGTTAGTGGAGGGAAAGAGCTACCCAAACCTTTGGTGTAAGGGTGGTAAGGACTTTCCAGAATTTGCTTAGAAGGCGCGACTTCAATCAACTCACCTGAGTACATGATGCCGATACGATCCGAGAACTCGACCATCAATGACAAGTCATGTGTGATGAACAGAATTGAGAAACCAAACTCTTCTTTAAGCGCGTAAATTTTTTGTAGAATTTCACGTTGAACCACTACATCCAATGCGGTAGTCGGTTCGTCCATGATGATCATTTTTGGGTTCAGAGCCAAAGCGATTGCGATTACTAGACGTTGACGCATACCACCAGAGAACTGGTGCGGGTAATCACTCAATCGGCTAGGGTGGATATCAACGATTTCCAGCAGACCTTCAGCGCGTGTTTTTGCTTGAGCGCGAGTCATATTAGTATGACGCATGATGACGTCACAGAACTGCTCTTCCATGGTTAGAACAGGGTTCAAAGCGTTCATCGCACTCTGGAATACCATCGACATTTCACTCCAGCGGAACGCTTGCATGCGATCATCGCTGTACTGAAGGATATCTTCACCGTTGAAGATAACCTCACCACCTGTGATAAACGCTGGTGGCTTATGAAGGCGCATTAGTGAGAAGGCAACAGTGGACTTACCACAGCCAGATTCACCAGCCAGACCGAATACTTCACCTGGTGCAATGTCGAAGCTCACGTTGTTACAGGCGCGGACATCGCCCGCGTCTGTGATGTAGTCTACGCATAGGTTACGGATGGAAATTAGTGGTGCAGTCATGATTATTTATCTCCGCTCCATAGTGCATTTTGTGGTGCCAGTTCAGGCTCACGCTCTTTCTTGTCTTTTGCTGCTAGTTTTTTCCAGCGTTTCATGCCTTTGTGAGAACGAAGTTGAGGGTTCGCAATTTCGTCAACGGCAAAGTTCAACAGAGCAAGACCAGTAACCAGTAGTGTTAGGGCAATACAAGGTGCTAGTACTTCCCACCATGCGCCAATCAGCATGGCTGATGAGGTTTGCACGTTGTAAAGCATGATGCCCCAACTGATCGTGTTGGCATCACCCAAACCTAGGAACGAAATGACCGCTTCAGTGTTGATCGCCAGCATTACTGAGCCAATGAAGCTCGCACCGACAATTGGGATAAGGTTTGGTAAAATCTCAACAAAGATGATGCGGAATGAAGACTCTCCCAATACTTCGGCAGCTTTAACGAACTCTTTCTCGCGTAGTGCCATAGTTTGAGAGCGGACAACACGTGCACCCCATGCCCAAGAAGTACCAGCGATAATCAAGGCAATGGTGAGTGGGCCTGCTTCACCGATAAAGGCCGCCAACACGAATAGCAATGGATACTGCGGAATTACTAACATGATGTTCATCGCGGCACTCAATACGTCATCCACTTTACCGCCGAAGTAACCTGCCGATATACCAATGACTGTTGCTAAGAAACACACGATGATGCCAGCACCAAAGCCTACACCCAGTGATACTCGTGCACCGTAAGCCACCTGCGACCAGATATCGCGACCCATTCGGCTAGTACCTAATACGTGGTCGGCCTTTTTAGACATAAGCAGTGTACGACGATCGTCTGCTAGGTTTTTAGCGACCCAACCATCAGGGTTGTTTTGTGCCTGTTTTACAACAAAGCTTGGGTATTCGTGTGGGTTACCGGTTCGCTTGTCTGGCGCATGCTTTGTAAGTAAAGGAGCGGCAATCGCAACGAACACGAACAGCGTAACAATGCCAAGACCAATGCGAGCAAATGCGTTACCTAAAATAAGTTTGAATAGTTCTTTCATGATTATTTGCCTCCCGTACGTAGGCGAGGGTCTAGAATCATGTACAGCATGTCAGCCATTAAGTTGAAGCACAGCATGAACATCGTCATGATAATTAACTGACCTTGAAGTACTTGGTAGTCACGAGCGTGAATTGCGTTAAGTAGAACAGTACCTAGGCCTGGGTAGTTGAAAATCATCTCGATGATTAATTGACCTCCAATGGCCATACCTAAAGACATAGACAGTGCGGTAACACTTGGAAGTAGTGCGTTACGTGCGGCGTAATTAAAGACGACGCGGTTTTCACTCAGCCCTTTACCTTTAGCCATCGTGATATAGTCTTCGGCGAGAAGGTTGATCATGTTGTTACGCATGTTAACTAGGAAGCCACCAATTTGAACGATGGTTGCACAGAATAGAGGTAGTACAGCGTGGTAACCCACGTTCTTGATGAACTCCCAGCTTGTCCAATCAGGAATAGTACCTGGCGTGTAAGCATAGCCAGATGGGAACCATTTCAGGCCAATCGCAAAGGTAAACAGCGCTAACATTGCGATAACCATTTGTGGAATAGCTTGAATGATCAATGTGCCAGGCGTTACGAATGCATCGTACTTACTACCGCGCTTCCAGGCGGCAAAAATACCAAGGACAGAAGCGATGGAGAAAGAAAGTACAACCGCAGTACCAGCTAGAAATAGTGACCAGCCAAATGCACTACCTAGTAAAGAATTAACTGAAAGTGGGTAGAACTGGATTGAGGTGCCCAATTCCCAACTTAGAATGTTTTTAATGTACGAGAAGTACTGAATGTAAATTGGCCCATCAACGAAACCGAGCAGTTCTTTCATTGCTGCGATTCGTTCTGGAGTCACCTGTACTGAAGCATTAGCAAACATCATGGTAACTGGGTCACCAGGCATTGCTCGCGGAATAATAAAGTTTAACGTCGCTGCAACTAAGAGCGCGACAAGATAGAACGACAAACGTCTTAAAAAATAACCCATAACTCACACCTTACTCACCCAGATTTTTTCCCTGTTTCTGGTTTCAGGTCGCTCCTAGCGAAATTTAGAGCGAAAAATCCCCTGACGACGAGCGCCACATATTGGTTTCGTTAACAAGGGATTTTTATAGGCGGCACACGGGATGTATGCCGCTTTAAATGAACTTCTACTTATTTAACTGGTTTTAGGTCCAGTACGTGAAGTAGACGCTCTGGGATACCTGCCCAAATGTTTGGACGGCCCTTAGGGTTTTCTTCGTTCCACCAACCAGTGAAGCGAGTTGTGTTGTATTGGTACATGTACGCGCCAGATAGCACAGGAATAGTTACTTGGTCCTGAGCAATGATCTTCTGAATGCCATGAGCGATCTCTAGCTGTTCTTGCTTATCTGCTGTCTTGTAGAAGCTGTTAAGAAGACCGTCTAGCTTATCGTTCTTGTAGAAGTGCATTGCAAAGCGAGGCATGCCGTCACCAGCTTGTAGCTTCGAGTTGTAGCCACTATCCCAGTACAAGTGTGGATCTGCACCGTGGAAGTAGTTGGTGTAAGCAACGTCGTAAGTACCTTCTAGCATTGCTTGGTTGTATACCGAGAAGTCCGGTGTACGAGCACGAGCTTTAATGCCCACTTCTGCTAGTTGCTCAACGGCTAGTTGTACTGTGTTGTTGAAGTCAGTCCAACCGTTTGGTGATTGAATTAGGAGCTCGAAAGACTTGCCAGATGGTGTATCCACAAAGCCATCTTTGTTTACATCTTTGAAGCCAGCTTTAGCTAGAAGCTTTTTCGCACCTTCCGCGTTGTATGTGTTGTAGCCTTTGTACTTGTTGTGCGTCTCTTCATCAGACCAAGCTTCGAATGCGTAGCCAAGGCCAGATGCGAAGTCGTTCACTGTACCGCCGCCGTAGAAAGCGATATCAATGATAGTTTGACGGTCTAGCGCCATAGAGAACGCACGACGGAAGTCAACGTTAGTTAGTGCTTCGTTTTTCGCAGCGTCTGGGTTTTTGAAGTTCACTACAAATGCTTGAGTACCCGCTGGTGGGTACCAGTAGTGGTGATTCGGACTTGCTGCAGCGTACGTACGGTCGATGTCTGGTACGAATGAAGACGTCCAGTCCATTTCGCCGTTAACGATTTTGCCCAAGAATTGGTCGTTGTTCGCGATTTGCGGCACACGCAGACAGTCTACATCTAGGTTGTCTGCATCCCAATAATTCGGGTTCTCACACTGGATATATAGCTGCGGTGTGAAAGTGTCGATTTCGGTAAATGGACCACTGCCTACTGGATTTTCGTTTGTGAATGTTGCTGGATCTTTTACTTTGCTCCATACGTGCTTAGGTACGACGGGTACTTTCGCAATTTCGTAAGGAACGTTTGAGTTTGCTTCGCTTAGACGGAATTTAACTTGGTAGTCGTTAACTTTTTCTACGCCAGTCACCCAAGAGTTGATACCAGATTGGTCTAGCTCTGGCTTCTCTTTAACTAGGTTGAAAGAGTAAACAACATCATCAGCGGTAAACGCTTTGCCATCAGACCATTTTACGCCCTTACGGATATCGAAGGTTACGCTCATCAGGTCATCAGCCATGGTAAAGTTTTCTGCTAGACGAAATACAGGCGTGTTACCGTGCATTTCGTTAAAAACAACGAGCGGCTCGTAAATAAAGTCGGTTGTTGTGTGCAGGTTAGTTGCACCCAAGAAAGGGTTAAAGTTACGAACGAAAGTTGTAAACTCTTTAGGGTGGATAGTCAGTTCACTGCGTTCAGCCGCAGTAGCTACCGATGCAAAACCTGTAGTAGCCGTTGCAATAATTGCTGTTGCTAGTGCTGTTTTTTTAATATTGGCAAGCATAGCTGTTCCTTACTATTTGCTTTCATTTCACTAAATGGAATTGAATGTCATCAATTGATAAACACTCTCTAAGACCTACCTCTTGTACATGCCTTACTCATTACAACATTGAGTTTCGCCAAGAGTGGCCTGTAGGCCTTAGGCAGGAGTAAGAAAACACCTTATCCATAAAATAATCAAACTTGATTCCCGTTAAAAACGTTAAAATCTCTGAGCTCTCCGTTATAAACGTTATTTTGGCTAATTTTAACCAGTAGAGGGACAAAAAATAAACGTTGATATGCGTCGCAGTTTATATCCTTGTTAATAATGAGTGTTGGTGATTACTAACCTGGTGATCCATTTAAAATATACGTTTCTTGCTTGGTTTCTAGGTTCGGAGATCTCGCTCACATGCAGAAATGGTGTTAATTAATCAGCTAAAAATTAATCTGCCGTTCTGTTGTGATTAAGTTCGCAATCTCTATCAATAGTTCGTCAAAATCCGCTTGTTATCTGAAAAGTGGCCTTTTTTATCGACAGTTTTCTTCCGTTTGTCGTCCTTTTTTTATTGTATGAATGAAGTTTTTTGGTTGCTCGAACTTACCTAATTAAGGCCAGTTAAATGGATAAGATCGTACGTTTGAAGACCAACAATAGATAGCGATGTCTAACCGAATGTTCGTTATTGGAAATATGTTAATGGGGTAGGAAGAGGCGGTCTCTTTTATCTCTAGGAAGGGAATACTTGAATAACAAAAAAGCCCAGCATGCACGCTGGGCTAGTTTTTTTGATAAATATTAGCTGGTCAATAGTCGCTGTAGTTTATCTCGTTGTGCTTCTATGTATGCTCTCTCGGGGCTCTGTTCTTTGCAGTGTTCGAGAATGAACTCTATCGAGCTTAGCACCGTTCTCCAACGTGGTGTTTTGGGTAATGTTTCTATACGCATGTATTTATCTAAAGTGCGTGTTTGCAAAGTACTACGGTCTAGATAAACGCGCCACAAGCCACTTTGCTCTGCAAATGCGAACTTACTTTCACCCGTTACAGATTCCCAATACTCTAAAGCATGTGTCATTGCGTCTACTAGAACTTCTCGCATAAGTTCTTGCTTGTCTTTTTTATTACCGAGCGCTTTGTCTGCAAGGCGCGTAAATTCTCCGCCAAGCTCTTTTAGCTTTTGTAATTGGTCTTTGTCACCATCAAATGCATAACTTGAAAGCACTTCTACGGCGGTTTCTAGATTATGTATGCGAGCGGCACTGGCTCCACCGCCGACATTAAAGATGTACATGATATCTAACCCTGAACCTTCAGGGAGCTTAAGAATGTCTGCTTCGATGTTCTGACGAATATCTTCAATATAGATATCAATCTTGCCACAGTAATGAGGTTGTTTGACGGTTAGATATTTAGGGGCAATCAGCTCATCAGCAGATGAGCGCTTTAGCTGTTCTAAGCTACGCTTGAATAGCTTACAAGCAGCTTCGTTAGCAAAGCGAATACGCTTGTCTTCACGTAGACAGATGATTGCTTCAGGAGCCGATTCTAGCTGTTCCAACAAACGACCTTGAGTCTCAAGTAAGCTTGCTTCAACGACTGCTCGCTGTCTAAGTTCAGACTCTAGCACTTTGTTTTCCATATGGCGCATTTCTGCTTTGCTTGCCGTTAAATGCGCTTGGATACGTGCCGCCAACTCTTGTTTATTAAATGGTTTCGATAAATAGTCGTTGGCTCCTGCTTCAAAACCTCTTACACGATCTTCTGTTTGACTGAGTGCGGTGAGCATAATGATTGGCAATTCGGCATGATCATAGGCTTCACGTAGTTCACTACAAACTTGGTAGCCGCTCATGCCTGGCATCATGATATCCAATAACAGAAGTTCCGGCTTCTCTTGCTCGACGAGCGCTAACGTTTCTGGCCCATCGGAGACGGTACGCACACGATAGCCCTCTAAACGTAAAAAGCTTTCAAGCACGCGTAAGTTTACTGGTTCATCGTCAGCAACATACAGTAACGGGCCGTCTGGGTTCTCTGGAAGTGATAAGTCTTCACTGTTCTCTACATTAACTTCAGGGATTTGGAAGTGTCCGTGCGCAGCTAGAGTCTGGGTTGCTTGGATTTCTTCTTCACTGGCGAGCGGTAAAGTGAAACTGAAGGTAGTTCCGACCATTGGTTGGCTACTGACGTATAACGAGCCTCCCATTAATTCGATCAATTGACGGCTAATGGAGAGCCCAAGTCCTGCACCTTGACGATAACGGCTCGCGTCTTGCCCTGCTTGGATAAGTGGTTCAAAAATATGTTCAAGTTGTTCTGCGGGAATTCCTTGTCCAGTATCCACGACTTGTACGCGTACATGATCATCTACCACATTAGCGGAGATAACAATTTTACCTTCTGAGGTGTATTTAATCGCATTGCCAATCAGGTTATATAGCACTTGTTCAAGGCGTTGCGGGTCAGCTGACACTGCTTTTAAATCCGCTGGGACTTGGTTGATGATGCGGATGGTTTTACTTCCAAGTAAATGGCTAGAAAGCTCTAAAACCAATCGTGTTGCACTGCCCAAACTCACTGCTGATTTCTGGATATCCATGCTTCCATAACGCATTTTATGATAATCCAACAAGTCATCGACTAGATTAGCGAGACGCTGACCACTTTTAATGATGATATCAAGCTGATATTTCTGGCTAGCGGGGATCGCGCCATTGGCGCCGGACGCTAAGGTTTCAGCAATCCCGACCATGCCGTGTAACGGTGTACGAAGTTCATGAGAAGTCGTGGCTAAGAACTCATCTTTTAATTTATCGGCCAATTGCAGTTCTTCATTCTGTTTCTGAATGATCTGTATGTTGCTTTCTAGTTCTTCATTTTGCTTCTTAATGGTTTGAATCTTCTCTCGAATAGAGCGTTGCATTCGTTCAAAGCTTAACGCAAGCCGACCAATTTCATCTTTACGAACCGTATTAAAAGACGTGTCATCAAGATCCCCTGCAGAGACCTTTTCGGCAACCCAAGTCAATTTCAGCAACGGAGAAGTGATAAAGTTTGATAAATAGTGAGAAGCGATCACCACAAGGATAATGGCGATCAACATAGCGATAACGAATAGTTTTTCGAGTTGATGTATACGAGCGAAAGCTTCGTTTTCTGGTAACTGTACGACGAGCGCCCAAATCACACCACGAGTTTCAATCGGTGCATAAGCCGCGATGATCTCTTCACCTAAACCGTTTGTGTAAGTGCCGACACCAAATGCACCAGAGAGTGCTTTATCGATCACTTCTAAACTGTTCTTAATGTCGTCTTGTTTCGTGTTAATTGTGCGAGGTTGGTGATCATTTCCAACCAGCAAGGTGTTAATTGATGACTCTCGGTTGGCGTCTGCGGCTAACTTAGTGATGCCATTATTTGGCAAGCGGAACATGGCATAGCTGTGTAGATAACCTTGCTGAACAATTGGTGCACCTAGCCAAGCGACTGATTTCCCCCCTTCCAGCTCGAAGTCAGACACAATCACAGGAGTGTAGTCTTCGTTTACTTTTCGACGTTCAGTCACATCATCGGCGAGACGCTTGAAAGTTTTGCCAAGTGCCGAGTCTTTGTAGGGGCCTGATAACAAGTTCGTTCCGTAGTTATCGTCTTTGTTGATCGAGTAGGTGACGTTACCATTGATGTCTACCAGCAAAATGTCATTAAAATCAGAGCGCTTGAGGAGCTCTAAGTAGGCCCAATGATAGCGTTTATGTAAAAGCCGGTAACGTTCACTTCCTACATAGTTGGATGACTCGGGTAACGTTGAGGTTTTGATTTGGTCTCCGCTGCCCTCGATGTAGCGCTGTTGGGCGTTTTTACGAGACTCTTCAATATCATTGCCTAAACGACTAAAAGCATTGACGAGACCGTAGAATCGGCCACCACTGGCGTAAGCCAACTCTGAGCGCACAAAGCCCATGACTTCGGTTTCTCGTGCCTCAAAGTAGTCGATGATTTGCTGCTGTTTTGTATCTCGAACAGACAGTAAGTGCGAGGTGCTTTGTTCTTGCAGATCTTTACTGTGGGACTGCAAGAAAAAGATCGCAGTAATGGTAAGAGGTGTGATACTGAGCACCAGAAATGCGGTCATCAGTGTACTCTGAAGGCGCTTAAATTTCTGTTTTTTGTAGAATTTAAACATGGATAAGATTACAACTCATAATGGGCAGTTCTAAAACATACTTCGCTGCCGAGGTTCTCGTTAAAAACGGATAAGATGTTCAACTAGATAGAATTAACAAAATTAACGAGTTTTTTTTCTTTGACAAGAAAGTTAGTTGTAAAGCGTGCAGGGTGACGCAGTTTTTCTTATGAGTGTTGAATTTATGAGAAAAAATCGCGCAGGTTTGTGCCTGCGCGGGGGGAAGTTATGATTTTTTCGCGTAGTAGATAGAAAATTTATTGGTCTTATTTAGCGTCTCGCAATTATTAAACGCCCGCTCGATAATTGGTGGGTATTTTAAGAAGCTATTCGCGACAATCACCATTTCGCCGTCTTTGGTTAGATATTGTGGTGCCTGACCCAACAAGGTTTCCGCTGCGTTATAATTTGTGTCTAGACCACTGTGGAATGGCGGGTTGCTGACGATAAAGCGGTAGTCTTTTGCGGTATCCGAGTATATATCTGATGCAAATACGCGTCCGGATAAACCATTCGCTTCTAATGTGGCTTGGCTAGAAGTGATCGCATAAGCATTAATGTCACACATCTCAATCGCGATCTCTGGATTCGCTTTCGCCATAAACGCACCGAGCACACCTGCACCACAACCAAAGTCGAGCACTTTGCCCGACAGCTTAGGTAAGGTTTCAAGCAGCAATCGGCTACCTAAGTCGAACTCGCCATGGCTGAATACGCCAGGTAGGCTCTTAACCGCTAGCGACTTCTCACCGAGTGTAACAGTGTAAGACTTAAACCAATCTGCTTGGTTGAAAGGTTTTGGTTCATTGAGGCAATTACCCCAGTAAAATGAGCAGCGACGAGCAGAGTCGTACTTGTTCACAGGGCCGTATTCTTGGAACATCTTCTCGATGCTCTTGATGCCGGAGCGGTTTTCACCAACGATGACGATTTCGGTGTTAATGCCCAGTTTCGCCATCAACATCGCCAGCAAGTATTCTGCTTCGGCTTTTGCTTTTGGCCAGTATAAAAGGACCATGTCTGCTTTTGTTTCAACATCAAACACAGAGCCAAAATGACTTTTCACTTTGTCAGAGGTTTGAATTTGGCGGTAGTAGCTATAGTTGGAAGTAAACACTTCAACAGACTCACAATGAGCCACTAACTCAAGAGGAAATAGGTCTTCAACTTCACCAGCGACTAAAACGTGTTTTCCATTGAAGTATTCAAGTTGGCGCTGAGCTATTTGGCTAGGAGCGATATAAGCAGACATAAATTTGGTTCATCAGAAATAATTTGGGGCAGATTTTCGCACAATCTGCCCCAAGCTTGAAGTGATTAAGCGGTGACTAGCTGTTGTCTTGTTGGTTAAGGAAGTCTTTGAATTCTTCCTCGTAGATATTAAACAGTACCATGGTCACGGCAAAAATAAGTGGGCCGTAGATAAGACCAATCAAACCAAACAGATGCAGACCACCCAGTAATGAGAAGAAAATCATAAGGGTATTCATGCCGGCGCTGCCTTGCATTAGCAACGGACGCAATAGGTTATCTATAGAGCCAACGACGACTACACTCCACACCGTCAAGAAGATAGCCCAAGTCATATCGCCTGTTAAGAACAAGTACGCTGCTGCAGGAATCCAGATTAGCGCGGTTCCTACCACTGGAATGAATGATGCAAAGCCCATCATCGTTCCCCAAAATAGCCCAGGGAAGCCAGCTAGCCACATACCGATGCCGCCAGCCAAACCTTGAGCAATCGCTGTCATGAATGAGCCCATCACGGCTGATTTAGAAACTTGCTCTATCTCTGTCAATATGCGGTCTTCTTGGCTACGTGAGAGTGGCAGGATATGACGAATCGCAGAGATAATTTTGTCGTGGTCACGAAGCAGAAAAAACAGCACAAACAGCATCAGGAAGAAGTTCATTAGGAAGTTGGTTGCGTCTCCTAAAATCTTTGCGCTGATAGCAACTAAGTTAGAGCCAAACGATGTAGCAAATTGACCAATTTTCTCAGCAATGGCTTTGGGCTCGATTTTATCAAAAGGTAAGTACTCATTAACAATCGCTAAGCCTTTGATAACGAAAGGATGTTGGAATATATCTTGGATGCCACCATTGGTAACCCAATTATATGTATTTTGTGAGAAAACAGAGCCTTGCTGAACAATGGCTGCAAACACAAATAAAAGCGGGATAACAATAATAAACGTCAAGACGACACATGACAGCAGTGCCGCCATATTGGGGTGCTTGGGAATTTTCTGCTCAAACCATTCGTGTATCGGAAACATGAGCAAAGAAATGATAAAAGCCATCACAATTGAATTGATATATGGCTCAACCAATAAGTAGCAAGCAAAAGCAGCGGCGAGTAAAGCAACCATTAGTACTCGGTGACTCGACGTTATTTTTACATTATTTGGCATGGTATTAGTCCAACTTACAGGTGACGTTTACGGTTTATGCCTTCAATGATGGCGTGTAACCTTTATTACTTTGCACTCTTAACTCTTTCAAGCTTATGACAATGCCGAATTAGAGCAGGGCGATGTACCTTGCTATAATGACTACAAATCAGTCGGTTATCAATCAAGAGATGAGCTATGGGTTGTTGCAACGGTGATAAAAAGTGTCAAACTGAGAAAAAAGCTAAGCGAATACCGTGGTTTGGCATTGTCGTTGGGGTATTAGCGATATTGGTTATTTTGAATTGGCAATAAAAAAGGACCGTTACGGTCCTTTTCTAAATGCGTTATCGCCGTTTTTAGCGATTATTTCGCTTCTTCTGCAAGAACAGCAAAACAGCGGTCAGCCGCTTCTAGTGTGGCATCAATCTCTTTTGAACCATGAGCGAGTGAAGTAAAGCTCGCTTCAAACGCAGATGGCGCAAGGTAGACACCGTGTTTTAGCATTAAGTGGAAGAAACGCTTGAAGCGTTCTACATCGCACTTCGTTACGTCTTCGTAGCAAGTTACTTTTTCTTGGTCAGTGAAGAAGAAGCCGAACATACCGCCCACTTGGTTAACAACTAGCGGAATACCGTGTTTTTCTGCTAGAGACTTAAAACCTTCAGCAAGTTGTTTCGTTTTAGAAGCTAGGCGCTTTTCGTTGCCTTCTTCTTTTAGAAGGTTCAAACATGCGTAGCCTGCTGCCATTGCGACAGGGTTACCGGAAAGGGTACCAGCTTGGTAAACAGGGCCTGTAGGTGCAACGTATTGCATCACTTCTTTACGGCCACCGAAAGCACCTACTGGCATACCGCCACCAATCACTTTACCCAGTGTCGTTAGGTCGGGTTTGATGTTGTAGTGTGCTTGCGCGCCGCCTAGAGCAACACGGAAGCCTGTCATTACTTCATCAAAAATTAGTAGCGCGCCTTCTTGATCACAGATTTCACGTAGCCCTTCGTGGAAGCCTTCCACTGGTGGAATACAGTTCATGTTGCCTGCTACTGGCTCAACGATGATACAAGCAATTTCGCCTTTGTTAGCAGCAAATAGCTCGCGTACAGAATCTAGGTCGTTGAATGTTGCTGTTAGCGTGTGCTTAGCAAAATCTGCAGGAACGCCAGGAGAGCTTGGTTGGCCTAGAGTTAGTGCACCAGAACCTGCTTTTACTAGCAAGCTGTCAGCGTGGCCGTGGTAACAACCTTCAAATTTCATGATCTTGTCGCGACCGGTGAAGCCACGTGCAAGGCGAATCGCGCTCATAGTAGCTTCAGTACCAGAACTTACCATGCGGATTTGCTCCATTGATGGAACAAGCTCAGAAACTAATTCTGCCATCGCGATTTCAAGTTCTGTTGGCGCACCGAAGCTGAGACCGCGTTGCGCTGCATCAATTACTGCTTCGCGGATAACCGCGTGGTTGTGGCCAAGAATCATTGGACCCCAAGAGCCAACGTAATCAATATACGCTTTACCATCGGCATCAAAAATCAGTGGACCGTCTGCTCGTTCGATAAATAGCGGAGAACCGCCAACGCCGTTGAATGCACGAACTGGTGAATTGACACCGCCAGGGATGGTTTGCTGAGCTTTTTGATACAGCTCTGATGATTTGGTCATGGGGTTATCCTCTTTTGATTGCTCGGACCAAGTGGAGCGCATTGTACCTAGCTATAATCAAGTTAGAAACGTTTTGCTTAATTTATGTGTTGTTTCGCAGTGTAATCTTATATATCCGCATCGGATATAAAGAATCGGCGGCGAATACTTGAACGAGTTTGTCAGGTATTGGATAATCGTCTCAATTAGCACAAATTTGACGTCTTGCTTCAGGCTTGACGCATTACACGAGTGAGAGAGGTCTTCGTGAGCGAAGTAAACGTACCATTATCTTTTTCTGACGCAGCAGCATCTCGCGTTAAAGCATTGATTGCTGAAGAAGAAAACCCAGCATTGAAACTGCGCGTATACATTACTGGCGGCGGCTGCAGCGGCTTCCAATACGGCTTTACTTTTGATGAAAATGTAAACGAAGGCGATACGACAATCGTAAACAGTGGTGTAACACTGGTTGTAGACCCTATGAGTCTGCAATATCTCGTTGGCGGTATTGTTGACTACACAGAAGGGTTGGAAGGAGCGCGCTTCTTCGTAAATAATCCAAATGCAACGACAACATGTGGTTGTGGTGCATCGTTCAGTGTGTAATTAACACCTAACAGGCAGCTAATGGCTGCCTGTGCTTTATGTAGAAGGATGTCACGTAAAGCACACGCTCGCAGATATGCAGAGAAATAATAAAAAGGACTTTATATGTCTGGACTTTCTTTTGGACGCCGAATTGTCGAGCGCCCTTGGCTAGTATCTCTTATCCTCGTCTTACTTCTTGTTGCATGGCTAACCATCGGCCAACTCAAAGCACAAGATGATCATCCTAACTCTTCAACATCCACGAACACGACACCACTTGCAAAGGTGATGTTTGATACTTTTCTTGCCGAACCTACCAGTAAAACCATTGAATTGTATGGACGAACAGCGCCCAATCGTCAAGCGCGTCTTGGCGCCGAAGTTGCCGGTAAAATAGTCAGTCTTAACATAAAGAAAGGCCAAGCGGTCAAACAGGGACAAGTGATCGCAAACATCGATAAGCGCGACCTTGGCATTCAACTTAAACGGGCCCAGGCGATGCTGTTGGTTAAAGAGAAAGAGTTTAATGCAGCTAAATCGCTAAAAAGTCGTGGACTGCAAGGTGAGGTTGCATTTGCGACAGCGCAAGCAGCGTTGGTAGATGCACGTGCGAATTTGAGTAACGTGCAAACGGCTTTAAGAAATACTGAGGTTAAAGCGCCATTTGATGGCATCGTAGATCACCACTTTGTTGAGTTAGGTGATTTTGTCGGGATTGGCGATCCTATTGCGACGGTCATTGATTTGGATACTTTAGTGATTGAAGCCGATGTCAGTGAACGGCATATACAATACCTTAAGGAAGGCCTAGAAGCCGACGTAAGAACCATTAACCAACAGCATCATCAAGGTCGTGTGCGCTACATTGGACGTGTTTCTTCTGCTTCTACTAATACATTTCCAATTGAAATCGAAATTGATAATCAAGACGCAAGAATTCCTGCCGGTATGAGCGCAGAAGTACAGCTGCCTTTGAGTGAAGTGTTGGCAGTAAAGATTACGGCTGCCATGTTAGCACTAGATGAAGAAGGTAACTTAGGTGTCAAGACACTGCGTAATGAGTATGTTGAGTTTGTTCCAATTCAACTCGTTAAGGCCGAGGATGATGGTGTGTGGCTCTCTGGGTTAGGAGAGCGTGCAGACATTATCGTGCTGGGACAAGGTTT
This sequence comes from Vibrio sp. Y176, assembly GCF_033438945.1. Lineage (NCBI taxonomy): Bacteria > Pseudomonadati > Pseudomonadota > Gammaproteobacteria > Vibrionales > Vibrionaceae > Vibrio > Vibrio sp. Y176. The sequence continues at coordinate 223,030 of NZ_JAWOQS010000006.1, read as the reverse complement.
TGTGCGAGATGGTGATCAAGTACTGGCCAATAAAGTTGATGACGTAGTTGTTGAAGCGGCTAGTGAGCAGTAAGGAGCACTTATGTACACTCTGATTGATGCTGCGTTATCCCGCGCTCGCACCATGCTGACATTACTGGTGATGATCTTAATTGCCGGTGTCATTACTTACGTCACTATCCCCAAGGAATCGAGCCCAGATATTACCATTCCTATTATCTACGTTTCTGTTGGGCATCAAGGCATTTCTCCCGTCGATGCCGAACGTTTATTAGTTCGGCCAATAGAGCAAGAGTTGCGCTCTATTGAAGGCGTAAAAGAGATGACCTCTGTGGCATCAGAAGGTCATGCTTCGGTGACGCTGGAATTTAGTGTTGGAGTGGATCTTGATAAAGCGATGGCAGATGTGCGTGATGCGGTTGATCTTGCAAAGCCAAAATTACCAGAGGACAGTGATGAGCCAACGGTAAATGAAGTCACGTTTGCATCTGAAGAGCCTGTTTTGACTGTTGTTCTATATGGCACCGTACCAGAGCGGACCATTGTACAGATTGCCAGAACGCTACGTGATCGTTTGGAGAGTTTCCGTCAGGTTCTTGAAGTTGAAATCGCAGGGGATCGCGAAGACATCGTGGAAATAGTTGTCGATCCGCTATTGATGGAAAGCTACGGTCTCGATCAAGCGGATATCTATAATTTAATTGCCTTGAATAACCGAGTTGTGGCTGCGGGGTTTGTCGATACTGGGTATGGACGCTTTTCGGTAAAAGTCCCATCGGTTTTTGATTCACTGAAAGATGTGCTTGAACTACCGATCAAGGTGAATGGCAAAGAGGTGATCACTTTTGGCGATGTGGCGACAGTACGGCGTGCATTTCGCGATCCTGAAAGTTTTGCTCGTTTAGATGGCGAATCTGCCATCGTTTTGGACGTAAAAAAACGGGCAGGGGAAAACATCATTGAAACGGTTGAGCTGGTAAAAGAAGTACTGGCTCAGGGACAGAAGCGCGCCGAGTGGCCCGACAATTTGCAAGTTAAATACACTTGGGATCAATCCGACGATGTCAAATTGATGCTCAGTGATCTACAAAACAATATCTTATCCGCAATTATCCTCGTAGTTATCGTCATTATTGCCATATTGGGGGTTAGGACCGCGCTTCTCGTGGGGATTTCTATTCCAGGATCGTTCTTGACTGGGTTGTTGGTGTTATCGGTATTTGGGCTGACGGTCAATATCGTCGTACTGTTTGCTTTAATTATGGCAGTAGGCATGTTGGTGGATGGTGCCATTGTGGTGACAGAGTTTGCAGATCGGCGCATGCAAGAAGGAACGCCACGTAAAGAAGCCTATCGAGATGCAGCAAAGCGAATGGCCTGGCCTATTACCGCATCCACAGCAACCACATTGGCTGCGTTTGCTCCGTTACTTTTCTGGCCAGACATCACTGGTGAGTTCATGAAGTACTTACCACTTACTTTAATTGCTACTTTGGCCGCTTCGCTGATGATGGCTTTATTGTTCGTTCCTGTCATCGGTGGGATCATTGGCAAGCCTCAAGTCGTCAATCAGAAAGCTCAGCGAGAAATGGTGGAGCTGCATAACGGCAACTTTGAAAAAGCGACAGGCATTACCAAGCTTTATTTCCAGACTCTGTCTGTAGCGATTCGTCATCCATGGAAAGTCTTACTCAGCGCGATACTGCTAGCGGCAGGTGTCGGCTTCACTTACAACAAAGCTGGCTTGGGTGCAGAGTTTTTCCCTGAAGTGGACCCTGCCTTTTTTACCGTTAAAGTTCGTTCTTATGGTGACTTGTCTATTCACGAAAAAGATGTTGTTATGCGCGAAATCGAGAAGGTGATGCTCGGTCATGACGAGTTTGAAAGTGTCTACACGCGCACAGGATCGAGCGATAATGGGGACGAGATTGGCCAGATTCAAATAACGCCTGTGGATTGGCAGTATCGACGCAAAGTGAAAACCATTATTGAGGAACTAAAAGAGACGACAGACCGCTTTTATGGTGTTGAACTTGAGTATAAATTCCCGGACGCAGGACCGCCTGTCGAGCATGATCTCGTGATTGAAGTGTCATCACGAAATTTGAGTGTTAGTGCGTTAGATGAAGCAGCCAAAAAAGTACGACATTGGGCTGATGGTAATCCTGCACTGACCAACTTGAGTGATACCACTAATAAGGAAGGGATTGATTGGCAAATTGATATCCAGCGAGATGACGCCTCTCGCTTTGCAGCGGATGCTACTTTAGTCGGGAATACCGTCCAGTTTGTTACGAACGGCTTGAAAATAGGCGATTATTTGCCCGATGATGCGGATGAAGAAGTCGATATTTTGGTGCGCTATCCGCAAGATAAGCGCGACATAGGTCGATTTGATCAACTGAGAGTGAAAACGGCAGCTGGTCTGGTACCGATTACGAATTTTGCTCAAATCAAACCAGATCATAAGCAAGACACTATTCGTCGGGTCGACGGTCATCGAGTTATCAATATTAAAGCGGATATGGTGGAAGGTTACAATTTGGCGCTTGAGTTACCTAAGATTGCCGCTGGAATGGAACAGCTCGACTTACCGGAAGGCATTGAATATAAGATTCGGGGTCAAAATGAAGAGCAGGAAAACTCATCAGCATTCTTGCAAAATGCTTTTATTGTCGCGCTTGGTGTGATGGCTTTGATTTTAATTACGCAGTTTAATAGCTTTTATCAAGCTTTCTTAATCCTTAGTGCAGTGCTGTTTTCTACCGTTGGTGTCTTTGCCGGGTTACTTATTTTCCAAAAGCCATTTGGCATCATTATGTCGGGAATTGGAGTGATTGCGTTGGCTGGTATCGTGGTAAACAACAATATTGTTTTAATCGATACTTATAATCAGATGCGTAAACGTGGCTTAGAAAAATCTGAGGCTATTTTGCGTACGGGTGTGCAGCGTTTAAGACCCGTTTTACTTACGACGGTGACCACCATATTAGGCTTATTGCCAATGGTGTTAGAAATGAACATCGACTTAGTTAATCAGAAAGTGGAGTTTGGCGCACCAAGCACTCAATGGTGGTCTCAGCTTGCGACCGCTGTCGCGGGTGGTTTGGCGTTTGCGACTTTGCTAACGTTAGTTCTGACACCGTGTTTGCTTATGCTCGGGAGAGAGCATCACTCCGAACAGTAAGCTTTATCGTGATGATATCGACAAAACAAAAAGGGCAGCGAAGCTGCCCTTTTCAATACCTTGCCTTACTTCATTGCTAACAGTTTGCTGTAGCGTTCAAGCTTGTCCATGCTAACTTTCGCGTTTGCCATGAAAGTTTGTCTCGCTTTTCCTGTTAGGGATTTAGATTGTGGCAAATTCACCGTGCGCGGGTTTTTATGGACACCATTCACAAGGAACTCATAGTGCAGGTGAGGGCCAGTTACACGGCCAGTTCCGCCAAGCGTACCGATGGTTTGGCCTTGCTTAACGCGTTGACCAGCTCGTACAGTACGTTTGGTTAAGTGCAGGTACTTGGTAATGTAAGTATTACTATGTTTAATGAAAACGTAGTTACCATTAAATTTGTTGTAAGACGATTTTTGAACGACACCATCACCAGCCGCCCAAATCGGGGTGCCCACTGGTGCTGCATAGTCCGTTCCTCTATGAGGACGAACGCGTCCCGTCACTGGATGTAAGCGGCGTGGGTTGAAGTTAGACGAAACTCGACGGAAATCCAACGGCGCGCGTAAGAATGCTTTTTTCATTGCACGCCCATTTTCGTCGTAATACTTGCCACTTTTCTGATCCAATATTGCGGTAAAGGTATCGCCTTGGTTTTTAAAGATCGCAGCAATGATTTTTCCACGGCCGATTACTTCACCTTCTACCACTTCCTCTTGGTAAAGTACTCGGAAGCTGTCGTTTTTACGAATATCTAAAGCAAAGTCGATGTCCCAACCAAATATGCCAGCCAGTTCCATGATTTGGTTACCATTTAATCCAGAAGATATTCCTGCGTTCCAAAAGTTTGATTTGATGGTGGCTTCAGCGTAGTTGTACTGGAAGTCGACTTCTTTCTTATCAACTTCAGAAACGTACTTGCCGTCTTTTAATGTGATACGAAAAGTCTCGAACGCGCTTAGTGTTCTTCTTAGCTGCACCAAGTCGTTATTTTCGTCAAAACCAAATTGCAATCGGTCACCAGGTCGAAGCCGAGTTAACTGTTTTTCCACTTCTTTGTCTGATGAGACCAGTTCATGTAATAGACGAGCAGAAAGCCCTACGCGACTAAACAAGATGGCAGCACTCTCGCCATTTTTTACTTTGTATGTTTCCCAGCGCAGCACGGCAGGAACCGCAGGCGATGAACTATTTAGTGCACTGAGTTCGAGGGAAACTGGCACAGGATAATGCTGACCAACTTTTAATCGGCTCTGCTGCGGGTCTAGGTCTTGCGGATCAGGTAAAAAGAAGAGCGCGAAGATAATCAACGCACTAAAAAAACCGATCAATACTTTGTGCAAGAGTGGAAGTCGGACAAAAATCGAATGCATGAGGTACTTGATTGCTAAATTAAACGGAAAAAGTGACAACTACCTAGTCTAACGTGTTTCAAAATGCATCGCTATTCAAGTAATATGTTCAGCTATTATATTTTTGCCAAATCTGTGGGAGTGAACAAGAATGGCGAGCATTGAAGCTGCACTAGCCGAGATTAAGCGCGGTGTTGAAGAGCTGATTCCAGAAGAAGAGCTAATCGCAAAACTAAAAGAAGACCGTCCTCTACGTATTAAATTGGGCGCTGATCCAACAGCACCTGACATTCACCTAGGCCATACGGTTATTTTCAATAAGCTTCGCTTGTTCCAAGAACTAGGTCATGAAGTGACGTTCCTAATCGGTGACTTCACTGCAATGGTTGGTGACCCAACAGGTAAAAACACAACTCGTCCACCGCTAAGTCGTGAAGACGTATTGCGTAACGCTGAAACGTACAAAGAGCAAGTGTTCAAAATTCTCGATCCTGCAAAGACTAAAATTCAGTTTAACTCTGAGTGGCTGTCTGAACTAGGCGCAGAAGGTATGATTCGCCTTGCGGCAAACCAAACCGTTGCTCGTATGCTAGAGCGTGACGACTTTAAAAAGCGTTACGCGGGTGGTCAGCCAATTGCTATTCATGAGTTCATGTACCCACTTCTACAAGGTTGGGACTCAGTAGCAATGGAAACGGATGTTGAATTAGGTGGTACAGACCAGAAGTTCAACCTTCTAATGGGTCGTGAACTACAAAAGTCTCACGGTCAAAAACCTCAGGTTGTACTGATGATGCCGCTTCTAGTGGGCCTTGATGGCGAGAAGAAGATGTCTAAGTCAGCAAACAACTACATTGGTATCAGCGAAGCGCCAAGCGAAATGTTTGGTAAAATCATGTCTATTTCTGATGACCTAATGTGGAGCTACTACGAGCTGCTCTCTTTCCGTCCTCTGGAAGAGATTGCTCAATTCAAAGCTGATGTAGAAGCGGGCAAAAACCCTCGTGACATCAAAGTATTGCTAGCAAAAGAAATTATTGCTCGTTTCCACAGTGAATCTGATGCCGATGCAGCAGAGCAAGAATTCGTAAACCGTTTTGCGAAGAACCAAATTCCTGATGAGATGCCAGAGTTTGACTTTGACGCAGGTCGCCCAGTGAGTAATCTGTTGAAAGAAGCAGGCTTATGTCCATCATCGTCAGATGCGATGCGCATGGTTAAGCAGGGCGCTGTGAAGATTGATGGTGAAAAAATTGCGGACAGCAAATTTGCTCCAGAAGCGGGTACTTACGTGTTCCAAGTCGGCAAACGTAAATTTGCTCGTATTACTATTCAGTAATTCATAATGACTGCAAATGAAAGCGTCCGAAGGGCGCTTTTTTTGTATGAAAATTTAGCAAAAACGGCAAAGTAAAACTTCCATACCTGATGAACTTTGCTACTATACTTGCGCTGCCAATAATGGCAGCGCTATCGGAGATTTACATGAACAATACCGACCATCCTCCCAGTCGTTGGGTGAGTAAGATTAAGGGAGCGAAATAACCCGCTTCGGTATTGGCGATCTCCGCCTTACCTAAGTGGTGAGGCATCTTTTCTAATTTTCTTCTCGTTATTTCCTTCATACATTCTGAATAGACAGTGCATTCGCATTGGTTTTCTCTGTGCATCTTAATTGTTGTCTGACTTTTAGCGTGCAAGAGTGGCTTTTCATGCTTTGTCGATGGTCGTTACCAATGCCAATCGGGAGATTCGCCATGACGGTAATGAACAACACTTTTATTGAAACAACACCAAACTTTTCTGAAGTAGAAATTGGTGCAGCTCGCAATGCATTCTTGCAGTACGAGCAAGAGCAACAAGTCCATTTGCTTACGGTTATGCCGATTGATGAGGCTGTAGGTATTTTACAGCATTGCTCTGTCGGCTATGTGAATAGTCTTATTGCTCAACTTGAGCAAGCAGGTCATGACAAACGCGCACGTCATTATGCTCACCAACTGGGTCTGCATATGTCTGAAGTTGATACACCCGATGGTTATTTATCAACTAGTGTTTTAGGGCATGTAAAACAGCGTATTGGATGGATCATTGCGCTGGCTCTTTTAGGGATAGTGTCAGGCTTGATCATCGCTCAGTATGAGGACACCCTTAGTCAGCTTGTTTTACTTGCAGTGTACATGCCAGTGATTGCAGCTGCTGGTGGTAACACAGGAACACAAGCAGCAACTTTGGTGATTCGTGCTCTTGCTACTGGAGAGTTAAAAAAACGCCAATGGTTAGAAGTTTTGTGGAAAGAGAGCCGAGTCGCTCTATTTATTGCGCTAGCGATCGCTATCGTGATGATTGGACGCATTATGTTATTTAGTGCAGGACAATCAACAGGAGGCTTTGAACTGACCGATATCGCACTGGCAATAGCAGTTGCGCTGTTCATTCAAGTCACCATTTCTACAACATTGGGCGGGCTGTTGCCAATTATTGCACGAGCTTGCAAGTTGGACCCAGCCGTATTGGTGAGTCCAGTTCTTGCGTCTATCGTCGATATTTCAGGAATGTGGATTTACTTTAACGTGGTGAACTATTTCTTAGGTATTGCCTGACTAAAGTTCACAATGTCATTGTAAAAAAGCTGCTCAAAATGTGTAATCGGGGCGATGACAGGTGTGTTGTCGTCCCGTTTTTCTGGGAAGTAGTCTGAAACAAACTGAACAAAAATGGTGTTAGGTTGACCATTTTTATCCAAGCCATATCCAGCCATATTGTAAGTCCCGTAGATAGAGCCACTTTTCGCGATCAGCTGTCCTTTAATTGGAAGTTTTCGCATACTTTGTCGGTACTTTAATGTCCCGGATTCACCTGATTTCGGCATGATGGCAATCAATTTGAGTTCGTTTTCATGCTTCCAAATATAGCGCAGCATTTCAGCCATCTTGGTCGCGGAGATCCGGTTATTTCGCGAAAGTCCTGAGCCGTCTTCTAGGCGCGCATTACGAATATCAATACCAGTGTTGGCGAAAATGATCTGCTTGATCGCTTCTGTACCGTTAGTAAAACTGCCTGGCTGAACGAAAAATTTAGCACCAAGTGTTTTGGTTAATGTGTCGGCAATCAAGTTGTCAGAGTTTTTGAGCATATCTTCAAGAATGTCTGGTAAGGCCTTTGATTGATGCATTGCGATGAGCTTTCGCTGCTTTTCTGGCGCCGTACCGACCCTAATCTTTCCCGATACCCCAATGTTGAGCTCCTTGAGCAAAGCCGCCAACCTTTGACTGGTGTAACGCTCAGGGTCTTGAACCGCAAATTTCAGTGGCAATGGTTTGTCTCTTTCAACCAAGCACCCTGTTAGCTTGTAGTTGTTATCGGGATTTGCAACTAAACCTAAGTCACAATGACGACTTTTCTTAATGGTTTTAGAAACTGTTTCTACGGTACTTGTGACACGAATAGGTTGATGCTCTGGTACGTAGACCCGCGTTCCACCATCTTTTTGTGTATAGATAGAGGCTTGTACACAGTTGTTATTGAGTGTGATGGTCGATGCCGGAGCGCTGTAGCAAACTCCCAAGATATCCCACGGCCAGCCCACCGCACGGTTATAACCAGTGAATGCGCTGTTATCGAGCCATAGGTCACCGTTAATCCGTTTTAAGCCATTTTTCTTAGCTAGAGTGAGAAGTGATTTTAAGTCGTTGGTTTGGAGTGTTGGGTCGCCGACAAAGTAAATCACTGCATCTGAGTTCGACGTTTCCAGCTTGGTTCGAAACCGGAAATTATCACCCAGTTCTAGCTTTGCGGCTAATGCGGTGACGATTTTTAATGTACTCGCTGGTGGGAACAGTTGTTCGGTAGGATGAACACCGTCAAGCTCAGCATTTTCACTGAGTTTTTCCGCAACTAAACTGATGCGGGCGCCTTCAGGCAACACCTCTTGATGAGGGTACGCTTGTGAAAAAGCAGAAAGTAATGAAGAGAATATGAGCAAGGGCCAACGTAAACGCATAATGATACTTTCTAAGGTGAGTTATGTGATTGAGTATACGCAAGTCCTTTCAATATGCTAGGTAACTAAATAAATGCTTCAAATGTCTTCATGAATGAGACACGAGAGAAAGGCGCGCTGCTTAAAATGAAGTATAAAAAATGCCCGCTTAAAGCGGGCATTCGATATTCTAGTCAAAGACCTGAATTAGAAGTCGTAACGTAGACCTAGAGCTAGCTCGTCTTCAGCATCGATCTTAGTTGCAACTGTTTTGCTAGTGTCAGTTGAACCAAACTTGTCACCTGCATCAATCAGGTTGAAGTTGTAAGAAATGTAACCACGGAAGTTAGGCTTGAAGTAGTAAGAAGCATCAACAGCGAAGTTGTTTGCAGAAGTTTCGTTGTTAGTTTCTGCATTGTTGTATGATGTTGTAAATACTGTTTGGCCTAGAGTGTAAGCACCCGCTAGCTCGTAACCAGTGTAATCAACTGTGTTACTGTTGTTTGAATCTTCCATTTTCTCGCCGTCAGTGAATACACCAGCGAAGTAAAGATCAGACATTGTGTAAGATGCAGCTAGCATGTACTCGTTAGCTTTGTCTTGATCTGCGTAACCAGCACCTAGCTCAAGACCAGTGTCAGCTAGAGCGTAGATTGCAGATAGAGAGTAACCGTCTTGTTTGTTGTCGTAGTACTCACCAGTGTTTTTGTTTTCCATACGATCAGCGAAGCGGTAGCTTGCTTTTACGCTTAGGTTTTCAAACTGGCCTTTGTAAGCCATCATGTTGTCTGTACGGTCTGATACAGCTAGTTTGTCTGCTGCAGAGTTACCGTGGTAAGCCATGATATCTGTGAAGTCAGTGATAACGCCTAGTGCACCTTCAGTTTTACCGTATGCGAACTCACCGTAAGCACCGCCAAGACCAGCGTAAGCAAGACGAGTTTCTAGATCGCTCTTGTCGTCGCCGTCTACAGTACCGTTTTGAGCAGTCTCAAATTCACCTTCCCAGAAACCAACACCGTATAGGTTGTCATTGATTTCTTGTTTACCAAGGAAGTTTAGACGGATGCGAGATTTGTCTTGAGCGTCGCCATCTTTCATAGATAGACGTGCTTCAGCACGGCCGCCCATTTCTAGAGAAGTACCGTCTTGGTTGTAAAGTTCAGCTGCGTTTACGCCAGTTGCCATAGCTGCTGCAGATACAGAAAGAGCAATTAGAGTCTTTTTCATCTTATTTGTCCTAGTTAGCTGTCCATAATCATTGTTGTATGGGGGAGAGGTGATCTCTCACAAGTTGTTGGTCCAAAATTGGCTAATTGAGCGATATAGTTCGCACTTGTAAGCCATTGATCTAACAACTCGCTGGACATGTTTTACTGCTAAAGTTTCCGTATGAGTTAGTAAAATGATATAAATCCCACTGATGAACACTGTTCAATTGTGCGTTGTTTTTATTTAAATTACTGTTTTTGATTGAAATTATTGGCAATGACATTGGCCTGACATTGATTAGTTTTTATCTTTTTTGAGGTTTTTGGTGTAATGAACGGTGTTGTTTTTCAATAAATTGAGAAGGTGATTCGCCCTAGAACCGCTCTAAAAGTGAGTTATATCATTATGCCGAAAAGGCATAGTCTTGCTGTCTTTCGAATTAAGATGATTTCGTCCGGGAGTTTGTTTACACTAAACGAAATACATCTTTAAGCGCACTACCCAGTCCTATGACAGGGTGGGCTTTTTTTTGTCCAAAGACCCATTTGGGCTTGAGGTTATAAAATGGAAAAAGTTCCAATGACACTACGTGGCGAGCAAAAGCTACGTGCAGAACTCGATCGTCTACTTAAACTACGTCCTCAGATCTCAGAGGCAATTGCTGAAGCTCGTGAGCTAGGTGATTTAAAAGAGAATGCTGAATATCACGCCGCTCGTGAAGAGCAGGGCATTTGTGAAGCACAAATCCGTGACATTGAATACAAACTGTCAGTTGCTCAAGTTATTGATGTAACGAAGATGGAGAACACGGGTAAAGTTATTTTTGGTTCAACCGTAACCTTGATTGATATCGACACCGAAGAAGAAAAAACGTACCAAATCGTTGGTGATGACGAAGCCGATATCAAAGCAGGTCGCATTTCAGTGAGCTCACCTATTGCTCGTGGCCTGATTGGTAAGATGGAAGGCGATGAAGTTGCTATTCAAACTCCGGGTGGCGCGAAAGACTTCGAAATTGACCGAGTAGAATATATCTAAGTCGTTTGGAGTAGCATTACTACTCTGATAAAACGCAAAAAGGTCGCCTTAGGCGACCTTTTTTCTTCAGCAACGTAAGTAGAGTTACTTACGAGGGATTTCGATTTTACGCTCTTCAGACTGGCGGTATAGCACAAGCACTTTACCAATAGTCTGAACTTTTTCAGCGCCCGTCTCACGTACGATAGCGTCGATGATTAGCTGTTTTGTTTCACGATCTTCCGAAGCAACTTTTACTTTGATAAGTTCGTGATGGTTAAGAGCGATTTCAATTTCTGCTAGCACGGCTTCTGTAAGTCCATTTGCGCCCATTAGCACAACAGGTTTTAAACTGTGAGCTAGGCCTTTAAGGTGCTGCTTTTGTTTGGTGCTTAGGTTCATTACGCGGCCAATTTTCTTTAAAATAAGGGTTGAAAAAAGCTATTTTAACGCCATCTATTGCTGAAGACTATAATTTATTGAGTAATAGGTAGCGCCTATTAAAACAATAGCTCCAATTTGTGCCTTGTTGGGATTAAAATGAGTAAACAAAAACATTCGGCTAGTTCTGGTCGTTGGTTGAAAGAACACTTTGATGATAAATACGCGAATGAAGCCCGAAAAAAAGGCTACCGCTCACGTGCTTATTTCAAGATCGATGAGATTCAAACGAAAGATAAATTGTTAAAGCCTGGAATGACAGTCGTCGACTTGGGGGCTGCGCCGGGCGGATGGTCTCAATATGCTGCTAAGATAGTAGGGGACAGTGGTCAGATCATCGCGTGTGACTTGCTTCCTATGGACCCGATTGCTGGCGTTAGCTTTTTACAAGGCGACTTTCGTGATGATGCGGTATTGGAAGCTTTGCTAGAAAGGATCCAACCTTCCATGGTAGACGTAGTAATGTCTGATATGGCGCCTAACATCGCGGGAAACAATTCTGTTGATCAACCTCGCGCTATGTATTTAGTTGAATTAGCTTTAGATATGTGTCGACAAGTTCTAGCGCCTAATGGTAGCTTTGTCGTAAAGGTTTTCCAAGGGGAAGGCTTCGATCAGTATGTGAAAGAAGTCCGAGACATGTTTAAAGCCGTAAAAATTAGAAAACCAGACTCATCGCGAGCTCGCTCTCGAGAGGTCTTCGTCGTAGCCACTGGTTACAAAGGTTAACCATTTTGCTCTCTTGAGAGCGTGTTAACACTATAGCTACAGTTAATGAACTGTAGTACCCTACCTTTAATTACAATTAGTTATCGAGAGGCTTACACCTTGAGTGACATGGCAAAAAATTTAATTCTGTGGCTTGTTATCGCCGTCGTATTGATGTCGGTATTCCAGAGCTTTGGCCCTGGAGAAAGCAATGGCAGAACCGTGGATTACACCACGTTTGTACAGGAAGTTGGCCAAGGCCAGATTCAAGAAGCAACTTTTAAAGACGGTGAAATTAGCTTTGTTCGTCGTGGCGGCGGTGCCAAAATGGTCACTTACATGCCAGTGTATGACCAAAAGCTTCTAGATGACCTAATTAACCAAAACGTGAAAGTACAAGGCACGCCTCCAGAAGAGCAAAGCTTGCTGGGTACTATCTTCATCTCTTGGTTCCCAATGATCTTACTAATTGGTGTATGGATTTTCTTCATGCGTCAAATGCAAGGCGGCGGTGGTAAAGGCGCCATGTCTTTTGGTAAGAGCAAAGCTCGAATGATGAGCGAAGAACAAATCAAGACAACTTTTGCTGACGTTGCAGGTTGTGACGAAGCAAAAGAAGACGTGAAAGAGCTGGTGGACTACCTACGCGATCCAAGCCGCTTCCAAAAGCTGGGCGGTAAGATTCCAACGGGTGTTCTAATGGTTGGTCCTCCAGGTACGGGTAAAACGCTTCTAGCGAAAGCCATTGCCGGTGAGGCGAAAGTACCATTCTTTACTATCTCTGGTTCTGATTTCGTAGAAATGTTCGTTGGTGTTGGTGCATCTCGTGTGCGTGACATGTTTGAACAAGCAAAGAAAGCCGCACCTTGTATCATCTTTATCGATGAGATCGATGCGGTAGGTCGTCAACGTGGCGCAGGTGTTGGTGGTGGTCATGATGAACGTGAACAAACACTAAACCAAATGCTCGTTGAGATGGATGGTTTCGAAGGTAACGAAGGTATTATCGTTATCGCTGCGACTAACCGTCCGGACGTGCTAGACCCTGCGCTACTGCGTCCTGGTCGTTTTGACCGCCAAGTGGTAGTTGGTCTTCCAGATGTACGTGGCCGTGAACAGATCCTAAAAGTTCACATGCGTAAGGTCCCTCTAGCGGGTGATGTAGAGCCTTCTCTCATCGCGCGTGGTACTCCAGGCTTCTCTGGTGCTGACCTAGCAAACTTAGTTAACGAAGCAGCCCTGTTTGCTGCGCGTGGTAACAAGCGCAACGTTTCTATGGTTGAGTTTGAACTGGCGAAAGACAAAATCATGATGGGTGCCGAGCGCCGTTCAATGGTGATGTCTGAGGAAGTGAAAGAGTCAACCGCATACCACGAAGCGGGTCACGCGATTGTTGGTCGCTTGGTTCCTGAACACGATCCAGTGTACAAAGTGTCTATCATTCCACGTGGTCGTGCGTTGGGTGTAACAATGTACCTTCCAGAGCAGGACCGCGTGAGTATGTCTCGCCAACACCTAGAATCAATGATTTCTAGCTTGTACGGTGGTCGTTTAGCAGAAGAACTTATCTACGGTGCTGACAAAGTATCAACCGGTGCTTCTAATGATATCGAGCGCGCAACAGATATTGCTCGTAAGATGGTTACTCAATGGGGTTTCTCTGAAAAGCTTGGCCCTCTGCTGTATGCAGAAGATGAAGGCGAAGTGTTCTTAGGGCGTAGTGTAACTCAGACTAAACATGTGTCTGACGATACAGCGAAGTTGATTGATGACGAAGTTCGTCAGATCATTGACCGCAACTACGATCGTGCGAAGAAGATTCTTCAAGAGAACATGGATATCATGCATGCGATGAAAGATGCGCTGATGAAGTATGAAACCATTGATGCTCGCCAGATTGATGACTTAATGGAGCGCAAAGCTGAAATTCGTGAGCCTGCGGGCTGGAGTGATAACTCAGCAAGCAAACCAGAAGACAGCGACAAGCCTCAAGCAAAGCAAGAAGTTAAAGAAGAAGCAACGGAGACTGCGAAAGATGCAGAACAGCCTAGCTCTTCTGAAACAACTTCTAACGAAGCGCCTGAAAAGAAAGACTCTGAATAAAGAGTATCGATAATATTAAACCCCGAGTTATCTCGGGGTTTTTGTGTTTATGATGATGATTACAGCAAATAACAAATCTTTGGACCTTTCGCGTCCACATGTCATGGCCATTCTAAATGTGACACCGGATTCCTTTTCGGATGGCGGTAAATACAACTCAATTGAACTTGCTCTTGCTCAAGTTGATAAAATGATAAAGGCTGGTGTAAGTATTGTTGATGTTGGTGGTGAATCAACAAGACCTGGTGCACCGGATGTGTCTTTGGAAGAAGAGCTTAGGCGTGTTGTCCCAGTAATCAAAGCCATTCGTGAAAAATATGATGTATGGATTTCCGTTGACACCAGTAAAGCAGAAGTGATGCGTCAAGCAATTGATGCTGGGGCTGATTTGATCAATGACATCCGCTCGCTGCAAGAGCCAGGTGCTCTGGAAGTCGCAGCAGAAGCAAACCTTCCAATTTGTCTGATGCATATGAAAGGTCAGCCTAGGACCATGCAAGTTGACCCTCATTATGATGATTTAATGGGGGACGTGTCGGCTTTTCTAGAAGAACGTATCGCGGCGTGTGAAGCAGCAGGGATTGATAAATCTCAACTGATTCTCGATCCTGGGTTTGGCTTTGGCAAAACAATCGAACACAATTATCATATGCTTGCTCATCTTGAAAAGTTTCATGAATTCGGCCTGCCTATTTTGGCTGGCATGTCTCGTAAATCCATGATCTTCAAACTGTTAGACAAGCCAGCGGCAGAGTGTACGAACGCAAGTGTCGTTTGTGCTACGATTGCCGCGATGAAAGGCGCGCAGATCATTCGCGTGCATGACTTTGAAGAGACAATCGAAGCGATGAAAGTTGTTGAGATGACGAAAAACAATATTTAAAAATAATAAAGGAAAGTTTATGTCGAATGAAAGACGTTACTTTGGTACTGACGGTGTGCGCGGTAAAGTAGGACAATACCCAATCACTCCAGACTTCGTACTTAAGCTTGGCTGGGCTGCTGGTCGTGTACTAGCGAAACAAGGCACAAAGAAAGTTATTATAGGTAAAGATACACGTATTTCAGGTTATATGCTTGAATCTGCACTAGAGGCTGGCCTTGCAGCTGCGGGACTTAAAGCAACATTTACTGGTCCCATGCCAACTCCAGCTGTGGCATATTTAACTCAGACTTTCCGTGCCGAGGCTGGTATTGTGATTTCTGCATCACATAACCCATATTACGACAACGGCATTAAATTCTTTTCTTCTGAGGGTACTAAGCTACCTGACGATATCGAATTGGCGATCGAAGCTGAGTTAGATAAAGAAATTGAATGTGTGGAGTCTGCTGAGCTTGGTAAAGCAACCCGCCTAAATGATGCAGCTGGTCGTTACATCGAATTCTGTAAGAGTACTTTCCCATCTGAGTTGAGCCTTGCGAACTTTAAGATCGTAGTAGACTGTGCGCACGGTGCAACGTACCACATCGCTCCAAATGTTTTCAAAGAACTTGGGGCAGAAGTTATCGCTATGGGCGTAGAGCCTAACGGCATCAACATTAATGAAAAAGTGGGCGCAACAGACGTACGAGCTCTTCAACAGCGTGTTGTTGAAGAGCAAGCGCATCTTGGTCTCGCATTTGATGGTGATGGTGACCGCATCATTATGGTCGACCACCTAGGTAACAAAGTTGATGGTGACCAAATTGCTTATATCATCGCTCGTGATGCACTTCGTCGTGGTGAGCTAAAGGGTGGTGTTGTTGGTACACTAATGACTAACTTGGGTATGGAAAATGGTTTAAAGCAGCTAGGCATTCCGTTTGTACGTGCTGCTGTTGGTGACCGTTATGTCATGGAGCAACTGCTAGAAAAAGGTTGGAAAATTGGTGCTGAAAACTCAGGCCATGTGATCTTATTAGATAAAGTCACAACCGGCGATGCGATTGTTGCTGCACTTCAAGTACTTGCTTCTGTAATTGGCAGCGATATGTCTTTATATGAACTATCGCAAGGAATGACATTATATCCTCAGGTTTTAGAAAATGTCCGTTTCTCAGGAGAAAGTAACCCTCTTGAAGCTACAGCTGTATTAAATGCTGTCGCTGAAGTAGAGGCGACACTTGGTGATAAAGGGCGTGTATTGCTGCGTAAGTCTGGCACTGAGCCTTTGATCCGCGTTATGGTGGAAGGAGAAGATGGTGAACTAGTTCAACACTCAGCATTGAAAATCGCTGAGGCTGTTAAAGCAAGTTGTTAATCATTGCGTTAAAGCATGTCTTGAATGAAAAGGGCGTCTTTTGCCCTTTTTTTGAGCGCTTAACGCATTGGCATTGATTTTTTACTAATTTTCCCTTGTCAGCGTTACTGGCTTTCGCTAGTATTGCTCCGCCTCCCGTTAGGAGGTCGCTAGCCTTGTTCATTATGATTTATTCTTTTGAACGGCGCTGGCTCAACAATTTGGAACATAGGTGGAAAAAATGTTTTCAGTTCTACTTGTGATTTACCTGTTGGCAGCGCTTGGTGTGATTGGCCTTGTGTTGATTCAACAAGGTAAAGGCGCAGATATGGGAGCCTCGTTCGGTGCTGGTGCTTCAAACACAGTGTTTGGTGCTGGCGGCTCAGGTAATTTCTTAACCCGAACAACTGCTATTTTAGCAACCGTATTCTTTATCGTTAGCTTGTTACTTGGTCGTATGTCTACGCACCAGACTGAATCACAATGGGTAGACCCAACGTTAGGTCAACCAGTTGTTGAACAAGTTAAGGATGCAGCGAGTGAAGTTCCTGCCCCTGCGGGTGATGAAATTCCTCAATAAGCTGTAAGGTTTTGATGCCGAGATGGTGAAATTGGTAGACACGCTAGCATGAGGTGCTAGTGCCTTAGGTGTGAGGGTTCGAGTCCCTCTCTCGGCACCATGTATTTACAAACTTGTAAATCACTTGTTTGCGAGTATAATGCTCAGCAAGTCGGACGCGGGGTGGAGCAGCTTGGTAGCTCGTCGGGCTCATAACCCGAAGGTCGTCGGTTCAAATCCGGCCCCCGCAACCAATCTCTTTCTTTAAAAGGAAATCGTAGATTGGCAAGTTTGCGTAGTGCTAACCACACTACGAGTTAAGAAAAGCAATTGTTGGCTATTCTTAACGTATCAGGGTCCAGCAGCATAAAACCCCGACTATCGGGGTTTTTTGTTATCTGAGCTTTTTGAAATAGCTCAGATACTGCTTGGTTTTTTGATTGGGCTCTGAGCCCTTTTTTTGTTTCTGGAGTGGTTAAATGACTGGTTTAGAAAGACAACTTACTGAAATGCTTGACGCGCCAGTAGCGGCATCAGGTTATGAGTTAGTTGGATTAGAATTCATTCGTGCAGGCGCGCACTCAACGTTACGTATCTACATTGACCATGAAAATGGTATTAACGTAGACGACTGTGCAGAAGTTAGCCACCAAGTTAGTGCAGTTTTAGACGTTGAAGATCCAATTTCTGTTGCTTACAGCCTAGAAGTGTCTTCTCCAGGTTTAGAAAGACCACTTTTTAAAGCAGCACATTACGAGCAATTTATTGGTCACGAGGTCAGCATCGTATTGAAAATGGCTGTAGCAAACCGTCGTAAGTGGAAAGGTATTATCCACGGTGTTGATGGCGAAACAGTGACAATTACTGTAGACGGTCAGCAAGAAGAGTTTGCTCTAAGTAACATTTCCAAAGCTAACCTGATCCCTAAATTTTAGTTCCCTAAAAAAGTTTAAGCTTAGAGGCTAAATACAATGAGTAAAGAAATTTTAGCGGTAGCAGAAGCGGTATCGAACGAAAAAGCGGTACCTCGTGAGCGTATCTTTGAGGCTCTTGAGATTGCTCTAGCAACTTCTACAAAGAAAAAATACGAAATCGAAATCGACGTACGTGTTGCCATTGACCGTAAAACCGGTGAATTTGTAACTTACCGCCGTTGGTTAGTTGTTGATGACGTTGAGAACCCTACAAAAGAGATCTCACTAGAAGCAGCGCAATACGAAGATGACTCAATCGAGCTTGGCGACTACGTAGAAGACGAAATCGAATCAGTAACGTTTGACCGTATTACGACTCAAACTGCTAAGCAAGTTATCGTTCAAAAAGTTCGTGAAGCTGAGCGCGCACAAATCGTTGAACAGTTCATCGACAATGAGGGTGATCTAATCACTGGTGTCGTGAAAAAAGTAAACCGTGACACAATCGTGCTTGATCTTGGTAATAACGCTGAAGCGGTAATCCTGCGTGATGACCAACTTCCTCGTGAAAACTTCCGTCCAGGCGACCGCGTACGTGGCCTTCTTTACAAAGTCGCGCCTGAAGCACGTGGTTTCCAATTGTTCATCACTCGTTCTAAGCCAGAAATGTTGGCAGAACTGTTCCGTGTTGAAGTGCCTGAAATCGCAGAAGATATTATCGAGCTGAAAGGCGCAGCACGTGATCCTGGTTCTCGTGCTAAGATCGCTGTCAAAACAAATGACAAACGTATCGACCCTGTAGGTGCGTGTGTTGGTATGCGTGGTGCACGTGTACAGGCTGTTTCTGGCGAACTTGGTGGTGAGCGTATCGATATCGTTCTTTGGGATGATAACCCAGCTCAATTCGTTATCAACGCAATGGCGCCAGCTGATGTTGCTTCTATCATCGTTGATGAGGATGCACACTCAATGGACATCGCAGTTGAAGCTGACAACCTAGCGCAAGCTATTGGTCGTAACGGTCAAAACGTGCGTCTAGCATCTCAACTAACCGGTTGGGAACTGAATGTTATGACAGTTGCTGATCTTCAGAAGAAACACGCTGAAGAATCACAAGCATCTATTGAAAACTTCATGAAGTACCTAGATATTGAAGAAGACTTCGCTCAACTTCTTGTTGAAGAAGGTTTCTCAACGCTAGAAGAAATCGCATACGTGCCAGTTAACGAGCTACTAGAAATCGATGGTTTGAATGAAGAACTAATCGAAGAGCTTCGTGGACGTGCAAAAGATGCACTAACGACGATCGCACTAGCACAAGAAGAGTCTTTTGAAGGTCTAGAACCAGCTGAGGACCTACTTGCACTTGAAGGTCTTGAGCGTGAGATGGCATTTAAATTGGCAGCGAAAGGTGTAGCGACACTGGAAGATCTTGCTGACCAAGGTATTGACGATTTAGAAGGTATCGAAGGCCTGACCGAAGAACGTGCAGGTGAGCTAATTATGGCCGCACGTAACATCTGTTGGTTCGGCGAAGAAGCATAATTTTCGGCAAGGAGGAAGCGGCATGACACAATTAACAGTTAAAGCACTGAGTGATGAGATTGGTACGCCAGTCGACCGCTTGATTGAACAACTTGCTGACGCTGGCATTAAAAAGGCGAGCTCTGACAATGTTACTGATGAAGAGAAGCAGAAGCTTCTCTCTCATTTAAAGAAAGAACACGGTGATAAATCAGGTGATTCAGAGCCGACTCGCCTTACGCTTCAGCGTAAAACTCGTAGTACACTTAGTGTGAACGCGGGTGGTGGTAAGAGTAAGAATGTTCAGGTTGAGGTGCGCAAAAAACGTACATACGTGAAGCGCAGCACAATTGAAGATGAAGCGAAACGTGAAGCTGAAGAAGCAGCACAACGTGAAGCAGAAGAAGCAGCAAAACGTGCAGCAGAAGAAGCTGCAAAACGTGAAGCTGAAGAAGCTGCGAAACGTGAAGCTGAAGAAGCTGCAAAACGTGAAGCGGAAGAAAAAGCGAAACGTGAAGCTGAAGAAAAAGCGAAGCGAGACGTAGATACGAATGCACAACGTAATGCTGAAGAAAAAGCAAAGCGTGATGCTGAAGAGAAAATTAAGCAAGAAGCAGCGCGAAAAGAGGCCGACGAGCTTAAACGTCGTCAGGAAGAAGAAGCTAAGCGTAAGGCTGAAGAGGAAAGTCAGCGCAAGCTTGAAGAAGCTCGCGAATTGGCTGAAAAGAATAAAGAGCGTTGGTCTGCTGCAGAAGAGAAAAAGGGTGATATGGAAGATACAGATTACCATGTAACGACTTCACAATACGCACGTGAAGCCGAAGATGAAGCAGATCGCAAAGTAGAAGGCGGTCGTCGTAAGAAGAAAAAAGCAGCTTCGGGTAAAGACGACCAAGCTCGCGGTGGCCGTAACAACCAACGTGGCGGTAGAGGTCGTAAGGGCAAACTTGCTAAGCCGACTTCAATGCAGCACGGGTTTGATAAGTCAGCAACGGTTGCTAAGCAAGACGTTGTAATTGGCGAAACGATCGTTCTATCAGAACTTGCTAACAAGATGTCGGTTAAAGCGACAGAAGTTATCAAAGTAATGATGAAGATGGGCGCTATGGCGACTATCAACCAAGTGATCGACCAAGAAACAGCACAACTTGTTGCTGAAGAAATGGGCCATAAAGTAGTTCTTCGTAAAGAGAACGAACTGGAAGAAGCGGTACTATCTGACCGTGACACTAACGCGGAAGCAGTTCCACGTGCTCCAGTTGTTACTATCATGGGTCACGTTGACCACGGTAAAACGTCAACACTTGACTACATCCGTCGCACACACGTTGCTTCTGGCGAAGCGGGTGGTATTACTCAGCACATTGGTGCGTACCACGTTGAAACAGACAACGGCATGATCACGTTCCTTGATACTCCTGGACACGCAGCGTTTACTGCAATGCGTGCTCGTGGTGCTCAAGCGACAGATATCGTTGTTCTTGTAGTTGCAGCAGACGATGGCGTAATGCCACAAACAGTAGAAGCGATTCAGCACGCGAAAGCGGCAGGCGTTCCTCTAATTGTTGCTGTGAACAAGATCGATAAAGAAGACGCGAACCCAGATAACGTTAAGAACGAGCTTGCTCAATACGACGTTATTCCTGAAGAGTGGGGCGGTGAGAACATGTTCGTTCACATCTCTGCTAAACAGGGTACAAATATCGATGGTCTTCTAGAAGCAATCCTTCTTCAGTCTGAAGTTCTTGAACTTACAGCTGTAGCTGAAGGCATGGCATCTGGTGTTGTTGTTGAATCTCGCCTAGATAAAGGTCGTGGTCCAGTTGCAACAGTACTTGTTCAATCAGGTACACTAAACAAAGGCGACATCGTTCTTTGTGGTCAAGAATACGGCCGTGTTCGTGCAATGCGTGATGAGCTAGGTAAAGAAATTACTTCGGCTGGCCCATCTATCCCTGTAGAGATCCTAGGTCTTTCAGGTGTACCATCTTCAGGTGATGAAGCAACAGTAGTTCGTGACGAGCGTAAAGCGCGTGAAGTAGCTAACTACCGTGCTGGTAAGTTCCGTGAAGTGAAACTTGCTCGTCAGCAGAAATCTAAATTAGAGAACATGTTCTCTAACATGACTGCTGGTGAAGTTGCTGAACTTAACGTTGTACTTAAAGCAGACGTTCAAGGTTCTGTAGAAGCAATCGCAGACTCACTAGTTAAGCTATCTACTGACGAAGTTAAAGTGAACATCGTTGGTTCTGGTGTTGGTGGTATTACGGAAACTGACGTAGTACTAGCGGAAGCTTCAAACGCAATCATCCTTGGCTTTAACGTTCGTGCAGATGCTTCTGCTCGTCGTGCTGTTGAAGCCGCAGCTGTTGACTTACGTTATTACTCAATCATTTACCAATTGATTGACGAAGTGAAACAAGCAATGGGCGGTATGCTTGCTCCAGAATTCAAGCAAGAGATCATTGGTCTTGCTGAAGTTCGTGACGTGTTTAAGTCACCGAAACTGGGCGCTATCGCTGGTTGTATGGTTACAGAAGGTGTGATCAAGCGTAACAACCCAATCCGTGTACTACGTGATAACGTTGTTATTTACGAAGGTGAACTAGAGTCACTACGTCGTTTCAAAGATGACGTTCAAGAAGTTAAGAATGGCTACGAATGTGGTATCGGCGTTAAGAACTACAATGATGTTCGCGTTGGTGACCAAATCGAAGTCTTCGAAATCGTTGAAATTAAACGTACTCTAGACTAATTGACTAAAATTACTAATATTGTCTTTGAAAGATAAGTAGTAATTGGTTGTTGAATACACCATGGGGGGCTGGCTTTGACCAACCCCCCATTCTTTCTATATAAGAGTAAAGATATGTCAAAAGAATTTAGCCGCACGCAGCGCGTTGCACAGCAGCTGCAAAAAGAACTAGCGATGATCCTTCAACGTGAAGTTCGTGACTCTCGCCTTGGCATGGTGACGATCTCAGACGTAGAAGTCTCTCGTGACCTAGCTTACGCAAAAGTATTTGTGACCTTCCTGTGTGTGGGTGAGCAAACACCTGAATCATGTCTAGCAGCGCTACGTGAGCACGAAGTGCACATTCGCATGATGTTAGGTAAGCGTATTCGTCTACGTTTAACGCCAGAAATCCGCTTCCACTATGACAATACGCTTGTTGAAGGTATGCGTATGTCTAACCTAGTGTCTGAAGTCGTTAGTTCAGACAAACAAAAGCAAAAAGATTCTGGTCGTGAGGACGAAGAATAATGGCTCGTCGTCGTAAAGGTCGTCCAATTAATGGCGTTATACTGTTGGACAAACCAACAGGTATCTCTTCCAATGATGCACTGCAAAAAGTAAAGCGAATCTACTTTGCTGAGAAAGCAGGCCACACTGGAGCCTTGGACCCATTAGCGACAGGCATGCTGCCAATTTGCTTGGGTGAAGCGACAAAATTTTCTCAGTTTCTTCTTGATTCTGATAAACGCTACCGTGTGATCGCAAAGCTGGGTGAACGTACCAATACGTCTGACTCGGATGGTGAAGTTGTAGAGACGCGTCCAGTCGATGTTACGTTAGACAAGCTAGAAGCGTGCATCGATCAGTTCCGTGGTGAATCTGATCAAGTGCCTTCCATGTTCTCTGCGTTGAAGTATCAAGGTAAACCCTTGTATGAATACGCTCGTAAAGGCATCGAAGTTCCGCGTGAATCTCGTAAGATCACGGTATATGAGATTGTTCTTCACCGTTTTGAAGGCGATGAAGTAGAGATGGAAGTGCACTGCTCTAAAGGTACCTATATTCGTACTATCGTTGATGATCTGGGCGAAATGTTAGGTTGTGGTGCGCACGTAACTATGCTTCGTCGTACTGGTGTTGCTAAATACCCTTACGAGAATATGGTAACACTTGAGCAACTAAATGAGTTGCTAGAGCAAGCTCACCGCGAGGAACGAGCGCCTCGAGAACTACTGGACCCACTGCTTTTGCCAATGGATACAGCGGTAGAAGACTTACCAGAAGTCAACTTGGTGCCTGAACTGGCGGATATGGTCCAACATGGGCAGCCCGTTCAAGTATTTGGTGCTCCGACAGAGGGCTCACTTCGCCTTACTATGGGTGAAGAACGCTTGTTTATTGGCGTTGGCGAAATGAACGAAGATGGCAAAATCGCTCCTAAGCGATTGGTCGTGTTCCGAGATGACGTTGCATCCAAGTAAATGATTGAAAATACCGACCTGAGTGTCGGTATTTTTATATTGCACGAGATAGGAAATTTCCCTATAATCCGCGCTTCGCGTAGCGGCTGAATCAGAGATTGGCTGCTACAACTTTAAACCTACTCTTATTAGGAGAGAATTATGTCTCTGAATGCAGAAACTAAAGCAGCAATCGTTGCAGAATACGCACAAGGCGAAGGCGACACTGGTTCACCAGAAGTTCAAGTAGCTCTACTTACAGCTTCTATCAACCACCTACAAGGTCACTTCAAAGCGCACAAAGGCGATCACCACAGCCGTCGTGGTCTTCTACGCATGGTTTCTCGTCGTCGTAAGCTTCTAGATTACCTAAAAGGTAAAAACCTAGCTCGCTACCAAGACCTAATCAAACGTCTAGGCCTACGTCGCTAATCAGCGACTGCATAGCAGTTTGTCTAAAAAGGGGCTTTATGCCCCTTTTTTGTTGCCTAAATTTAGCCAAATTAGACTTATGCCGTTATAATACTGGCGGCTAAACCTTGTAAGAGGTTTTCTCAAAAGCTCATAGCATTACAGTCAACCACGTCGACCAAAAGGTCGCGACTATTCAAAAGGAATTTCCGAGTTTCTTTTTACTAGTCGCGATTCGTAATGCCTTGAGTGTCAATTAACACATCTAAGATTTCTTTAAGCACTAAAGGAAGATTAGAAACAAGGAATAACAATGTTCGAAAAACCAGTTGTTAAAACGTTCCAGTACGGTAACCACACAGTTACTTTAGAAACTGGCGTTATTGCACGTCAAGCTACAGCAGCAGTTATGGTCACAATGGATGATACGTCTGTATTCGTATCTGTTGTAGGTAAAAAAGAAGCCGTTGCAGGTCAAGACTTCTTCCCACTAACGGTTAACTACCAAGAGCGTACTTACGCTGCGGGTAAAATCCCAGGCGGCTTCTTCAAACGTGAAGGTCGTCCTTCTGAAGGCGAAACGCTAACAGCTCGTCTAATCGACCGTCCAATCCGTCCGCTATTCCCAGACGCGTTTAAAAACGAAGTTCAGGTTATCGCGACAGTAATGTCTGTAAACCCAGATGTTCAGCCAGATATCGTTACAATGATCGGTACTTCTGCTGCTCTTGCCATCTCTGGCATTCCATTCAACGGCCCTATCGGTGCGGCGCGTGTTGGTCATATCGATGGTCAGCTTGTACTTAACCCTAGCCAAACTGAACTAGAAACTTCTAAGCTTGACCTTGTTGTTGCAGGTACAGAGTCAGCAGTACTGATGGTTGAGTCAGAAGCGGACAACCTAACTGAAGAAGAAATGCTAGCGGCGGTTGTTTATGGTCATGACCAACAACAAGTTGCTATTCAAGCTATCAACGAATTCAAAGCAGAAGTTGCAACTCCTGCTTGGGATTGGGTTGCTCCTGAAGAGAACACAGCGCTTAAAAATAAGATTGCTGATCTAGCAGAAGCTAAACTTGTTGAAGCTTACCAAATTACTGAGAAAATGGCTCGTTACGACCGCATCCATGAGATCGCTGCGGAAGTAAATGAAGTTCTTCTTGCTGAAGATCCTGAAGCAGATACAAAAGAAATCCACACTATCTTCCATGATCTAGAGAAGACAGTAGTACGTAGCCGTATTATTGCAGGTAACCCACGTATCGATGGCCGTGAAAAAGACATGGTTCGTGCACTAGATGTACGTACTGGTGTTCTTCCTCGTACTCACGGTAGCGCGCTATTCACTCGTGGTGAAACTCAGGCGATCGTTACGGCAACGCTAGGTACTCAGCGTGATGCTCAAATCATCGATGAGCTAACTGGTGAGCGTAAAGATCACTTCCTACTGCACTACAACTTCCCTCCATACTGTGTAGGTGAAACTGGTTTTGTAGGTTCTCCTAAGCGTCGTGAAATCGGCCACGGTAAACTGGCGAAGCGTGGTATTGCTGCAGTAATGCCTTCTGTTGATGAGTTCCCATACACAGTACGTGTTGTATCGGAAATCACTGAATCTAACGGTTCATCTTCAATGGCTTCAGTATGTGGTACTTCTCTTGCACTTATGGACGCGGGTGTGCCAATCAAAGCATCTGTTGCTGGTATCGCAATGGGTCTTGTTAAAGAAGGTGACGATTTCGTTGTACTTTCTGACATCCTTGGCGATGAAGACCACCTAGGTGACATGGACTTTAAAGTAGCAGGTACTAACACTGGTATCACTGCACTTCAAATGGACATCAAGATCGAAGGCATCACTAAAGAAATCATGCAAATTGCGCTTAACCAAGCTCAAGGCGCACGTAAGCACATCCTATCTGTAATGGATGAAGCAATCTCTGGTGCTCGTGAAGACATCTCTGAATTTGCTCCGCGTATTCACACGATGAAGATCAGCGCTGAGAAGATCAAAGACGTTATCGGTAAAGGTGGTGCAGTTATCCGTGCTCTAACTGAAGAGACTGGTACAACTATCGAAATCGAAGACGACGGTACTATCAAGATTGCGGCAACTGAAGGCACTGCTGCGAAAGAAGCTATCCGCCGTATCGAAGAGATCACTGCTGAAGTGGAAGTGGGCCGTATCTACACAGGTAAAGTTGCACGTCTAGCTGACTTCGGTGCATTCGTAACGGTTCTTCCAGGCAAAGATGGTCTTGTACACATTTCTCAAATCGCAGAAAAACGCGTAGAGAAAGTGTCTGACTACCTAGCTGAAGGTCAAGAAGTTCAAGTTAAAGTTCTTGAAATCGACCGCCAAGGCCGTGTACGTCTAAGCATGAAAGAAGCGGTAGAAAAGCCAGCTGAAGAAGCTGCTGCTGAAGCACCGGCTGCTAAAGACGAGTAAGACAAAATGAGACTTTCAGCCTTTTATTAGATTAAGGGCCTGAAAGCATGTTATAAAAGGGGAGCATTTTCGCTCCCCTTTTTTGGTTTGTTTCGATGTATTAACCTCAAACGAGGTTATCGCCTATATTGCATTAAGAGAAACAAATCTTGAGCGGTCCAAACAGGAGTATCAATTAGTGAAATGGTTTCAAACCGCAATTTTATGTGTTGCTATCGCGCTGACCGGTTGTGCAAATACTTCTCAACAATCAGCACAAAAGTGGTTATATCCACCGATGGCGGTGCCACTTCAGCCTAGTGTTCAACAAGAAGTACAAATCGCGCGTCTCTCGCAGTTGCTACAACGTCCCGACCTTAGTGATGAAGTGCGCGCTAAAATGCATTATGAGCGCGGTAGCTACTACGACAGCGTTGGTTTGCGTGATCTTGCCCGTTTGGACTTTAACCAGTCTTTGCAGTTGAATCCTGCTCAGCCGGACATCTTCAATCTTTTGGGAGTATACTTTACCCAAGTAGGAGAGTTTGATGCGGCATATGAAGCGTTTGACTCGACCATAGAGTTGGCTCCTGATAATACCTATGCTGAGCGCAACCGTGCGATTGCACTGTATTATGGTGGCCGAATCGATCTCGCTTTAGAAGATATGACCAAGCATTATCAAGAAATGCCAACGGATCCTTTTCGTTCATTATGGCTGTACATCATCGAAGCTGAGCAAAATCCAGAGCAAGCAAAAGCCAATCTTCAACAGCGTTATTTACGAGATCGTAGTGAAGAGTGGGGGTGGGTTCTTGTTGCTATCATGCTGCGAGACGTCTCGGACGAAGACGCGCTTAAAGCAATTATGGATGGAACGAGAGAGAACTATCGCCTAGCTGAACGATTGACGGAAACGTATTTCTACCTTGGAAAGCGTAATCAGCTTGAAGGTGATATCGCAAGTGCCATCTCACTTTATAAGCTCGCGATTTCGTTCAACGTTTACGATTATGTTGAGCATCGCTATTCTTTCTTGGAGTTGGCGCAAATTTACGATCAATTACAGCAAGATAGATTGGCCAAGTTAAAGGCTGCCAAGAAGCTGGAAATTGAATGATTTAGAGCCGCTCGATGAGAGCGGCTTTTTTTATGATTGAACTTGATGAGTGACTCATTTAAAATAGTTAGTCTTGCTAACTAAGTGGTGGTGGCTTTTATGGCATTAGAAGAAAGCTTGATTGATTTAGAGCGTTTTTGCGCCAAAGCTTGGCGTGTCTATGCCAAAGAAGATCCGTTATCACATCTAAGCTTTAATGAGTTCGATTATTTACGTGTGATTCAGGTTTACCCTGAGGGTGTGCGAATAACCGATCTTGCAGAAGAGCTGCAAGTGACTAAGCCTTCCGCATCGACAATGGTTGTGCGTTTGGAAAAAAAGGGTTTGGTGAAACGCATCGCATGTAATGAGGATGCTCGTGCTAAGCGTGTGTTGCTTACGGAAGAAGTCGCAGAAAAAATGTCTTTGGAGCAGGTAGTGTACAAAGATATCTCTGACCAAATGATGCAACAATTAAATCAGCAAGAAGCTGAACAGTTACAAGCTTTATTGAATAAAGCATTGAGTAATAAGTCATTTTAAACTAAAGCAAAGGCCTCAGCTGTATGGTTTAGTTTTTGTTGTTTCATCTTTCTTTTATTTAATTTAACCATTTAGTTAGTCTTGCTAATTAAATGGTTAGCTTTGCTAACTACTGGTGACAGTCATGCAAAACTCAATTTATAGACAGTTTTGGAAATATACGATTCCAACCGTCGCAGCAATGCTCATAAACGGTTTGTATCAAATAGTTGATGGCATTTTTATTGGCCGTTATGTTGGCGCTGACGGATTAGCTGGGATCAATGTTGCGTGGCCTATTATCGGTTCGATCCTCGGTATAGGAATGATGATTGGGGTGGGGACTGGCGCGCTGACTTCGATCAAGCAAGGAGAGAACGATCATGAAGGCGCTAAGCGAATCCTAACGACCGGATTGACGTTGTTAGCGGCATTGATGCCGGTCGTTGCTACAATATTGTTCTTGTTTTCGGATGAATTTATTCGCTGGCAAGGTGCGGAAGGGCGAGTGTTTGAACTTGCGCTGCAATATTTGCATATTCTGATTGTCGCGTGCGTATTCACGTTGGGTTCTATCGCAGTTCCGTTTCTGTTACGCAATGACGACAGCCCGAACTTAGCAACGATTTTGATGGTCATCGGTGCCGTTATTAACATCGTATTAGACTACGTATTTATTGCTTGGTTGGAGTGGGAGTTAACCGGAGCCGCTATTGCCACTGCACTTGCACAATTAGTAGTCACTGTGCTCGGTATTGGTTACTTCTTTACTTCAAAAGCAACATTACGCCTTCGTATCCGCGACTTCAAAGTTCAGGTTGATGCTGCACCAAAGATTATCATGATAGGTACATCAAGTTTCTTTATGTATGCCTACGGCTCTGTGATGGTGGCACTGCACAACGCGTTATTTGCTCAATACGGAAGTGCAATGTTGATCGGAGCGTACGCGATTTTGGGGTACATCGTGACGGTTTACTATCTGATAGCCGAAGGAATTGCGAATGGTATGCAGCCTTTAGTGAGCTTCAACCACGGTGCACGTAATCAGGATAACATTAGAAAGTTATTAAAGGTCGCGATGGGGACATCTGTGCTTGGTGGGGTGGCGTTCGTTGTTTTGATGAACCTTTTCCCGTACGAACTGGTTGCGGTGTTTAATAATGCTGACCAACAGTTGATTGATAGCACCGTGATCGGGATTCGTTTACACATGTTTGCGTTGTTCTTAGATGGTTTTTTAGTTGTGGCGGCCGCGTACTATCAATCAGTAAACAAAGGCAGCAAAGCTATGTTTGTAACACTAGGCAACATGCTGGTCCAGTTGCCATTCTTATTCATTATGCCGAAACTTTTCGGCGTGACAGGTATTTGGTTAGCTTTCCCATTGTCTAACATTGCATTGAGTTTGGTCGTGATCAGTATGTTGTGGCGAGATGTGAAAAAGCTGCTTAATGAGAGTTCTGTCGAACCAAGGGTGCAAGCCTGCTAACAAAAGCTAACAGATAAAAGCGAGGCTAGGCCTCGCTTTTATCTTTAAGGATTAAATGGTTTTTACTTCTAAGCCCGCTAGTTGATGCCAATAGCCATTGCATTGGCGGCTTTCGAGCTTTTCAGGATTATCGCCGTATTCGTTTGAGCGAAAACGCTCTAACTCTGAAAAAATGTCCATACCAAGAGGGCTTAACCGGACCACATCAACCAGCCCTTTCATACTTGGTAAGTCATTGATGAGGTTGTAGCAATACCCTGACTGTGTTTGAATGCCGTTAAGGTTAAAGACTTCTTGCCCTTCTTGGCTGCTGACCTGGATACCCGTAGGGTATTTGATACAGCAGGTTTCGCAATCGTCTTTCGCTCGGTTTTCAGCTCGGGCTGTGAAACAGCGAGCGGAATACGCTAAAGGCAAATAACCGTGGCTAAATACCTCAACTTCAAACTTGTTACGAATACCAAGCTCGTCACACTGAATTAAAGTATCGTTTAACCATTCGCGAGATAGCTCGACAGGCATGCACCAACGCATCATACCTTGCTTTAAAAATAAGTTGAGCGTGTGTGCGTTATAAGTATTGATTGCAGGACCAACGACGAAAGGCACTTTATGCTCTGATGCCAATTGAACAGCAGATACGTCATTTGCTTCAATCGCGAAGTCACCGTTGTCGATGTACTTCTTCATTATGTTTACTTCACTCGGAGCTTCTAGTAGTGCCATTGTTGATAGCACCACTTGCTTGCCAGATGCAGACAGCTCTTTTGCGATTTCAAGCCAATGCGAAGGCTTCATTTCTCGACGTTTTGAACATACGGTTTCCCCAAGATAGATGATGTCCGCGGAGCTTGATTTCGCTTGTTCATAAAACGCTTCGATGTCTTGTTTTGGCCAGAAGTACAACAGCGGGCCAAGCGCGTATTTCATTGAATTATCCATCTTAACCTCTACTGCCATTTGCGGTGATAAGCACCAAGTGTGGTCTGCGTACCTTCAGACACGTTTGCCAATGCGGCATCCCAAGCCGCTTCGACTTGGTAAGCTTCTGGGTTTGCTTGGTAACGGTCAATCGCGGCTCGCCATGTTCGAGTGACTTGTTCTACGTAAGCAGGGCTACGTTGGCGACCTTCAATTTTTACAGACGCCACATTTGCAGCAAATAGTTCTGGCAGCATAGAGAGGGTGTTCAAACTGGTTGGTTCTTCCAGTGCGTGGTAGCGTTTTTTCTCGCCTTCGATTTCTGCTTCGAAACGACCTTTACACAAGGTAGGGTAGCCCGCATTTTCACCGGCGCTGTAGCGATCGATCAAAATGTCGTTAAGGCGGGATTCCAGACCATTTTCTGTTTCTTGCCAGCGAACGTACTTAGCTGGAGAGCATGCTCCCACAGTGTTTGGAGACTCGCCTGTCATGTATGACGATAGGTAGCAGCGACCTTCAGACATGATGCAAAGGCTACCAAAAGCAAAGACTTCTAACTCGACATCGCTAGTGATGTTGCGTGAGAGCTGTTTGACCTGATGAATCGATAAAACGCGGGGTAGCACTACCCGTTTTACGTTGAAGTTTTGTTTGTAAAAATCAATGGCTGCGACGTTGGTCGCTGATGCTTGCACTGAAAGGTGTAGTTCCAGATGGGGATATTTGCGAGCCGCGTACTCCAGCACTGCAATGTCTGCAACAATCAGCGCGTCTACACCCAGTGCCGCTGCATTGTCTACTGCGTTCGTCCAGCGCTCGAAGCCATTGGGATGAGCGAAGGTATTCAACGCGACATGAATTTTTTTATTGCGGTCATGAACGTATTGCACCGCTTTTTCTAATTTCTTGCCGTTAAAGTTGAGGCCAGCAAAGTGACGGGCGTTGGTATCATCTTTGAAACCAATGTAGACGGCATCGGCACCGCAATCAATCGCAGTTTTTAACGCAGGCAGGTTACCCGCGGGACACAAGAGTTCCATATGCTCACAATCATTGAGAATAAAAAGGTGTCCGCATTTTATGAAGAATTATGAATAGCGAAATTGACCTAAGTTAGGTTTAGCTCAATAAAGTCGATATTTACCCCTTGCGAGTAAGGGTATCGGGTCGGGGTTAGTTCTTGTGACGACGATTCTGTACAAACAGCTCTTCAATTTCATGTTTTGGCTGCGGGCGATAAAAATGGAATCCTTGAATCGCATTACATTGAAGGTTAGAGAGCAGGGTCGCTTGCTGGTGGGTTTCCACCCCCTCGGCAACGACAGTTAAGTCGAGCGACTTACCCAGATTAATGATGTTTTCAATCACAGTGACTTGTTTCGGTAGTGTGTCGATATCATTAATAAAAGCGCGGTCGATTTTTAGCTCGTCAATAGGGAAACGCGCTAAGTAGGAAAGAGAAGAGTAGCCGGTACCAAAGTCATCGATAGAGAGAGCGAAGCCAAGCTTTTTAATCGCATTCAACATTTGCAGTGTATGTTCGCTATCACTCATCACGGCACTTTCGGTTAGCTCGAAGGTAATGCAGCTTGGATCAAGCTCGGTAGTGCGAAGCAACTTTTCCATAAAGTCGATCAGCTGTGGGTTGCCAAATTGCTCGGGAGAGAGGTTGATGGCGACACGGCCTGGCAGTATGCCCTGTTGTTTCCAACGTTTTACCGTATTGAAAACATCACGCATCACGACACGTCCAAGGTGTTCTATTAACCCAGCGCGCTCGGCGACAGGAATGAATGAGCCAGGACTAATGTACCCTTCGACTGGATGCTTCCAACGAACGAGCGCTTCTGCGCCGTTGATACTGAAGTCTCGCGCGTTAACCTTAGGTTGATACCACACTTCCAAACCGTTCTGCTGCAATGCTTTTTGCAGTTCGATTTCAAGCCACAAACGCATACGCGCTTCTTTGTTCATTTGATCGTTAAATTTGATCAGACGATTTCTACCACGATCTTTGGCTTCATACATCGCAGTATCGGCATTTTGTAGTAGGATTCGCGCATCTTGTCCGTCTTCAGGGTATCGAACGCTACCAATTGAACACGCAAGGCGTTTACTGAAGTGGTGCAAGTCGAAAGGTTGGTTGATCAACGAGATAATGCGATCGGACAAAATTTCAGCCATGCGGGTGTTTTCTGGCTCCGGCAGAATGACGCCAAACTCATCGCCACCCAAATGACCAATAATCGCTTGGTTTGGTAGTAACCGTTTAAGACGGGCCGATACCTCTTGAATCACTTTATCGCCAATATGGTGACCAAGTGAGTCATTAATGTTTTTGAAGTTATCGATATCCAAATAGAACACCAGAAGCGGTGTTTGCTTTTTGATCAGCTGTTCCAAACGTTTGGTGAAGCCAAAGCGGTTGTAGAGTTTGGTGAGCGAGTCAATGTGTATGTCTTCATTCGATGCAGAAGACAGGTTTTTGGGCGCATCATCAGCATCTTGGATTAGGATAATTTGAGATTCGCTACCTAATATCGCCGTGGAATCCGCGTGTAGCTGAACTTTCCGTTCAAAGCCGCATCTTGCGCTGGTTAAGCAGACAAAAGGTTTGTCAGAAATTAATGTACTCAATCGATGACTAAATACCTTTTTACTGTTTTCATCGATGAATAAACGACTTAGCTCTTCACCCAACAATTCATGAGGAGAGTTAAGTCCGAGAAGGCGCGCTGATGCGGGGTTCGCAGAGATGACAATATCATCCTCGATAAGCAGTAAGCCGTCTGGTAGCAGTTGTGTTAACTTCGCAAACTTACTTTCGGACTCTTCTAAGGAGCGAACGAGTATCTGCTTTTCTGAAGTATCGACAGCGTGAAAAACAACAAAGCGAATGTCGTTACCTTCAAAAACTGGCGAAAGACTAAAGTGAAGGCTGGTTTCAAGGTCGGTTTCATCGAGCGTGATTTCGGCTTCGACATGTGCCCCTTTGAACGCGCGCTGATAGTATGGTGCAAGCTTCTTATAAAACTGCTCACCCAGCACTTGGCAATCGTTTAAGCCGACGATTTCCTCATGACTTAAACCTGCGATATCGCAGTAACGGTCACTTACCATTCGATAATTGTGTTTTTTATCAAGAATGGCAAAGAAGAAAGGGCTATTTGAGGTTAGCGTGGCAAACCAATGTTTTAATTGCTGGGAAGGCATTAGGGTATTACCGATCTCCAATGAGCCAGATTATTCGTCCGTGTATAAAAAGCGACACCCTGATAAGCCTGCGGCGGTCTACCACCAAGCTAAAGTGTTACTTGCCATTAAAGGGCTCGCGGTTTTAGCTGTGCAGTCGACAATCACATGGATACGCTCAGATAACTATAACTTTGAAAATACGGTTGTAAAAGTGTTTATCCACCTGTTCGCATCAATAATACACGTAAGTTCAAAAAAAGAAGCGTTAGTGAGCAATAAACCACCAATCTAAAATAAGCACTTTATTGATACATAACAGTAATCTCATCGCCACGATTGCTTAATATAAGCAACCTAATGACAAAGTAACGGATAATGAACGTGTTAAACAAGATTCGCAGTCAACTAGTAAAGAACGCAGCTAATATTTTGCGTTCTCCAGTCCAGTTATTTCCACAGCCAATTCAGCAAAAAGCGTTGCTGGAAGGGCTAAAAATGGTGTTTAAAGAAGCCTTGGAAGATGGTGACTTTGAGTTCCTTGAAGACAAGTGGTTAAAAGTTGCGATTAAAGACTTGAACTTAGCATGGTACATCAGCTATCAAGACGAAAAATTGGTGGTAGCTGAAAAACCAGTTCAGGAAGATGTGAGTTTTAGTGGTAATCTAAACGACCTAGTACTGATTGCTGGTCGTAAAGAAGACCCTGACACACTGTTCTTCCAACGTCGCCTTTCAATTGAAGGTGATACTGAGCTTGGCTTAGAAGTGAAAAACTTAATGGACAGTGTCGACTTAGAGCAGTTACCGAAAGCAATGCAAGTCGCTTTGAATCAATTGGCTGATTTTGTTCAGAAAGGAGTTCAAGCGCCTGCACAACCAACCGGAGTAGCGAATGCTTATTCGAACTGAAGCCCCTGCGGACATTCTTACCATTGACCGCTTATTGAAACACGCCTTCCCAACGGAAGCTGAAGCTGAGCTTGTGATGCGTTTGCGCGAAAACAGCAAATTCACACTTTCCTTAGTCGCGTGTACAGATGAGGGAGAGGTGATAGGCCATGCTTTATTTAGCCCTGTGACCTTAAATGGTGAAGATTTGTCATGGCAAGGGCTAGCGCCATTAGCTGTTCATGAAGATTACCGTCGCCAAGGCATTGCTGCAGAGTTGATCAAAGAAGGTTTCGATTCACTGCGTGATTTTGGCTACCCAGTGTGTGTGGTGTTGGGCGATCCTGATTATTACGCGCGCCAGGGTTTTCAATCATGCGACGAGATGGGCTTTGAATGTGCTTGGGATGTCCCTAAAGGTGCATTTCGAGTCGCAGAGTTGGTCGAAGGTCAATGTGCTGGACGCTCCGGACGCATAGACTATGCGCCAGAGTTCTCTGAACTGTAAATGAATGAAGCCCACGACTAAGTGGGCTTCTTTCTTATTCACTGAAAACTGAGATAGGGAGGTTAGGATGACTGGTTACTTTTCTTTTTGCCCCATACCTCTATTTTCGCTTTTTTACTTACCCCTAGCAGGCTGAGTTTTGTGCTTCCCCAGCTACTGTAAGTCATTTCAATCTGTTTTAGCTTGGCTTCTTTTGTACCTGGAAGGCTCCAGGCACGAGTCGACAATCCGCTTGTTAGTACGCCCATAGAGGAAAGCTTTTTCTCACTACCATCTGTCATGACGACTTTTAAACCATTAATGTCTACCGTTCCTTGCACACATTTTAGTTTACTTTACTGAAGCTTCGGTTTCGGAATAGGCTATTTGGTGTCACGGTATCTGTTTCTGTATGAAAGTTAACGGTTTTCGTTGCAATCAGCTCCCACTCATCGCTGTTATTAGCAAAAACACTCATGCTGGTGGCGGCTACCAGTGTGCAAAGTAGTAGTGTATTTAAGAATTTCATAATGTACCTTATATGTCATACCCAATGTGTGGCCGTTGGCAAAACGCTATGTTAAGGAATATCCAAATCATCTCATTGTGTTCAGGTGTTCCTTGAAGTCCTTTAGGTATAATCGCGATAATTTGATAGGATTGCCCTCGTTCAAATAGGTGACGGAAAATGTCAATTAACGAGAAACAGTATTTACGTGAAATGGGGATCAGCACATGGGAGCTGGTACACCCTGAAAGACTGGAAGGCTATCAATCGCCATTATTGGATTTGCAAAGTTCATGTAAACTCCTATTGGTATCGCCAATATGTCCAGAAAACGAGACGGCATTGATGTTTGAGCGCGTATTAAAAAGCATTAAGCTCACGCTTGATGATGCGCTGCACCTAGAGCCTGAGCGCTTATCCATGCTGGATGAACATCAGCTAGAGTGGGTGTGGTTTGCAGGCTGTGAGGCTGATAAAAGCATCAAGGCAAAGCACCTGGTCTCGCCACTATTACAAGATATTGATGGTAATAACGAACAGCGCCGCGCATTGTGG
The DNA here is from genome assembly GCF_033438945.1 of Vibrio sp. Y176. Classification (NCBI taxonomy): domain Bacteria; kingdom Pseudomonadati; phylum Pseudomonadota; class Gammaproteobacteria; order Vibrionales; family Vibrionaceae; genus Vibrio; species Vibrio sp. Y176. The sequence continues at coordinate 187,118 of NZ_JAWOQS010000006.1, read as the reverse complement.
CAACAAATCTGTTCGTACTCTTAACGGAGCTAATGCGTGACAATTGAAATTACGCCGATGCGTGCAGAGCACCTCGACCAAGTTTGGCAAATCGAGCAGCAAGCACATTCTCACCCTTGGGCCGAATCTTTGGTTCGTGACTTATCCAGTCGCGGTGCTTGCCATCATGTGATGCTGGAAGGCTCTCAAGTGGTTGGTTACTTCTATGGACAGAATATTGTTGGAGAAGTGACACTATTAAATATTGCAGTAGCGCCTTCTCAACAGGGCAGAGGGCTAGGGCAAAAATTGCTGGACGCGTTTATTGAACACTGTGAACAAGCCAAAGCAGAGAGTGCTTGGTTAGAAGTGCGTGAAAGTAATCACCCAGCTATCCATATTTATGAGCAAGCAGGTTTTAATGAAGTGGACCGTCGTTACAACTATTACCCAGCTAAATCGGGAAATGGTAAGGAAGACGCCATTATCATGAGTTACTTATTTTTGAGTTAGTTTTAGGCCGTTACTAATTACCTCATCAACACTTATGCTTTAAATGCGTATCCGGATTCGAGGCTTTTGAATATGTAATAACAATTTTTTGAATTTTTACATCTCTTTGTGTGGCGCTGGCTTTCCCTTGTTAGTTGCAGGTAAAGGCTGGTGAGCCGAGTAAATTCAGTTCATGTCTTTCCAGTTTGCTAGCACAGCGATAATAAGCGAGAATACCGCACAATATCGAATAGTAGATATGCTTGCCTATTTTGTGAGCATGAAAGTAATTTAGAAGATTAACTAATGTCAAATCCCCTTTTTTTAGGCGAAGTGTCTAAGCGCAGAACGTTCGCTATTATTTCTCACCCGGATGCGGGTAAAACCACCATTACTGAAAAAGTCCTTTTATTCGGAAACGCGATCCAAAAAGCAGGTACGGTTAAAGGTCGTGGTAACGCACAGCACGCAAAATCAGACTGGATGGAAATGGAAAAAGAACGTGGTATCTCGGTAACCACTTCTGTAATGCAGTTCCCTTACAATGACTGTCTGGTAAACCTACTTGATACGCCTGGACACGAAGACTTCTCGGAAGATACATACCGTACGTTAACGGCAGTAGACTCGTGTTTGATGGTTATCGATGCGGCGAAAGGTGTCGAGGATCGTACACGTAAGCTGATGGAAGTAACGCGTCTGCGTGACACGCCAATCGTAACCTTCATGAACAAACTTGACCGTGACGTTCGTGATCCAATGGAAGTATTGGACGAGGTAGAAAACGAGTTGGGCATGATGTGTGCGCCAATTACATGGCCAATCGGCTGTGGTAAAGAATTTAAAGGTGTGTACCACATTCACCGTGATGAAACGATTTTATACGAATCAGGTCACGGTCATGAGATTCAAGAAGTTCGAATCATCAAAGGTCTCGATAACCCAGAGCTTGATGAAAAAGTTGGTGCAGGCCTTGCGGAAAGTGTTCGAGAAGAGCTTGAGCTTGTCATGGGTGCTTGCCCTGAGTTTGATTTGGAAATGTTCTTAACAGGTGACCTGACGCCAGTTTACTTCGGTACTGCATTAGGTAACTTTGGTGTGGATCATATGCTAGACGGTCTAACTGAATGGGCTCCAGCGCCGAAAACTCGTCAAGCGGTTGAACGTGAAGTTGAAGCGACTGAAGAGAAGTTCTCTGGTTTCGTATTTAAGATCCAAGCGAATATGGACCCAAAACACCGCGACCGTATCGCATTCATGCGTATTGTATCGGGCACTTACACGCAAGGTATGAAGATGAACCACGTTCGTCTTGGCAAGCAAGTGAGTATCTCTGATGCAGTAACCTTTATGGCTGGTGACCGTGCACGTGCAGAACACGCTTACGCCGGTGACATCATTGGTCTACACAACCACGGCACTATTCAGATTGGTGATACCTTTACGCAAGGTGAATCACTGAAGTTCTCTGGTATTCCGAACTTCGCTCCGGAACTATTCCGTCGTATTCGCCTGAAAGATCCATTAAAGCAGAAGCAGCTTCTCAAAGGTTTGGTTCAGCTATCAGAAGAAGGTGCGGTACAGGTATTCCGTCCTCTACAGAACAACGATCTGATCGTTGGTGCCGTTGGTGTACTTCAGTTCGATGTTGTTGTGGCTCGTTTGAAATCTGAGTATAACGTTGAAGCGATTTATGAAGGCATTAACGTTGCAACTGCTCGTTGGGTTGAGTGTGGTGATGCGAAGAAACTGGATGAGTTCCAACGCAAGAATCAAGCAAACTTAGCATTGGATGGTGGTGATAACCTAACGTATATCGCTCCAACAATGGTTAACTTAAACTTGGCGAAAGAGCGTTTCCCTGACGTTGATTTCCGTGCGACGCGTGAGCACTAATTTGCGCGGTTAGGGTAAGCCTTAACGCAAACTAGATTTTAAAACGCCCTTGGCTATAAACTTAGCCAAGGGCGTTTTTATATAAGGATAAGATATGAATTGGTTTAAACGTGGGCTAAAGCGTTACGACAACTGGTGTAAAGAGATGGGGTTAACTCCCGATCAGAAACGCAGTTGTGTCCCATATCGAAAAGACCCAGCCCATCAAACTGAAGAGAAGAGTGAAGCCCAACCATCCTCTGATTTTCTGCCCGCAGATACAGATAAAAAGCGTCAAGATGAAGCTCTTTGATACGCACTGCCACTTTGATTTTGATGTGTTTCAAGATGACTTTGCACATCAACTTGAGCTTGCTCAAACGCAAGGCGTCGCAAGAATTTTGATTCCTTCCGTCGGTCCGCAAAACTGGGCTCGTATTCACACTTTGGCAGAGCAACATGCCAATTTGTATTATGCGCTCGGCTTTCATCCGTATTTTCTTGAAGATAACGTTGAGCAGCACCTTACAGAGCTAGAAGGCTATCTAAATCAAAAAGGGCAGCAGTGCGTGGCAATAGGAGAGTGTGGTTTAGATTTTGCCATTGATGTTGATCCACAGTTGCAAGAAAAGATACTTGAAGTTCAATTTGAGCTGGCTAGACGCTTCGAACTCCCAGTTATTTTACATAGCCGAAAAGCGCACAATCGCCTCATTCAAATGGTGAAAGCGGCGAATCTCCCTAGAGGTGGTGTGCTACACGCTTTTTCTGGGAGTTATCAGCAAGCCATGGAGTGGGTCAAATTAGGTTTTTTTATCGGTGTAGGAGGAACGATTACCTACCCAAGAGCCAAGAAAACACGCGACGCAATTCAAAAATTACCACTCGAAAACCTAGTAATCGAAACAGACGCACCAGATATGCCTATACTTGGATATCAAGGGGAGTCAAATCACCCAGCCAAACTCATTCACGTCTTTAATGAGCTCGTAGAGTTGCATAACGGCCGAAAGCAATCGATTGCCTCTCAACTGTGGAAAAATAGCAATTTTGCTTTCTCGATATGTGAATAAAATCTAAAGATGTGGTTTGAAATCGAAAACGTTTTCCTGCTTATTGTGAATTAACTCACAAAGCTGGTTGAATCAATCATGAATCTTATAGGAAAGTGTGAGGCTGGCATTACTTTAATTGATTCTGCATGAGTATAATTGCCCCCGCTTTATAGCTCCATTTTGTAACACGCCAATAAATAACTTATAAGGAAGTCATAAACTATGAGCCTGTTTATGAGCCTAATCGGTATGGTAGTGCTTCTTGCGATTGCAGTGGCATTTTCTAACAACCGAAAAGCTATCAACTTTAGAACTGTGGGTGGCGCATTCGCTATCCAATTCGCATTAGGTGCATTTGTTCTGTATGTACCTTGGGGCCGTGATCTACTAAACGGTTTCTCTTCAGGTGTTTCTAACGTTATCAACTACGGTAACGATGGTTCATCATTCCTGTTCGGTGGTCTTGTTTCTGACAAGATGTTCGAAGTATTCGGCGGCGGCGGTTTCATCTTCGCATTCCGTGTTCTTCCTACACTGATCTTCTTCTCTGCACTGATTTCAGTTCTTTACTACATTGGCGTTATGCAATGGGTTATCAAGATTCTTGGTGGCGCACTACAAAAAGCGCTAGGCACTTCGCGTGCGGAATCAATGTCAGCGGCAGCTAACATCTTCGTAGGTCAAACTGAGGCACCTCTAGTTGTTCGTCCATTCGTTCCAAAAATGACTCAATCAGAGCTATTCGCGGTAATGTGTGGTGGTCTAGCTTCTGTTGCTGGTGGTGTACTAGCTGGTTACGCATCTATGGGTGTTCCACTAGAGTACCTAGTTGCGGCATCATTCATGGCAGCACCAGGTGGTCTACTGTTCGCTAAAATTCTTCACCCTGAGACTGACCAGCCTCACGAAAGTATCGAAGAAGCGATGGACGGCGGTGACGACAAACCAGTTAACGTAATCGACGCAGCTGCGGGCGGTGCGGCTTCTGGTCTACAACTTGCGCTTAACGTAGGTGCAATGCTAATCGCATTCGTTGGTCTAATCGCGCTAATCAACGGTATGCTAGGTGGCATCGGTGGTTGGTTCGGCATGCCAGAACTAACACTAGAGCTAATCCTAGGTTATGCGTTCTCTCCACTAGCATTCCTAATCGGTGTTCCATGGGCAGAAGCTGTAACAGCTGGTTCATTCATCGGTCAGAAAATCGTAGTGAACGAATTCGTTGCTTACTTGAACTTCACACCATACCTAGGTGAAAACGCTCAAGTAATCGCGGCAACTGGTGAAGTAATGTCTGAGAAGACAACAGCTATCATCTCATTCGCACTATGTGGTTTCGCGAACCTTTCTTCTATCGCGATTCTACTTGGTGGTCTAGGTAGCCTTGCACCAAACCGTCGTAGTGACATCGCTCGCATGGGTGTTAAAGCAGTTCTTGCAGGTACGTTGTCTAACCTTATGGCAGCGACAATTGCAGGCTTCTGCTTAAGCCTTGCAGCACTATAATTAGAATCGGTTCTTAATATATAGACGCCGTTTTACATCATGCCCTGTAGCAAGAGATTGCTGCGGGGCATTTTTCGTTTTTCGGGCTCCAAAATTTCATCGGGTGTTTGCCTTAGTCGAGGTATTACGCAGTCAATGGAATAGGGGCTAGGAAATTTTGAGATACAAACCGTTTGCGCTCTATTTGGTGCTACAGTTTTGCGGTGAAACTCTATAATGTATTAATCACAGGATAGTGGTTAAGCTTGATTCTTAATCACGTAATGAATATTACATAATCGATGGGCAAATGAATTGCCCTGCAATATCAGATCTAATAGGCGTTTTGCTTTGTGATGTGATATTAAAGACACCGCAATCATAGATTGTTGTGCCATAGGCCAAACTGGTACTGTGCGGTGACAAGGATAGCAATTGGCATATGATAAATTTTCGCTGTATATGCCGAGTCTTCAGGGAACCAAGTCCGTTCATTAATAGACTGTTTAGCCATTTACTCACATTGTCTCGACTTGTTGATTATAGTTAAAGACGTGATGTAAGGCTGAGTAGTGAATTTTTTGAATATTGATCGGAGATAGAAATGAGCGATTTAAAAGCAGCAGCGCTACGTGCACTTAAACTTATGGACCTAACTACGTTGAATGACGATGATACTGATGCAAAAGTGATCTCACTATGTCATGACGCGAAAACAGCAGTAGGCAACACAGCTGCAATTTGTATTTACCCTCGCTTTATTCCTATTGCTAAGAAGACACTTCGTGAGCAAGGTACGCCAGAGGTTCGTATTGCAACAGTAACGAACTTCCCACATGGTAACGACGACATTGAAATCGCAGTTGCTGAAACAAAAGCGGCGGTTGCTTACGGTGCAGACGAAGTTGACGTAGTTTTTCCTTACCGCGCGCTAATGGCGGGTGATGAGAAAGTAGGCTTCGAACTAGTTAAGCAATGTAAAGAAGCTTGTGGTGACATTCTTCTTAAAGTGATCATCGAAACAGGTGAACTAAAAGAAGAAGCACTAATCAAGAAAGCATCTCAAATCTGTATTGAAGCAGGTGCTGACTTCATTAAAACTTCAACTGGTAAAGTGCCAGTAAACGCAACACCAGAATACGCTCGCATGATGCTTGAAGTTATTCGCGACATGGGTGTTGCAGAAACTGTTGGTTTCAAACCAGCAGGTGGTGTGCGCACTGCTGAAGACGCAGCAGCATACCTAGCAATGGCTGACGAAATCCTAGGTGACAACTGGGTTGATGCTCGTCACTACCGTTTTGGTGCGTCTAGCCTGCTAACCAACCTACTAAATACATTAGAAGTATCGGACGACGTCGCTGATCCAACAGCGTACTAATTCCAATAATGCGTCTGAACGGTAGCACCTAAACGGGTGCTACCAAACCTCTTCTATCCTACTACAACCATGGCTCAAAAGAGCTTGGGAGGCACTAATGTATTTACCACAAGAAATCATTCGTAAAAAACGTGACGGCGAAGTCCTAACCGCCGACGAAATCAACTTCTTTATTCAAGGCGTAGCGAACAACACGGTATCTGAAGGTCAGATTGCGGCGTTTGCTATGACGATTTTCTTTAATGAAATGACCATGGATGAGCGCATCGCCTTAACGTGTGCAATGCGTGATTCGGGCATGGTTATCGACTGGAGCCACATGAACTTCGGTGGTCCAATTGTCGATAAACACTCAACCGGTGGTGTGGGTGACGTAACTTCTTTAATGCTTGGCCCAATGGTGGCAGCGTGTGGCGGTTTCGTACCTATGATCTCTGGCCGCGGTCTTGGTCATACAGGCGGTACGCTGGATAAACTTGAATCTATCCCTGGTTACAACATTACGCCGAGCAACGATGTTTTTGGTCAAGTAACCAAAGACGCTGGTGTGGCGATCATCGGTCAAACTGGTGACCTTGCTCCTGCGGATAAGCGTGTTTACGCGACTCGTGATATTACCGCAACGGTAGACAATATCTCCCTGATTACGGCGTCGATCCTTTCTAAGAAACTGGCGGCGGGTCTGGAATCGCTAGTGATGGACGTAAAAGTGGGTTCAGGTGCATTTATGCCAACTTACGAAGCGTCTGAAGAGCTAGCAAAATCAATCGTTGCGGTAGCAAACGGTGCTGGCACTAAGACTACGGCAATTCTTACGGACATGAACCAAGTATTGGCGTCTTCAGCGGGTAACGCAGTGGAAGTTCGTGAAGCGGTTCGTTTCTTAACGGGTGAATACCGTAACCCTCGTCTACTTGAAGTGACCATGGCTTCATGTGCTGAAATGTTAGTACTTGGCAAGCTTGCTGAGAACACAGAAGACGCACGCGCAAAACTGATGGAAGTGCTGGATAACGGCAAAGCGGCTGAGTGCTTCGGCAAGATGGTTGCTGGCTTAGGCGGTCCTGCGGACTTCGTAGAAAACTACGACAACTACTTAGAAAAAGCAGAAATCATCAAGCCAGTTTACGCAACAGAAACGGGCATTGTCTCTGCAATGGATACACGTGCTATCGGCATGGCTGTGGTTGCTATGGGTGGTGGTCGTCGAGTTGCTACTGATGAAATCGACTACGCAGTTGGTTTCGACGAGTTCATCCGCCTAGGTGAGGTCGCAGACAGTGATAAACCTCTTGCGGTTATCCACGCTCGCACTGAAGAGCAATGGGAAGAAGCGGCAAAAGCACTGCGCAGTGCAATCAAAGTAGGTGGTGAATACACGCCAACTCCAGAGGTTTACCGCCAAATTCGTGCAGAAGATATCCAATAGAACAAGTAATTACACAAGGCCTACTCAACCATAATAAAAAGCCGAGTGGGCCTAAGGAACGAGCAATGAAAAGAGCATTTATTTTAGTACTAGACTCATTCGGTATCGGTGCAACTGCCGATGCTAAAGAATTTGGTGATGTAGGTTCAGACACACTAGGTCACATCGCTGACCAATGTGAAAAAGGCTTAGCAGATAACGACAATCGCCAAGGTGCACTTCGCCTTCCAAATCTATCGAAACTTGGTTTGGCAATGGCGCATAAAGAATCGACAGGTCGCTTCGCACCTGGACTAGACGCAGACGCTGAAATCATTGGTGCATACGGTCATGCAGCAGAGCTTTCTTCAGGTAAAGACACGCCGTCTGGTCACTGGGAAATCGCAGGTGTGCCTGTTCTGTTTGACTGGGGTTACTTCACTGACAAAGCAAACAGCTTCCCGAAAGAACTGACTGACCGCATTCTTGAGCGTGCAGGTCTTGACGGTTTCCTAGGTAACTGCCACGCATCTGGTACTCAAGTTCTTGACGATCTTGGTGAAGAGCACATGAAGACTGGCAAACCAATCTTCTACACCTCTGCGGACTCTGTATTCCAAATCGCATGTCACGAAGAGACTTTCGGTCTAGACCGTCTACTAGAGCTTTGCCAAATCGCCCGTGAAGAGCTAGAAGATTACAATATTGGTCGTGTTATCGCGCGTCCATTCGTTGGTGCTGGTAAAGGTCAATTTGAGCGTACAGGTAACCGTCGTGATCTTTCTGTAGAGCCACCATCAGCAACGGTTCTTCAGAAGCTTGTTGAAGAGAAGCAAGGCAACGTGGTTTCTATTGGTAAGATTGCTGATATCTACGCAAACTGCGGCATCACTAAGAAAGTGAAAGCGACAGGTATCCCTGCATTGTTCGAAGCAACGCTAGAGCAAATCAAAGAAGCGGGCGACAACACGATCGTATTCACTAACTTTGTAGACTTCGACTCAGCTTACGGTCACCGTCGTGACGTAACGGGTTACGCAGCGGCACTTGAGTACTTCGATGGTCGTATCAACGAAGTGCTAGAGATTATGGAAGAAGACGATGTGCTTATCCTAACGGCTGACCACGGTTGTGACCCAACATGGCCAGGCACTGACCATACTCGTGAGCACATCCCAGTATTGGTTTATGGTCAAAAAGTACCAGCTGGTTCTCTTGGCCGCCGCGAAACATTCGCAGATATCGGTCAAACATTGGCAAGTTACTTCGGTACTTCTCCAATGGATTACGGTAAGAACTTCCTATAATTAGTTAGGTTTTTGAAAACTAGGAGCAATCAAGCTCCTAGTTTTATGTTTGCAGTATGTAAATGCTGCTTGTCGGAAATGAGAATACTCTGGCTTATATCGCCTTAAGCGCGGAGCGCTAGAGAAAGGTTAAGGAAAAGAAAATGGCAACTCCACATATCAATGCTGAAATGGGTGCATTTGCAGACGTCGTACTGATGCCTGGCGATCCACTACGTGCAAAATACATCGCAGAGACTTTCCTTGAAGATGTCGTTCAAGTGTGTGACGTTCGTAATATGTTTGGTTACACAGGCACATACAAAGGCCGTAAGATCTCGGTAATGGGCCACGGTATGGGTATCCCATCATGCTCGATTTACGCGACTGAACTAATCAAAGACTTCGGCGTGAAGAAAATCATCCGTGTTGGCAGCTGTGGCGCAGTGAATGAAGACATCAAAGTGCGTGATGTTGTGATCGGCATGGGTGCATGTACTGACTCTAAAGTGAACCGTATCCGCTTTAAAGGTCATGACTTCGCGGCAATCGCAGACTACAACATGGTTCGTGCGGCAGAAGACGCTGCAAAAGCTCGCGGTATTGACGTTAAAGTTGGTAACCTATTCTCAGCAGAGCTTTTCTACACGCCAGATCCAGAAATGTTCGATGTAATGGACAAGTACGGCATTGTTGGTGTTGAAATGGAAGCGGCTGGTATTTACGGTGTTGCGGCAGAATACGGTGCAAAAGCTCTGACAATCTGTACGGTTTCTGATCATATCAAGACTGGCGAACAGACTACATCTGACGAGCGTCAAACGACATTCAACGACATGATGCTAATCGCACTAGATTCAGTATTGCTTGGTGACGAAGAGTAAGCGACGAAGAGTCATTCTATTTTTCGCTCTCAAGAGCTAAAAAAACAGCCCGCACATTACGGGCTGTTTTTATATGAGTTGTTAGCGCTACCTAGTTACTTGGTTAGCAGCAGGTTTGGCGCTTTTTTACGACGTATCGGTTGTCGACGTAAAATCAAGATGAACAACATACCACAGACAAAGCTCATTAAGACCATCATGTACATATAACGATCGCTCTTGCGATAGTGGTGGTCAGAAATAGCCGTCACCCGGCCCGTCTCAAAGGTCACGCGAACAAAACCGATAAGCGCACCATCTGCAAAAACTGGTTCAACCAACTGCTGGCGACCAATGGAAGCTGTTGCCAAAGGCGTATCCAGGCCAAGAACTTCGCGTACCGATAATGCCTCTTCACTAGACGCTAAACGTACACCCTGTGCATCGTAGATTGTTGCATCAAACACTAAACGGTCTTGTGCTAGCTGGTTTGTTAGCTGAAGTAATCGTTCTTGATCTTTAGTTAAAATCATCTCACTGGCAGAAAGAGACGCCTGTGAAATCAAAACTTTGGTGAGTGTTTCAAGCTGTTGTGCTTGAATTTTCTCATTACCCTTACTGATCACAACACTGTTTTTTATTGTGATAAACAACATCACACACAGTAGGATTAGTGCCAGAATTCTTAGGGCATTCCTTACTGAGAACAAAGATTCACTCATGCTCTTTACTCATCCATTTAAAATAAAACAAAGACTTGCCTTTTTAGTTTGTTGAGGTAACGTTTTAGCAAAGTCATAAGGGATTATATACATGGACGCGTCAAAAAGCTTGCCTATCAGAAAACATACGACACTTTTAAAACGATTACCCGAGACTCGATTTGCCTCCCAATTAGATAAAGCAAAAGCAAACTGGATCGTATTTGCTGAGTACCTTTCGCCAAGTCACTTCGAAGACATTGATTTCTTCACCGGCTTTTACAACCCGATACTAGAAACGTGGAAAGTTGGCCAATATGAAGTAGCCCTGATGGCCGGAGAGTTGACTCCTCAACATGAAACGATCTTACAAAGTCTCAACCTAGATTACGCCTCGCTTAATGAAGTGCCCGATCTATCAACCCAAGGGTTGATTGTATTTGATATGGATTCAACGGCGATCCAGATAGAGTGTATTGATGAAATCGCGAAACTGGCAGGAGTAGGGGATGAGGTCGCTGAAGTCACTGAACGTGCCATGCAAGGTGAGCTGGATTTTGAGCAAAGTTTACGTCAGCGAGTTGGTAAGCTCAAAGGTGCCGATGAATCAATTCTTGAACAAGTTCGTTCCCAGTTACCATTCATGCCGGACTTTGAAGCGCTAATTGCGACGTTGAAAGCCTTGGGCTGGAAAACAGCGATTGCCTCCGGTGGTTTTACTTACTTCTCTGATTACATCAAAGATAAAGTCGACCTAGATTTTGCTCGTTCCAATCAATTAGAAATTATTGACGGCAAACTCACGGGGAACGTACTTGGCGATGTGGTAACGGCGCAGATGAAGTCAGACATTCTAGTGGAATTGGCGGATGAATATGAAATTGAGCAGCACAACACGGTCGCTGTCGGTGATGGCGCTAATGATCTTGTGATGATGTCGGTGGCGGGCTTAGGGATTGCTTATCACGCAAAACCAAAAGTGGAAGCTCAAGCGCAATCTGCGATTCGCTTTGCAGGGTTGGGCGGTGTGCTCTGTATTTTATCTGGCGCATTGGTGAAGCAGCAAAAGGTCAGCTGGAAAGCTAAACCTTAACCATCCATTCAAAAACACCGCCAGAAAGGCGGTGTTTTTTTTCAATTTGGTATGACTCTGAATTTACTCGGTTAACTCCAATCTAATTACTACCTCTTCAGTAATGTCTTCAAATTCACTGTAACCAACGAGCGCCGTCAACTCTTTTTCTAACTTGCTTGCTTGATGTACACCAAATTGGGTTAAGTCACTTAAATCTTGTTGCAGTAATGATGTCATCGGATCGAAAATTGGCGCAGTAGAAAGGCGAATCACGTAAAAGTCACCCATCATTCGCGCTTTCTTTATAAATTGAATCCGCTCTTTTACGCTGTTGAACTCTTGATGAAGCTTTGACTCAATACCTGTAATTTTATTGCCTACTTTTGCGGCGCTTATGTAGATATCCTGATGTCTGGCTTGAGCACCTTCTACACGTTTTATTGGCTCTGCGATTAATGTGCTTGTCCGGCCTTTAAAGATAGGTTCAAGTGACAACAGTTGGTCATGCCCAAGACGGGCAAAAAGCTCAATGTGTTTAGGTAGCGGCAAGTTCACCCCGATAACGGGGGTTTTTATTGAAGATGACGTACTTTTACTGATAAAAATGGGCGTGCTCAGCGTACGCGAGAGCAACATGCAGTGCAGCCTTTCAAGTAGAGCATTACTTGGTAGCGTCTCTTTTTGCGGGATTAGCTTGTCTTGATTGTGCTCGATAATACTGTTGAAAAAAGCGATTACCTTCATGGTTTGGCTGCTTTCATCAATAACTAGCTGCACGCTACAACCATCTGGGCTTACACGAATTACTCGATATGGCACCGACATTAACGGCAATTTTTTATCGTAGAGTTGTAATTCTCGAAAGTTGATTCTTACCTCTTGCCCAGAACGTAACATCGTGGGCTCACTTAGCCTAATTCCGAGTCCTCGTTTGGAAAGGTCAACAGTACAGCCGCCTGTTTTAGTTTGTCCTGAGTACAACTCTAAAGGTGTTTTAAAACGATAACGAGGCTCTTTACGACGAGACTTTGCATCAAAATAAATGCCCTTTGGATTGCCGATAACTCTTCTCGGATGACGAAACGCGTTTAACGTATTAGCGGGTAAGCGCGGCTTTTCAGTTAGCAGGTAATCCTGCCCTGATTTTTCGTCAGCAATTTCTTGCAAAATACCAATATGAGTCAGTGATTGAGACGTTTCTGCTAACTCTGGAGAGAAAGCTGCTAGGTCTTCCTGTTCTTGCTCAGATAGTTCAAAGATTGAAATTCTAAAGGCGCGCCAACTCTCTCGTTTGCCACCTAAATGCCAAAATAGCTGGCGCTGTTCGCGAGTTGCTTCAGGGCGAAACATCGAATAGAAATAGGTTCGATTCTCGTGCTCGTGAGTAAATGAATAAAGGACATTGGTTGTTCCTTTCACACCAGGCTTAATGAGTGACGCGATGCGTTGCTCGTTGAATAAGGAACCAAACATTTGCTGGTTTCTCTCATCGTGCCAGTATTGCCAAAGCTTTTGATTGTTTGGCGTTAACATTGCTAATTTTAGGTCACTACCATCAAAGAATAGAGGCAAGCTGCTGGTGTGCTTTAGTGCGATGTGCTCATAACCGCGAGTTCGAGCTCGAATAATCTTGTCTTGATTGTCGTGACGAGCCCTTTTAGCAGCACTGTTGAGCGCTTCATCTATCACTCTGGTGACGACATTGGTGTCAGTTAAGCGTATGGTTCTGAGGTATCGAACTGAGTCATTTTCGTAACAGTCATCAACCGCGAGTATGCGGTATGCAAGCGGTTTCTCTATACCTGCAACGTTAGATTTGCTGGCAAATTCAGTAAACGTGACCTGAATAATTTCCCCAAGGTTATATTTAAATGCGCTAGGGACTTTGAACTTTGCGCCAGAGCTAGATAAATCAATGCTTAATCCATGAAGAAGCTGTCCTTTAGAACGGCAAATTTCAACTTGAGATTGGACTTTCAAGCGTTTTTCTTGGCGCTTTAAATCGTAGCCTAGGTGAACGGGTTCTGCTAAGAACGGGCTTTTAGGATCCGTTAACGATTGCGTTTTTTGCTGAGTAAGGCGCTTGCTCATTACGCGAAAGTTATTTCGCGTGTTGACCAATGCTTCCCACATTCCTTCCGTGTAGCAGCCAAACTTTTTGATGTTTTTATGGTAAGCGTTGAAAGCAACATCATCCAACCAATGTGGAATACCATCCAAAATATACTCGCGACATTCGCCTTGAACGCGACCTCGCAAATCAATGCTTTTTTTGCATGGAGCCATTAAGCGGTTAAGTTCCATTTTAACCAAAATTTTGGCCGAAGGCGGCTCTTCCTCGGTCAGTTGGCCAAGGACAAAGTCAAAGTCATTCGTACCGTAAACGGGAATGAGTCGTTCTGCGAGCGAGAGAATTTCAGATTGCTGCATTATTTCTGTTAGAGTATGTCGTTACTTTAAATTGTATCGGCTAAGCGAAGTAATACTTAAGTATATCAATAGTTCATTTCAGTTCAGGTCTGACTTGGCTGTGCTTAGTCACATTTGTAGAAAAAATTGAGGCATCATGGCGAAAGCAAAACGAGCGTATGTTTGTAATGATTGTGGCGCGGACTTTCCCCGTTGGCAGGGGCAGTGTAACGCATGTGGTGCATGGAATACGATAACAGAAGTACGTATCGCTGCATCGCCAACCGTTGCTCGCAATGAACGCTTAAGCGGCTACGCTGGTTCCGCAACAGAAGCTACGGTTCAAACGCTATCCGAAATTGATCTGCAAGAAGTACCTCGCTTCACCAGTGGGTTTAAAGAGCTTGACCGCGTGTTGGGTGGTGGTGTTGTGCCAGGTGCCGCAATTTTGATTGGTGGTAACCCTGGTGCAGGTAAATCAACCCTTCTGTTGCAAACCATGTGTAGTTTATCTGCGCAAATGCCAACGCTTTACGTAACCGGTGAAGAGTCGTTACAGCAGGTGGCAATGCGTGCTTCCCGATTGGGCTTGCCGAAAGATCATTTAAAAATGCTATCGGAAACGAACGTCGACAAAATTTGCCAAATCGCCGAAAGAGAGCAGCCTCGTATAATGGTAATAGACTCGATTCAGGTGATGCACGTTTCTGATGTTCAATCGTCGCCTGGCAGTGTTGCTCAGGTACGTGAATCTGCGACGGCTCTGACACGATACGCAAAACAGAATAATGTTGCGGTATTTATTGTTGGTCACGTAACAAAAGATGGTACCCTTGCGGGCCCCAAAGTTCTTGAACACATTATCGACTGTTCGGTACTACTCGATGGTGGAACGGATAGCCGATTCCGCACTTTGCGTAGTCATAAAAACCGTTTTGGTGCTGTGAATGAGCTTGGTGTATTTGCAATGACAGGCCAAGGATTGAAGGAAGTGAGTAACCCATCAGCGATCTTCCTTTCTCGTGGTGAAGAAGAAACATCAGGCTCTTCAGTCATGGTGGTTTGGGAAGGCACGCGCCCTCTACTAGTAGAGATTCAAGCGCTGGTGGATTACTCGCAGTTAGCCAACCCTCGTCGTGTTGCGGTCGGCTTGGAGCAGAACCGCCTATCACTTTTGCTCGCTGTGTTGCATAAGCATGGTGGCTTACAAATGGCAGACCAAGATGTCTTTGTTAATGTGGTTGGCGGTGTTAAGGTGACGGAGACAAGCGCTGATCTTGCTTTAGTTATGGCGCTTTTATCGAGTTTTCGTGACCGTCCACTCCCTAAAGATGTGGTGATTTTTGGTGAGGTAGGGCTTGCGGGCGAAATCCGTCCAGTGCCAAGTGGGCAAGAGCGTTTGAATGAAGCGTTCAAACATGGTTTCAAGAAAGCCATCGTGCCAGCAGCCAACATGCCGAAAGGTGGCATCCCTGGCATGCAAATTCACGGCGTTAAGAAATTGTCGGAAGCGATAGAGGCTTTTGACGAGCTGTAATGCTCATAAGAATGGTATTTGTGCAATCACAAACTGTTCTATCCGTCCTCAATAAAATGCGAATAAAGTACATAAATTGCTGTGTTTGACTATGCTTTGGGGACGGAAATTTCACGTTAAAATTTTTTTTCTTCCATCCGCACGCAAGGGTATCAGTATTGACAGAATGTGATATACTCTGCGCGCACTTTATACCTTATTAACAGAGTAAGACAATGACTGATTTATCAAAATACAGAAACATTGGTATTTTTGCTCACGTAGACGCGGGTAAAACTACCTCTACAGAGCGTATCCTAAAGCTAACTGGTAAGATCCATAAGATCGGTGACACTCACGACGGTTCAACTACTACTGACTTCATGGAGCAGGAAGCTGAGCGTGGTATCACAATCCAGTCTGCAGCAACAACTTGTTTCTGGAACGATCACCGTCTAAACATCATCGATACTCCTGGACACGTTGACTTCACTATCGAAGTTTACCGTTCTCTAAAAGTACTTGACGGTGGTATCGGTGTATTCTGTGGTTCTGGTGGTGTTGAGCCTCAGTCAGAAACTAACTGGCGTTACGCTGACGAATCACACGTATCACGTCTGATCTTCGTTAACAAACTAGACCGTATGGGCGCAGATTTCTACAAAGTTGTAGATCAAGTACAGAACGTACTAGGTGCTACACCTCTAGTTATGACTCTACCTATCGGTATCGAAGAAGATTTCGTAGGTGTTGTAGACGTACTAAGCCAACAAGCTTACGTATGGGATGAGTCTGGCCAACCAGAGAACTACGAAGTTCAAGATATTCCAGCAGACATGGTAGAAAAAGCTGCTGAATACCGTGAAATGCTAATCGAAACTGCTCTAGAGCAAGACGAAGATCTAATGATGGCTTACCTAGAAGAAGGTGAAGAGCCATCTCTAGAAGACATCAAACGTTGTATCCGTAAAGGTACTCGTGATCTAGCATTCTTCCCAACTTACTGTGGTTCAGCGTACAAGAACAAAGGTATCCAACTTATTCTTGACGCGGTAATTGATTACCTACCATCTCCAACAGAAGTTGATCCACAGCCTCTAACTGATTCAGAGACTGGTGAGCCAACTGGTGAAGTTGCGACTGTATCTGCAGACGAGCCACTACGTGCTCTTGCATTTAAGATCATGGATGACCGCTTCGGTGCTCTAACCTTTATCCGCATCTACTCTGGTAAGATGAAGAAAGGTGACACAATCCTTAACTCTGCAACTGGTAAAACAGAGCGTATCGGCCGTATGGTTGAGATGCACGCGGACGAGCGTAACGAGATCGATTCAGCACAAGCTGGTGACATCATCGCTGTAGTTGGTATGAAGAACGTTCAAACTGGTCACACTCTATGTGATCCTAAGCACGAATGTACTCTTGAGCCAATGATCTTCCCAGATCCAGTAATCTCTATCGCAGTTAAGCCTAAAGATAAAGGCGGTTCTGAGAAGATGGGCATCGCGATCGGTAAAATGGTTGCAGAAGATCCATCATTCCAAGTTGAGACTGATGAAGATTCAGGCGAAACTATCCTGAAAGGTATGGGTGAACTTCACCTAGACATCAAGGTAGATATCCTTAAGCGTACTTACGGCGTTGAGCTAGAAGTTGGTGCTCCACAGGTTGCTTACCGTGAAACTATCACTCAAGCAATCGAAGATAGCTACACGCACAAGAAACAGTCTGGTGGTTCTGGTCAGTTCGGTAAGATCGACTACCGCATCAAACCAGGTGAGCCAAACTCTGGCTTCACGTTCAAATCAACAGTTGTTGGTGGTAACGTACCTAAAGAATTCTGGCCTGCAGTTGAGAAAGGCTTTGCGTCAATGATGGAGCACGGTGTTCTAGCTGGCTTCCCTACTCTAGACGTTGAAGTTGAACTATTCGACGGTGGTTTCCACGCAGTTGACTCTTCAGCTATCGCTTACGAAATCGCAGCGAAAGGTGCATTCCGTCAGTCTATGCCTAAAGCTGGCGCGCAACTTCTTGAGCCAATCATGAAAGTTGACGTGTTCACTCCAGAAGATCACGTTGGTGACGTAATCGGTGACCTTAACCGTCGTCGTGGTATGATCAAAGACCAACAAGCAGCGTCTACTGGCGTACGTATCAAGGGTGATGTACCTCTATCAGAAATGTTTGGTTACATCGGTACTCTACGTACTATGACTTCTGGTCGTGGTCAGTTCTCTATGGAGTTCTCACACTACGCACCATGTCCAACAAACGTTGCAGAGCAAGTAATTGCTGACGTTAAAGAGCGTAACGCTAAGAAGTAATTCTTAAGTTAACTCTATAACTTGAAAGCCCCGCTTAGTGCGGGGCTTTTTGTATCTAGCAGCCTTATACGCAGAGCGTTTTTGTTTTATTCCTATTTAGCGTTTGTTTTGACGATTGTTATGATGCCGTTCTAGTGCTGTTGCCTTTTAGGTCAATGGTCCTAAAGTCTGGTACCACTGACTTTTCAAATATTTCTATTTCTTCCTTCAACCATTGCGCAAACAATTGAGCTTTAGGTCTTTTTAAGTAGCCTTTTGGCGCGCATAAGTAATACGCAAAATTGGGCTTGATAGCGATATCTCCAATTCGGACCAATTTGCCAGAACGAAAATATTGATGAGCTAAACTGTGTTTTACCAATGCGACGCCTTGAAGTGATAGTGCAGCCTCAAGCACGAGATGTGATCCACTGTATTTTAAGGTAGGCTTTGCTGCGCAGTGACCCAAGGTTGCTAACCACATATTCCAATCAAGATCAGGCCAAACATCTTCAATCAGCTCAGCTTTGCTTAAATCCTCGATGTTATAGATCCCGTGCTCTTTCTGATACACCGGATGACAAGCAGGATAAAAAGCTTCGTCCATCAGCCATTGTGATTCTAAATTGGGATATTTTCCTAAACCGTAACGAACACATAAATCTATCTGGCTATTTTGAAAAGACACCAAATCATTGGTTGGTTCTAATAGCAAGGCGATATCAGGGTGACGCTGGCGAAAAGCCGTAATCTTCGGGACCAACCAATGATGAGCGAAAGAGGGGAGTGTTGATATCGAAAGGTGGTTCGGGTTTGGATCTTGATTGACTAATCTAACCCCTTGCTGCAAATGAGCAAACCCTCTTTCTGCCTGAGTAAACAGTAGCTCTCCCTCAGGTGTGAGCACGATTTTTCTGTGCTGACGAACAAATAGGTCCGTGCCTAAGAACTCTTCTAAATGACGAATTTGCTGACTAATGGCCGCTGGCGTAACAAACAGTTCTTTTGCTGCCGTTTTAAAGCTTCCTTCCTTCGCTGCAACGAAAAAGTAATACAAGCCCTGTAAGGGAGGCATTCGATCTTTCACATTAGTTTTCCTTAACTCTATGGCAGATTCTATCGTTTGAGGATATCAGCGTAGTCGCTGATTATTAAGTGGTCAACATTGTATAGGAATCTCTGAAATGGAAAACATGACACACACTTGTGAGCGTACTATACCTACTGCCCATCAGAGCGGGTTACAGTTAATTTATTCTAAACTGGCGGCTTGGAGAAGGAACTATAAGACACGTCGTCACTTGAGAGAGTTACCAAAGCACCTTTGGGACGATATTGGGTTAGGTGAAAGGGAGATTAGTTGTGAAGTGAGTAAGCCATTCTGGAGAGAGTAGTTTATGAGTTTGATTCAAGCTCAAAGTTAAGTTGCACTCCCCAATGGTGTTGAGGAGTGCAAGCAAAATTACAAGTCTTCTTCCCACACGACCAATTCATCTTTTGGCCAATTGTGGCCTATCTCATGATACTTTTGTTCGAGCACATGACGTTTAATTTTAAGCGTTGGCGTCAGTACGCCATTTTCTATACTCCAAGGTTCTTTAATCATTAACACACCTTTGATTTGCTCATGAGAGGCGAGTTCTTGATTCATCCTGGCAATAACTTTACGTGTGGTACGTGCGTATCGCTCTCGATCAAAGTTAGGGAAGTCATGTGGCACAACCAAAAGAATCGGAGCGGGTAGCCCTAAACCGATGAGACACATCATCTCTACGCGACTGTACTCGAAAAGCTTTTTCTCGATAGGAACCGGAGAGACAAATTTACCTTTGGCGGTTTTGAAGTTATCTTTTTTACGGCCTTGAATCGTTAGATAACCATCTGAGTCGATAGCGCCGATATCGCCTGTGTGTAGCCAGCCCTCTGAATCAAAAGACTCTTGGGTGGCAATGTCATTTTTGTAGTAGCCAGAAAATAGCCCTTTGCCACGCACCATGATTTCATCATCAGCTGCGATTTTTAACTCAATGCCTGGCCCTGCATTACCGACACTACCAATTTTGTCAGCTCTAAATGGGTAGTTGAGCGTGCTGTAGGCAAATGATTCCGTCATCCCCCAAGCCTCTGTGATATCAAGGCCCACTGAGTGGTACCATTCCAACAGCGCTGGCGAGACAGGTGCAGAGCCACAGCCTAATACTCGAGCCTGATCTAAACCGAGACCATCTGCTAGCTTTTTCTTGATCAAAGAATTGACGAATGGGATTTTCAACAGAATATTGAGCTTCTTCTGTGGAAGTTTGTCTTGAATACGTTGCTGGAATAGCGTCCATAACCGTGGGACGGAGATAAACAGAGTTGGTCGGTGCATCTTCACATCTTCGATAAAAGTGTCCAGTGACTCTGGAAATGCTGTTGGCACGCCACCCATAATCGATGAACCGAAGATATAAACACGCTCTGTAATATGAGCGAGCGGTAAATAAGAGAACAGTCGGTCGTTTTCTTGGATACCAATATGATTGATCAGTTGCTGAACAGACCAACTGAATGCGCCGTAAGTTAGCATCGCGCCTTTCGGTAACCCTGATGTGCCTGAGGTATACACCAACGACATTAGCTTGTCATCGTAATGCTGCGGACGCTCTTCACTTGGCACTGCATCAGCAATGAGCGCTTGGTATTCGTGCTTACACTTAGGTGCCGTGTCATAAGGTAGAGCGATGCTAATGAGTTCAGGCATAGCATCAATGACTTGCTGAGTTGCTTTGGGATCATCGAGTTTTCCGCCAATGATCGCTTTACTTTCACTATGAGTCACACAGTATTCGATGGTGTCTGCACCGGCGGTAGGAAAGATTGGCACACTGACATAGTCACCAAGCATCATAGCAAGATCGCAAATAAACCATTCTGCACAGTTTTTAGATACTAACGCAACTTTGTCGCCAGGCTTTACACCAAGCGAGCGTAGTGCGCTGACAAGTTTTAAGGCTTGATCTGCAACATCAGAGAATGTGTACTCAACAAACTGTCGGTTAATAATTTGTTTTAGGTAGACCTCATTTGGACGCTCTTGAGCCCATTTGAGGATCATTTCATTTGGTGGTGGGAGAGCGCAACCAGCAGCGCTATTTAGATTCGGCTGATTCATTTTAAGTGACTCCATGTCTTCTCATTGTATTTATAATTGTTAACGCATTGTTAACTTTAGCATGTTAAATCGCGACACGGGAATGCATTTTGATGAAATATGTGGGGAAGATAGCGTTAGTTGTCCTGACAGTTGCTACAAATAAAGCCTAAAACTGCTGTCGATAATTTGCTGGAGACAGACCGGTTTTTTTCTTAAAAATTCGAGAAAAGTAAGAAACGTCTCGATACCCGCACTGATAAGCAATGTAAGCAATTTTCATCGATTCATTTTCAATTAGCATTTTCTTAGCTAATGAAATGCGTTTCGCCGTGACATAATCACGAAAGCACATACCCACTTTACGGTGGAAAACTTTGGAAAAGTAGTTCGGCGAGTAATGACAAAGAGCGGCTGCTTCCTCTTCTCTTAGGTCCTTATGAACGTTATTGGCGATGTAATGGACTACGTCTGAAAAGTTTGACTTGCCGCTTCGAGAGAAAAGTTTATCTACCGAGATTTGTTCTTCGTCTACTTTACTATGCAAAAAGTATTTCAATTTTATTTGTGAAAGCCAGATAGGAAGAGTGAGCTCGTTCAACTTATAATATTCCGCACAAATATGCTTGGGCGGCAAGTGAGGAGCCGTATCTTTTGGAGATACGACGATTAGTTTTTTGTCGAGGTTTTTACAGAGCGTTATAACACCTTTCAAGTGCTCTTGATGATCACAGGTTATGTAGTAAAAGAAATAGCTATGTTCTTTATCACTGAGGACTGAGATATCTTTACTGCAGTCCATAATGTCAAAGCACCCATCAAACTCACAACGAAATTGTTCCGGCAGCGAGCAAAGGGTCTCTCCTATCCAGTAAGCTTTGGTCTGTTTATCCATATGAATCCTGCTCAGTACGTACTACACCAATGTTAGTATGCATTGAGGTCAGTCGAGCCTCATTCCTTGAGCTTCAGACCTCACCCTTTCGTTTATTAAGCTTAGGCTTATATAGTCATACTGCAAGTGTGAAATGTGTCACATAGCTTACAGTGATGTGTCTTATTTATGATACATTTCGTCTCTGAAGCGCAGACAGGCAAGAAAGTACTAACCTTTGGCAAAAAAGTCCTAACCCCCCTAATTCTTGATGACTAATGTTTAAGCATGATTCGGGTGTATATGATACCTGCGTCATGGACAAGCGAGATTTGGTTAAATAAAGGGGATAATCTTATGGATAACTTTCGCAATCTAATCAAGGACTTCATGGAAGACGAAGAGGGGCTAACACTTTTGGAGTATATCCTAGGTGCGGCATTGATCGTCGCTGCAATGTTAGGTACTGGCTTTTGGGACGATTTAGCAACCAAGTTTGAAGACGTAGCAGATGAAATAGAGGGAGCTGGTCAAGACGCTGGTACATCTTAATGTTGATCTCTGAGTTACTTATTTGGTCATTACTTATTGCGATTGGAGTTTCAGACGCACAGAAACACAGAATACCGAATAAAGCGGTGCTTATGCTTTTAGTTGCAGTAACTGCAAACGTAATTTACAACCCAGCCACAACTGGTTTGGATCATTTATATGGTGGGTTGGTTGCGTTTGCGGTGTGTTTCGCGCTGTATCTTTTCAAAGTAATGGCCGGAGGAGACGTTAAGTTACTCGCCGTCATAGGGGCATGGTTGGGATTGAGTAACCTTGGGGAAGCGTCTACCGGGATAATACTCGCTGGAGGCATTGTCGGCATTTTTTATCTAATGCTACATGTGTCATCGACTAGTGTTGCTCTATCACATCAGATTAAAGGGTATTGCTTAGAAAAAGTAACACCAGGTTTTAGGTCCAGTAAGCCGTTGGTCATTCCATTCGCGCCGATAATCGTAATTGGATTAGCTTATTTTTCCTATACCCACTAAATAAAAATAATAAATGGCATGCAGCATCAGTTGGCTAAGCAACTTCAAGGAGGGGAAGTGTGATGGGCTCTGTGTATTGGGAAAAACTCGTGCCACAAATAAATCCACCAAAAGTACCTTCATCGGTAGAAGGTCTTGGCATACCGGCTTCAGTCGTTGAAAACTTAGTGTTGAAACACCTGTCAGCTTATCCGAAATGTGATTTGATCGAGTTAACACAGCGGTTATGCGTGGTTTCAAATATTGTTGAACTTGCTTTGGCGCAGTTGAGGAAACGAAGCTGGGTTGAGGTATATCAGCCTACATCTGAGAAGCTAAACCATTCGTACTCGAACATTCGTTATAGTCTAACGGAATTAGGACTTGCGGAAGCAGACATTGCATATAGAAAAGATCCGTATATCGGTCCTGTTCCAGTTTCTTTGGAAGAGTATTGGACCGTTGTTGAAGGACAAGATCTACGCAAAAACCCTGTTACCCGTATCGATGTAGAGCGTGCATTATCTGATGTTTTTGGCTCGGATCACTTAGTTCCTGTTCTCGGACCTGCTATCAACTCTGGACGAGCTTTGTTGCTTTACGGCCACGCGGGTACTGGTAAAAGTTACGTTGCATCAAGAGTGCTCAATGCAATGAACACTTCGGTGTTTATTCCTTACGCCGTATATGCCGATGGCAACATCATCAAAGTGTTCTCAGAGCATCATCACCGTCGTTTAGACAACTCCCATTCTCAGGTTTTCGTTAAGTTGGAAACCCATTACGACAAACGCTGGGTTCTTTGTGAAAGACCAAACATTCAAGTGGGCGGTGAGCTGACATTGGAGATGCTTGAGGTAAACCACAGCGAGCATAATCGCGTATGGATTGCGCCACTTCAAATGATGGCTAACAACGGAATCTTAGTGATTGATGATCTCGGTCGTCAGTCAATGCCTGTTGATGCCTTGCTAAATAGATGGATCGTTCCAATGGAATACTTATTTGACCATCTGGCGCTGCCAAATGGTCAACAAGTAACGGTGCCATTTATGCTTACTTTGGCATTCTCATCCAATTTTGCACCAAGCAAAATTGCTGACCCTGCTTTTTTACGCCGTCTGGGGTACAAAATTGAGTTTAAGCCACTTGGTGATGATGACTATAAAGCGCTTTGGTTATCGCTGTCCAAAGACTTGCAACTCGCGTTGTCGCCTGAATTCTTTGACACATTAAATCAATTGCACCGTGAAAATAAAATGCCTAATTATCCATGCTTACCTAAAGATCTTTTGGGCATTAGCAGAGACGTTCTCGTTTTTGAAGGAAAACGAAAAGTCGTCTCATCAGACATTTTAACTCGTGCCTGGGGATTGTATTTCACAGTGGATGAATAGGGAGATCTAAATTATGAGTCGGACTCAAGTCATCATGCTATTGCTACTCTCCATTGTTTTCGGCCTTGCTGCCGTGTTGATAGCTAAACAATGGATGGATGGCAGAAACCAACCAACAGTCGAGTTAGAGGAGGTCGAAAGGCATCCCGTTTTAGTTGCCGCCATGGAGCTAGAACCAGGAACTATTCTCTCTGAGAAACATTTGTCTACTAAGCTCATGGAAGTGGACTGGATAGATGATGAAACATTGAAAGTAAAAGAACAGGCATTGGGAAGAATCGTTGCCAATACTATTTACGCGGGTGAACTTGTTAACCCTCATCGCCTTGCCCTACCTGGTGAAGGCGCAACACTTGCTGCATTAATTCCAGAAAACAAGCGAGCAATCACTATTCGCGTAAATGACGTTATCGGTGTGGCAGGTTTTTTGTTACCAGGCAACAAGGTCGATGTCCTGAATACAGTGAGTTATGGACAAGGTAAAAACGCCACAACAAAAACAGTGCTTAAAAATATCAATGTGCTTGCGGTGGACCAAACAGCCAAAACGAACGATAACAAACCCGTGATTGTACGCGCTGTGACTTTAGAAGTAACACCGAAAGAGGCAGAAAAGCTCTTATCGGCGAACAGCAAAGGCGATATACAGCTTGCTCTGCGCAACCCTCATGAAGTGGATAAACCTGTTGTAGCAAGAAAATACACGCCACGACCTAGTGTGACCATTATTAAGGGATCTCAGGCATCCAGTGTCCGAGTCAGCAATTAGGTGAATTATGAAAACAATAATATTACTTGTTAGCCAGTTACTTTTCGTCAGCTTGTCTGTTAACGCAGCTACGGCGCAGTCAGGAAAAGTCGTAACCGTTGCACATCACCAATCAACTCAATTGATGATATCAGGCCAAGCAAAGAAAGTGACGTTAGGGGATCCAGAAGTCTTGGATATTTTAGTGCTCAGATCGAACGAGCTGTTTCTTATTGGTAAGAAGTTAGGTACCACGAATGTGTCGGTGTGGGATCGCAGAGGCCGGTTAATTGAGCAGTTTAACGTAGAAGTCACGCATGATCTAAATACGCTTAAGTCGAAGCTTTATCAGTTCTTGCCGGATGAAAATATCGAAGTGCACAGTGCGCAAGAAAAAGTGGTAATTAGAGGCTTGGTCAGCAGTCAGCAAAACATGGACACTGCGGTCAAAATTGCTGAAACCTTTGCTTTGGGTGAAGCGGCAGATGAAGAAGATGATAGCTCTAAAGATGATGAAAGTATGGTCATCAATCTACTTTCTATTGGTGGTGCTCAGCAGGTGACGCTAGAAGTTACCGTTGCCGAAGTACAGCGCACACTTGTAAGACGCTTCGACTCAAACTTCCACTTTTTCCAAAGAAGTGGGGACTTTACTTGGGGTGGTACGACTGCTGGTGGCGGTATTGATGGCATTGGACCGATTTTGAACGTCCCAACAGTCGAAGATTTCGGTTTTCTCGGATCGTTTATTGACAGTAATACCTTGTTTACCTTTGCGCTTGATGTGGCGAAGCAAAATGGCGTAGCGAAAGTGCTGGCAGAGCCTAGCCTTACCGCATTAAGTGGTACGCAAGCCGAGTTTGTCGCTGGTGGTGAATTCCCAATTCCAGTACCAAATGAAGATGGTATTACCATCGACTACAAAGAGTACGGTGTTCAACTCGACTTTGTTCCGTTTATTTTGAGTGATAAGAGAATCAATCTCAAACTGAACGTCAATGTGAGTGAAATTTCCAATTCTGGTGTGTTGACGTTTAATCCAAACGAAGTGAATGCCACTTTCTTTATTCCACCAATCACAAAACGAAGTGCTGGTACCACGATTGAGCTAGCAGATGGTCAAACCATTGGCATTGCGGGGCTATTGAGTGAAAACGCGCGTAACGTTGCGAATGGTATACCTGGTGCGAGTGATCTACCTGTGTTAGGCCGCTTGTTTAAGAGTGAAGAATTTACCTCTGGGGAAACAGAACTAGTCATTCTGGTTACTCCTCGATTAGCAACCCCAATTGATCGACGTCGAATCACGCTACCAACAGATGGTTTTGTTGCTCCAAACGATGTGGAGTTCTATTTGCTTGGTAAAGGTGCTGAGTTGGATTTCGATAGGTACCAGCTAAACGACATTAGTGAAGAAGATACTAACAACAATTTTATTCAATACGGTTCGTCAGAAGGTGGCTCTGAGGGCAAGTTTGGGCACAGTCTATAAGTGGGAGAACAAGATGAAAAGCATAATGATAATGACCATTTGTTTCACATCATTCGGCTTGTTTGGCTGTGCGAATGACCCCGAGCTTGGTATCTCGGTTAGCCAGCTGCGCGCTGAACAAACTCTGAATCCAGAAGCCTGGTATGAGAATTTGGGCTACTTACCGGAAGGTAGTGGTGAGCGCACACAAGTTAGCTTAGAGGTATATAACAACAATGGGGTAGCCAAAGATGATTAAGTGATACGTTCACTTAGGAGGGGCTATGCGAAGGAATATGCATATAGCGCCAAGGAGAGCTCAGAAAGGGATTACCTTGGTATTAATTAGTTTAGTTTTATTATTTTTACTTGGTGTTGCAGCCTTTGGTATTGATTTGAATCACCAAGTACTCAATAAAACAAGACTACAAAACGCGGTCGACTCCGCTGCATTAGCGGCTGCGGTTGTCGTCGATGAAAGGACCGACGCGGCAGATTTGGCTGAGCGGCTTAGTTTAGCGACGCAAGCGGCGAATGATGCTCTGACTCATTCTGCTGCGTCTGATGGTAACCAAGAATTAGTTTACACGGGGGAAAACATAGATGTAACTTTCTCAAATTCGAACGCTAAAGGCTCATTTGTTGAAGCTGGAGAGTTCTCTTTGGGCAGTGACAGCGACATCTATGTTCGTGTTGCCGTTAGTAATGTTCTTTTGACACAGTATTTAAGTGGCATGTTTGGGCTCGACAAAGGGGTGTCAGCAAGTGCTGTTGCAGGACCAAGTGCGCCAAGCATTACTACATGTAACGTGTCGCCTATTGCTATGTGTGGCGATGTAGGCTCAGCGGATCTGGCGTGGGGATACATTCCTTCTTCAAACCCAAACTACAATGGCGCACAAGATCGAGATGCTGACACTATTCATGTATTGAAACCATCAGGGCACACGGATGGTGGCATTGGTTCGGGTAACTACCACCTTTTAGACTTTGGTTCCGGTAAAAATACAGTAAGAGAAATGCTGGCAGGGGATACTGAGGAGTGCATAACAGTCGGTGATTTAGTCACAACAGAGACTGGTAAAGGTACGGGACCAGTAGCTCAAGGTCTAAATACGAGATTTGATGGGGGTAAGCCAGATGAAGGCATTACTTCAGATAAGTACATCGAAGAGTCCAACGTAACATACGACAATTACCAACAACAATATCAGGATGCGGAAGATCCGGCCGTTGATAACGATGCGTTTTATTATGCCGATTATGTCGAAGGGTTAGCCGCTTGTACGGGGGGGCCTGGCGCGTGCAAGTCGCAATATTACCGAGCGGATGGGAAAACCGATCGAAGGGTATTACGAGTGCCGATCG
Organism: Vibrio sp. Y176; assembly: GCF_033438945.1. NCBI lineage: Bacteria > Pseudomonadati > Pseudomonadota > Gammaproteobacteria > Vibrionales > Vibrionaceae > Vibrio > Vibrio sp. Y176. Next base: position 159,274 of record NZ_JAWOQS010000006.1, on the reverse strand, counting down.
TTCGTTGTGATGAAGCTCCAAAAAAAGGCGGCAAGATGGATTTAGAAGTACTGGGCCTAGGATGCTTTTTTGTTACTCAGGAAGTGCAAAACAAGGGGAATGAATCGGAAATATTCGGTCAGTTTCTAGAGGATTGTACGGTAAAAAATGCGTCGTCTGGGGTAGATCCGGATGAAGATGGAGTTGGGCCATACAAAATCGTTCTATACAAAGACCCGTCAAGTGGAGGGTCTTAATATGATGTACTCCAATAGAAAGCATCAGATGAAAAAGATGGCTAACCAGAAAGGACTGGCAATTATAGAGTTTATTCTTGCATTGCCAGTGCTACTGATGCTGACCGTATTAGTTATCGACGTGAGCCGAGCTTTTATTCAATACACAGAGGTCAACAAAGCGTTGCAAAATGGCGCACGGTATGCCGTGGTTGATACTTATGGCACGTTAGATTTTGAAGGCATAGCTGAAGAATCTGATATTAAAAATGTGGTGATCTATGGCACGCCGAGTGGCGTTGGTACGCCGGTAATCGACTATATTGAAGCTGCTGACATTATTGTGACTCAACCAACGGACACCAATAAGGTTGTCACCATATCGGCTACTTATAATTATGAGCCTATTTTCTCAACCTTACCTTTTACCGGAACCTCTTTGGCTTTCAGTATTGGCTCTTCTGCGTCAATGAGGACTAGCCCATGAAACAATGGATAAGGAAACAGAAAGGACTGACCCAAGTTGAGTTTTCGTTAATTGCACTTGCGGTAATGTTAGTACTGTTCATGATTATTGAGTTTGCAATCTACTTTTATTCAGTGCAAATGGTCAACGAAATTACCAGGCGAGCGGCACGACTTGCCACGGTTTGTTTTATTTCTGAACGTGATGAAATACCTAATCATCAAGCTTTGGAGAGTCTATATCCTTCAGGTTTTACCGCTAATAATTTACAAATCGAATATTTAGACGATACAGGTGCAACTGTTGATGTGTCGGATTTTTTGAGTACTCCACCTGCAGCATCTACAGTGTTAGATGCTCAGTTTTCAAAAATAAAATATGTTCAAGCAAGAGCAGTTGATTATGAATTTAAGTTTTTTGTGTTAGCTGCGCTTATTAGTGCAGTAGGAAAAACGCCTGCTTTTGAAACTGTATTGCCGGCAGAAAGCTTAGGTGTATTAAAGCCTGAAGCTGATAACCCAGCTGTTTATTCGGATTGTTCCGCGGAGTAGCTTTATGTTGAAACCAGTCAAAATGGATAATGAAACACATAAAAGTTTAAAAACTAACTTGATTATTTGGATAGTTTATTCTACATCAAATTTTAAAATTCACATTGCTGATGAACTATCAAGGTGTGTAAATCTAAATATTGATTGGATAGAGCTAGATACCTTTAACTTGGACTTTGTGAAAAATAAGCAAGTTCCTGATCTCATTTATATTGAAACCGGTGAAAGCTGGGCTCAGAAAGTGGCTCATGTTTATTCTAGTGACAGCAGTTTACAGCATAATCATACCGCTTTGATTGTATTTGGCGACGAGAACGATACTGCATCCCTCAAAATGGCATTAAGGCTTGGGGCAACAGATTATTTGTCTCGTTCGGTTGATTTTGGCGAGCTATATCCTTTATTAAAATCTACCGCGGATGAAAAGATTGCCAATAAGAAAATGGGCGATCTAACATTGTTTATTAATACAAAAGGCGGCTCTGGAGCAACCACTTTGGCTATTAATACAGCAATAGAATTATCAAGCTATGCTAAGAGTAAAGTGTTGCTCGTTGACTTGGATATGCAGTTTAGTGATGCCGCTGATTATTTAAACTGTAAGCCTAAATACAATATTAATGATGTGATTGATTCTGTTAATGATTTAGATGAATTATCACTAGAAGGACTAGTCTACCAGCATCCTTCAGGTTTGAATTATTTGTGTTTTAACCAAAATGATCCAAAAGGTAATTACAAGCATGCGGTTCAAGTTAGTAAATTATTACCTATTTTGAGGCAGTTTTACTCACATATTATTGTGGATTTATCTCATGGCGTTGAGCACGTTTACCAACAAATTGTTTCTCCGGCAACACATGTTTTTTTGATTCTGCAACAGAATGTTACCTCGGTGAAGCATGCTGTTAGTTATATACGTTCTTTAGAATTAGACTATGGTTTAAGTAGTCATCAGGTTGAACTAATTGTTAATCGTTTTGAAAAGAAATCGACAATATCGTTGAAAGACATTGAAAATGCGGTTAGTGGACATGCAATACACTTAGTACCTAATAACTTTGCTATTGCTATCGAGAGCGCTAATTTGGGCAACCCAATTGTTCAATCTAAGAAAAATAGTGCGCTGAAAGCGTCTTTGGCTGAAATATCGCACTTATTAGAAAGTCCGACCAAAGAGAATCAAAGTTGGATAAAAAAACTATTTTCTTAGTAAGGGGGAGTTATGTTTTTCAAACGGAAAGGCGTCGGGAGTTCTTTCAATTCCGTAGATGAAACAAAAGAATCCAAAGTTGTGAATGTCGAGTTGGCAAAATCTGATGAAGACTCGTCAGATGAGCAAAAGTCTTTGTCGCCGGTAGAAGCCAAGATGAAAGCGATCGAGGAGCAGAAAAAGCAATTAGAACAAGATCTCTCGATAAAACACTACTACCACAAGAAACTACTGGATACCTTGGATCTCGGGCTTCTATCGCACTTGCAAGAAGATCGCGCGAAAGAGGAGTTGCGCGAAGCGGTTGTTCAGCTCATTGCGGAAGATCAAACACACCCATTGAGTTCAGAAGCGCGAAACCGCGTAATACATCAAATTGAAGATGAAGTGTTCGGCCTAGGGCCTCTTGAGCCACTTCTTGAAGATCAAACAATCTCAGATATCTTAGTAAATGGCCCGAAAAATATTTTCGTCGAACGTTTTGGTAAGTTGGAGAAAACACCGCACACCTTTTTAGACGAACGCCATTTGCGCAATATTATCGACCGTATTGTAAGCCAAGTGGGTCGAAGGATCGATGAGGCTTCACCCATGGTGGATGCTCGACTCAAAGATGGCTCACGTTTTAATGCGATTATACCTCCTCTTGCTATTGATGGGCCTTCAGTTTCTATTCGACGTTTTGCTGTTGAACGTTTGAATATGGATAACCTATTAGAACTTGGATCGTTGTCTCCTGAAATGGCGAAGTTTCTTAATGCGGCGGTTGTGGGGGAAATGAATATCCTGATTTCTGGAGGTACAGGTTCTGGTAAAACAACCACGCTAAATATTTTGTCGAGCTTTATTCCTAGCGACCAACGCATTGTAACCATTGAGGACTCAGCAGAGTTACAACTCCAACAGCCACATATTATCCGTTTGGAAACACGTCCTTCCAATATCGAGGGTAAGGGTGAAATTTCTCAGCGTGATTTAGTAAAAAACTCACTACGTATGCGTCCCGATCGGATAGTTGTTGGTGAGGTTCGTGGCTCAGAAGCGGTGGATATGCTATCCGCAATGAACACGGGTCACGATGGGTCTTTGGCTACTATCCACGCGAATACACCAAGAGATGCGTTGAGCCGGATTGAGAATATGTTCTCGATGGCAGGGTGGAATGTGTCGACAAAAAACTTGAGAGCGCAGATCGCGTCGGCCATCAATATTGTTGTGCAAATGGATCGTCAGGAAGACGGTAAACGTCGCATGGTTAGCGTACAAGAAATCAATGGCATGGAAGGTGACGTTATTACCATGTCGGAGATCTTCACCTTCCAAAGAAGAGGGGTCGATCAAGAAGGCAATGTGTTAGGTGATTACATGGCTACAGGGATTGTACCAAGCTGCCATGACCAATTAGTAAAACGAGGCTTAGACGTACCATTTGAAATATTCAATGAAAAAGCCCGTTAGGAGATTGCTATGGATAGTCAATTCCCCCTTTTTCTTGTACTGCTGTTTTTGTCCGTATTCTTTATTAGCCAAGCGTTAATTCTGCCTTCTGCGGGTAAAAAGGTTAAGCATAAGCAATTAATCAAGCGTATACACGAAAGCCATAAACATATTGATCAAGAGAGTATTTCTTTATTAAGGGAAAACTCGCTCAAGAATCTATCGCCATTAGAGCGATGGCTTGTGAGGTTTAGCCTGTTCGATAACTTTAAGAAGAAGTTGGAACTGGCTGGGATACACATGGGGTTCAGTCGGTTTATTTTCCTCACATTCCTCGGAGGGACTGCTGTTGGTCTATTTCTGTTCTTGTTCGGGCAAGTTTGGTACCTCTGTGCTGGCGTTGCGTTTGCTTGCTGGGTGTCTGTTTACTTCTACATACAGAAAAGGATTGCTGATCGTTTAATGAAATTTGAAGAGCAACTGCCAGAGGCTCTCGATATCATCAAGCGAGTTTTGCAGGCAGGGCAGCCAATTACGCAGGGGTTTGGAGAAGTAGGCAGAGAGGTTAGTGCACCGCTTGGTCCTGAGTTCATGAATACCTTTAACTTACTCAACTATGGTTATGACCTCCGCTTGGCGATTATGCAAATGTCGGAGAGAACTCCTACCGTATCTATGCTTGCTTTTTCCAGTGCGGTGTTACTGCAAAAGGAAACGGGTGGTAACTTAGTCGAAAACATTGAGAAGCTCTCCCATATCCTACGTGCTCGTTTCAAACTTGCTCGAAAAATAAAAACCATTTCGGCGGAATCTCGAATGTCGGCATGGGTATTAGTATTAGCGCCTTTTGGTTTATACGTCATCATTTCCCTTGTTCGACCTGAGTATATTGAGTTACTCCACACGCATCCAATGGGGATCAAAATGGTCATTGGTGGGATGGTAGCGTTGTTTATCGGTACGCTTTGGATTCGTAAAATCGTCAATATTGAGGTGTAGCCATGGAAAGTATTCAAGGATGGTTAAACGATTTTGCTGTCGGCCAAGAAACACTGCTTATGGGGTTGATCCTCATCACTACAGTGTTGGTTGTGATGACGTTAGGCTCGATAATTATCGGGGTTAACTCGCCAATTAAACGAAAGTTAGCCGAATTGTCTGGTGATAAGAAAGAAGTCTCTCATCACAACAAAAAAATGTCAGACACCTTGGAGTCGTTAGCGCCTTTAACTTCCCCAACCAGTGAAAAAGAGCGCCAAACGACACGCAATAAACTGATGCATGCTGGGTTTCATGAAAGCAATGCATTATCGATGTTTTATGCCATTAAATCGGTCACGACGATCTTAGGTGTGATGGTGGCGGCACTGGTGTATTTCTCGGTTCCGGAATCTAAATACCTGTACACGTATATGGCGTTATCCGTATTTATTGGGCTTTTATTTCCTGATTTTATTTTGCGTCGAATGGTGAACAAGCGTCAGCAAGCGATTCGTGCAGGTGTGCCCGACATGCTTGATTTGCTGGTGGTTTGTACCGAATCAGGGCTTGGCTTTAATGCAGCGTTGCGTCGGGTTGCAGATGAACTGGTTATCTCTCACCCAGAGCTTGCCGATGAAATCGATACGGTGTGCAACAAAATTAAAGCGGGCAAACCAATGCCAGAAGCGCTGAGGGAGCTAGTATTAAGGACAGGGTTAGAAGAATTAATGGGGCTGGTAAGTATGCTTAGCCATGCCTCTCGAATAGGGGGGAGTTTAGTCAACTCCTTGCGTGAATATACCGAAGACTACAGGGATAAGCGTCAACAAGCAGCAGAAGAAATTGCTGCAAAAATCCCAGTCAAAATGATGTTTCCAATGGTGCTATTTATTTGGCCTTGCTTTTTTATAGTGGCTATCGGACCTGCGTTAATTTCATTGGCTGAGGCATTTTCTAATTAAAAAGCAAAATAGGGATCGTTATGTGGATTAAGAAATACGTCATCATCTCGTTGTTGGTGCTTACCGCATGTTCAACAACTGAACAGTCATCAGATTTCGATTCAACGCTGTACTCAGGTAAGCCCGTTGAGTCTCTCACTAATGATGAACCTCCCAAAACAGAGGAAGAGGCAATCTCACGAGGGGATATTGCATTAAGCAACAAAAATGTCGACTTAGCCTTGTATGAATATATTCGCTCGCTCTCTTTCCCGAATGCGGTCCATAAAGATAAAACCTTGTACACCGTGGGTCGCATCCATTTAGCTAGGGAGAATTCAGAACTCGCCGATAAATCATTTCGAGCATCTTTGGCTGAGAACCCCGATCATATTGGCTCCCTGACTGAGCTTGGTACTTTATACACGAAGCGTGGAGAAAAGGACGTCGGGAAAAGCTACTACATACGCGCTTTGAATGCTGACCAAATTCGCATGGATGGCGATCCTACCATCACTAAAGACAACATTACTGCTGAGAGCGTTGCAACATATCGCTATGATGATAAATCACCAGTCTCTGCTTACTCCGGTCTAGGTGTGCTTTACGACATTCGTGGCGACCACGATATTGCGCAGGCGTTAATTCGAAAAGCGTTGGATATTGACTCAAGAAACGTAAACGCTTTGGTCAGCCTTGGCTACTCCTACTACATGGAAAAAGCTTACTCAAAAGCGGCGCACTTTACTCAAGCCGCACTAAGTATCAAGCCAGGAGATGAGAGGGGAATCAATAATTTAGGTCTCATTGCTTTAGCTAAAGATCAGCCACGACAAGCTCTGAGTATTTTTAGTCGACACATGACAGAACCCGAAGCGCTCAACAATGTTGGTTATTTCTTGATCCTTCAAGGCAAACCAGGAGAGGCGATTCCTTATTTACAACAGGCTATTGATAAGAACCCTGCCTACTATGAACTGGCAAATAAAAACCTAGAACGAGCATTGGCAATGGTGAGAGAGCGAGGGGATACCTCTACCGCGCTTCTCCAATAAATTTGAAGACCCTTTTAAAAGAAAGCCACTCTGCAAGATAGAGTGGCTTTTTCATTTATGGGGAGTAGTCCGTTGCAAAGGTGTTTGTTCAATTAGCCGTCATTCGCTTCTTTCAGGGTAAGAAGCATAGCGCCGTAAAGCCCAACCAACTATCTTCCATAACATCACCGTCAAGAGTGTTGCGAGGTAGCCATCAATCGCATAATGCCAAGCTAAATGTACCGAACCGATTTGAATGATGACTGCGAAAGCGTAAGCAAAGTAGCCGATGGTTTTGTTGAGTCTATAAATTGATAGCGCCATCAAAACCGCAATGGAAACGTGCAAACTAGGCATTGCCGAAATGCCAGAGCCAATACCATTGGCATTCGCGATGTACTCATCCCAAAGATATTGCTGTGTAGGCAATGCCCACAATTGCCCAGCGTCCACATTGGTAAGATATTGGCTTTGGACTTCGAGCGTTTTCATCAGAGGAACAAACTGTTCATCTCCAGTGATAAGCTCTACATAACATGGGCCTGCTGAAGAAAGCAACGTGGCGAAGAAGACACCAAGAATCATCCAAGACAGTGCGAACGTGAGTAAAAACTGTTGCCTTACCAACGGGTATTTTTTGTAGATAAGGAAAAAGAAGAGTATGCCCCACATACAAAAAAACCATGCGTTGTAGGCTACATTTAGCCCTAATGAGGCCCAAGCATTGGAGAATAATGCATGGGTCAACTCCCACGGAGCAAACCCGAAGTGTAGCAACGAATCAATATTCGCAAAGGTCAGATCCCACTTGAATGGATTGAGGATTGGAATCAGCGATTTCAAAAACGTGTGGTTAGAGAAAATCAGGTTGAGTGCCATCATCGAAACAAACACTGATACAGGGCGGTGGAGTGGAAAAATAAGATGCTTCAGTTTTCGTATGAAGCGCTTTGCTGGCTGTTTTTCTTTGCGCAGTATGAGATAGAAATAATAATAGATACACCAGCTTAAACCTGTGACATACAAAGCTTGCATGAGCGTTTCAAGGTAAGTGGTAAAAGAGTAATCAATAGGGAAATCGAGATATAAAGAACAAAGATAAATGACAGCAGTCGAGATAAAGCAATAGGTGTAGAAAATCTTATCGTTCAATAACTCGTTCTTCATAGACTGGAGCCCAGTCGCTGCTTTTTGCTGCCAACTTACGTTGATCTGGTAATTGTTGTCTTGTTCCATCGACGATCCATCATCTCTATCCTTCCAATGTCATTAAGCTTAGTTGAAGAAACGGGCACTTGTATTTAAGTGCCCGCTAAGAGTTTGTCGTTTAAGATTTTTACATCATGCGCGTGACAAGGCCTGCTGCCACAAAAAACACGATCATCCACAGCACCGATAGGTTGAGCTTTTTGTGTAGATAGAAACCCGCAATCACTAACGCCATGTCGATGGGAGCAACAACTGCGCTGCTAAATACTGGCTGGTAAAGTGCCGCGAGTAGTAACCCTACTACCGAGGCATTGACACCGTTGATGGCGCCGGAGACCAGCGGTTTGCCTGCCAGTGCTTGCCAGTTTTTAAGAACGCCAAGCAGTAAAAGAAACCCTGGGAGGAATACGCCAAGCGTTGCGATCAGAGCGCCTAAAATTGGCGTATCCGAAAGCTCATAACCGATAAAAGTCGCAAAGGTGAACATTGGCCCTGGTACAGCTTGTGCAGCGGCGTAGCCTGTTAAAAATGCATCTTGGCTGAGCTGGTCGCCAACAATGTTTTGCAGAAGCGGCAGCACTACATGACCACCACCAAACACTAAGCTACCAGCTTGGAAAAAATCACTAAACAGCCCAAGCAAAGGCAATGAATGAGCTACTAATGGTAAGCCGAGTAAAAGCACCGCAAATATAGCCAATGGCGTGATAGACGGTTTAAACGGCTCGGCTGATGGCGCGGAGTCTTTCTTCAGATATCGCATGCCGACAAAACCTGCTACGAGCAACACGAACATTTGCGTCATGATGCTTGGTGCCACCAGCAACGCAATCGCAGTCGCGACGCACAAACCCGCGGTCAGTTTGCTTTGGCAGAAGTTTTTGTACATGCCCCAAGTCGCATCCGCTACGACGACGACTGCGAGCAGTTTTAGGCCGTGAACGATGTTTTGGAACACTGCGGTGTCGGTGATTTGGCTGCTCACCATCGCCAGCGCCAACATGATGATCACCGAAGGAAGCGTGAATCCGACAAATGCTGCGCATGCGCCACCTAAACCGCCACGTTTATAGCCTAAAGCAAAGCCAACTTGGCTTGAGCCCGGTCCCGGCAAAAACTGACTGAGTGCGACAATTTGCGCGTACTCGCTGTCATCAAGCCATTTCAGTTTCTCAACAAAGGTTTGGCGAAAATAACCAATATGAGCCGCAGGGCCGCCGAAGCTGAACCAACCTAGCCAGAAAAAAGTTTTGAAGATGGTGAACATGTCGAGCCTGTTTATCTAAAAAGCATTGTTGCTAATTTATCGGATGCTCTAAAATGACTCAAATTGATAGATTTAATTTCATTTATGAATGAAATGGGATGAAGGTGTTGAGGTGAAAGAGGACATTCAGTGGCGTAACATTGACTTGAACTTATTGGTGACGTTTTCCTACTTGTATCGACATCGAAGCGTTAGCGTCGCGGCAGAGAAAAGTTACGTTAGCCAGTCGGCGATGAGTCATAGTTTGTCTCGTTTAAGGTTGTTGTTTGACGACCCGCTTTTTGAGCGAAAAGGACACAAGATGGAGCCCACCGAGCACGCTCACCACATCGCGCCAACTGTGCATCACTTGTTGGATTCTATCGCCAAAGACTTGCTCACTAAGTCTGCCTTCCAACCTGAAAATTACGCGGGTGTATGTCGCATTGGGTTAACGGATTATGCCGAGTTTATTTTTGCTCCTCGGCTTTATGACGAAATACGCCAGCGCGCACCAGAGGCGCAGATCAGTTTTATTAACGTCAATCGTAGCAACTACTTGGCATTAACTGAGCACGAAAAGCTCGATGTCATTATTGGCAACATGCCGGTGTTGGATGACAACTTTGAGAGCTTGTACTTGTACACAGAAAAACACGTGTGTATGTGTGATAAACAGGTATTGAAAGGGGAAACACAGCTGTCTCTGGAAGCGTTCGCGAACATAGAGCAAGCTCTGGTAAGTCCCGATGGGAGCTTAAAGACACAAGTAGACCAAAAGCTCGCAGAACATGGCTTGAGCCGTAAAGTCACCGTGGCGTCGCGCAACTTTCTCACCATTCGGCATTTATTGAAAAAGCGCGATCTCATTGCCATCGTGCCAGAAAAAATGGCGTTGGCGGAGGGCTTTTCGGACGATCTCATTACTGTTAAGCCGCCGATCGCCGTTGCGGATTTTGATATTGCTATGCTGTGGCATTCCAGCCGAAACAATGAAGACAAAGGCATTTGGCTACGCGAGTTGGTTTCTTCGACCATCACCTCTAAATGATAAACATTTGGGGCACTCATGGTGCTTAGAGTGATTTGTTGTTGAACTTCTTACTACCCGCTGAGTTATCGGCGTTATACCGAAACAGTACTGATTGAGCAAAATGAATGTCTTTGGTTGGGGGGGATGTTCCAGATTTAATTCATAAAAGAGATTAATGGAAAAGGTATCATTGAGTTGTACCACGTAGTTTAAGCTCTGTTTGCACGTATACATGAAGAGGTCGTAAGCGTCCATCTCGGTATTTTTCCACCAGTAAGTTCACTCCCTGAGTTCCCATCAACTCAGAGTGAATACGAATTGTAGACAACGGCGGAAAGGTAAAGCGAGCAGTAGGAATATCATTCATACTAATCAACGTAATATCCTCTGGTATCTTTAAGCCAAATTCATGGATTGCACGTACTATGCCAATCGCGATGGAGTCTGAATCAATGAATACTGCTTTCGGGAAGTCACCTATGGCTAGCATCTCTTTCGCTAAGTTATAACCGGACAAACTAGAGCAGGAACAATAGTGTATATCTTGTTCTGCGACCACGCCTTTTAGATAGCCATAGTCCAAAAACACATTTTCACGAATGTCAGCTGCGTCGGGCTTGTTTTGACCGCCAATATAACCGATGCGGCGGTGGCCTCGTTGTATAAAAAAATCAACTACTTGCCTACTGATTCGAATAAGGTCGACATCAACGCAATCATAAGGGCAGGTTGGATCTGAAAAGTTTATGTAGCAGATGCTATCGGCTAGACGTTTAGGTAATTTATCTACTACCTTTTGGTCGACATTTCCGACTAAAAGGACACCTGTTATCTTTTTCGTTTCAACATCAATTTCACTGTTATAGCAATTGGTTAGCGTAATACCTAGTTTGTCGCATTGCGTTTCAATCCCATGACGAATTGATAAGTAGTAAGGGTCATTCACCTCTGTTTCTTGTTTGTAGTTATATAAGGCTAAAAAGTGATGTTTTTGCTTAACTTCTTTGATGCCTTTCTTCGAGCTACTGGTGCGGTACTCCAGTTTTTCTGCAATTTCCAAAATGCGGTATTTGGTTTCTTCTTTAACGCTCAACGTTGGGTCGTTGTTCAAAACCCGCGATACGGTTGCAAGTGAGACGCCCGCTTCAATGGCGATATCTTTTAGCTTTGCCATGTAAATTTCCCGTTGGCACTGCCCAAGTGTGAGCTCAATAATCTGACTATTTTAAACAGCTACTTAGATATGCACAAACCTTTAGTAAGACAGTCCTAAACACTTTAAATCATCATATCAAGCCAACTTGTTTTCATGAAATAGACTCTATTGAGTAATAAATAAAGCCGTAAACGTAAGGATTATATTGCTGTAAAAATACTGAAAAACGCGACTGGTTTGGAGACTTGCTACTTGTGGTAACTCTAGTACTTAATAGAAGTCGAGCTGTTTAGAGTTTAAACAAGCAAACGTTTTATTGTTCATGTTTATGTTTTGTGTCTCATTTTATAAATAAATCAATAGGAAAGTATTCAACTCTATTTATAATCACCGCGCTTTTAAAAGCTGTCTAACAGTATGAAAAATTAGGAAATTATAATGAAAAAAGTATTGCCATTATTGGCTTTAGGTGCAGTGGTTGCTTCAGCATCAGTTCAAGCAAAAGGTGACTGGTATGTTGGTGCTGATTTGGTAAATTCAGATCTTAAAGTTAAAAGCTTGTCAAAAGATTTTTCTGCGACAGGTCTTAGCTTTGCTGTAGGTAAAGAGCTTCAATATTCAGAAAACTTCAAACTAGCTTTTGAAGGTGAGTACATATACTTTGGCGACTTTGAAGAAACATTTTCTTACATGGGGTGGCCGGTTAAATTTAGTGTTGATGCTTCTGCGTTCAATTTCAATGCGAAGCCTAAATACCAATTTGCAGGTACAGGCTTCTATGTTGGTGCGATTGCTGGCCTTGGTGTAATGAGTGTTTCTTATGAAGTGAAATCATCTAGCACTGTTACCGATGATGGTCGTGATGTAGGCTTTAACTACGGTGTTGAGGCTGGTTATGAGTTCGCTTCAGGTTTGGTTGTATCTGGTGGCTACCGTGCTTCTTCGGTAAGTATTGATGCCGAAAACGGTGGCAGCGAAGATTTTGATTTTGACAGCCTGTACGTTGGTGTTGATTACAAGTTTTAAGCTCGCGTAAGCAAAACATAGATACTAAAAAGGAGCCGTTAGGCTCCTTTTTTTATTAGATTATCAATCAACTCATAATGGTGATCTTGTACGCCTGCAAGGTTGCCATATTTGGGTTGGTGGCGGTCATTTTCTTTCGCGTGTTGCCAGCCAATGGTGTGACGCACAAAATGCTCTGCAAACGCGTGGGAAACTTCCAAGCAACCTGCCAGTACGGTATCAACATAACTTTGCATGATTGGGCTCTTTTCGCATGGTGGTAGTGGCTCGTCTTTTACGTAAACCCAAATGTCATGTTCTTGGTTAAAACTCGCATCTGTTTCGATTTGATCTGGCTGAAGTTGAATACGATGATAACCTCGCTCACGGCGGTCGAATTCTGCGAGCGCTTCTTCATTTACTTCGAGTAAAACGCCATTAACCTGTCCATCGCCTTGGTTCACCACTAATGGAGAGAGGCTGTAGCTGTCGTCAATCTTCCCCCAGTAGCGAACCAACCCATGTGCTATGACGGGAATGGCTTCTCCCGTTTGTCCGGTTAACTTACGCGACGCAGAATTAATCAAACTGCCATAGCCAAATATGTACATTGTCGTTGCATCCCTTAACTGATAGTTGTGCCTCTCATGTTTATACCTAACCCGCATCTGAAGCACAACTTTACCTCTTAAGTATAATCTTAATTATAAACATGTATTTTTCATACATGTTTATGGTAGCATCAATATGTAGTTGAGTTAACCAGCATCGAGAGACGCTTGAGGGCAAGATAATGCTGAATATCACCGATAAAAAAGTAGAAGAAAAAATCCCCGCATGGCTGCGATTAGGCTTTCGGCCGTTTTTTCTGTTTGGGTCGATTTACGCCATTGTTGCGATTGCGTTGTGGGTGTGGATGTTCCAAGGCGGACAGCCAAACGCATTAGCCGTGCCTGCATTGTGGTGGCACGTACATGAAATGTTGTTCGGTTTTTCGATGGCCATTGTAGTTGGCTTTGTACTGACCGCGGTACAAAACTGGACTGGCATTAATGGTACCAAGCATTACATGCTTCTGGCTTTATTTGGCTTGTGGTTAGTGCCCCGCATATTGCTTTGGACACAAGCACCGTTATGGTTAACCAGCAGTATCGAAGCGGTATTTTTACTGTTTGTCGCCTATGAGGTGGGCATTCGTGTGTATCGAGCCAAAGGTTGGCGTAATTTGTTTTTCGTTCCACTGTTTCTTTTAGCCATCTTTGCGAACTTTGCAAGCTACGCAACGATAAAAGGTATGCCGCCCTTTAGCTCTTCAGCGGTGTGGCAAGCAATGCTGTGGTGGTTTACCTTGCTGTTGTCAGTGATGGGCGGACGTGTAATTCCATTTTTTACTGCGCGTCGATTTAATTTCGAAAAAGCGCAACCATTGGCTTGGTTAGAGTGGTTCGCGAACTTGCCATTGGTAATGCTATTTGTGCTGAGCTTTTTCCCTGTGACGTTTGCAGAACTAGGTAGTCGTTTGATGCTATTTGCAGGTGTTGCTCAGTTGGTGCGTTTTGTTCGCTGGAAACCTTGGTTAACCCTGAACGAGCCTTTAGTATGGTCGCTGCATGCTGCGTATTTGTGTTTACCACTAAGCTTAATTTTGCGAGGCGTCTGGGGAGATGCATTTGCCAGCCATAACCTCATTCACCTGTTTGCGATAGGTGCGTTAGGCGGTTTGATTTTAGCGATGATTACACGGGTGACGATGGGACATACTGGTCGCATGATCTACAAAGGGCCAAACATGAGCCTTGCGTTTGCAGCGATTACCGCGGCAGCTTTGGTTCGCAGTTTCGCCGTGATCTTTGATCCAGCGAACATGATACTGTGGATTGATATCAGCGGTGGATTATGGATTGTTGCGTTTGGGCTATTTGTGTGGCGCTTTGGTGTGATGCTTGTGACCCCTCGTGTGGATGGTCACCCCGGATAAGATTCTAATGTGAGTAGAGAAAAGAGGAGCCGCGTGCTCCTCTTTTGGTTTTTGTTCTTTATAGGTTTAGTGTTTATTCGTCTTCGTCGTCCGCTTTATTCGTGAGCCCCAAGCGTTTAAATAGCCACCACTCTAGACCAAAAATGACAATTAAGGCGATGCAGAACCAGGTGAATGCCATGGTGGAATCCACGCCTGGCATTCCACCAACATTGATACCGAGTAAACCTGTTAAGAAGCTGGTTGGTAGAAAAATCGTTGCTACCAAAGTAAACAGGTAACTGTTTTTATTGGTTTTCTCATCACGATGATGTTTGATCTCTTCTTGGAAAAGCGCCACTTCTCCAAGATAAAACTCAAGTGTTTCATTTATGCGCGTAATATTATTGTGTGCGAAGCGATATTGATGAGGTCTCAAAGCAATCAATTCTGATTCTGACTCCACAAGATCACGGATAGCGTACTGCTGAGGGCGAATAAAACGCTTGATAGAAATCAGTGCTTTTTGAGTCGCCATATGTTTGTACGTCGACTCATCATTCACGTCGAACTGGTTTAGTGTTTCTTCAATTGTATCAAGGTAAATGTCTATTTTACTGTTTAATCCTTCAATGATCTGATGAAGTAAACTGGCAAGACTTTTTGGGCCTTTGTGTTCCGCTAATGCTTGGCGAATCTCCATGATCGCGCGTGATGGAATTTTACGAGTTGAAATGAGTGCGCCTTGAAAGTAGAGAATTCGAATACTAAGCATATCTTCTGGTGATGCATTGCCGTTCATATTGACGCCTCGTAAAATCAACATGAAGTTCTCGTCATCCAAAGGATGGAAAGATGGTCGGCTTTCGTCGGCTAATAGATGATCAACCGTAGCTCGAGGTACTTGGTTCTGCTCCAGCCAACCACGAATATCAGGATGCAGCCGTTCGCAATGGTACCAATGCTTAGCTTGAATTTGCTCTGCCGTGGTGGATTGTTGAGTTGCTTCTGGGGTTGAGAAGTCCCAATGTTCAATCATAAAACCCATTTTCTTTTCCTTGTTTGAGCCGATACCAAAATAACCTCAAGATACTTCTTTCGCGAGAATTGCATTGCCATACAGAGGCAATGCTCTGAGTACGGTACTCTGAAGTCATTGATGCATTATTTTTCAAATGAGTATGATTGTATTTAATGCCAAATGTCTATGAATAGTTGTTCTTATTTGCAATCGAGTGGAGCGCACCAAGGTGTTGTGCTTAAACAACAAAACAAAAAGCCTGCAACTAAGCAGGCTTTATTGTGGGGGGAGGGAGGGGAGCTGTTAGCCAACTTGAGAAAGATTAACCACTTTCTGTTGTAGCTTTTTCTTTAAATAGTCCGTTAAGGCCTGTTTTTCTTCCTCGTTCATGTAAAGACCAAGCTTAGTACGGCGCCATAAAATGTCTTCATCGGTCATTGCCATTTCATGGTTCATTAAGTAATCGATCTCACGTTGGTAAACACCACCGGCTTGTGTCGAGAACGTTTGTCCTAAGTCAGCTTCACTTGTTGTACCTTCCATTAAGTTCCACGTTTGGGTACCAAACTGAGTGACATAACGAAGAATCAATGCTTCTGGCGCCCAAGTGTATTTAGCATGAATTTGTTTCGCTAATTGTTCACGACTACAGCTGAAGTTACCACCAGGAAGGGTTTGGTTGGCCGTCCAGTCTTTACCCATTTCAGGTAGGAACGGAGCAAGTTTCTTCATTGCTGCTTCACCTAACTTACGGTAGGTCGTTAACTTACCACCAAAAACAGAAAGCAGAGGTGCATGGTCGTATTCCGCATCGAGCTCTAGCGTGTAGTCTCGTGTGATTGCTTGCGGAGAGTCAGATTCATCGTCACATAAAGGACGAACACCGCTGTATGTCCAAACTACATCTTCGCGAGTCAACTGGTGGACAAAGTGTTGGTTTACGATATCAATGAGGTAATCGACTTCGTCATCTGAGATCGACACTTCGCGTGGGTCACCTTTGTATTCCACATCTGTTGTACCAATGATTGAGAACTTATCTAAGTAAGGAATCATAAATACGATGCGATTGTCTTTGTTTTGAAGGATGTAGGCTTGCGGTTCGTTGTGGATACGAGGAACAACGATGTGCGAGCCTTTGATTAAGCGAATGTTACGAGGAGAGGCTTGCTCTAATCCATCATCAAAGAACTGTTTTACCCAAGGCCCCGCAGCATTGACTAACGCTTTTGCTTTACGTTCGAAACGTTGGTCTGTCATCACATCGTGAATAGTAACGTGCCAGATACCACCTTCACGGTGTGCTTTTTCCACGCGGCAGTAGTTACGCACTTCAGCATGGTTTTCGCGAGCCGCAAGAACGTTCAGTAATACTAAACGTGCATCATCAACCCAACAGTCAGAGTATTCGAAACCCGTTTTCATCTCTGGTTTTAGCAAGCCAGATTTCGCAAGGTTGACGGTTTTACTGCCTTGCAGCGTCGTACGTTTACCCAAGTTATCGTAAAGGAAAAGGCCACAACGAATCATCCAAGCTGGGCGTAGGAATGGGCGATGCGGTAAACGGAAACGCATTGGTAATGCGACGTGTGGTGCTTTACGAAGAATAACCTCACGCTCTGCGAGCGCTTCCGAAACTAAACGAAACTCGTAGTGTTCAAGGTAGCGTAAACCGCCGTGTATCAGTTTAGAACTTGCTGAAGAAGTCGCAGATGCGAAGTCATGTGCTTCATATAAGCCAACACTCAAACCTCGGCCAGCTGCGTCTGCTGCAATACCAGCTCCGTTAATGCCGCCACCGATTACGATCAAGTCTAAGGTAGTGGATGAGCTAGTAGTGGAAGCATTATTTTGTATACTCATAAATTTGACCTCTTGGTGAGCGAACGAGCATTTTAGAACATAATGTAATCCTAGCTCAGGTTTCGTTTGTGATCATCTATTATTTTCGTTTGTGAGCGTTTTGTGTGATTTAGACACAAAAAAACCTCTGTCTAATTAAGACAGAGGTCATTTGAGGGGGAATTATACGATTGACGTTACTCGTTTTCGGAGTTTGATTCGTTAGCTTCAACCACTTCAAGTGGGATAGAAGCTTCCTTCAAAATTGACAAGATTTCTTCTGGTGGCTGCTTATTGGTAAAGATCATGTTGAGCTGTGCAATATTGCCTAGTTTCACCATAGCATTGCGCCCGAACTTGGTGTGGTCTACGGCAAGAAATACACTACGGCTATTGTCAATGATCGCTTGTTTGACCCGGACTTCGTGGTAATCAAAGTCTAATAGCGAGCCATCGAAGTCGATACCGCTAATGCCGAGAATACCAAAGTCGAGACGGAACTGTTTAACGAAATCGAGGGTAGCCTCGCCAACAATACCGCCGTCTCTGCTGCGGACTTCTCCACCCGCTAAGATGACTTTGATTTCAGGGTTAGGGAAAAGAATGGTCGCAACATTGATGTTGTTGGTGACAACACGCAACTGTTTATGGTTTTTATTGAGCGCTCGCGCAACTGCTTCTGGTGTGGTGCCGATATCGATGAATAGTGTGGCACCATCTGGAATGTGTTTGACTACCTCGTCTGCAATGACATCTTTTTCATTGAAGTTGAGCGCTTTACGCGTGTTGTAAGATGTGTTTTCAGAACTGAGAGGAATAGTGGCTCCACCGTGATAACGACGAATTTTGTTGTCATCGGCGAGTTCATTGAGATCGCGTCGGATGGTTTGTGGGCTGACATTGAATCTTTCTACTAACTCATCCGTGCTGACATAGCCTTGTTTTTTCACCAGCTCAACAATCTGCTGGTGTCGAGGTATTTGCTTCACTTACCACTCCCTTGTGCATTGGTAACGGCCAATGCTTCAAATTCGAAGCTCTATTGTGCTCGAATTTGCTCGTTGTGAGAAGTAAGCGAGTTCAGGAATCGGGGATAAAGCGCAAAAAGAGCGCACAAATGGCGCTCTTTTTTTCTTATGGAGATGAGATTAATCTTCTTCGTCGTGAAGTTCAGACCAGGTTTGTGCACATTTCACTGCACGTTTCCAACCCTTGTAACGACGATTGCGTTTTTCTTCATCATCGTGTGGCTCAAAGGTGCGATCAAGTACCGCTTTATTCTGCAACTCATCAATGCTATCCCAGTAACCAACTGCAAGGCCGGCAAGGTAGGCTGCACCAAGAGCGGTAACCTCAGTTACTTGAGGGCGGTGTACTTCTGTGTTCAATACATCGGATTGGAATTGCATTAGGAAGTTGTTCGCTACTGCACCACCATCGACGCGAAGGTTCGCAAGCTTAATACCTGAGTCAGCTTGCATCGCATCCAGTACGTCACGAGTTTGATAAGCGATGCCTTCTAATGTTGCACGGATGATATGGTTTGAATTCACACCGCGAGTAAGGCCGACAATCGTGCCACGTGCGTAGGCATCCCAGTATGGTGCACCTAAACCAGTAAATGCAGGCACGACATAAACGCCGTTTGATGTATCCACTTTTGTCGCGAAGTATTCAGAGTCTTCTGCACCGTTTAGGATTTTCAATTCATCGCGTAGCCATTGGATAGAAGCCCCACCCATGAATACGGCACCTTCAAGTGCATAAGCTGGTTCGCCTGCAGGACCACAAGCCAAAGTAGTTAGAAGGCCATGTGTCGAAGTGACTTTTTCTTGGCCAGTATTCATTAGCAAGAAACAACCCGTACCGTAAGTGTTTTTCGCTTGACCCGCTTCAACACACATTTGGCCGTAAAGCGCCGCTTGTTGGTCACCTGCGATTCCAGAAATAGGAATACGAGTACCGCCTTTACCACCGATGTTGGTTTTACCGTAAATTTCCGATGAGCGCTTCACTTCTGGCATCATAGATGCTGGGATGCCAAGCTCATCTAACATTTTTTGATCCCAACATAGATCGTTGATGTTAAACAGCATGGTACGCGATGCGTTAGTGTAGTCGGTTACGTGAACGCGACCTTGAGTCATCTTCCAAACTAACCAAGTATCGACAGTACCAAACAACAGCTTACCTGCTTCTGCGTCTTCTCGTGCGCCTTCAACATTGTCCAGAATCCATTTAACTTTGGTACCGGAGAAGTAAGGGTCAAGCACCAAACCAGTGTTGTCACGTACATAGTTTTCGAGACCGCGTGCTTTTAAATCTTCACAGATATCAGCAGTACGGCGACATTGCCATACAATCGCATTGTAAACGGGTTTACCTGTTTCTTTGTTCCAGACGATGGTCGTTTCACGCTGGTTAGTAATACCGATAGCCGCTAATTGGTCGCTACGGATGCCAGACTTAGCTAGAGCTTCTACTAAGGTAGAGCTTTGTGTTGCCCAGATCTCCATTGGATCATGTTCAACCCAACCAGCTTCTGGATAAATCTGAGTAAATTCGCGTTGCGCGACGCTTACGATGTTCGCATCATGATCAAGAATCACTGCGCGAGAGCTTGTTGTACCTTGGTCTAGGGCAACAATGTATTTTTGCTCAGTCATGGTAAGAATCCTTTTGTTTCGTTATTTATATTTTAGTAAATGTTCGAGTTACGTCAGTTTTAAGCTCTAGCTTCTTCTGTTTCTTCTTCCGTCTCACATTGGTTTGGAATCGTACAACCGTGGCCTTGTTGTGGAAGGTAAGCTGCAATCGCTTTTGGATACAACCAACCTCCAAAACATGCACCTGCAATCGGAGCAAGTAAAGGCACGATAAAGTAAGGAATGTCCTTAGCACCTGTCAGAGCGTAATCCCAGCCTGCGAAGTAAGCGAACAGCTTCGGTCCAAAGTCACGAGCAGGGTTCATCGCAAAGCCTGTTAGTGGGCCAAGTGAACCACCGATGACGGCAATCAAAATACCGATCAATAGAGGGTTCATTGCGCCACGTGCCGCGCCGTTATTTTCATCGCCCAGAGCCAGAATCGCAAACATCAGTACAGCAGTGATAACGAATTCCACAGCAAAAGCACCAAAGAAAGAGAGAGAGGCATGCGGATAAGTCGAGAAGATACCAGCAGTTGCTAGTGCATCTTGGCTGCTGCGAACGAAGTTATGAGCGATTTCGTAGTCGGTGAAAAGGTTGCTGTATAAGCTGTATACCAATGCAGCAGAACAGAATGCCCCAAGCATTTGAGCGATAATGTATGGCACCACTTTCGCCTTATCAAAACCATGAAACATAGCAAGTGCGATGGTAACGGCAGGGTTGATGTGTGCACCAGAGACGCCAGCCGTACAGTAAATAGCGATGGCGACACCGAAGCCCCATACAATACTGATTTCCCATTGTCCAAATGATGCGCCTGTTAGAACTAAGGCTGCAACACAGCCTACGCCGAAGAAAATAAGTAGTCCTGTACCGATAAACTCGGCCAAACATTCTCCGAGCAGAGAGGGGTGTTTGTTCGTTGTCATGTTAAAAGTCCTTTGATCATTTTTGCCTGTCTAGCACGATACTATTGTGCATATATAAACGTTTGCGAAAACAAACGAGCGTTAAAAATGAGCGTTTGAGCATAAATTTGTTAATCAAAGTCTTCGTTTTTGTTAAATGGCGCATCTTTTAACCGGAAAAGAACACAATGAAAATAATTTATTTGTCACGAGGCCAGTGTTGAGAGCGCTCAAATTACCGATGTGAAAAAGAATGCACAACTGGTAAGAGGAGTTTTGTGAAGCTGCTACGTGCTTGGAGATTTATTACACAGAACTTGTGTAGCAGTTAACCCTAAAGGAGTAGGAGGATGTCAAATGTATCAAGGGCTAGCAGTGATATAAAAAATACGCAGTCATGTTTGGACTTTTAGAAAAAATCGTCATCCCATTGATACCAATAGGATGAGTTGAGAAGAGAATAAACGCTGTTAATGTCTTGTGTTTGTGAATCATTGCTTCGGCTTGTATTCAAATAAAAATTGTTTTTTTTATTTCGTTTGATGCTAAACGTGATCGTTTTTCAGCTTTTTAGTTATTAGTTGGTTCGGAGCGAGTAGGGCAGGCGTAAATCGCCCTTTTTACGGTTAGTTTATGTTCTAATTCGAGCCTTTGTTTCAAAGGTTTCGAATTGGAATGCTCAAGTGAGAGGTTTGAACATCAGTTTAATATTAACGAATCTTGAGTAAAGTTGAACGATGATCTAATTAATGCTCATATAATTTACTGTATTTACTTATATTTAATCCATGTGCAACATTTGTCACAGAAATAAAATCCTAACTCCATACAATTCATGAACTTTCGAACGAAGATTTATTTTGTTTCGTTCGCTCCTTTTGTGTTTTTACCATCGCATACAAAATAATGAGGTTCCTATGTTTGGAATATTCAAACCTAAGGCGCACATTGATCGTCTGTCCCCTGGCAGCATCGATAGCACCTACTCTCGCCTCCGTTGGCAACTCTTTATCGGTATCTTTGTTGGCTACGCCGGTTACTATCTAGTTCGTAAAAACTTCAGTTTGGCGATGCCTTATCTTATCGAGCAAGGCTTTAGCCGCGGAGACTTAGGTGTCGCCCTGGCAGCTGTTTCCATTGCATATGGTCTCTCTAAGTTTCTAATGGGCAGCGTTTCAGACCGCTCCAACCCTCGCTATTTCCTTAGTGGCGGCCTATTGATGTCTGCATTAGTGATGTTTTGCTTTGGCTTTATGCCATGGGCGACTGGTAGCGTCACTGCGATGTTCATTTTGCTTTTCTTAAACGGTTGGTTCCAAGGGATGGGGTGGCCTGCTTGTGGCCGAACCATGGTGCACTGGTGGTCACGTAAAGAGCGTGGTGAGATCGTTTCGGTTTGGAACGTGGCGCACAACGTGGGTGGTGGCTTGATTGGTCCACTATTTATTCTTGGCCTGTGGGCATTTAACGATGATTGGCGCACTGCATTTTATGTTCCTGCATTTTTCGCCACGTTGGTTGCTGTGTTTGTTTGGATGACGGTTCGCGATACCCCTCAGTCTTGTGGTCTGCCTCCTATTGAAGAATACAAAGACGATTACCCAGATGACTATGACAAGTCCCATGAACAAGAAATGACAGCGAAGGAAATCTTCTTCAAATACGTCTTCAACAACAAACTTCTTTGGTCGATTGCAATTGCAAACGCATTTGTTTACCTAATTCGTTACGGCGTACTGGACTGGGCACCTGTTTACCTAAAAGAAGCGAAGGATTTCTCGGTAGATAAATCGTCATGGGCTTATTTCTTATACGAATGGGCTGGCATTCCAGGAACACTATTGTGTGGTTGGATCTCTGACAAATTGTTCAAAGGTCGTCGTGCACCTGCTGGTATCTTATTTATGGTGTTAGTGACAGTTGCAGTGATGGTTTATTGGTTTAACCCTGCAGGCAACCCAACAGTAGATATGATGGCGCTTATTGCAATTGGCTTCCTAATCTATGGTCCGGTTATGCTGATCGGTTTGTACGCACTTGAACTCGCTCCGAAGAAAGCCGCAGGTACTGCCGCTGGTCTTACTGGTCTGTTTGGATACCTGGGTGGGGCAGTTGCCGCAAACGCGATTTTGGGCTACACCGTAGACCACTTTGGCTGGGATGGTGGCTTTATCATCTTAGTGGGTTCTTGTATTACTTCTATCGTGTGTTTGATGTACGCCTTCTTAGGTGAACGTGCGCACCACGAGCAAAAAGAGCGCGAGAAGGAAGCGCTAGCGTAATATTTATTTAAAGAGGCAGTGGAATACTGCCTCTTCGCTTTATCAAGGAAATAACAATGAAAACAAAGTCAGTATGTCTTACTTTTTTAGCACTTAGCCTTTCTGCTGGTGCGATTGCGAAGCCGCTTGTCATTGCGCACCGTGGCGCATCGGGCTACTTGCCTGAGCACACGCTAGAAGCCAAAGCACTTGCTTACGCAATGAAACCTGACTACATAGAGCAAGATGTGGTAATGACGAAAGACGACCAGTTGGTCGTGTTGCATGACCATTATCTCGATCGCGTAACGGATGTTGCGGAGCGTTTTCCTGATCGTGCACGTAAAGATGGTCGTTATTACGCGATTGATTTCACTCTGGCGGAAATCAAATCCTTGCGAGTTACCGAAGGGTTCAACATCGATGAGAAAGGCAACAAAGTAGCGGGCTATCCAACCCGATTCCCTATGTGGAAATCTGACTTCACCGTGCCGACGTTTGCTGAAGAGATTGAGCTGATCCAAGGCTTAAACAAAACGCTGGGTTATGACATCGGTATTTACCCAGAAATTAAAGCGCCTTGGTTCCATCGTCATGAAGGTAAGGACATTTCTAAAGCAGTACTTAAAGTCTTGAAGCAGTACGGTTACGGCTCTCAAGACGACAAAGTCTACCTTCAGTGTTTTGATGCGAATGAACTTCAACGCATCAACAGTGAACTCATGCCTGCAATGGACATGGACTTAAAGCTCGTTCAGCTTATGGCTTACACGGACTGGAACGAAACTATGGTGTACAAAGGCGACAAGGCAACACCATACAGTTATGACTGGATGTTCGAAGCCGACGGAATGAAGAAAGTAGCGAGTTACGCGGAAGGAATTGGACCTTGGAAGCCGATGCTGGTGGATGATAAGTCAACCAAAGACAATATCATCATCAAGCCGTTGATGAAGGCTGCAAAAGACGCTGGCTTGCAAGTGCATCCATACACGTTCCGCGCCGATCCAGGACGCATTCCAGCGTACACTGACAGCTTTGAAGGCATGATGGATGTGTACTACAACCAAGTAAAAGTGGATGGTTTGTTTACTGATTTCCCAGATAAAGCGGTCAGCTTTTTAAATCAGTAATCACGCATTTTTCTTTAAGCTAAAAAATCCCCCAACAGTTTCCTGCTGGGGGATTTTTCTTAACTATTTATTAGTTGTTTTTATGCAGTTCGCTGTTCAGTTCAACCGCGCTCTTGTTAGCAAGACATTCGATTTGACCTGTTACAGAGTTACGACGGAACAGTAGGTCAGAAACTCCAGCAAGATCGCGTGCTTTCACCACTTCGACTTCTTGACCGTCAGAATCTAGCATGCGTACTTTAGAACCAGCAGTTACGTACAGACCTGATTCGATAGTACAACGGTCACCCATTGGGAAACCAAGACCTGCGTTCGCGCCTAGTAGCGAGTTTTCACCGATAGAAACCACAACTTTACCGCCGCCAGATAGCGTACCCATGATAGATGCGCCGCCGCCGATGTCAGAGCCGTTACCAACCACTACGCCAGCAGAGATACGACCTTCAACCATGCTTACGCCTGTTGTACCCGCGTTGAAGTTGATGAAGCCTTCGTGCATTACTGTTGTGCCTTCGCCAACGTGTGCGCCAAGACGTACGCGAGAAGTATCAGCGATACGAACGCCAGTTGGTACCACGTAGTCCACCATTTTAGGGAACTTGTCTACGCAATCTACGCTTAGTGCACGACCCGCTAGGCGAGCTTCGATTTGACGCTCTGCTAGTTCAGGTAGGTCGATTGGACCTTCGTTAGTCCATGCGATGTTGTGCAGTAGACCGAAGATGCCGTCTAGTACCGTGCCGTGCGGTTGAACTAGGCGGTTAGAGATAAGTTGAAGTTTTAGGAAACCTTCAGCAACGCTTTGTGGCTGCTCGTCAGTTGCAAGGATAACCAGTACAAGTGGTTGTGCTGATTCTGCTGCTTTTGCTGCGAAAGATGCGTTTGCCGCATCGCCGTTTGCTTCAAATGCTGCTGCCAGTTCTGCGCTTTGTGCTGCAGAGATCTCGATAGCTTGGTTGCCTTGCTCGTAACCTGCTACTGCTGCTAGTGCGTTAACAAGCGCTTCGCTTGGGTCAAGAACTGGGTTTGGGAAAAACGCTTCGATTATTTTGCCGTCGCGGTTTTTAGTTGCCGTACCAAAGGCTAGAGAGAAGAAAGCCATAGTTGATCTCCATGTGTTGAGTCTTGTGTCTCGTCTGTTCACTGACAAGAAATAATTAAGTTGTCAGTCATCATAAAGAGAGTATTGGGGAGTTTAAAGAGGGGAAATGGAGAAAGTCCGTAGATGGATACCTTTTGTCTTTTTAGAGATATGTTTGTCTGATGAGAAATGTGGCTACGAGGTGGTCTATTGGGGGAGTTTTGCTGAAACGATAGAAGGCAGTTTCTTGTCTCGGCTCTAGAAAGAAAGGGCGTTTTCCTATTCTGGCGAGTTCTTTCGAGATACAGAGGTATGTTTTTAATTGTTTAGAACAAGGTGTCGTATAAGTTCAAATAAATTTGGCGCAAGCTTGAGGCGGCTCGGTTTTGAGATAAATAATTCTTTATATTCATATTGATTCATATTAAGGTTGATCTACGTTTTTAAGCATTTTCAATGAGATCAGTATGGGTAAAAAAGTCGTTACGGTTACAACGTCTGAGCTGGAAAGAGATTTGTTTAATGTGACTGGTGATAAGTTATTCGCTTCCAAGCAAGCTTCGCAATTTCAAATATTTTATGCAGGTTCAGTGATAGATTCTATTAAGTATAAGAGAGGGGTGATATCCAAAGATGATCTTTTACTTAATCAACATATAAGGTGGGAGCATAATAAGGCCCATAGTTATCGCTTGGCCAAAAACATCCTTAAAAAAACAGGGCAATGTCGTCCTAAGAATGTAGCTGCTCATCATATTGTATCATGGAAAGACATTAGAGCTGCAAAGTCCAGAATGAGGCTATCAGCATTTCGAATCGATATAGATAGTGCGGAAAATGGTGTATTTTTACCAAGATGGAATAAACATGTGCCCCATTCGCAAATGGTTGAAGCTTATTCTCACTCCTGTATCCATACTTCATTTTACTATTTGAACGTTGAACATTTACTTGAAAATACGATTGCTCAGGATGCAGATAGAGAAGATATCGTTGAGGTTTTAGAGGATATTGGAGACGACTTGAAAATGGGCATGTTTCCAATAACCAGAAAAATAAGGGCGAATGAAATTGCAGTTTAAAAAACAAACTTTTACTAAGGTATTTGGTATTCAGCCAGATGTGGATAAATATTTATATCTAGAGCACACGAGCCTATTGGGTTTAGACGACGTGAATAATGAAGTTTTACCAATATTCAATGGAGCTTCAAAAATATCAACTTGGCAACCATTGACACTTGATTGGCTCCGGCATGATGATTCCGATGACTTAATAAAACCAATGATTGCTGCCTGGGGTAGCTTTACGTACGTAGTTCGCCATGATATTGCGAGCTTGTTCAAAGATACGCTCGGAGATTGTTGTGAATTCCTACCTGTAAATGTGGATAACTCCATTTGGTATGCACTTAATGTGACTTCTAAATTGGATGCATTACATACTGAACTGTGCGAGATAAACTACAAGCCAAATGGCAGAGTTCATAGAACTAGACCATATAAGCGTTTTGTTATTGATCGTGATAAAGTTTCAACCCCGAGGCTCTTCAAATTAAGTGGTTCTCCAATAAGCATCTATACTTCAAATACCGACAATAGCTTTTTAAATCTAGTGACTAAAAACGAGTTTACCGGGGTTAGTTTTTATGAAGTAGAGAGTGTTTAACTTCAGGAATAAAAAAACGCCGCATAATGCGACGTTTTTTCTAAACAAATGAGAGGCTTATGCAGCGTCTTCTTGCTCGCTATCTTCTTCAACAGCTTCAAGCTTCTTTGCTTTTTTTGGTGCAGGTTTACGTTTTGCACCAAGAGCGTAAAGCACTTCTTCTTTGTTTTGCGCAAGGAACATTGCAAGATCTTCTTGCTTACCTTCGTCTTCTAGAAGTTCACTTTTACCCAGCAGTGAGAATAACTCGTCTGCCATATCCAGCATTTTGTCGTATGCGTCAGCTTCCGCTTTAGAGGTAAAAGTCATTTTCTCTTCTCCATTGCGTTCTACCACGTACTTGACGATTACAGCCATGGTTGGTCCCCTAATTTGGTGTATTGATACTGGCTTTTTATACAGTTTTTGACCAATCAAGTCTAGCGACAAGCCTCAGAATGAGAGACACGTACAACTAACTGACTAGCATTTAAACTATCTTGGTTTCACTTTGCGGATTTGTCCGCCAAAGGAAGGTTTGTTGGTCGCTCCCAATCTTGGCAAAATTCGATAAACGTTCTGAGCAATGGGCTTTGATATTTCTCTTTATGAACCAGTAACCAGAAGCGACGTTTCATATCTAAAGGCATGTCGAGCAGTTTTACGCGGCCGTCACGAATAGCAGGTTCTGCAGACAAACGTGACAAGCAACCTAAGCCTAACCCTGCCGATACTGAGTTGATCAGCGCTTCGGTGGTATTGAGCTGAAAAGCTTCATGCCAATGTTCCAAGCGCGGCGCGACAACGCGCATAAAAAATTCGCGTGAACCAGATCCTGCCTCTCGCAATATCCATTCACTGTTTTCTAGCTCGGTTAAGTTTACTGGCCCTTCGTGCGCGGCTGGGGAATCGGGCGCGCAAATCACGCACATTTCATCTTCGCTAAACTGGGTAGACTGCAATTCAGGGTGAAGTGTTTTGCCTTCAATGAGGGCTATGTCTAACTCGTAATCGGTCAGCATGTCGCAGATTTGTGCGGAGTTAGAAATGAACAGGCTTTGAGAACGATGGTTCGTTTGCTGACGAAATTCGCTAAGCAAATAGGGCGCGACTTGGTTGCCAATGGTGTCGCTGGCACCAATGCGAAGTTGGCCCGATAGCGCTTGGTCACCATCGAAAATGCTCTCGATGTCTTTGGCTCGGTTGAGTAACTCATCCGCCAGTGGTAGCAGTTTTTGACCTTCTTGGTTCAAAATCAGTCGGTTATTAACACGATCAAACAAGTGATGGCCGATCTGTTTTTCTAATTCTGAGAGTGTCATGCTCACTGCGGCTTTCGATAAAAAGAGACTATCAGAAGCCGCTGTGAGCGTTTTGTGCTGCGTGATCGTCGTAAACACTTTCAGTTGTTTAAGAGAAATGTGACTTGCCATACCCCACCGTTAAGTAATTCTGAACGTTTGTTTTAAATAATTAGATATATCGGAACGAAGTGCAAGCGTATTATACGTCCCATCAAGAGTGAGTCTGGTTGAGGTCATCATGATTCAAAGAACAAAAGCAAAAGTAATGGGAGCGCCAACTCCAATGGCGGGTTTGGCTCTTGGTATTGCAAGCTTGGGCTGGAGTTGGGAGAACTTCGCCGAATTACATGGCTACGGACAGTGGATTAGTGCGGGTATCGCAAGCATATTGTTGGCTATATTGGCAACCAAGTTTTTGCTACATAATCATCTGTTGAGACAAGATCTTGCTCATCCGGTTGTGGGCAGCGTGGTTCCGACATTTGCGATGGGCACTATGGTGGTATCGAACTCTCTCGGCCATTTTTACCCATTAGCTGGCGATGCGCTTTGGCTGATTGCGGTGGTTTTGCACATCGTGTTCTTGGTGAGCTTTGTTTACCATCGCGCCAAAGATTTTGAATTGCACCACATGGTTCCTAGTTGGTTTGTACCGCCTGTGGGTATCATCGTTGCGGATGTGTCTTTCTCTGGCAACCCGATGTTAGCACCAGTGGCACAAGGTGCATTGATGTTTGGTATGGTGGCGTACGCGATCATGTTGCCGATGATGATTTACCGTTTCATGTTCACCCATGAAATTCCGGATGCAGCGAAACCAACAATGGCAATCATGGCAGCGCCAGCAAGTCTATCATTGGCAGGGTACTTAACGGTCACTGCGACACCATCACCAGTGATCATCGCTATGCTATTTGGTATCGCGGTATTGATGACAGCCATCATTTACCTCGCATTCTTTAAATTGCTTAGACTGCCATTTAGCCCAGGCTATGCGGCGTTCACTTTCCCGATGGTGATCGGTGCGACGGCGCTGTTTAAAATGGCGAATTGGATGGAGTTGCAAGGATTGGCTGCGCACTATGTTCAACAAGTGCGAGGCTTAGCTGGTCTTGAGTTGATTGTGGCAACATTTGTTGTCTCTTATGTGGCCTTACAATACATCAACAACTTGTTGATTCAGCCACGCTTGATGCACGCTCATCACGCTTAAATAGCAGATAGGAAAAAGCCTCTTGGTCTTACAACCAAGAGGCTTTTTTATTTCAATCGGCGTCGATGTCGGACGCTAGCCTTTTTTGTAAAATCGCGACATCTCATCCAGAGAATGACGAATGATATCGACAGGAACTTTCTGTTCTTTCTCGACTTTTAACTGGCGATTCAGTTGCTGAGAGTGCCCGCCAGGGTTGACCACAAGCATCAGTTCTTTGCCGACCAATGCATAGTTGTAGTAGCTGCCTGCAATATACCAATCGCGAGAGGCTGAGCTATCAAACAAGTTATGACCAACGCTGTATGAACTCGTTGTGCCTTGAACGTCAAACAGCGTATTCATCATGGTTGGCACGACGTCAAAATGGGTCGTGCGGTAATCAACTTGCTCTGGCTGACGATTTGGCATGTACACGTAAAGAGGCACATGCACTTGAACGTCACTGTAATTACCCGTGTGGCCCCAATAGTTCATCTTATGGTCGTTAAACTCTTCACCATGATCTGATGAAATCACCACAATGGTGTTGTCTAAGTCGACATTTTTCAGCACATCACCAATCAAGTTGTCGATGTAGTACAACGAGTTCTTGTATCGATTGTGGTAAAGCGAAGCGTCAAAATCGTTGTTGAGCAAAATGTGGTCAACGCGTTCCCAGTATGGTTTGAATTTCGCAAATTCAGGTTCAGGAAACACCGTGCCGTGGGCGGCATCGTAGAACAGAAAACCAAAGTACGGCTTGTCGCTGTCCTGCTTTTGGAACTCGATGAACTTGTCTGTTATCTGCTGATCGCGCTCGACAGCTGTTTCTCCAGTTTGTTTCAGGGTCAAGTCCGACACTTTTTTGAATACCGTGCGAGAAAGTGGCGGGCTGGTGAGCGGTGCCGAGCCAAAAATGCCCATGCGGTAGCCTTCTGCTTGCAGCGTATCCATAAAAACAGGAGAGCGTTGGCTTGCGTAAAAGCTTTCCCAGTAGGTCGCTGGCAAGCTGTAAAACAGGCTGAAAATACCCGCTTGAGTTGAGTTGCCGCCGCTCATATGTTGTGTGAAATTCACTGTTTTTTCGGCGAACTTGCTGACATTTGGCATGACTTCCGGCGTCGCATCACTGTAGCGCCACGCGTCAACCAAGATAAACAAAACATTGGGTTGCTTCTCTTTGCTTTGCACTTGAATGGGCGCAAGTGGGTAGTTGAGTGAGCTACGTTCAATGTTGGTTAACTCTACGCGGTTCTTCGATGCAATGTTCTCATCCACTAGGTCGTGTTTGTAAATAAATTTACGAGCCGTCAGCGGGTAGTAAAGTGGCCAGTTATTCGAAAACTGACTGACTTCATCGTCGTAAAGCGCGTTTTTGTACGCATGAATCATCTGTGTGCTGAGCAATACAGCAAACCAGATGCTGATCAAAACGAACTTAGCTCGGCTTTCTGACAGTTGATTACTTACCCAAACGGTACAAGCGAGCCCGATCACCAGAATGGCAATTTCACTGATGAAGATTAGCCAACTCATCCAAGAAATATCGAAGACATCACCGCCACCTTCGAAAAACATACGGATTAATAGAGCGTTGATGTGAAGTTTGTATTGCTGAAAAACGAGGATATCGACTTTAAACATGATCAATAGACAGATCGCGATAGCGATCACGATGCCTTTGAATACTCGAGTCGGTAGAAAAGAGAGCAATAAACTCAACAACATAAATGGAAGAGCGATCAAGCCCAGCCAGCCATATTGAGTCGAAACCAAATAGTAACCTTGCAACAAGGTTAGCGGTTCATTCTGATTGTTAGACAACACAAAAGGATAACAAGCGATCGACAGATACACTGCAAAGCAAGCAAAAAAAGCAATCAGCCAAGCGCTGTTGGAAGACAGTTTGCGAAACATACTTTTTGTTTGTTTATAAATTATGGGTAGAGGGAGTATAAAACAGTGTTTTTTATTATGGAATAGTTGCGACGAATGTCACATTTTGTATGGAAGTGTCAGACTTGATTGACATGTGAAAATTCAGAAGATTCATACTCTATTTGAGTGATATATAACCTTTTGTTTTTTCCGAACGCGAGATCACTGCGGGTTTAAATCGGGCTGTGCTAAGCTTGCTAGCAGTTTCCATTGGCATTCGGTGCTCCTACTTTGTTTACTGTCTATCACTCCAATCAGGTCGATGTTCTCAAATCACTTCTTGTTGAACTGATTCGCATCAATCCATTAGAAAACCCATTCGAAAAAGAGCAAATTCTGGTTCAAAGCCCGGGCATGTCTCAGTGGTTAAAAATGGAATTGGCGAAAGAGTTTGGTGTTGCCGCGAACATTGATTTTCCGCTTCCTGCTACCTTCATTTGGGAAATGTTTACGCAGGTGTTGCCAGACGTGCCAAAACGCAGTGCGTTTAACAAAGAAGCCATGACGTGGAAGCTGATGCATTTGCTTCCGGGGTTGCTCAACGAAGCATTATTCGAACCTTTGGCTCGCTATCTTCAAGACGACAGTGACAATTCCAAGCTGTATCAATTGGCAGAGAAAATTGCCGATATTTTCGATGGCTATTTGGTGTATCGCCCAGAATGGATTGCAAGCTGGGAAGCAGGACAAACGGTGCCTGAACTTGAAGACGAACACCCATGGCAGCCAGTTTTGTGGCAGGCATTGTACGACCACACGGTTACCCTTGGGCAATCGCCTTATCATCGTGCCAATTTGTACGAACACTTCATTGATACGCTCGAAAACTTCAACGGTAACTTTGACCATCTGCCGAAGCGTCTGTTTGTATTTGGTATCTCTTCACTGCCGCCACGTTACATGGATGCGCTAAAAGCCATTGGTGAACACATTGATGTGCATCTTATGTTTACCAACCCTTGTCGCTATTACTGGGGTGAGGTACGCGATCGTAAATTCTTAGCTCGCTTAGCAGCAAAACATCGCCAGCACGTGGTGTGGCAAGAAGACCATTCTGAAGTGCAAGGTGAGACTGAGCAGTTAAAAGGTTCACTAGAAGAAAACGTGGTGGATGAGCTGCATACCGATGTGGTGGGTAACAGCTTGTTGGCGTCGATGGGTAAACTTGGACGCGATAACATGTATCTGTTGTCGCAGCTCGAATCCCATGAGATTGAAGCTTTTGTTGATGTCGAGCGCGACAGTCTGCTCCATCAATTGCAAGCGGATATTCTCAATCTTGAAGAACATCAAGATGACCAAAAGATTGAAAATAGTCATCACAAACCAGTGGTTAGCTTGGGTGATAAATCACTGAGCCTACACGCTTGTCACAGCCCGATGCGTGAAGTGGAAGTGCTGCATGATCAACTATTGGCGATGTTCGATGCCGACTCAACGTTAAAACCGCGCGATATTATCGTGATGGTCGCGGACATCAACGCTTACAGCCCTGCGATTCAGGCGGTCTTTGGTAACGCACCGGGTGAGCGTTTTATTCCCTATTCGATTTCTGACCGAACCGTCGATCAAGAGAGCCCAATTCTGGCCGCATTTATGCAGTTGGTGAACTTACCCAATACGCGCTGTTTGGCATCAGAACTACTCGAACTTCTGGAAACTCCGGCGATATTAAAGCGTTTTGAACTCAGCGAAGATGATTTCTTACAAGCTAAACAATGGGTTGAAGAATCGGGAATTCGCTGGGGGTTGGATGCCAATACCGGAAGCGAATTTGAACTGCCGGAAACCCGTCAAAACACATGGCAATTTGGTATTCAACGCATGTTGCTTGGCTACGCGATGCCAGAATCCGCAGGTTTGTTTGAAACCGAGCAAGGCAGTTTATCTCCGTACAACGAAGTGCAAGGCATGGGCGCAGAGCTGGCGGGCAAGTTGGCACACTTTATCCAACAAATTAGCACTTATCGAAGCAAACTTTCTCATGTTCAGACTATTGATGGTTGGCGAGAGACTTTGGTTTCACTGCTGGATGACTTCTTCTCAGTTGAGTTAGAAGGCGAAATGGCGCTCAAATCCATTCGCGATACGCTCAGCCAACTCAAAGAGCAATTAGCTGATGCCGCATTTGGTGATGCGTTATCGCCGTCGATCATCAGCCAATACCTTCAAAACAAATTATCTGGCACACGAGTCAGCCAGCGCTTCCTGGCTGGTCAAGTGAACTTTTGTACCCTGATGCCTATGCGATCTATTCCGTTTAGAACCGTATGTCTACTGGGGATGAATGACGGCGTGTACCCGCGTTCCATGCCGCCAGAAGGCTTTGACTTGATGACGGGAAGAACCAAACCGGGCGACCGTTCGCGCCGAGATGATGACCGTTACCTATTCCTCGAAGCAATGCTATCGGCACAGCAAACGCTCTACATCAGTTATGTTGGCCGTTCAATCCAAGACAATACCGAGCGAGTGCCTTCGGTTCTGGTTTCTGAGCTGATGGAATACTGCCACCAAAACTATTGTTTAAGTGGTGATGAAGCGTTGCCCGTTGATGAGTCTGGCGACAACTTATTAAATGCGTTGGTGAATACCCACGCCATGGTGCCGTTTAGCCCAAGTGCGTTCCAAGGCATGCACACCAGCTACGCGAAAGAGTGGATTCCAGCGGCATTGACTCAAAGCAGTCAATCGCAAGGCTATGTTCGTCCTGATTTTAATCGGGCATTAGACGACTATCTGTTAGGAGCGACGTTCCCACTTGAGCTCGACTTAGTCGAGTTGCAACGTTTCTGGCGCTTACCTGTGCAGTATTTTTTCAATCGTCGTTTAAAAGTAATCTTTGAACCGCCACTGCCGGTGATGGAAGACGACGAACCCTTTGTTTTAGGTGGTTTGGAAAGTTATCAAATGCGTGATGAGCTGTTAGAAACCTTGCTTGAAACGACATTGATGCAGCCAGAGAAAAAAACAGAGGTGCTTAAACACTTTATGAGTCAACAGCGCGCGCAAGGCAAACTGCCGGTGGGGGCGTTTGGTGATATCGAGTTTGAAACCAACCGAGTTCAGGCGGAAGAGCTGGTGGACAAACTGGCGTTTTTATCTGGTGCGCCTCAAGACGATTTGGAAATCGACCTGACGTTTGACTCTTTGTTTGAGCGAAATGAAGGCGAAGAGAAAAACGTTCGCCTGACTGGTTGGCTGACTCAATGCTACCAATCCGGTTTGATTCGCTACCGAAGCGGTAAGATTCGAGCGCAAGATTACCTTGCAGCGTGGATCGATCACCTTGCCATGTCGGCGTCGGGTTATGCCAAGAAAACTCATCTGATTGGCTACGATCGTAAAGAAGGCGCGCTGCATTTGATCTACCCAGAAATTGCCGATGCTCAGTATGCCAAACAGCTACTGACTGAATTAGTTCGCTTATTCTTCGAAGGCATGACTAAGCCTTTGCCTTATTTCCCGAAAACGGCGTTGGCTTGTGTTGAAGCGGGCTTTAGCCGCGGTCAGTGGGTCGATGACGAAGAGAAATCTTTGAAGAAAATGGCTGACGCATTCAATGATGGCTTCATGAGCCCGGGCGAAGGCAATAATGCGTACATCTCTCGAATTTGGCCTGCTTGGAATGATGAGTTGGCTTCAGAAGTTCGTTTGCTGACAGCATTAGTTCTGCAAGGTGCGCGCTTAGCGGTTCAAGACGCTGATGATGTAAAAGCGTGATAAAGAAAGTTGGATAAAGAGAAGGGTGGCCGCCAGAAAATCATTATTTTTTGTAGGGCGTTCGCTGTACGGCCACAAGGTCAGAGGGACCATGATACTTTTGTTTAATTCATTTGAGTTGTGCCGCCAAAAAGGTTTGGCTTATCTCGTGGGGCGCATACTAACGGTACGTCTTATGGATAACCGTGAGAAAGATCTCACAAAGCTCTAAATTATCCAACTTGTTAAACATATTAATAGAATTTTTAACTATAGATCACATTTATTAGGTGATACGTCCTAGTAAATAATCCGGAGAGATTCAGCGTTATGGATCAAATGTCAGGTGCAGAGTGTCCTCTACATACGTTAGACCGCACAGAGCAACCTCAACCAACGCCACTAGAACCGATGACGTTTCCTCTGCACGGTGCGAGGTTAATCGAGGCATCAGCAGGTACAGGTAAAACCTTCACTATTGCAGGTTTATATCTGCGCCTTTTGCTTGGTCACGGCAGCGCGGAAACTCGACATCGCGTACCGCTTACGGTCGACCAAATTCTGGTCGTAACCTTTACCGAAGCGGCAACTGCGGAATTACGCGATCGTATCAGGGCAAGAATCCATGATGCGCGAATCGCGTTTGCGCGTGGACAGAGTTCCGATCCGGTGATCCAACCTTTGCTTAATGAGTTTGACGATCACAAGCAAGCCGCAGAAATTTTATTGCAGGCAGAGCGTCAGATGGACGAGGCGGCGGTCTACACCATTCACGGTTTTTGCCAACGTATGCTAACGCAAAATGCGTTTGAATCTGGCAGCCGATTTAATAACGAGTTTGTGACCGATGAAAGTCACCTAAAAGCGCAAGTTGTAGCCGATTACTGGCGCCGCAATTTCTACCCGTTGCCATTTACCTTGGCTGGAGAAATTCGCCAGCTATGGGGCTCTCCATCTGCGTTGTTGTCTGACATCAGCAATTACTTAACCGGCGCGCCGTTAAGCCTTTCTGTTCCAGCAATGAAAGGCAGTTTGGCTGATCTTCATACTGAAAATTTGAAAAAAATTGATGAATTAAAAGCACAGTGGCGAGAAAGCCAAGATGACTTCTTCACGCTGATTTCAGATTCAGATATTAACAAACGTAGCTATACCAAAAAGTCTCTGCCGACGTGGTTGGAGGCGGTAAACGCTTGGGCAGCAACGGAAACCACAAGTTACGATTATCCAGACAAGCTGGAGAAATTCGCGCAAAACGTCTTGTTGGAAAAAACACCGAAAGGCAGTGCGCCGCAGCACGCGGTATTTGAAGCCATTGAAACATTTCTTGCTAACCCAATCAGCTTAAAAGCGCCACTGCTTGCTCATGCGATTGAGCATTGTCGTGTGATGCTGGCCAACGCGAAAAATCAAAAACAGTGGCTCTCTTTCGATGATTTGCTAACGCAACTTTCTGCTTCTATCGATACGGACGAAAGCGAGCTTTTAGCGGCGCGTATTCGTACTTTGTATCCTGTCGCAATGATTGACGAGTTCCAAGATACCGACCCGCTTCAATACAGTATTTTCAGCCGTATTTATCTGAACAACCCGGAATGTGGTTTGTTTATGATCGGGGACCCCAAGCAGGCGATTTATGGCTTTCGTGGCGCAGACATTTTCACTTACATCAAAGCGCGTAACCAAGTAAGTGCCCACTACACGTTAGGAACCAACTGGCGTTCTAGCGCAGATATGGTGCAGGCGGTAAACCAAGTATTTGCTTTGCCAGACAGTCCATTTATCTATGATTCGGACATTCCGTTTTTACCCGTCAACTACAGCCCAAACGCTGAAAAACGCATTTGGACTATGGGTGGCCAAAAGCAACCAGCGCTGACTTATTGGTTGCAAGAAGCGGACGATAAACCGCTACCAAAAGGCGAGTATTTGACTCGAATGGCAGAGGCGACCGCAAGCCAAATCCAAACCATTTTGACGCAGGCTCAACAGGGGCAAGCGTGTCTGGTGAATGGCGAAAAACAGAAAGCGGTTCAAGCGGGCGATATTGCGGTGTTGGTTCGAACAGGTAGCGAAGGTCGCATGATCAAACAAGCGTTGGCAGACCAAGGTATTGCCAGCGTGTACCTGTCTAACCGAGACAGTGTGTTTACCAGTTCGGTGGCGCAGGATCTACAGCGTCTGCTGCAAGCGGTGCTGACGCCAGAAAATGACCGTGCGCTGCGTGCAAGTCTTGCCTCTGAGCTGTTTGCCCTTGATGCAGCAAGTTTGGATGCACTTAATAACGATGAAATTGTGTGGGAAAACGCCGTAAACGAATTCAAAGAATATCGCAAACTTTGGATTCAACGTGGTGTGCTGCCGATGTTGCGCGCGGTGATCAGCAAACGCCATATTGCCGAGCGATTACTAGAAGAAGGTGCGAGTTCACAGGGTGAAAATGGTGAGCGAGTACTTACCGATTTAATGCACATTGGTGAACTGCTTCAACACGCCAGTAATGAACTGGATAGCGATCACGGTCTGCTGCGTTGGCTCGCTCAGTCTATCAGTGATGCGGAAAACGGTTTGGGTGGCAGTGATGACCAAATCCAACGTTTAGAATCGGAACGTAACTTAGTGCAGATCGTAACTATTCACAAATCAAAAGGCTTGGAGTATGACCTCGTATTTCTGCCGTTTGTGTTCAGCTATCGAGAAGCCAGTGAAGCCAAATATTACGATGCAGCCAATGACCGCACGGTACTGGATATCACTGGCAACGATGCGTCCATGAAGCAAGCGGATAAAGAGCGTTTGGCGGAAGACTTACGCTTGATATACGTGGCACTAACGCGTGCTGTTTATGCGTGTTTTATTGGAGCCTCGCCTTTGCGCAATGGTCGTTCGACCAAAGAGCCAACTGGCGTACACCGCAGTGCGATTGGCTATTTGATTCAAAATGGTCAAGAAGGTGGCATTAACGATTTGTACCAAGGTTTAACAAAGCAACAAAACGAGCTTGATTGTGTCGTTGTGGCCGATCCGCCGCAGCAACTCGAAGACAAGTACGTAGCGCCACAAGAAGAAATACACGATCTTAGCGCGAAAGAGCTGCAAAACCCTATCGATAGAAACTGGCGCATCACCAGTTATTCTGGCTTGGTCAAGCAAGGCTCTCATCACGCCGAGCATGATGCCACGATTGAGATTACGGGTTTTGATATCGACTCATCTGAAGAACAAGACGAAACGGATTTGGTGGAGCCAGAGCGTTCTATTTTTACCTTCCCTCGTGGTGCGCGTCCGGGTACGTTCCTGCATAGCCTGTTTGAGGAAATTGAATTTACTCAGCCAGCCACGACGGAAGAGAATACACAAATCATCCTTGGTTTGATGGAAAGCGAACAGCTCGATGAAGAGTGGTTGCCCATTTTACAGCAATTGATTGATACCGTACTCGCAACGCCGTTGGATGGTAAGTCTTTGCTGCTGAATCAAAAAGCACCGTCGCAACGTTTGGTGGAGATGGAATTTTTGCTGCCGATTGAAGTTTTGTCTGCGCCGGCGTTAAATCGAGTTATTCAACGTCACGATCCGTTGTCGGCGAAAGCGGGGGATTTAGGTTTCCAAACCGTTCAAGGCATGCTCAAAGGTTTTATCGACTTGGTGTTTGAACATCAAGGTAAATACTACGTGCTTGACTGGAAATCGAATCATCTTGGCGACGATGTGACGAGCTACCATGGTGAGGCTCTGAAATCGGCGATGGCGGATCACCGCTACGATTTGCAGTACCAGATTTATGCGTTAGCACTGCATCGTTTCCTACGCAGCCGATTGGCGAATTATCAATATGAGCAGCACTTCGGTGGCGTGTATTACTTGTTCTTGCGCGGCATGGATGGGCAGAGTGACCACGGCATTTTTGCCGCGAAACCAACTTTCGAGTTCTTACAAGAGATGGATCGTTTGATTGATGGTCAAGCACTCGAAACGCGCTCAACTCAAGCTGGGCAGATGGAGCTACTTTAATGACGACAAATCACAATCTTCATTCTGGCCAAGATAGTCTATTGGTAGTGCTGGAACGCTTGGCGCACAAAGGTGCTATTCGTCAGCTCGACTACCAATTCGCCTGCTTTATTGATTCTCAAGCGCATGATGAATCGTCGGACAGCCAAGCATTGGCGTTTATCGCTGGTGTTGTCAGTAGTGAGCTCGGCAAAGGACATATCTGTCTGTCTCTGTTCGATGCACAAGGGCAATCTGCGGATTTAGCCAGTAAGTTAGGGCTGTTTGGTGAGTCGGCATTGGCGCTCAACACACAGTTGCAAGGCATAGACTGGATTCAAGTATTACAAAATTCCAGCGTGGTCGGCGCGCAAGGAGAAGCCTTGCCTTTAATGTTCGATGGTGAGCGTCTGTATCTGCATCGCTATTGGCATTATGAAGTGACACTGGCGGAAAAGCTCAATCAGTTGGGCGCCGAAGTTAACTTGCAACCACAAGAGTTTGCGCGATTATCCGAGTTGCTCAACCATTTGTTTGCACGCCAATACCATTTTCTGTTTAACGCGTTAGGCAAAGCAGTAGAAGCGGGAAGCAGCAACCAAGTGTTGCGTCAACAATTGGTGTGTGACCACCTTGATGTGGTCGCAAGCGAATCGTTGGATTGGCACGCGATTGATTCCGTGCTTAGCAATGCGCGCAAGGTTCAAGATTTGCAAACACTGGATGAACTCGTGCCACTCTCAGCTTGTGTGAACTGGCAAAAAGTCGCGGCGGCGGTTGCGTTAACTCGTCGATTTGCTGTGATTTCTGGTGGCCCTGGTACGGGTAAAACGACGACAGTAACCAAATTGCTTGCTGCTTTGATTGAACAGGCGACGCAAGAGAAA
Organism: Vibrio sp. Y176; assembly: GCF_033438945.1. Taxonomy (NCBI): domain Bacteria; kingdom Pseudomonadati; phylum Pseudomonadota; class Gammaproteobacteria; order Vibrionales; family Vibrionaceae; genus Vibrio; species Vibrio sp. Y176. The sequence goes on along the minus strand of NZ_JAWOQS010000006.1, from coordinate 119,267 downwards.
AATCTAACCATCAAGCTGGTGGCCCCGACGGGGAAAGCGGCGGCGCGATTAACCGAGTCCATTGGTAAAGCGGTGCAAGAACTGCCAGTTTCTCCGGAGCTAAAAGCCAAAATTCCGACTGAATCGAGCACTTTACATCGGTTGCTGGGCGCGATTCCTAATAGTGCAGAATTTCGTCACAACAAGCAAAATCCACTGCATTTGGATATTTTAGTTATCGACGAAGCGTCGATGGTCGATTTGCCAATGATGTACAAAGTAGTCGATGCCTTACCGAAACATGCGCGGCTGATTTTGTTAGGTGATAAAGACCAACTTGCCTCAGTTGAAGCAGGGGCTGTGTTGGGTGATATCTGTTCGTTCCATGCATTGGGTTATGGCAAAGAGCAGGCGTCAGCCATCGCAAAACTGACGGGGTTCGGTACTTTAGCTCATACGGGTAACAGTGCATCTAGCATTGCCGATAGTTTATGTATGCTGCAAAAGAGCTACCGATTTGATGCTCGCTCAGGCATTGGTCAGTTGGCAAAAGCGGTTAACTCAGGTTCTGCTGCGAGCGTAGATAACGTCTGGGCGCGTGACTTTTCCGATATCGAACATTTCGCACTAAGTAGTCAACATTATAACCAAATGATGCAGACGTTGGTGCAGGAATACGGTCGTTACCTCAAACGCATTGGACAACAGGAAACTGATCCTAAAACCGGAGAGCCAGAGTCGCTAACGCACAAAGCCAAAGCGGTGTTAGATACCTTCAACCAATGCCGGTTGCTGTGCGCGATCCGTGAAGGTGACTTCGGTGTGGCTGGGCTAAACCAACGTATCGAGAAAGCGCTCGCAGCGCGCAAGTTCATTCAAGTTCAGGATGAAATTTGGTATCACGGCAGACCCGTCATGGTTACGCGTAATGATCACGGTTTAGGTTTGTATAACGGTGATATTGGTATTTGCATGCGAGATGACACTGAAGAAGAACCGCGTTTGAAAGTCTTTTTCGAGTTACCTGACGGCAGTGTGAAATCGGTCTTACCGAGCCGAGTACCTGAACATGAAACGGCTTACGCCATGACCATCCATAAATCGCAAGGCAGTGAATTTGATTACACCCTGATGATTTTGCCACCAGACTTTAGCCCGATATTAACCCGTGAGTTGATTTACACAGGCATTACCCGCGCGAAAAAGCGTTTAGCTCTTTATGCCGAACTCAATGTCCTGAAGCGAGGCATTAAGGTGAAAACGACTCGTGCGAGTGGGTTAGTAAAGCGGCTTACGAATTAATTTTTACTTGTGATTGTGACATTTTCGAAGATGATTCTTTGTGGCGGGTCTTATATTTGCCATTTCGTTTTCATGCAAAATGGATTGTTATTGAGTAAGGCTCTTTCTTAGCGATATATTTCTCCTTTCTCATTCACATATCAAAGGCAGCTGAATATGGGATTGCTCGACTCGTCTTTTCTAACCTTCTTTATCGCCGGAGGAGGCACGTTTTTATGGTTCGTTATTATCGGAGCAATTTTTATATTTTTTATACCACTAAAGGTGAAGCGGTTTGCTTTTAATCCGAAACATTATTCAGAAGTAGAGTTAGCTTTAGTCTCGGGTTTTCACTTTGGTGCTTTAGTACATAGTGTAGGCTTAGTTGCGGCGGTCGCTTTACCAACTTTAGCGAGGAGAAGGGGCTTTGCTGATATTCATCAAGTTTGCTCCGGTCTATTCATCGGAATTTGCCGTATTTATATAAGCGTTTTATTGCTTCTAGCTATGATCACTTTAGGCTCAATGGTGGTTTGGATGTCTATTACTTGAGAGCTGGAATAGAAGGTCGGTGAAGTTTGCAGTTATTAGAAGTTTCTTTTATTACATTTTTTGTTGCAGGTGCTTTGTTAGTTTTTTGGTACCTGATAGTAGGTATTTTGCTTATTGTTATCACGCCGCAAAAAGTAAAGCACTATGCGTATACTAGTGAGCACTATACAGATATTGAGCTTGCTTTAGTTTCTGGATTTCACTTTGGGGCCTTAATACATGGATTAGCTCTTGTTGCCGCAGTTGCATTTCCTAAGTTGGCCAAAAAAAGAAAGCTAACAGATATTCGTAGAGTTTGCCCAAAGTGGTTCATAAGTATTGGGCTAGTGTACTGGACTATTTTAATCTTTATCGTAGTCACTATTTTTGCATCTTTGTTAGCTATGATTTTGTTTTGAATTGATTACGTACGTAAAAGAAGACCGAGCTTATGGCTCGGTCTTCTTTTATGCATGTTTTGCAAACGCGTTGGTAAAAGACACGCTGCGTATTTTGTATTGCTGTTGATAAGCAAGAATAAAATCTCGGATAGCGTCATTTACGGGGAAAACACAGTGGACGTCTAGGCCTTCTAAAAACTGATTGTCAGCCATATCCCAGAAGCTTTGAAGCGAATTACAAATGATTGTTCTCATAACAGTGCTCGTCTCGGCTTATTTAAAGTCAGATTAACAACTGTCCTTGGTGTGCAATACGGAGCTAACTAGTTTTTCAATTGCCCAGTATTTTAGGGTGAAGGCTACATTACATCACCTAGATCCATTCGTATTGGTTAAAAACCAATCACTAGCGAGCAGAGTATAGCCAACCAAATGTATATTTAAAAGATAAAATTGGAACGAAAATCAAGCAATGGTTTGCGCATTTCTAAGTTGGTGTTTATATGATGACTCGCTAGCTCGAAGCAGGATTTATGTGAGGCCTTACTCCAAAACAAACTTGATGTGCAGGATTGAGCGTCAATGAGCTGAATCCCGCACCTTGAGGTTTTGGTATAGCGGAACGTTAAGTTTCGCTCCCTGATTTAAGGTTAAGCTATAAATCTAACGCTAAGATTTTTGACTTACGCTGGAAGTTATATAACCCTTGTTTGGCTCCAGGCAAATAGTCGACACTGACTTCGTAAAAACCTTGCTCTCTAAACCAATGCAAACTGTGTGTCGTGAGGACAAAAATCTGATCAATGGTTTCGGATTTAGAACGATGTTTCATGTAGTTGAGCAGTAACAAACCTCGGTTTCCATCACGATAGTCAGGGTGAATCGCTACGCAAGCCATCTCAGCTTTACGCTCTTCTGGGTATGGGTAAAGGGCAGCACAGCCAATAATCAAGCCGTCTTTTTCGATGATGGTAAATTTTCCAATCTCTTGCTCTAGCTGCTCTCGAGAGCGCCTAACCAGTACACCTTGTTCTTCTAACGGGCGAATGAGGTCTAAGATACCGCCAATATCGTCAATATTAGCTTGCCTCACTTGTTCAGCACTCGCCATAACAACTTGGGTTCCGATGCCGTCGAAAGAGAACAACTCCTGAATTAAGGCGCCATCTACTTTATAACTGATCAAGTGGCTACGAGGTACTCCGGCACGGCAAGCGGCAATAGAGCCTTTAAGAAAGCGCAGTGTTCCTGTGTTGTAATCTAGATCAGGAGACGTATTTTCAGAGAGCGTTTTGATGACATGCTCCGCCTCAATTGGCAGTAATTCGGCGACAGCATTGCCGTTGTCATCAATGACACCTTGTTCGGAGCAAAAACCAATCAGCTTATCCGCACCCAGCTTTATCGCCAGTTGTGTCGCGACTTCTTCAGAAAGTAAGTTAAAACACTCGCCAGTCACAGAGCTAGCAATGGGGCCAAGTAGCACAATAGAGCCTTGGTCGAGCGTGCGATTAATCGCGTCGGTGTCAATGCGGCGAATGCGTCCACTATGGCAATAGTCCACACCATCATCAACGCCGAGTGGCTGAGCAATGATGTAGTTTCCGCTAACGACATTGAGCTGGGTGCCTGCCATCGGAGTGTTGTTGAGGCTCATTGATAGGCGCGCAGTAATCGCAAGTTGAAGTTGTCCGGCAGCTTGCATAACAACAGATAAAGCCGATTCATCCGTAATGCGGATATTTTTGTGGTAAGGCGTAGTGAGGTCTTGTTTTTCTAGCAGCTGATTAATTTGAGGACGTGCACCATACACCACCACGACTTTGATTCCGAGGCTGTGCATGAGTGCGATATCATTAATAATATTGCCAAAATTTTTGTGTGCGACGGCTTCTCCGCCCAGCATGATCACCATGGTTTTTCCGCGGTGAGCATTGACATAAGGTGTTGATTGACGGAATCCTTTTACGAGAGCAGTACTACGAATTTTCACTACAGCCATTCCTTTGTTTAATTATGTTAAAATAATGCCTTTTTATTCACTTGGTGGCAAGGTGAAATTTTGGAATAAAGCACAAACATATTGAGGTAGGTTCTTGGTCCCGTTAAGAGGGAAGGTTACAATGGTGGCGTCTTTCCTCAATACGTGAACCTCATGTCTTCTGCTGTTAATAAGAATGCTGCGATCACTGCTTCAAATCTGTCAAAAACGTCATCTAAATCAATGCTTCGTAAGTGGCTAGAGCGTTCTCTCATGCTTATAGCGATAGTTGGAACCGTTGTCGTGTGCATGCTGTATAGTGATTTGATTACTCGAACCATTAATCCGCCCATTCCCAAATCGACAATTTATGGTCGCTGGGTTGAGCAAGATGTTGCGCCTTATGCTCGTGAAGAATTTGTGTTGAGTGAGCGCGGTGTTACCGTAAATGGTTCTACAGTGGCGACCAGTTTTGAATTCGATGGGGATTCGTTTTCGTATCGAGTGGGTTCAAATGAGCGGCACTTCAATTTTGTGGGTAAGCAGCATGCAGAAATGAAGCTGGATGCCAATGCACATTATCTACCTGTATTCCGTTTAGAGGGGCGTGCAAGGATTGCGGTAAGATAGTCGTTTTTATCTTTGTCTGTTAAGCAGAGATCTCTTGCGTCTGTGAGTCACATGGATGATCACAATTTCATCTCTCAATCAGTAAATCTTACTTTCAAACATAATCCGGACAATTCCGTAATTCTTCCGCTGCTATCATGTTGTATTAACTGAATGAATTCACAACGAGTAAACGGATTGGCTTAGCGTTGCAACATTTTGTCGTTGCTTTTCAATTGCACCGTATGCATTTGTTTGCCATCCTTTTGCTATTCTCTTTTACGGAAAAGACACGTGTTAAAAAAACTCCTTCCTATTATCTCTTTGAGCCTACTCTTTGGCTGTGCTCAACAAAATGATCGTGCTCAGCAATATCTTGATGGTGAGTTTCCTCAGATCCTCAATCAAGTGGATGTGGTTGAGTCTAACAAACCACGCGATTTTACTGAATTTAACAAGCAAGCTGAGCAAGTGGTGATAAAGTCACCATCCATGGCGAAGATATACCAACCGCTATATCAACGATTAAGTGAGTGGGCGCAACAGAGCGGAGATACCAGTGCGTTGAGTGCGTTTGGCATTCAAGCCGCGCAATTGGGTGGTGGTGATAAAAAAGGTAATGTGCTGTTTACCGGATACTTTTCTCCCGTGATGGAGCTGCGTCATACACCAAACGACATTTTTAAGTACCCAGTTTATGGCAAGCCAAACTGCTCATCAGATTGTCCGACTCGTGCGGAGATCTACAACGGGGCATTAGATGGCCAAGGTTTAGTGCTAGGTTATGCGCCTAACCGTATTGACCCGTTTATGATGGAAGTGCAGGGCAGTGGCTATGTGCATTTTGAAGATGATGATACGTTGGAGTACTTCGCGTACGCAGGGAAAAATAATAAAGCTTACGTTAGTATTGGCCGCATTTTGATTGAACGTGGTGAAGTGCCGCGTGAAAAAATGTCTCTCAAAGCGATTAAAGAGTGGGTAATGGACAACGACGACGCAACAGTACGCGAGTTGTTGGAGCAAAACCCTTCTTACGTCTTCTTTGCGCCAAAAGCGGAAGCGCCAGTAACGGGATCGGCTGGTATTCCTTTGTTACCAATGGCCGCGGTCGCGGGTGACCGTTCTATCTTACCAATGGGCACACCAATCTTGGCGGAAGTACCATTGCTGAATGCGGATGGTACGTGGAGCGGTGCTCATCAACTGCGAATGCTGATCGTTTTAGACACTGGTGGTGCGGTAAAACAGAACCATTTGGATCTGTATCATGGCATTGGTGCGAGAGCAGGAACGGAAGCAGGGCACTACAAGCATTTTGGTCGAGTTTGGAAACTTGGGCTGGAAAACTCACCAACTCAAGCGCCTTGGGCTTTGCCGCCAGAAAAGCTACAATAGCGACCCAAGAAAGAGGAACCGCCTCTTATCTAGACATTTCATCAAAGAGTGCGTATAAATCGCACTCTTTGTTTTTCTATCGATCATCTGGACTTCAATATGCGTGAACTCGATACCCCAGCATCTGACAGCTACAATCAACGCTTTGGCGGCACTCGTCGTCTTTATGGCAACAGTGAAGTGGACATTCTTCGCGCTGCACACGTTTGTGTTATTGGTATTGGTGGCGTGGGTTCATGGGCGGTCGAAGCGCTGGCCCGTACTGGGATCGGTGAGTTGACTCTGATTGATATGGATGATGTTTGTGTCACGAATATTAACCGCCAAATTCATGCGATGACGGGCACCGTTGGCCAAAGCAAAATTGAAGTTATGGCCGAGCGTGTCAAATTGATCAACCCAGAGTGTAAAGTCAATCTGATTGATGATTTCATCACGCCAGACAATCAACATGAGTACTTAAGCAAAGAGTTTGATTACGTGCTAGATGCGATTGACAGCGTAAAAGCGAAGGCGTCTTTGTTGGCGTATTGCCGCAGCAACAAGATCAAAGTGATCACTACGGGGGGCGCTGGTGGTCAGGTTGACCCAACGCAGATCATGGTCGCTGATTTAACGAAAACGATCCAAGATCCTCTAGCGAAGAAAATCAAAGACACCTTGCGTCGTCATCATAACTTCCCTAAGAATCCGGCTCGTAAGTTTGGTATTGATTGCGTGTTTTCAACCGAGCAGCTGAAGTACCCTCAAGCAGACGGTTCAGTGTGTGGTGTGAAGTCGACAGCGGAAGGCCCAAAACGTATGGATTGTGCTAGCGGTTTTGGTGCGGCGACTGTTGTAACTGCAACGTTTGGCTTTGTCGCGGTATCGCGAATCGTTGAGAAGTTGATTTCAAAATATAAGAAGTAAACTAGAAGAAGAGCGCATCATGACAGATTTTCCCGTTTCTCCATTTGGTACAGATATCACCAGCGAAGACATTGTAGCGACTATGCAGCAATTTCAAGGCTGGGAAGATCGCTACCGTCAGGTTATTCAGTGGGGTAAAAAGCTGCCACAAATGCCAGAAGAGCTGAAATCAGAACAAGTTACCGTTTCGGGTTGTGAAAGCTTGGTGTGGTTAGTGAGCCAAGAGCAAGATGGCGTTTGGCATTTTTGTGCGGACTCCGATGCGCGTATCGTCCGTGGATTGATTGCCTTGGTGATGGCGGCTTATGACGGAAAAACGGCCGATCAAATTCAAGCATTTGATATTGATGCTTATTTTGATCAACTGGGGCTTGTCTCCCATTTAAGCCCGTCACGTGGTAATGGCTTGAAAGCTATTGTAGAGCAGATTAAGCAAACCGCCGTGTAACGAGTCATTTTCCCAATTCTTAAAAACGCCGAATAACCTAGCTGTTTGGCGCTTTTTTGTATCTGAGTTGAGACATTTTTTGCATATGGATAAAAAATATGCAAATGGTCGACTATTTTAGCGTTAATTAACCATTCTATTGATCCTGGTTCATTATATTGCCCACTTGGTTTTTATAAACTCAATTGTATTTAAAATTTGTCTATATTAGATAATAGACATATGCCCCATTCGCTCCTATTCCCCAATGTGGAAACACACTTGGAAGCGATTGGGTTACTTAGATACAAATGCTAGGAACCTCCCTATATGCAATTCACCTTGGAACATGCGCAAGACGTGTTATCCGGAATGCCAGACCCCACTTTTATTCTGAGTGAAGATGGTATCTATATTGATGTTTTTGGAGGAACAGATAAAAAAGCCTATCACGATGGAAGCAATTTGATAGGTGAGACGCTGCACAGCGTACTCGAGAAAGATAAAGCTGACTGGTTTATCGAGCAGATCAATCGATCACTGAAACAAGACAGTATTGTGACGGTCGAGTACAAGATGTGCGCCGACAGCATTCAGGGAATAGATGCTAACAGTGGGCCAAGAGGCGACCTATACTACGAAGGCAAGATCTGCCCACTCGCTATAAAATACCGAGGTCGTCGCGTTGTCCTTATTCTTACACGCAACATCTCCAATCGCCACCGAGTTGAAACCCTTCTTCGCCATCAAAGCCAAATTGATGCTCTTACCAACATCTACAATCGACGTGTCTTTTTCGAAAAGCTCACAGAAGAGGTCATTAAAGCTCAAGAGCCGAACTATCACTCCGCGTTGTTATTGTTTGATTTGGACTTTTTTAAAGTCATCAATGATAAACGTGGTCATGATGCGGGGGATTATGTCTTAGAGACCTTAGCTGATTTGGTTTCTCACTTACTCGTCAAAGACGAAATTTTTGCAAGAGTCGGAGGGGAGGAGTTTGCGATTATTTTGCCAGAAACTTCTCTGGCTGCGGCGAAAGAGGTAGGAGAGGAAGTACGTTCCCACATTCAAAATTGTCAGTTCGAATTTGAAAAGATTGAAATTCCGGTCACGGTGAGTGTAGGCGTGGTGGAAATAGGCAGAAATGAAACCACCAAACGTTTGTATGCGCATGCAGATAAAGCGCTTTATGCTGCGAAAAGAAATGGCAGAAATTGCGTGGCGACTCTGGATAGGCAGATGGAGTAACCTTGTTGGTTACTCCAAATCAAACCGTTGGCGTTATAGCATGTCGACGGCTTTTTCTACGGCGGCGAGGAGTCTATCCACATCTTCAGCCGTGTTATAAATACCAAAAGAAACGCGTACCGTGCCTTTAACGTTTAGCGCATCCATCAATGGGTGAGCGCAGTGGTGTCCTGCTCGTACCGCAATGCCTTGTTGATCGAGCAGCGTCGCCATGTCTTGGTGATGAACGCCGTCCATGACGAACGTCAGTACAGAGGCATTCAGCTGATAGCCTAGAATATGAATGTCATCCAAAGCGCTTAGTGCTTGGTAGGCCTTATCCTGAAGCGCATGGAGATGATCCTCTACTTCGTGATGGTCAAAACCTTGGTACCACTCAATGGCTTTCGCTAGAGCAATTGCGCCCGCAACGTTTGGTGTGCCCGCTTCAAATTTACCAGGAAGTGCAGAAAACGTCGTTTTCTCGAAAGAAACGCGTTCAACCATTTTACCGCCGCCGTGCCATGGAGGCATGGCTTCCAAAAGTTCAAGCTTGCCGTATAAAACCCCAATGCCTGCTGGTGCATAAAGTTTGTGACCTGAGAAAACGTAGAAATCGATATCTGATGCCGATAAATCAAGTTGCTCATGTACGATGCCTTGCGCGCCATCAACTACAACAACCGCGCCAACGTTGTGCGCCAGTTCAGTGATTTTTTCGATAGGTTGGCGTGTGCCTGTTACGTTGGTTATTTGTGCGCAAGTAACAATTTTACAGCGGTCAGACAGAAGCGCCTCAAATGCACTGATGTCGAACTGACAATCTGATGTCATCGGAACTTTAATGACTTTAGCACCCGTTTGCTCTGCCACGATTTGCCAGGGCACGATGTTGGCGTGGTGTTCCATCTCGCTAATCAAGATCTCATCACCTGGTTGTAACGTGCTACGGGCGTAGGTTTGAGCAATTAAGTTCAGTGCTTCGGTTGCGCCCCGTGTCCAAATGATCTCTTTAGAGCTGTTTGCACCAATAAAGCTTGCCACTCGTTCTCGTGCCGCTTCAAATTGGCTGGTGGCATTAGCCGTTAAACTATGGCTGCCACGGTGAACATTGGCATTTTGCGCACTGTAGTAATGACTGATGACATCAATCACACATTGCGGTTTTTGCGTTGTCGCTGCGCTATCTAGATACACTAAGGGCGTATCGTTGACGGATTGATTTAGAGCAGGAAATTGCTCGCGTACAGCATTTACGTCAAACATTATTCTTCACCAAGCTTGTGGTAGTGCAGAGTAGGCAGAGGGATCATTGGTTCAGCAACTGACCATGCGTGTTTTTTACCTGAGAGTTGAATGATTACTTCCATCGCGAACTCTAAAGCTGTACCCGGACCTTGACTAGTGATCAGGTTGTGGTTGATATCAAAGGTCACGCGTTTGCTGCGCCACTTCTCTTCCGGGATATGTGACTGAAAGCTCGGGTGACAGGTCATCAGTGATTGTGGGAAAAGATCATGGTGTTGCAATACCAACGCCGGTGCTGCGCAGATAGCTGCGACCAATTTTCTCTCATAGATGTGCTGCTTAAGGATTTCTATCATCACCGTACTATCACGAAAAATTTCTGCACCACCAACACCACCAGAAAGCGCTATGGCGTCAAACTCATCATCAGCGATATCGACCAGTTTACAATCGGCTGTTAGTGTGACTCCGCGAGAAGCTTTCATCGTCAATGAGCCATCAAAAGCAGCACTCGCTACCGTAACGTCATAACCCGCGCGAACCATCATGTCGATAACGGTGACGGCTTCCATTTCTTCGGTGCCTGGAGCGATTGGCACTAAGATTTTCTTACTCATTGTTCTGTCCAGCTTTGTTCTATTTGTTTGATGCGTTGGTAAAGTTTTAAATTCTCAGGCGTATTGATGCGATGTTTCTCGGCAGCCTTTAACAAGTATCCGGTTATAAAATCAATTTCCGTTCGACGCTGATGGAATACGTCTTGTCTCATTGAAGAATAGTTCTCAGCTGTGGCGTTCACCACTTGCATTACCGTATCGAAAAGAGAGCGAAACTCGATAGCAATACCTTCTTTACTCATTACTTCAACCAGTTCTTGAGTGATGCTTTCGAGTTGTATCTTAAACTCGGGCTGCGCAAGCTCACCATTCTTACACTGCTGAATCGCAGTCAGTGGGTTAATCGCGCAGTTAATTGCTAACTTAGTCCATAACGCAGATTGGATGTGTGGATTCCAAATGGCCTCTGGAAGAGCATGATGCATAACATCTTGCAGAAAAGCGCACTGCATTCCTTTGTCATTATAACCACCCACTTGCGTTGTTCCGTGACCGGTATGCAGTACGTGTTGGTTATCTGGTTTGTATGCGCCGTGCGTCGTTGTGGCGAGCACGATAGGATTGTTTGGCAGAGCCTTCTCCACGCCAGAGGCGGTACCCATACCATTGTGCATCAGCATGATAATCGTGTCTGCGTTGATATGAGGCAGTAAAGGCTGAATGGCGTCTTCCATTTGCCAAGCTTTTACCGTGATCAAAATGAGATCTGCTTTATTTACGGAGGAAATATCTTGATTACTGAATACGATTGCGGGTGTGTCATCCAACTGAAGTGATTGTTGGCTTTCAGAACTTCTTCCCCACAATGAAACATTGTGCCCGGCAAGCTTAAATTTTGTTGCCCAGAGTGAGCCCACCGCACCTGGACCGAGGATAAGGATATTCACCAAACGCTCTCATTAAAAAGGTTTGCTGCAAGGATAATGAGGGAAAAAAGGAAAGCAAATAAAAATGGCGCCGAAAGGCGCCATTTTTGAGCAAACTTAGTGGTTCAATTAGAACTTGTAAGTTACAGCAAGGTAGTGGCCAAAGCCAGTTGACTTGAACCCATCAGTATCTTTGATACCGTACACGTCTTTGTAACCTTTTAGACCGTAACCCACTGCGAAGCGGTCTGAGTGCCAGTAGATACCGTTGAACATTGCACCACCGTTTGACGCGGTTGAACCAAACTTGTTACCAGCATCATCATCCATACCGAATTGGTAATCGATGTAGCCTTGGTAAGAAATGAATGAACCGTTCTCGAAGAAGTAGAATGGTTTGAACCAGTTAGTCGAGATTTGGAAACCGTTCCAATCCTTTTTGTTGCCGTCGTAAGTGCCGTATAGGTTAACACCAACTTTACCAAACCAAGGAACCATTACGTCAGAACCTAGACCGATTTTTTGAGAGTTAACACCAGAGTTACCACCCCACTCGATTAGAGTTGCAACGTATAGCTCTTGAACTGGACCGAAAGATAGGTCTTTACCAGTTACCGCATCTAGAGACATACGTGGAGCGAATTTCATAAAGATCTTCTCTGCGCCAGCTTTGTCGCTACCTGGATCAGAAGTTAGGTTGAATACATCAACGTAGCCGTAAAGGTCGAAGATACCAGAGCGGCCGCCGAATTCCATTTCTAGGTAGTCGTGTGAAGACTCACCTGGAAGTTCGTCAAATGCACCCATTAGGTTAAATTGCATCCACTTGTAATCGTTTTTGTGAATATCGCCGTCAGAGTAATCTGCCGCCATAACTGGAGCTGAAGTAGCCGCTAGAAGGCTAAGAGCTAAAAGTGATTTACGCATAAGGGGACTCTCTATGTTTGTAATGATTCAGAACACGCAATCTGTGCTGCGCTTTCCAATTGGCGGGAATAATAGCGATAAAAATCCCAAATGAAAGTGATAAAGGGTGCAAAATGAAACGTTTTTGGTGAGTTGCATCACGAAATTATCTTTATTTACGGAACTTTTTGTTTGTTGCATTTTATTGCAATAAATGTGTGATTTGGATCGTTTGCGTGAGCGATTTTATGACTTTTTAAGCCAGTCGATTAACCAACATAAATCGTTAGTGATCGGAGTGATAAGGGATTCGTATGTATCCGTGAATCAAAGAGGACGTTTGAATGAAAGAAGTCATGTTATTCCCACTCACTTCAGTTGTACTCCCTGAAGGTAAAATGAATCTGCGCATTTTTGAGCCACGATATAAGCGAATGGTAAAGGAATGCAGCCTACAAAATGTGGGCTTTGGAGTTTGCCTAGTAGGAAGTGAAGGTGACCCTAAAGACGTGGGTAACGTTTCATCTATCGGAACTTTGGTCAGGATCGTTGATTTTGAAACACTCAGTGATGGCCTTCTTGGTATTACAGTTGCTGGTGAGCAACGCTTTGTTGTCAAACGCGTCCGTGCAGATGCGGATGGCTTACGTCATGCAGAGGTTGAATGGTTAGACAATTGGCAACATCTAGACAACTCACCAGATTTCTTCTTTTTAAGCCAGCAGTTATCCCATGTTTATGAAGAGTTTCCTCAACTTGGAAGCCTCTACCAGCATCGTTTTTACGATGACTCTGCTTGGGTTACTCAGCGTTGGCTTGAGTTACTACCCCTAGACTGCAATCTGTTCGAACAGCTAGTCGGCGCAGAGGACTGTATTCCTGCGTTGCAATTTCTGACAGAAGCCATAGAAGCCCCGACTAACAAAGAGGCAAGGATATGAAAGGATTTAATAAAGCTGCGCTAACTATTGTTGCGACATTAGGACTGGCGGCGTGTGGCTCCGACAGTGACACTATCGAGTATTCCAATTTACAAGCAGTGCACGCGTCTTCTGATGCGCCGCTTGCAAATGTGTGGATCAACGATAAACCATCATTAACGAATGTTGATTATGGTGTGGGATCTGGCTACGTTAAATTGCGAGAGGGGATGAATTCGATTCAGGTCGATGTTCAGCTCCCAGGTAATGAAACCGCGACCGTAATACCTAAAACAGAACTAGATCTTGATTCCGACCTCAATTATAACGTGTTCGTTGTTGGCGATGCCGATGGTTCGCCAAACCCAGTTGAGCCTTTAGTTGTGACTCGCAGCGCCGATTCAATGGCTGATGCCAATAGTCTAGATGTTCAAGTTGTTCATGCAGCTTCAGGCGTTCCTGCTGTTGATCTTTATGTCACTGAGCCAGGTGTTGCTCTTGCTAGCGCGACTCCAATAACTAACCTTGCTTACAAAGCTTCTACCGACGTATTGAACATCCCAGCTGGTGAGTATCAAGTTCGACTTGCCGTAGGAGACAGCGTTGCTTTTGACTCGGGCAAAGTATCTCTTGCGGCTAACTCCAACTTGACGATTGCCGCTATCGGCACAGGAGATTCGAATAGCACGTCACCTGTCAAACTCTTGGTGTTGGACGGTTCGGGCTCTTCTATAATTGAAGATATGGGCAGCCAAGCTGAAGTAAGAGTCGGACACCTTGTCGATGGAGCGCCAGTCGTCGATGTTAACGTTAACGGGGCGGCCTTCGCTCCTCTTGCCGACTTAGCGTTCAAAGAGATTCGTGGTTATTTGGATCTTGCTGCTGGCGCTTACGATATTGACGTTTACGTGGATGGCACAACAACCAATCCGATCATAGATGTTGACGGTTTAATGGTTGCGGGTGGAATGGATTACAGTGTTTACGCAGTCGGTGTTGTTAGCCCTGCGATTGATATCGAAGCTCTGGTTGTTGAAGATATGAGACGCGCTGTGGCGACTAGCGCGACGTTGAATGTGACACACGCGGCGGCTAATCCTATAGCGGAAATGGTGGATATTTACCTCACTACGAGTGCAGGAATAGATGGAAGTGATCCAACTATTGCTAATTTTGCGTATAAAGATAGCGTACAAGGATTATATGTCGCTGAAGGTACATATTATGTAACGGTAACAGTGGCTGGTAACCCAAGTATTGTTGCGGTTGACTCAGCACCAGTCAATGTAATGAACGGTGTTGTTTACCAAGTCGTTGCCATTGATGATGGGAACAACGGTGGTTTCAACTTGTTGGTCGATGACGTGACCGATTAGGAAGAATGGGAGGAGGAAACTCCTCCCACAAATTAAGGCCGATTATGATGAGTGATAGCCCGAAAAAACTGGGGCGCAGTGATTGGAACGATTACATGGATAAAGTGAAGGCTCGAGACAAAGACGCGTTCGCTTTTGTATTCCGTTTTTACGCACCCAAGCTGAAGCAATTCGCTTACAAACATGTTGGTAATGAGCAAGTTGCTATGGAGATGGTGCAAGAGACCATGGCGACAGTTTGGCAGAAAGCGCACCTCTATGATGGGGAAAAGAGCGCGTTATCGACTTGGATATATACCATAATCCGAAACCTTTGTTTTGATTTGCTGAGAAAACAGAAAGGCAAGGAATTACACATTCATTCTGATGACATTTGGCCGTCAGAGTATTATCCACCTGATCTTGTTGATCACTATTCACCAGAACAAGATATGTTAAAAGAACAGGTGGTTAAGTTTTTAGATATATTACCGAAAAACCAGAGAGATGTTTTACAAGCGGTATATCTTGAAGAGCTACCTCATCAACAGGTCGCGGAATTATTTGATATACCCCTCGGTACCGTAAAATCTAGGCTGAGGCTTGCAGTAGAAAAGCTAAGGCATTCAATGCATACGGAGCAACTATGAACAAACACCCAGATAACAGCTTGTTAGAAGCATACGCTTCGGGAAGCATTGATGCAGTTTCTGGTCTTGTGGTCGCAACCCATTTAGAAACATGCACCAAGTGCCGAGCTTATGTTAACCAAGTCGAAGCAAGTCAAGCGAATATTGTAAGTGACATACCTTCTGAGTATGTTTCTGAATTTGACGACATGTTTAATGACATCATCAATGCGAAGCCAGCGACTGATAACATCGTGATCCGCGACTCTGCTGCTGTTAATGTGGCAGGAAAAAGCTTCGCTCTTCCTAAAACCTTAGCGCGTTTCTCTGACCTCGTAGGGTCATGGAGAAGTTACGGAGGCAAGGTTTTCAGTGCTCAGATTGATCTAGGGGAAGACGCTCGTGTCAGCTTAATGTACATCGGGGAAGATGTGCAAATTCCTCAACATACGCACAAAGGCCTGGAGTCTACATTGATCCTACATGGTGGATTTAGTGACGAGGATGGCCAATATGAAGAAGGCGATTTGATGATTAGAGACGCATCAGTGAAGCACAGCCCTTACACTAAGGCCGGAGAAGACTGCTTGTGTTTAACCGTATTGACTGAGCCGATGATCTTTACTCAAGGCGTGGCACGTATATTTAATATGTTTGGTAAAGGGTTATACCCATAGACCTCTTATCTTATATCTCGCAAAACAAAAACCACCGAATTCGGTGGTTTTTTATATGTTTCGTTAATGCTTGTGACGTGCTTTTTCCAATAGAGCATCAAAGTAATGTCGTAGCGAGTACAACATAATCAAGCTTGGCACGACCATGACAGCGGTAAGCACGAAGAATGTGCTCCAATCATTAAGATAATCCACTAGCTCGCCACTGAAAGAAGCAAGAGTCGTCCGTCCGAAGTTTCCTAGAGAAGCAAGCAACGCATACTGAGTTGCCGAAAATGCTTGTCCGGTTAGAATCGTCAAAAATGAAACAAAAGCGACAGTTGAGAAAGCAGTCGTAAAGTTATCGACAATAATCGTGGCTAAGTACAAGTGCTCGTTTGGGCCTACCGAAGCAATCCAAGCAAACATCAAGTTACTGGCAGACATAGCAATACCACCGATCATTAATCCACGTACAATACCAAACCTAACGTTGAACATGCTTCCGACAAAAGTAAAGAAGATGGTGGCTCCCCAACCAATCAGTTTGGAGTAATAGCCAATTTGTTCATTGCTAAAACCAATATCTTTGTAGAACGCGATCGACATCCTGCCCAAAAACGCTTCGCCAATTTTAAATAGGAAAACGAACAGCAACAGAGTAATCGCGACACGGACACCATTGCGATTAAAGAAATCAAGGAAAGGTTCTACAACAGTCACGGTAAACCAAGCTACGACTTTCGAACCAACCACTTCTTTGTGGCGTTGTTCAGCGGCAGACTGAAGTTGTTCGCGTTGAGTCTTAGGTTCACCGACTAAAATCGTAAAGACCATTAGAATGCCGACTATCACCGCCATCCCGTAATACACACCATTCCAACCGACACTGTCAGCATTAACAAACGCTAAATAACCCGGTAGTGAATAACCTGTCCACCAGCCAATGACCGCCATTGCAGAAGCTTGAGGCAGTTTAGACTCTTCTGACTTTGGGAAAGTATCAATACGAAAAGCATCAATTGCGATGTCTTGTGTCGCTGAAGCCGTTGCAATACACAAGGCGAGTAGTGACGCAAACACCAAGTTTTCCGCTGGATTAACACCGGCAATAAATAGGGTAGCGACGAGTACGATACTTTGACAAAAGAAAATCCAGCTACGTCTTTGCCCCAGCAGTCTAAAGAGGACTGGCAGCTTCACGCGGTCAACCAGAGGTGCCCACAGAAAGTTGATCGCATAGACCGCAAAAACGCTACCAAAATAGCCAATTGCGGAGAGGGTCAAGCCGGCATCTTTTAGCCAACCTGACATGTTTGAACCGATAAGAACCCACGGAAAGCCGCTAGAGCAGCCCAGCATGAAAACCCACATGAGTCGTTTATCGAGGTAACTTTTTACCGTTTCCAACCAAGTGATGGAAGGTAATGAAGACATAAATCAATCCAATAAAATGAAGCCGTTGAAAGAGAAAGCCCTTCGATTATTCAAAGGGCTTATCGTTTTGGCTATTTAAGTAGTGTAGCTTTGGTGATGACGATTTGCGTCTCTGGTACATCACGCATTCGGCCTACCGTCGTGGTCGGCTGCTGAGCCATTTTCTGGATAACGTCGAACCCCTCAGTAACCTCACCAAATACAGCATAACCTGGTGGTCGAGCGCCATAGTTGAGAAAGTCATTGTCGACTAAGTTGACGAAAAACTGACGAGTTGCAGAGTTTGGTGCATTGGTTCGTGCCATGGCGATGGTAGCACGGTCATTGTTTAGACCATTATTTCCTTCGTTTTTGATTGGCGCGTATGTTTTCACCATCTGCATATCTTGGTTAAAGCCGCCACCTTGTGCCATGAAGCCTGGGATAATACGATGAAAAATAGTACCCTCGTAGCTCCCATCTTCTACATATTTTAGAAAATTAGCGACAGTGATAGGTGCTTTCTCTTCGTTTAACTCAACCGTAAATGAACCAAGTGTCGTTTCAAACGCTACTTTTGGTCCAGCCCAAACGCTGCAGCTGAGTAGTGCTAAGGACAGAATCGCTTTGCGTAACATTAGAAACGCTCCTGCATGTACTGACGAAGCTCAGGGTCATTGGCAATCTCTTTAAGCGTCAATGTCACCACATCATTCAATGTCTCTTCAATATCGGCATCAGAAGCACTCAATGTGCCAGATCGCTTTGCTGTACCTGTATAAGTTTTGACTAGCTTGCCCTCAGGTGTCTCTGCTGTGATTTCCAGCACAACTTTAGCATCCATCTCATTTTCCATCACCGAATGCTTCACGTTGACCAACGCTTCTTGAACGCTCAATTCAATCGCGTTGTTGCTGTTTAGATCCGCATGGAAACCTTGAGATGAGAATTGCTTCTCTAATGCTTCTTCTAACGCAATACGTAAATTCTGTTTAGCATGAAGAGGAAGAATGTTCGAACGGCCGTTATCCACCAACGCCACGTACTGCGCTGCACGTACATCTTTGCTGGTCAAACTGTAAGTCTTGCCTTGAACAATTGGATTGGTGCTCAATGTGCTTTCTGGCATCAGGTTCAGCTGAGGTTGTTGAGGGGCTGAACACGCAGCAAGCAACGCAACCGAAGCCGCAAGTACCAATTTTCTCATTTTATTATTCCTTTTAACTATTTTGCTAAAGCTTATTTTGCGCTTAATTTAGCAGGATTTTTTGTAGCCTGTAAAATCACAAACTTATTGTTGGAAGCGATAAGTTTCACATTTTTATCGCCAAACAGACGTTTGAGTTTTGCGTCGTACCCGAGGTGACGATTTCCGATAACCAGTAAACGGCCATTTTCACTTAATACTTGTTTAGCATCGCAGAACATTTGCCAAGCAATATGATCGGTGATTGCCTGTTGTTGATGAAACGGTGGATTACACATAACCATAGAGCTGCTGCTGTGTTTAAAACCGTCCAAGCAATTGTTCGCTATGCACTGTATGTCTCTATTTTCACCAAGGTTGTCGCGTAGGTTCTGTTTTGCCGACTCAAGCGCCATAAAGCTTTCATCAACACATGTTAGCCGAGCATTTGGATTCAACTGACCAAATTTAACAGACAGAACACCATTGCCGCAGCCGAGGTCGATGACATTGTCTATTGAAGGGTCTTGAGGCAGGTGCTGCAGCATAAAGCGTGCACCTAAATCTAAACTTTCTCCTGAATAGACATTTGGCATGTTCTTGAGTTCGATATCTTCTCCATCAACGCGCCAAGTCGTGAAAGGCATTACTTCAATCGTAGGCTCAACTGTTGCTTGAGAAAACACCAATCTGTGCTTTTTCCAGGCCAAAGATGTTTTTGTTTCGCCTAAGTATTTTTCAAACAGTTTTAGCGTCGAAGTATGAATGTCTTTCGCTTTATTGACTGCAATGACGGGGCAGGAAGCCGGTAGCGCCTTTCTTAATTGGCTTAGTATCCACACTAGATGGCGGTTACTTTTGGGCAGTTGCAGCAAGACGAGATCAATATTGGCAGGAACGAGGTCCATCGTGGTGGCAAACGCTACTTTATTGCACTGGTTTTGCTCGAGATTTTGCTGTGCACCTTTATGTGAGATGAATGAATCACTCATTAGCGTTACATGGTGCTTTTCCGAAAACCAGCAGGAGAGGGCACCAAAGCTGTCATTAATCACGAGGATGTTTTGATTGTCTGGCAAAGCAAGCTCTTCAACATGATTAATAAGATACTCATCACCGGCATCCCACGCTTGTAGCGTTTCGTTACTACGTTTTGGGAAACGATGAAGTGTTAAGCTTCGCTCGTGAAGGTTCAGTTCGGTTTTCATAGCTAAATGTAAGTTGATTTAGAAATTAAGTGTTATTGTCGCAAATGATGACGTGTCGAGATACAAAAAGCTGTCAAATTTTACGAGTTCAGTGATGGCTGCTCTTTAGACATGTTCGTGGAGTCAAGCGCCTTGAGACAATATGTCTACAAAGTGCGTCAATAATGAGAGTGACGTTTGAGTGATGCATGTCTGCTTTACTTAGGTATATACTTATGGAATTCGCATCAATGAGGAACGAATATGATCCAAGAAATCATAGAGAAGAAACTACACAGTGAGCTGCAACCCAGCTATCTCAAAGTCATTAATGAGAGCTACATGCATAATGTGCCACCAGGCTCAGAGAGTCATTTCAAAGTGATTGTTGTGAGTGATTCGTTCGCGGGACAGCGTTTGATTGGGCGCCATCGTCAAGTTCATCAAATTTTGGCAGATGAACTGGACAACCACATTCATGCATTAGCTATTCATACATATACTGATGAAGAGTGGAAGCGTGAACAAGATGGCGCCCCTGATAGCCCGATGTGTATGGGTGGTGGTCACTAAAAACGCAAGATATAAAGGTGCAGAGAAAGGTGGCTTAAGGCCATCTTTTTTCGTTTTACATTCTTTAGGGACGTTAACGTGGCACAAATTCTGGTTAAAAAATGTGTTAACAGTGTTTCAACAAATGAATGGAAATTGCAGAATATTTCAGGCGATGAATATCACTTTTCCATAAGATATGTATGGAATATGGCATTTGTGCGATGGGTCAAAGTTATGACTATTCTTTGACCTTTTAGACCTGATTCTACCGAAATAACCCCTCTATTCTAATGATTGATCATGGCATCAAGTTCCTAAAAAATGCTAGACTACGGCACCTGATAAATCTCGCGTATTCCTTGTGACGAGATTTTTAATAGGATGTTGCGATTTTGATGTTTAAAACAACATCAAAACCGGACACTGATGTCGTGTCTAAAAGTTACGCAATCAAAAGAATCTTTTTCCCGATAAAAGTAGTGCAAGTGCGTATGATTACAATAAAGAAGGGCTTGGATCTTCCTATCGCAGGAACTCCATCCCAGGTGATTAATGATGGTAAGACCATCAAAAAAGTCGCCTTGCTTGGCGAAGAGTACGTTGGCATGCGACCTACCATGCATGTCCGCGTTGGTGATGAAGTGAAAAAAGCGCAAGTTCTTTTTGAAGATAAAAAGAACCCAGGCGTGAAATTTACTGCACCAGCAGCCGGTAAAGTGATCGAAGTTAACCGTGGCGCTAAACGTGTCCTTCAATCTGTAGTGATTGAAGTGGCAGGTGAAGAGCAGGTGACATTTGATAAGTTCGAAGCCGCTCAACTTTCAGGTCTAGATCGTGAAGTGATCAAGACTCAGTTGGTTGACTCTGGCTTATGGACCGCTTTACGTACTCGTCCGTTTAGCAAGGTTCCTGCAATCGAGTCTTCTACTAAGGCTATTTTCGTAACTGCAATGGATACTAATCCACTAGCAGCTAAGCCTGAGTTGATCATTAATGAGCAACAAGAAGCATTCATTGCTGGTCTAGACATTCTTTCAGCCCTGACAGAAGGCAAGGTTTACGTATGTAAATCTGGCACTAGCTTGCCACGCTCTTCACAGTCTAACGTAGAAGAACACGTCTTCGATGGCCCTCACCCAGCAGGTCTTGCTGGCACCCACATGCATTTCCTATACCCAGTAAATGCAGAGAATGTGGCATGGAGCATCAACTACCAAGACGTTATCGCGTTCGGTAAGCTGTTCCTAACTGGTGAGCTATGCACAGATCGTGTTGTGTCTCTAGCTGGCCCAGTTGTGAATAACCCTCGTCTAGTTCGTACCGTAATGGGTGCAAGCTTAGATGACCTAACAGATAACGAGCTGATGCCTGGCGAAGTTCGTGTGATCTCTGGTTCAGTACTAACAGGTACACATGCAACTGGTCCACACGCATACCTTGGCCGTTACCATCAACAGGTTTCTGTATTACGTGAAGGCCGTGAAAAAGAACTATTTGGCTGGGCAATGCCTGGTAAGAATAAGTTCTCGGTAACTCGCTCTTTCCTTGGTCACGTATTCAAAGGTCAGTTGTTCAATATGACAACGACGACCAATGGTAGTGATCGTTCAATGGTTCCAATTGGCAACTACGAACGCGTAATGCCTCTAGATATGGAGCCTACTTTGCTGCTTCGTGATCTATGTGCCGGCGACACAGACAGTGCTCAAGCACTGGGTGCGCTTGAACTGGATGAAGAAGATCTAGCATTGTGTACCTTTGTATGTCCAGGTAAGTACGAGTACGGTACGTTACTTCGTGAATGCCTAGATACTATCGAGAAGGAAGGGTAATTTTCATGGCTCTTAAAAAGTTTCTTGAAGACATCGAGCATCATTTTGAGCCTGGTGGCAAACACGAAAAATGGTTTGCCCTGTACGAAGCTGTAGCAACAGTTTTTTACACGCCAGGTATCGTAACAAATAAAAGCTCGCACGTTCGTGATAGCGTTGACCTAAAACGTATCATGATCATGGTTTGGTTTGCGGTATTCCCAGCAATGTTCTGGGGTATGTACAACGCAGGTGGCCAAGCTATTGCAGCACTTAACCACATGTACGCTGGTGACCAACTAGCGACAGTTATCGCAGGTAACTGGCACTACTGGCTAACAGAAATGCTTGGCGGCACTATCGGTGCGGAAGCGGGTGTTGGCAGTAAGATGCTACTAGGTGCGACTTACTTCCTGCCAATCTACGCAACAGTATTTATTGTTGGTGGCTTCTGGGAAGTGTTGTTCTGTATGGTGCGTAAACACGAAGTTAACGAAGGTTTCTTTGTAACTTCTATCTTATTCGCACTTATCGTTCCACCAACGCTACCTCTATGGCAAGCGGCACTAGGTATCACATTTGGTGTTGTTGTAGCAAAAGAGATCTTCGGTGGTACAGGTCGTAACTTCCTTAACCCTGCACTTGCAGGTCGTGCATTTCTATTCTTCGCTTACCCAGCACAAATTTCGGGTGACGTAGTATGGACTGCAGCTGACGGCTTCTCTGGTGCAACTGCTCTTAGCCAATGGGCTCAAGGTGGTAACGGTGCTCTAGTTAACACAGTAACTGGCGCTCCTATCACTTGGATGGACGCGTTCATCGGTAATATCCCTGGTTCAATTGGTGAAGTATCGACTCTAGCTTTAATGATCGGTGCAGCGATGATCGTTTACATGCGAATCGCTTCATGGCGCATCATTGCGGGTGTAATGATCGGTATGATCGCAGTATCGACTCTGTTTAACGTGATCGGTTCTGACACTAATCCAATGTTTAATATGCCATGGCACTGGCACCTAGTTCTAGGTGGTTTTGCATTCGGTATGTTCTTCATGGCAACGGACCCAGTATCAGCGTCATTTACTAGCAAAGGTAAATGGTGGTACGGCATCCTGATTGGTGCAATGTGTGTGATGATCCGTGTAGTTAACCCAGCGTACCCAGAAGGTATGATGCTGGCGATTCTATTCGCGAACCTATTCGCACCTCTGTTCGACCATGTAGTGATTGAGAAGAACATCAAGCGGAGACTAGCACGCTATGGCAAGTAATAACGACAGCATTAAAAAGACGCTGGGTGTTGTTATCGGGTTGAGCCTTGTTTGTTCAATCATCGTATCAACAGCAGCAGTAGGTCTGCGTGATAAGCAAAAAGCTAACGCTGTCCTAGATAAGCAATCAAAGATCGTTGAAGTTGCAGGCATTGACGCAAACGGTAAGAAAGTACCAGAGCTATTTGCTGAGTACATCGAACCTCGTCTAGTAGACCTTGAAACAGGTAACTTTACTGAGGGTAATGCATCTACGTACGATCAACGTGAAGCATCAAAAGATGCAGAACGTTCAATCGCATTGACACCAGAAGAAGACGTAGCTGATATCCGTCGTCGCGCGAATACAGCAGTGGTGTACCTTGTAAAAGATCAAGATGAAGTCCAAAAAGTTATCCTGCCTATGCACGGTAAAGGACTTTGGTCGATGATGTATGCCTTTGTAGCCGTTGAAACTGATGGTAACACTGTGTCTGCTATTACTTACTACGAGCAAGGTGAAACTCCTGGACTTGGTGGTGAAGTAGAGAACCCTTCATGGCGCGATCAATTCATTGGCAAGAAATTGTACAATGAAGATCACCAGCCAGCGATTAAGGTCGTGAAAGGCGGCGCACCGCAAGGTTCTGAGCACGGTGTTGATGGCCTATCAGGAGCGACGCTCACTAGTAATGGTGTTCAACACACATTTGACTTCTGGTTAGGTGATATGGGCTTTGGTCCTTTCCTAGCAAAAGTTCGTGACGGAGAACTTAACTAATGTCTAGTGCACAAAACGTTAAAAAGAGCATCCTAGCGCCAGTGTTGGATAACAACCCAATCGCGCTACAAGTTCTTGGTGTATGTTCTGCTCTTGCAGTAACAACTAAACTAGAAACAGCTTTTGTAATGACACTAGCGGTAACATTTGTAACTGCTTTGTCTAACTTCTCTGTTTCATTGATCCGTAACCACATTCCTAACAGTGTGCGTATCATCGTTCAGATGGCAATCATCGCATCGTTAGTAATCGTGGTAGACCAAGTGCTAAAAGCTTACCTATACGATATCTCTAAACAGCTATCTGTATTCGTTGGTCTGATTATCACTAACTGTATCGTAATGGGTCGTGCTGAAGCATTCGCAATGAAGTCTGCGCCAGTACCATCTCTTATTGACGGTATTGGTAACGGTCTAGGTTACGGCTTCGTTCTTATCACTGTAGGTTTCTTCCGTGAGCTATTTGGCTCAGGCAAACTATTTGGTCTAGAAGTTCTACCTCTAGTGAGCAACGGTGGTTGGTACCAGCCTAACGGCCTAATGCTACTAGCACCATCAGCATTCTTCCTAATCGGCTTCCTTATCTGGGTAATCCGTATTCTGAAACCAGAACAAGTAGAAGCGAAGGAGTAAGGACGTCATGGAACATTACATTAGTCTGTTAGTTAAATCGATTTTCATCGAAAACATGGCTCTGTCTTTCTTCCTAGGTATGTGTACTTTCCTTGCCGTATCTAAGAAGGTTAAGACCTCTTTCGGCCTAGGTGTTGCAGTTGTGGTAGTTCTGACTATCGCTGTTCCTGTGAACAACCTGGTATACAACCTAGTTCTGAGAGAGAACGCGTTAGTTGAGGGCGTGGACCTTAGCTTCCTAAACTTCATCACCTTTATCGGTGTAATTGCAGCACTTGTACAGATTCTAGAGATGGTCCTAGACCGTTTCTTCCCACCTTTGTACAACGCGCTAGGCATCTTCCTACCGCTGATCACAGTAAACTGTGCAATCTTCGGTGGTGTATCTTTCATGGTACAACGTGACTACAACTTTGCTGAATCGATCGTTTACGGTTTCGGCTCTGGTGTGGGCTGGATGCTAGCAATCGTTGCTCTTGCAGGTATCCGTGAGAAGATGAAGTACTCTGACGTACCTCCAGGTCTACGTGGTCTTGGTATCACATTTATCACTGTAGGTCTTATGGCGTTAGGCTTTATGTCTTTCTCTGGTGTTCAACTGTAAGTCGGGTAAACCGCAACAATTAAGGAATAGTCAATGGACATTATTCTTGGTGTAGTGATGTTTACTCTGATCGTACTTGCATTAGTACTAGTGATTCTTTTCGCTAAGTCTAAGCTTGTACCAACAGGTGACATTACAATTTCTGTGAACGATGACCCTTCTCTGGCGATCGTTACACAACCAGGTGGTAAGCTACTGAGTGCTCTAGCAGGTGCTGGCGTATTCGTATCTTCTGCTTGTGGTGGCGGTGGCTCATGTGGTCAGTGTCGCGTAAAAGTTAAATCAGGTGGTGGCGACATCCTACCAACCGAGCTTGACCATATTACTAAAGGTGAAGCGCGTGAAGGTGAGCGTCTAGCGTGTCAGGTAGCAATGAAAACTGACATGGATATCGAGCTTCCTGAAGAAATCTTCGGCGTTAAGAAGTGGGAATGTACTGTTATCTCTAACGATAACAAAGCGACATTCATCAAAGAGCTTAAGCTGCAAATTCCAGATGGCGAATCAGTACCTTTCCGTGCTGGTGGTTACATCCAGATTGAAGCTCCTGCTCACCACGTGAAATACGCAGACTACGATATTCCTGAGGAATACCGTGAAGACTGGGAGAAGTTCAACCTTTTCCGTTACGAGTCTAAAGTTAATGAAGAGACCATTCGTGCATACTCTATGGCTAACTACCCAGAAGAGCACGGTATCATCATGCTTAACGTTCGTATCGCAACTCCGCCGCCGAACAACCCAGACGTACCACCAGGCATCATGTCTTCGTACATCTGGTCTCTAAAAGAAGGCGACAAGTGTACTATTTCTGGTCCATTTGGTGAGTTCTTTGCGAAAGATACAGATGCAGAAATGGTATTCGTTGGTGGTGGTGCTGGTATGGCTCCAATGCGTTCACACATCTTCGACCAACTTAAGCGTCTGCACTCTAAGCGTAAGATGTCTTTCTGGTACGGCGCACGTTCTAAGCGTGAAATGTTCTACGTAGAAGACTTCGATATGCTACAAGCTGAGAATGACAACTTCGTATGGCACTGTGCACTGTCTGATCCACTTCCTGAAGATAACTGGGATGGTTACACTGGCTTTATTCACAACGTTCTTTACGAGAACTACCTACGTGATCACGAAGCGCCAGAAGACTGTGAATACTACATGTGTGGTCCACCTATGATGAACGCTGCTGTAATCGGCATGCTAAAAGATCTAGGTGTAGAGGATGAAAACATCCTACTAGATGACTTCGGTGGTTAATTCCTCCAAGTGATTGAATCTATGGCTAGCTCTCCAAGAGAGCTAGCCATTATTTTTTATAGACATAAAACTGATACTCAACAGTTGATATAGGTAATCGGATTGAAAGGATTGATCCTATTTCCCATATCAATTCAACAACATTGGGAGTTAACAAGTGAAAAAGTGGCTTGTTGCATTTGCTTCTCTATTGATTTTGGCTGGCTGTGAGCAGCCTGCCGATCAAATTCATTTAAGTGGCCCTACCATGGGGACTTCTTACAACATCAAGTATATCGAGCAAGATGGTATTCCAACGCCAAAAGCGATGCAGACAGAAATTGATCGCTTATTGGAAGAGGTTAATGACCAAATGTCGACCTATCGTGACGACTCAGAGTTAAGTCGTTTTAATCAGCATCAAACGAGCGAGCCATTTACAGTTTCGACACAAACTGCAACGGTAGTGAAAGAAGCAATTCGCCTTAACGGTCTTACTTTAGGTGCATTGGATGTGACGGTCGGCCCTCTAGTTAACCTGTGGGGGTTTGGTCCAGAAGCTCGTCCAGATGTAGTTCCAACCGATGAAGAACTCGCTGCTCGCAAAGCAAATACCGGTATTCACCACCTATCTGTTGATGGTAATACACTGTCCAAAGACCTTCCTAACTTGTACGTCGACCTATCGACGATTGCGAAAGGTTGGGGGGTTGACGTGGTTGCTGACTACCTTCAATCTGAAGGGGTACAGAACTTTATGGTCGAAGTTGGCGGTGAAATGCGTCTCAAAGGTGTCAATCGTGAAGGTGTGCCTTGGCGTATCGCAATTGAAAAACCGACCGTTGATGCACGTTCAATTCAAGAAATTATTGAACCAGGCGACATGGCAATTGCAACAAGTGGTGACTATCGTAATTACTTTGAGAGTAATGGTGTGAGATACTCTCATATTATTAATCCACGAACAGGCAAACCAATTCATCATAAAGTGGTGTCTGTAACGGTATTAGATAAATCGTCGATGACTGCTGATGGTCTTGCAACTGGTCTTATGGTGCTAGGTGAAGACAAAGGCATGGCAATTGCGAACGAAAATAATATTCCTGTTTTCATGATTGTGAAAACGGAAGATGGTTTTAAAGAGTTGGCTTCGGAAGCATACAAGCCATTCATGAAGAAATAACAACAGAAGTGAGCATGTTTTTATGAATACCTTTCTAATTACCTTTGCTGTGTTTGTCGCGGTAATCACTGCAATGGCTGTCGGATACATTTTCCAAAAGAAAGTCGTGAAAGGTAGCTGTGGTGGCTTAGGGGCAGTTGGCATCGAAAAAGTGTGTAATTGCCCAGAACCCTGCGATGCGCGTAAAAAACGTGAAGCGCGCGAGGCTGCGCGTGCTGAGAAATTGGCGGCGTGGGAAAAAGATAGAATTGCTTAGTATTGGTTAATCGTACTAAGAAAGTGATAAAGCTCAGCGTTCTGCTGAGCTTTATTTTTAGGCGGCTAACCAAAACTCAGATGTCCGAGAAAGAGCCTAATACCGTGTTTTGTTGTTTCTTTCTCTCATGTTACAGAGCAAGACCACACCGATAGTCATTAGGACGAAGAAATGATTTGGTTACGCCCGTTCTCTTTGGCCATGTAAAGTCGCTCATCCGCCACTTTTATTTGTTGTTCTAGCTCCCCCTCGATGTTGCTTACACCAATACTCGCGGTCACAAGAATGTTTTTGTCCAAATAAGTTATTGGCGTTTTTTCTATGCGCTGTCTCATTTGTTCTAAGCGTGTTAGAAAGCCGTCATAGTCGCCACTGGCTTGAATACAAAACTCCTCGCCACCAAGCCTAGCGACAATATCATTTGGAAAATAGATTTTTAGAATATTCGCTATCATGACTAGCACGGCATCGCCGCCCTCATGTCCGTGTGTATCATTTACTTGCTTAAAGAAATCGATATCAAGCATCGCGATGTTTCTTTGAGCGTTTTCTACATGGGGCTGCTCAAACAGAAAGCGGCGGTTCCATAAGCCCGTTAGCGCATCTTGATTTGCCATTTTAAACAGTTCAGATGTTGCGTCTTTGATATCTAACAGTTGGTGAATACGGCAAAAAAATTCTTCTTGATTAAATGGCTTGTATAAAAAGTCATTGGCCCCTGCTTTTAGAAACCTAGCCGTCATGGTCTTAGAGTTACTACCCGACAAGCCGAGAATGGCTAATTGATTTTTATCCCACTTCCGACGTAATTCACGCACCATAGTAATGCCATCTTTAACGGGCATGTCATGGTCGGTTAAAACGAGAGTAATATCTGGATTTTGCTCGACAAGCTCTAGGGCTTTTTGCCCATTGTCAGCTTCCAACGTTTGAATATATTGATGCTCCAAAAGTTGGGCGATGTGTCTTCTTACGGTGTGAGAATCATCAACGACTAAGCATTTGTGTTGTTGATTGTTGGTTAGTCGCTTGAGGAGTGGTAATAGATAGGAAACGGACGCCATGTTGTCTTTCAAAATATAGTCGAGGACACCTTTTACAAGCATCTTTTCGCGAGTGTCTTCTTGAAATCGAGCCGTTAAAACAATGACACGATGACCATGTTCCAAAACGAGATCAATAATCTCGCCATCTTGAGCATCCGGTAAACAATAGTCTAAAACCGCACAGAAGAGGTCCTGTGCTGAAGATAACAAGTTCTTTGCCTCCGCGTAGCTTTCCGCTGCGATGACCTCATAACCAGCTTGGCTTATTGTTTGGCAAAGAAAGTTTTTAAATGCACGACTATCTTCAACAACCAGAATCTTATTACTCAAGCGCAGTCCTCAAAATTAATTGTTTAAAATCAATGATAACTAAAATTAAACTTATCGCCATCAAAAAACACATGTCAACCAAAAGTAGAACAACTACTCAAATGTTTGACACGCATCCGTTAACATCACATCATTATTCCTGTCTTAGTTATATAATTATGTTTAGCTAACGTAGGGAGAAAGTAGTATGGAAATGCATCAACATGGTATGGCTGAGCTATTTCAACAACTGGGCCTCGGTAGCTCTCCTCAAGAAATGAAAGATTTTATTAATCAACATCGACACAAAAGAGATTCTGCGCCTTTACATGAAGCTAGCTTTTGGACGATGTCACAGGCGAACTTTCTAAAACAAGCCATCGAAGAAGATGCAGATTGGGCCGAATTGGTCGATCAATTGGACGTAATGCTTCGAGATTGACGTTCGCTTAAACACGCCCATTTCTCTTCAGGTAGATTTGATTTATACTGTTTTTTTGAACAGTGCTTTGATGGCTATGTCAGATCGAATTAGAAAAATTATTCATGTCGATATGGATTGTTTTTATGCTGCCGTAGAGATGAGAGATAACCCCAGTTACCGTGGCATTGCACTCGCTGTTGGCGGACATGAAAAGCAGCGTGGAGTGATTAGCACCTGTAATTATGATGCGCGTAAATATGGTGTTCGCAGTGCAATGTCAACGGCGCGCGCGCTGCAACTCTGTCCTCATTTGTTGGTTGTGCCCGGTAGAATGCATGTATACAAGCAAGTCTCTCAGCAGATTCGTGCTATTTTTGAGCGTTATACGCCTATCATTGAACCTCTCTCATTGGATGAAGCATACCTCGATGTCACGGACTCGACAGCTTGCCGTGGCTCCGCAACGTTGATCGCAGAGTCAATTCGCCGTGATATCTGGAGTGAACTTGGGTTGACGGCATCGGCGGGCATTGCTCCGATTAAGTTTCTTGCTAAGGTCGCGTCAGACATGAATAAGCCCAACGGTCAGTTTGTGATTCCGCCGGAGAAAGTCCAAGAGGTTATCGATAGTCTTCCGTTAGAGAATATTCCTGGCGTGGGGAAGGTGAGTCTTGAGAAGCTCCACCAAGCCGGTTTTTATCGATGTGAGGACATTAAAAACAGTGACTATCGAGAGTTGTTGAGGCAGTTTGGTCGTCAGGGTGCCTCCTTATGGCAGCGAAGCCATGGAATTGATAATCGAGAAGTCGTTGTTGAGCGCGAGAGAAAGTCCGTCGGTGTGGAAAGGACATTCAGCCAGAACATCGCAACCTATGATGATTGTTGGCAAGTGATTGAGGAGAAACTTTATCCTGAACTCGAGAAACGTTTAGAGCGTGCAAGCCCAGATAAGTCGATTATTAAACAAGGTATTAAAGTCAAATTTGCCGACTTTCAACTGACAACAATTGAGCACATCCATCCGCAATTAGAGCTTGAGGACTTCAAGATCTTGCTAAGAGATATTCTTAAACGCCAAAATGGACGGGAAATTCGCCTTTTAGGCTTGAACGTGATGCTCAAGCCCGAAGACCAAGCGCGTCAATTGAGCTTTTTTTAGGCCCTTACCGTTTCTACCTGCGTTAATACCTGCTCAAAACTTACATTTGCCATTGCACCATAACCTGCTAGCTTTGAGGCTTTTAGCTGGCTAATCAAAGGAGTGCTGATTCCGCACAAGAAGCGAGCAACGGCATCATTACTGATGGCCGATGGGGAAAGCTGAATAAACTCCTGCGCCCATATCGATACTTGAGATTGTTCAATATCTTCAGGTTCTGGTGCTGTGAATGTGGCGACGTGACCACGACACACGGAGCAGTGACCACATTGCTTTGGTGCATCGTGATCCGCAAAGTAGTTCGCCAATTGTGAGCTCAAACAGTGCTCGGACTGGAACAAGTGCAGCATGGTGTGGATTCTTTCGATATCTTTGCTTTCTTTGGATTGGAACAGTTCATACAGTTGTTGGATTAAAACATCCGAGCTCTGTTTGGTTGGCATAACTGAGTACACGTCCGTCAGTTGTTTGCTCTCTAGTTCTATCCAGCCGTTCTGGTGAAAATAGTCGAGCGCTGCGACAACTCGGCTGCGTTCCGATTGATAGTTCATCCATAGCGCTTCTAGGTCAACTTGGCACCATACTTTGGCTTTTTGCGAGCAGGAGAAAATAGCCTCCACAAATTGACGTCGCTCGCCTTGAAATTGATTCACAATAAATTGCTGATCGTGCAAAAACTTAAACCGATATTCCGCAAAGTAACTGTACTTTGCTTCAATGACGTTATGTAGCTCCAAATAAACCAACAAGGTTTTGAGTGGCAATTGGCGGATATTACTTTCACGCGACAAACCCAGTGGCACTACCTCCCATTGTGGAGCATGTTCTTTTGCTTGCTCGACTACATAGTTAATTGACGCAAATTCTGGTGTGTCACCATAGACAAAATTCTCCAACACCGTTAAGCCGGACGTATTGCCTAGCAGAATGCACTCCGAGCGTTTCCCGTCCCTGCCTGCACGTCCAATCTCTTGTGCGTAGTTCTCGATTGATTTGGGTAAGTCGAAGTGAATGACGCGGCGAATATCAGATTTATCGACCCCCATACCAAATGCAATCGTTGCAACAATACAGTCAATTTGGCCATCCATGAACTGCTGTTGGATTTGTGCACGAACGTCGCTTTTCATGCCAGCGTGGTATGCGTGAGCGTTAATGCCAATATGGATTAATGACTTTGCTACTCGTTCTGCTGTTTGCTGTTGCGTCACGTATACGATGGTCGGAAGCTTAGGTGAAGAGGCGATGATCTCACTGAGCTGTTCTTGTTTCTTTGTTTCCTCACACGGGATGACCGAGATATCCAGATTAGAGCGGTAGAAGCCTGTAACGGTAATATGTTCACTGGCAATATCGAACTTTTTTTGCATGTCTTCAATAACTGCAGGCGTTGCCGTTGCGGTGAGAAGTAAAGACTGTGGGATGTTCAGTTCACGTTGATATTGCGGTAGTTTGAGATAATCTGGACGAAAGTTATGCCCCCATTCGGAAATACAGTGCGCTTCATCAATGACCATCAAAGAAATCGGTACTTGGCGAATGAATTCACGAAAACGCTCATTTTTTAGTCGCTCAACAGAAATCATCAAGATTTTGATTTGTCCACTCTTCACGCCAGCCATGACCTTTTGTGCTTCTTCTCTACTTTGACTGCTATCGATAGAAGCGGCCGCGATTCCTTTACTTTGTAAAAAGCTCAGTTGATCCTTCATTAACGCCAACAACGGAGAGATCACCAACGTAAGGTTGGGTAATATGGTTGCAGGTAGTTGATAACAGAGTGACTTCCCCGAGCCTGTAGGAAAGATTGCCGCAGCAGAGTAACCATTCATAACGGCTTCAATAACGGGTTGCTGACCTTGGCGTAATGAGTCAAAACCAAATACAGATTGAAGTGTTTGATGCAGCGAGTCACTTTGCATAATAGGGAAACCTTTCTTTGATGGTAAACTTGGCTACATTAACACACCCCGAATACTAAACGCGCGTCCTAAAAGTATGAACAAAGCTGACTTAGTCCAAATTATCATCCAACATCTGGAAGAAAAACTTCAAGTTGCCCATGCATCGGCTCAGCGAGCTATCGATGCCGCGACAGATGAAGAAACTGTTCCCGAGCATAAGTACGATACGTTAGCACTTGAAGCCGCGTATCTTGCTCATGGACAAGCCATGCGAATCCAAGATAATGAAGAGGAATTGCGTCAATATCGTTCTTTAGTGACTCGCGACTTTAAGAATGCGCCTGTTGGTGTTGGTGCTTACGTTGTTCTCGCAGATGAGAATTTGATCGAAAAGCACTTCTTTGTAGGCCCTTGCTCTGGTGGTTTGACTGTTCAATATCAGGCTCAGGAAGTCTTTGTCTTAACAGCTAAATCTCCTCTGGGTCGAGCGTTGTTCGGAAAAGAAGAAGGTGATGAGGTTGACGTAAAAATAGGAGATAAAACAACTTGTTACGAAGTCGTGACGATTTGCTGACATCTCATGTATCACTCAGTGTTATGTTTAACACGAGTAATGTTAAATAAAAGAGAATGACATGAAAAAGCTTTTTACACTCTCATTGCTGATGGTCAGTGCTACTGGTTATGCAGCGCAGTGTCGTGTGGACATCAATAATGAAGTCCGTATGGATGGGCAAAGCTTGGAAATTCGCCAAACGACAGGTGATAAAGCTGTCGTGGATGAGGATAACAACCTCTTCATCAAAGGTGAGCTAATTGAACTCAATTCTGACCAGAAAGCGGCAATTGAAGACTATCGCGAAAAAATGAACGCGTATATTCCACAAGCAAAGCAATTGGCGAGTGATGGTTTAGCGCTTGCGAATGATATTATTGATGATGTTGCGGAAAGCCTCGATGCACCTGGTGCGTTTGATAATGTAAAAGTCGCAGTAAAGGACTTTTTCGCTGATGTTGAATCACGTTACTACAAAGATGGTGATTTCATCCTGCCGGCGGAGAGTTTTGAGTCTATGACACAAGGGTGGACTGAAGACTTTGCAAAAGCACAAGAGATCTTCAATAAAGAGTTTTTAGCCAGTTCGTTGGATGCTTTATCGAAAAAAATGAAGGAAGAGGGAGGGATAAACCTCACTGCATTATCAGAGAGTATGGCTGAACTCAGCGCGAAAGTAGAAGAGCGTTTAGCCGAGCATTCGAAAGAGGTAGAGCAACAAGTAGAAGACTTGTGCGATTCGCTGGATGACATGGCAGGGCAAGAAGACGATCTGTTGAAGAAAATCCCTGAGCTAAAAGATTACCGAGTATTTACGATTTAATTACCCTTCAAAAAGTAGAACTAAATGGTATAAAGAGAGAGCACAATTGTGCTCTCTTTTCGTTTTTACATACTTGAACAGGTAATGAAAGCAAGACGATGTTATTCGTTTGCTCATTAACAACTTACTGCGCGTTCATCTGAGTGAGTTTATCGCCGACAGGTTTTGAGAAGTTAAAACCATCATGCTGATCCCAGTTGATAGACCACGTCATTACCCCTGCATAATTCGGGTAATGGTACGCTGGCTTAACGGTGCCACATGAAGTGCCTTTGGTTAAACAATCTAGTGCGCTGATAATATTCTGTGTCGGAGCCTGCCCTGAATTTGCCGAGCTAGGACCTGAAGGTAAGCCGATTGCGACTTGATCATCACGCAATGGTGCAAATTGAGTGCCGTCGGCCAACTCAAAACCTTCGATAAGCATTTTAGATTGCGCTACCATCATATCCACAGAGCCTTCTGGTGCACTGCCTGGCAGGTATGGGTTTGGCAAACCGCCGTTGTTATATAACTGGACGTGAAGCAAGTCGAGTGTGCTGCGTGTCTCGTTTATCACAGGAATGTAAGCTCCCCAAATACCGCTGTAAGCCACATAGCCGCCTTGAACATAAGGGTGCTCAGGCGCCATGGTTAGGTACATATCGCCACCCATGTTTTGCTCTATTTGAAGCAAAGCACGACCAAGGCGAGCTTGAATTTGCGAGCCATGAACTAAGTTAGAACCACTCTCTAAATCCACATCTAGACCATCAAAGCCCCACTCAGCGATAAGACCTGTTAGGCTAGAGACAAAGTTGGCTTCATCTTGGTCGGTATTCAGCGTAATCGTGCCTTCTGCGCCGCCAAGAGAGAGAACAAACTTCTTACCTTTAGCTTGAAGCGCTGCCATGTCCTGCTTGAATTGTGTTGGATCGAGTGCTGGACAATCGCTGTAAATATCGCCTGAATATAGATTAAAGTGCACGGTGCCATCACTGTTGCGATCATTTTCAGCAAAGGCAATATCAATCACATCCCAAGCATCTGCAATATCTGCTAGACGAATTGGACAGCCCGCTCCATTTACAAAATTGTGCCAGTAACCGATGAGTTTATGGCGTTTATCTACTTGCTCAACCACCGTTATTGCTGCGGCGTCAGACAATGCATTGCTTCCTGACAAATCCACAGCTTGGGCGCTAACTGTAAAGTTACCAAGTGCAGTTGGTGTCCAGTTGGCTGTGTAAGGTGCCGTGGTATCGGTTGCAACAATAGAGCCGTTGATCATGAAATCAACGTGTTTAATGCCTGAAGTTAAAGACGTTGCATCGGCGCTTAATGCGAGGCTTTTGCCTAATCCGGTGGTCTGACCGCTGCTTGGTGAAGTCAGAGAGACGACCAAATCTTTATCGCTGACTTCCACACCAACCAGGGACTCTGACGTGTTGTTATCATTATCGGTTGCGACGGCTTTAAGCTGGTTAGCGCCAATAAGTGTGGCGTTCCAAGTAACGGAATATGGCGCTTGAGTGGTGGCCCCTAAGCTGGTGTTGTTCGCAAAAAACTCAACTTGCGTGACTGTGCCATCAGCATCGCTTGCGTTTGCCGTGATTTCGTTATTGCTGCCAGCGAGCACGACTTGTCCATCCGTTGGTGCCGTAATGGTAACTTGCGGTGGTGTCGAGCAAGCACCTAGGCCACTCCAAGCATCTTGCCAGTATAGCCCTTCACCAGGCTCGTAAGCCCATGTCGCATCCGAGGAGCACCAACCAGCAACATCACAACGATATTTTTGGTTGAAGTGAGAAACCAGGTCGCCAGCTTGATAACTTGTGCCTGCCACATAAGGTACTGCATCTGCACATCCGCCCGTTCCGGTTTCTGAATTACTAATAACCAGCGCTACTTCTTGGCTCATCGTTGCGAGGTTTGTATCATCAGTCGCTTGTGCTTTGAACGAGTATGTACCTGGACTAGCGGTCCATTGATATTCGTAAGGTGCGCTAGTATCAATGGCGACAGATTGATTGTTTACGAAGAACTCAACTTGTGTGACCACACCATCAATATCGTCAGCTTGAGCGGCTACGGTTAGGTTATCGCCTACATTAAGCACTTCTGTGCCTACTGGGCTTGTCAATGAAATGCTTGGTGGCGGTAATTCGACTTGTGGTTGAACTTGGATAGAAATCGTCGTGGTGCTAACAGCTCCCTCATTATCTGTCGCAATTGCGGTCAATTGCGAGATCCCTTCAATAGCTGTCCAAGAAGCTTCGAATGGTGCTTGAGTTACCACAGCAACGGTTTGGTTGCCTGCAACAAACTCAATTTGTGTGATTTGGCCATCTTCGTCAGCTGCGTTGGCTAACAAAGTGATCGCACTGCCTTCGGGAATTTGTGCGTTGTTTATTGGAGAGGAGAACGACACCGTTGGTGATAAATTGTTGCTTCCACCATCACATTGCCCTAACGCTTTCCATGCTTCCCAAGATCCTGAGTTGGTCACGGGATCATTGCCTTGCGTCCAATATGCAGCCTCATAAGCGGCTCCTTGCGTTTTTACTAAAGCGCCCGATGTATAAGTCGCAGTGCTGTCCCAGTCGGGTAGACTTTGACAGTTATAGGCTTGAGCTTGGTAGCTGGCGCTGAGTGCTACAACCATCGCTCCGTGAAGTAGGGTGACCTTCATTTTCCTCTCCTTGAATCATGGGTATAAATGAGAACAGATCAATAACTAGCTGATAAATAGACATTAGGGGGAAAAAGCGAAGCACAATATTCTGCTTTTCGACACAGTGTCACGAGGAACAGTTCGTCCCTTACACCAGAGCTCATTATTTTTCGGCTCACTTCACGGCAGAATGATTGGTAAAATTCAGCCACGTAAAACGAACAACAGTCGCGAGGCTTTTGAGCGATGAATATGAGATGTACGTTAAAATTTACAAGCTGAATGACTACAAATTGTTTCAACTGTCGAGGATTTAACCGAGGTGCTCTTGTTGAATAGTGAATATTGCTATAGTGTACTAGTTAGCTAGTTCAATGATATTTTTGTGTGAGTAGTATGACACAGCAAACCTCTTCTCAGCCTCGCGAGCATTTTGGCTCTCGTCTCGGGTTCATCTTAGCTGCCGCAGGTGCCGCAGTTGGCCTTGGCAATATTTGGGGCTTCCCAACTCAAGCAGCCAGTAATGGTGGCGGTGCTTTCCTATTAGTTTATTTGGTGATGATTCTTATCGTCGCATTTCCGATGCTGGTGGTTGAAATGGCGATTGGTCGCCATGGTCAAGCCAACCCTGTAGACAGTATGCGTGCAATCACAGATAACCCTACCGGTAAAAAGCTCGGCGGCATTGTGGGTTGGATTGGTTTAAGCGTACCAAGCGCTGTCTTAGCGTTTTATTCAATTGTTGGTGGTTGGTTGATCTGCTTTTTACTGGGTGCAATCACAGATCTAATGGGGTTAGAAGCTGCAACTCAATGGCTAAAGGGCTTTAGTGTTGAACGTAACTTGTTCGGAACCATTACTTTTTATGTACTGACGATTCTCATCGTACAAGGTGGCGTAAAACAAGGTATTGAGAAGTGGTCCACACGTTTGATGCCAGCATTGTTTGTTCTGTTTGCTCTACTGTTTGCTTACATCATGACGCAAAACGGTGCGATGGAAGGGCTAAAGCATTACTTGGTACCGGATTTCGAAAAGGTATGGGACCGCAAGTTGATTCTTGCCGCAATGGGGCAGGGCTTCTTCTCGCTTACGATCGGTGGCTGTTCAATGCTGATTTATGGCTCTTACTTGAGTAAGAAAGAGAACCTACCAAAGATGGCGATGAACGTGACCATGGTAGATACTGCCGTTGCTTTCATTGCAGGATTAGTGGTGATGCCAGCGATGTTTGTGGCAATGCAAAAGGGCGTTCAGATCTATGCAGAAGATGGCTCTCTATTAAGCTCTGATACGTTGGTATTTACCGTATTGCCATTGATGTTTGATAGCTTAGGTTTGCTTGGTCAATTGTTCTCTATTGTGTTCTTCTTATTACTGACGATTGCGGCGCTAACGTCTTCCATTTCAATGTTAGAGTGTCCAGTGGCTTTAGTGAGTGAGCGCTTCAATACTAAGCGCAGCGCAACGAGCTGGGTTTTAGGTGGTCTCATTGCCTTGTTCAGTGTGGTGATTGTTTATAACTTTGGCGCTCTGTTTGGTATGGTCGCGACGGTTGCTACTCAGTATCTACAACCAACCGCTGCGCTCTTATTCTGCTTATTTGGTGGTTGGGTATGGAATCGCAACTCAAAAATCAAAGAGCT
Source organism: Vibrio sp. Y176 (assembly GCF_033438945.1). NCBI lineage: Bacteria > Pseudomonadati > Pseudomonadota > Gammaproteobacteria > Vibrionales > Vibrionaceae > Vibrio > Vibrio sp. Y176. The sequence goes on along the minus strand of NZ_JAWOQS010000006.1, from coordinate 80,707 downwards.
TGAGCAAGGTTGCCCGGAGTTTACGCAAGGTTGGTTTGGTAAGTTATGGCCTGCGTATGTGAAGTTTGTATGTCCAATTCTTGTGGCGACAGTCATCTGGGCTTCATTTGGCTAACCGAGACGTCTATCGAATAAAAGAAAAGGGCTTGATGGTAACTCATCAAGCCCTTTTTCATATTGGTTATTCTCGTTTCGGTTATCCGCCAAGCATGGTGTGGATTAACGGAATTGTCCTGTTTCTGGAAGAAAGTCAAAACCAGCAGAAGCCAGTTTTGTCTCCAGTGCTGTGCGCTCGATATCGAAGAAAGCCACCAGTTTATCTAAGTCACCACCGAAGTCGTCGCGTAGCTTCATATTCACAATGCTCATCAGCATGACAGGATCCATGGATTCAAAGTTCGCTAGATTCATTACTTATCCTCAAAATCTGAAATCAGTAGGTTTGCCGCAGCAAATGCCGCTTTTTCACGCACTTCTTTAGGCAGGGACTCATCCGCTGCAACATCGTTCAGTGCTTTAACTGCACATGAAATTGCTTGGGGAATATAAGCTTGATCGCCACTACCAATCTGAGCATAAAGCTCACGAACCAGTTCACAACAGCCGTATACTTGCATGTTTTCTTTCCACTAAATGATAACTTATCTCAATATACACACAGCGGATTTGAAACTCAAAGTACAGAGTTGTTTTGGCTCAAGTTGAAGGTTTGCTTGAGCGAGATTTAATCACTGCATTTGTGCTTCTAACTGCTGGGTGACTTCTGGTGAAAGTTGAAGTTGTTTTGCTAGTTCTTGCAGATACGCTTTTTCCATAAAGTTTTGTTCATCAGCGACGATCAAAGACGCCAGGTAAATTTCTGACGCTTGTTGAGGAGAGGTCGCCTGATTAGCAATTTCAGCAGGATCAAGCGGTTTGTTTAACTCTTGCTGAACGAGGTGACGAACGTGCTCATCTGCGCCCATATCCGCGAGAGCTTGTTCAATGCGCGCCATTTCCTCTTCATCAACGTGACCATCAGCTTTTGCAGCTCCAATCATTGCTTTTAAAATTAAGACACTGTGTTTACTGTCATCGGGGTCAAAGGTTTCTTGAACACCTTGACCGGATTGCTTGGCTTGCCAGTCGTTATACACTTTGTAGGCCAAGGCTCCAAGCGCAGCTGCGCCACCGACTTTTAATGCGTTTGACCCTATTTTTTTAGTCATTTTTTTACTTTTCTTTGAGCCCATCAGCATACCGATGAGGCCTCCGCCTACAGCACCTGCTCCTAGCGTTTTTAGACTACTTGAATTTGATGAGGATTTGATGTTGTTGGTTTGTTTGCCCAATGCATCTGCACCTTGCTTAAGTAAGTCTGATTTGAGTGCTTGGTTTAGAAGACTTTTTAAATCCATAACTGACCTCCTTTAGATGATGAAATCAGTTTAATAGCAAGAAGCTGAACCAAAGATTAACAAAGTGAATAGTTCGAAAAAGGTGGAGGGAGGATGTTGAGCTGTAATAAAAAGGGCTGACCGAAGCCAACCCTTTTTAACTATTTGAAACTACTTCAAATGCGAACTCGTCTAGTGCTTACTTTAGTTGAGCTTTTACGTGCTCAACAATGTCAGTCATTGCGACTGCTGTTTTCTCACCAGTAGCACGGTTCTTGTATTCGAAGTTGCCTTCTTTCATTGAGCGGTCACCGATAATAATGGTATGCGGTACACCAATAAGCTCCATGTCAGAGAACATTACGCCTGGGCGTTCTTTACGGTCGTCAAATAGCACTTCGATGCCCATTGCTGTTAGCTCAGCGTACAATTTCTCAGCGGCTTCTTTCACTTCTTCTGACTTGTGCATGTTCATTGGAACGATCGCTACCTGGAATGGTGCGATTGCATCTGGCCAGATGATGCCGTATTTGTCGTGGTTTTGTTCAATAGCAGCCGCTACTACGCGAGTGATACCGATACCGTAACAACCCATTTCTAGGATGACGTTCTTACCATCAGGACCCAGTACACCACAGTTCATCGCTGCGGAGTAAGCGTTACCTAGTTGGAAGATATGGCCAACTTCGATACCACGCTTAAGCTGGATAATGCCCTTGCCACATGGGCTTGGGTCACCTTCCACAACGTTACGTAGGTCTTCAACTTGGCCAAGCTCTACATCACGACCCCAGTTAATACCGAAGTAGTGTTTGCCGTCGATGTTCGCGCCCGCACCGAAGTCGCTCATTACCGCAACGCTGCGGTCAACAATGAACGGCAGTTTAAGGCCAACAGGGCCAAGTGAACCAGGGCCTGCACCGATAAGCTCACGAATTTCTTCTTCAGATGCCATTTCCAGTGGAGCTGCAACCTGAGGAAGGTTTTCTGCTTTCACTTCGTTCAGTTCATGATCACCACGAATAATAAGCGCGATGATTGGCGCATCAACTTCGTCAGATGCTTTCACAAACAGTGTTTTCACTGTTTTTTCAATTGGTAGTTCGAACTGCTCAACCAATTCAGCGATTGTTTTCGCGTTTGGCGTATCAACCAACGTCATTTCTTGTGTTGGTGCCGCAGCCTCAGAGGCTGGAGCTAGTGCTTCTGCTTTTTCAATGTTTGCCGCGTAATCTGACTCGCTAGAAAATGCGATGATATCTTCGCCGCTTTCAGCCAGTACGTGGAACTCTTGAGAGCCGCTACCACCGATAGCACCGCTATCTGCAAGTACAGGACGGTAATCCAGACCCATGCGATCGAATGCTTTACAGTAAGCATCGTGCATTGCGTCGTATGACTTTTGTAGTCCGTCTTTATCAATGTCAAAGCTGTATGCATCCATCATTGAGAATTCACGTGAACGCATTACGCCAAAACGTGGGCGTCGTTCGTCACGAAATTTAGTTTGGATTTGGTACAGGTTTAGCGGAAGCTGTTTGTAAGAGCTCACTTCATTGCGAACAAGGCTAGTGATCACTTCTTCAGCGGTTGGGCTAAGTACAAACGGACGAACATGACGGTCAGTAAAGCGAAGTAGCTCAGGGCCCATCTTTTCGCTGCGGCCTGTCTCTTCCCATAGTTCAAACGGCTGAACAACGGGCATCAAAGTTTCGACTGCGCCTGCATTGTCGATTTCTTGACGAACGATGTTTTCGACTTTACGCAGTACACGTAGACCAGTAGGTAGCCAGGTGTATAAACCTGAAGCCAGCTTACGGATCATACCTGCACGTAGCATGAGCTGGTGGCTCACTACTTCTGCGTCGTTTGGAGTCTCCTTCAGAGTAGAAAGAAGATAATTACTGGTACGCATTAAATTTATCCGTTTATTTAAGTTAGATACTCAAGCTTGAATAAGCAGGAGTATGGGAGTTCCCGAAAGGGAAATTTGTTAGCCGTCTATAATATCAGCCAATTGCGTTTGTCAAAAGCTTTCAATAGCGGTAACCGTTATTAAGTTGCTTGTTGCTGTGAACTTTACGTTCAAGTCGAACAAATTTACCGCATATTCTTTGTCGTCCGGCTTGTTTTTCTTATATGCAGGGCGAGGATCTTGTGCCAGAACTTGTTCAATGACTGATCTTACATAGTCAGTATCGGATCGATTTTCTATCGTTGCTAATGCTTGAGCAGAAAAGGTGACTTGTGACTTTTCTGGCTCTTGGTCTGCGTATCCGCCTTGTGCTTCCGAAATAGAATCCGAATAGGGAATATAAGGCTTAATATCCACAATCGGTGTCCCATCCACGAGATCTACACTGCCTAAATCAAGATAGATTTGATCGCCTTGCTTAGTGACTCCTTTCACTTCAACGGCTGACATTCCGATTCCGTTTGGACGGAAAGTCGAGCGCGAGGCAAAGACACCAATTCGTTCATTGCCGCCTAATCGTGGCGGACGTACAGTTGGTTTCCAACCAGCTTCCAGGTTCTGATCAAATAGAAACAACAACCAAACGTGAGAGAACTGTTCTAGCCCACGCACTGCTTCAGGGCTATTTGCTGCACCTAACAGTTTTACGCGTGCTTTAGCCTCTGGTACTAAGCGTGGTTGGCGCGGAACTGCAAACTTTTCTTTGTACGGTGTCTCAATGACACCGATGGGTTCGATGGAATACATGGTGGACATCTTTAAGAATTCATTGAGATGAAAAGTATCACAAATTTCTCTTGCTTTTCTTGTTGATAATGATTATTAATTAAAATGTTATAACATAACAATTTAATTGAAAGGAAAAGTATTATGAAACCAGGAATCCACCCTGAATATCGTCCTGTGGTGTTCCACGACACCAGTGTAGATAAGTACTTTGTCGTTGGTTCTACGTTGAAAACGGAGAGAACCATCGAATGGAAAGATGGCAAAACTTACCCTTACTTTACGTTAGATGTGTCGTCAGCTTCTCACCCGTACTACACCGGTAAACAGCGCGTTGTACAAACCGAAGGTCGCATTGCGAACTTCAACCGTCGTTTTGGTCAATTTAAGAGCGAAAAGGAATAAATCATGAAGGTAGTAAAATCATTAAAAAGTGCAAAAAGTCGTCATCCGGATTGCCAGATTGTAAAACGGAGAGGGCGTCTTTATGTCATTTGTAAAACGAACCCGAGATTCAAAGCTGTGCAAAAGTAATCAACCTGCATATATCTAACTTATGGTTTTGTTTAATTGATAATGTTGAGTTAATTATCTTACATGGATGAAATATCTACATTTTTATTCAATGTTGGTTATAAATGCCTCTGTTCGTCACAGTTTGTAACATTTAGGGCTTTTATTTGACCTTCTACTCAAGTACCCTTCGCACGCTTTTTGACATTTTTGTCACATTTGCATAGGAATAAAAACAAGGAGGGAACAGATGAGTTCATCTGATTCAATTAAACAAAACTCGCCTAAGAAGCCGCTGTTTACGCGCTTTTTGGATACTGTCGAATATTTGGGGAACTTATTACCCCACCCGATCACACTATTTGCCATTTTCTGTTTAGCCATTCTGGTGATGTCGGGTATTGCAGGATACTTCGAAGTTTCCGTAGTTGATCCTCGTCCTGAGGGTGCAAAAGGTCGTGCCGCGGATGGCATGATTCATGTCGTTAGCTTGCTTAACGCTGATGGCCTTGAACTAATCGTTACCAATCTAGTGAAAAACTTTGTCGGCTTTGCACCTTTGGGTACGGTATTGGTTGCGATGTTGGGTGTTGCTATTGCTGAATACTCAGGCTTGCTATCTGCAGCAATGCGTGGCTTAGTCATGGGTGCATCTCAACGCATGGTAACAGTGACGGTCGTTTTCGCGGGTATCATTTCAAATACGGCATCAGAGCTTGGCTATGTGGTACTTATTCCACTGGCTGCAATGCTGTTCCATTCTTTAGGTCGTCATCCACTTGCCGGTCTTGCTGCGGCGTTCGCTGGTGTATCTGGTGGTTACTCAGCAAACCTACTTATTGGTACGGTTGACCCGCTGTTGTCAGGCATTACTGAAACGGCGGCGCAAATGATTGACCCAACTTACACTGTTGGTCCAGAAGTTAACTGGTACTTCATGTTTGTGTCGACATTCTTCATTGCAATCACAGGTGCGTTTGTTACTGAAAAAATTGTTGAGCCAAAGCTTGGCAAATACAGTGAAGAAGAAGCCTCAGAAGATTTGTCGAACGACAAAATGGGTGGCTTAACAGACATTGAGAAGAAAGGCCTAAAACTAGCAGGTGTTGCTGTACTGGTTGTTTCAGCGCTGCTTGCTTGGACGGTTGTTCCAGAAGACGGCATTCTACGTTCTGATGCAGGTACAATTGCAGGTTCACCATTCCTGAAAAGTATCGTGGCATTCATCTTTGTGTTCTTTGCTATTCCAGGCTTTGTGTTTGGTAAAGTTGTTGGCACGATGAAGACGGATCGCGATGTAATTGATGCAATGGCGAAATCTATGTCTTCTATGGGCATGTACATTGTATTAGTTTTCTTTGCGGCTCAGTTCGTTGCTTTCTTTAAATGGACTAACTTCGGTCAGGTATTCGCGGTTGCTGGCGCTAGCTTCCTGCAAGAAATTGGCTTAACTGGCCCAATGTTGTTCTTTGCCTTCATCCTGATGTGTGGATTTATCAACCTAATGATTGGTTCGGCATCGGCACAGTGGGCAGTAACGGCTCCGATTTTTGTTCCTATGTTGATGCTTGTTGGTTATGCACCGGAAACGATTCAGGCTGCTTACCGAATTGGTGACTCGACGACAAACATCATTACTCCAATGATGAGCTACTTTGGTTTGATTCTTGCCGTAGCGACTCGTTACATGAAGAACTTAGGTATCGGTACGCTGATCGCGACCATGCTACCTTACTCAATCTGCTTCATTGTAGGTTGGAGTGTGCTGTTCTACCTATGGGTATTCGTATTTGGTTTACCAGTAGGCCCTGGCGCAGCAACATACTACACACCGTAGAAAACGGTTACCTCACACAGCTCCATTATAAAAAGCCTGCGAACGTCGCAGGCTTTTTTATCGATTGAGACTGTGTACGCAGGCTTACCTGATTATAGATGTCGGATTATAGCTGAAAACGTATCAACAAAGGGCGATAAAAGTGCTGAGTGAGCCAGCACAAGCTTTTCCAAATTATGCGTTTGTACCAGGGTAAGTGCGCAATATACACATAGCTAAATTCAATTTCTGGCTGGGCTTTTCTGTTGCGTTTAAAAGCCGGAGCACCTGAGCTCATATTAAAGCGACGCTGGAATATCATTGCGTGGCGGATGGTATAGGCCGATATTCGACGATACAATGCGAGGCGTTGTGGCTTATTGGTATCGTAGCCAAAAATTGGGCAAGTCATATCATTATCAATTTCTACAATGCCTAACGTAGCCAGCATCTCTTCTTGATAAAACAGTCCCACTAACTTTACTAATTTGTTCTGGCTCGCCTGTTTTAAATATTGGGTTGAAAACTGGATGTTATTGATGCTGTATTTATCAAGGTAAAGCATGTCATATAACTCTTTGGCACGCTGAAACTCTTCATCAGTGGTAAGTGGTCTAAACTGCCAATCTTTATCATTAAGCAGTTTGAAGTCTTTCGTTAAATCTCGGTTGAAGCTGAACGCTTGCCAATCATCAAGTAAATACACTTGTCGTGTTACCAAGCTTTGCCATTGCTGCTGCTCTAATCGCTGAATAAAGCGTGATTGTTGACGTTGGTTAATGGAGCGAAGTACCAAGGGAAAGGTGGGATATTTATCGAGTGCGACGCGACGCAGTTCATCGAGATTTAAGGCTGCCCATTGTTCGCTATACATATTGGTGGACAAGCACTGATTGTTGAGCGTTTGGACTTGATCCAATCCAGCCAATGATAAGATTGGTTTAGTCATATTAATAAGTAACTTACATACCCATCGAACAGCCATATTTTTGACTTTGTGAAGCTCTTCTGCGGCGTAGCCACTAAGCAGTGTCATAGGGGAGACTGAATAACAGTTGTTTGGTATTTTTGGTGTTACGGAGTAAGGAATGGCAACATCATCGATATAGTAGCAACCAAAGCTTGCTGTGCATTCATCAATAGGATTTGACTGCATAAGAGTGATAAAGGTTTGATGCCATTCTTGAGAGGAAAGTGTCATGGGTTCAATGCCTCTCCATTCCACTCAATATCAACGGTAGAAGCGTCGCTCCACTTCGTCTTGTTCTGCCTAGCTAACCGGAGTAATTCAAACATACTCCGGATTTGGCTCCCGACCGGTAAGTTATGCTGTTGCATCACATTCACTCCAGACCACCAATCTTGCCAAGTTCGAGCCTTGAACAGGGATAACCCGCCTGCAGCGATGAGTGTTATTGGACCTAAATGATGCAATCGCTGCTTGGAAGGACTGGTAAACTCCATATTAGGAAGCAGTTGGTTGCATCGAGACGAGAGTAGGTGCAAACCACTGGTGGCTCTTGGGTTACATTCAATCACGTAGAGTTCATCTTGTGATTTGATGAAGTCAAACGACACTTGCCCATGATAAGTATGACGTTTACCAAAAGCGGCGATAAATCTATCTAGTCGTTTGCATGAGATCGGCTGAAAAGCACTGGCGGCCGAGCTGTTTACACAGTATTTCGGTACATAAGCTTGGTGTGCTTTAAGTTCACCATGTTCAAAAATTGCATAGTTACACACCGGAGTCCCTTGGATTTTTTGTTGCTGAACCCAAGGGAAAAGGGGCGATATCGTGGCGGCAGAAATAGACTGAGTCGTCACATCTCTTATGACTTGCCCGCCAAACCGAGAGTAAACTGGCTTTAGAACGGTTCTCTTATTAATTTCAACCTCACTTTTATCAGCGACCAAACGAGTTTTGGGAAGTGTAATTTCTGGCAAATCTTGAAGCTGTTCAAAGACGGTCAACTTGTTGTGCAGGGCATTGAGTAGTCCTACATTGGGCAGAAAAAAATCTACTTCTGGGCATTGTTTGGCAACATGAGCCAAGTAATACACTTCTTCACAAGTGGGTATCACCATATCAATACGCATCTGAGTAATGATTTTTAGGATCTGCTGTTGATAGGTGGGAAACGCAAATCGAGGCGAAGCGGTGGGGATATAAGACTCGATACCTCGCAAAAACGATCCTAGAGTTTTTTTTAGCGAATCGGTGAGAATTACGTCATGTCCATGATGCATACACATGGTTGCCCACTCTAGTGCAACTGGTGCTCGGGCTCCGGTGATTAAGACCCGCATATGTTCACCACACGTCGTTGTTTATTCATTGGCGTCCAAATAGGCGCAGGGCGGTAACTAAATCTGACAGGATCAAGCCGCAATTGGTCAAACAACTTTATCAAGGCTTGATGTATAACCCGATGGTGGTGAACATCCGCTTCAATTTGAATGGCTTGTGACCCTGTTTGGGTGATTCGGTAATCCACGCGACTTTGGGCGGATAGTGTTATAGCGCGGTAGATGAGATCTGGTAACACCGTCACTGGGACGTGGTTTGCGTTTAGCGTGAGGCGATCACCACATCGTCCGGCAATCGCGCCAAGAGGTTCAAATACGCCATTATCCTGTTTATTCTCAATAATATCGTCGAGCTGATAACGAATAATGGGCTGAGTTTTACGACGAAAATCGGTGATAATTGGGCTGTAATGAGTACGTTCGGTATTCAGCCAATGTTTTTCGATGTAAACAACATCTTGATTCCAGCGCATTTGTCCATGCTGATCCGTACATGCAAGAAAACCTTCAGTACATTGATAGACTTCATGGAGTTCGCTGTCGAACCGTTGAGAAATAAAGTGACGGTCACTCTCGGTTAGGACTTCTGCACCAGAAATGATCCGCTGTGGTTGAATTGCGGGTTGACCAAATTGACCGCTGAACTGGGCGCAGAGCTGAAGAGCTTGCGCACTACCAACCAAAAGCGTGGGTTGGAACTCATCCAACTCTTTTATCCATTCTTGGTAAGGTTTAGTTAAATCCGCATAAAAGAATGTGACAGGGCCTTTCGCGACGGATTTATACAGTGGGCTGTTGGCGCGCAAGGCTAGCGCAATTCGGTGCTTTTGCCATAGGTTGGGCAACAGGCGAGCCAATATATTGCCAGCCCACAGTTGCGTTTCCTGTTTGTCAGCAAGAAACAACCCGCGCATGCCTGATGTGCCCGAAGAAAGCCCAACAGTAACATCGCCAACTTTTGAAGCGGCGAAGTTGCGTGACTGTTCTGCTTCGAGTGCTTGTTGCATTAGCTGTTCAGCATCTAAGCCTTTCGTATTCAACTCCGAGAGGTTCTCCATCATGGTTTGCTTATTCATGATAGGGAAATCACTAAGTACTGCACCTTGAAGTGAGCGGTAATACGGTGAATTACAGCATACCCAATCTAGGTGTTGCGTTAAATGTCGTTGCTGCCAAGCTTCGACTTGTTCCCTTGAACCGAAAGGGCGGTAGCGGGTTCGCCAGAATTCTGAGATAAGCGTTATCACTTCATCCACCCTTCTTTGATTAGCTGCTGGATAGTTTCCTGACAATGTGAAGGCACGAAGCGAACAAAGTGGTGGGTTTGTTGGTAGCAACTTCTCAACTCGGAGAGGGTGTTTTTATAGGCCTTTGTGTCATCGCAAAGCATGTTAGCCAGCCAATGCTGATCGATATTTTCACTCAAGCTCTCAATTAACCAACATGCATCGGCGAGTAAGAACATCCAATCTCGTTCTCTCTTAACTAATAGGCCCACTTGACCCGCAGCATGGCCTGGCAAGCTAACCATATAAATGAATCCGTCGTCGAACATGTCTTTACAGAGCAAATTAACACCTTGGCACTGAGGAAGAATTTGGCTGATTGGTACAGAAAAGTCACTATGAATGAATAATTTAGATTCAAGTTGTGGAGGAAGTAGAGCTTTTAGGTATCCTTTTCTTACGCCTCCAATTCGACCACTTTTAGTAATTGCATCCACCCCTTTTTGTTGGCAATGCAATTGAGAGTGGGAAAACTCAGACACGGCAGCAATGTGATCAGCATGGAAGTGGGAGAGTACTAAGTGTTCAATATCATGAGGTTTGAGACTTTCTTTTGCTAACTGCGCAACAATTCCGTGTTCTTTTTTATAGCGACAAGGTGTTGTCCAAGCATAAAAACGTTCAGGGAAGGGGCGAGTCGCGCTAAAAAAATGCTCGTGATATCCCGTGTCAAACAGGATGTTGCCTTGTGTTGGGTGCTGAATTAACGCAACGGCTGCCGGAAATGCTCTAGGCTTGATACCAGAACCTGGTTTGACAACAAAGCCTGGGTGTACGCAGTGTCCAGCCTCAAAGATTTTTATTTTTAGACCAGTTTGCATACTGCTGTATTCCTTCTTGAATTGAAAAAAGCGGTTGGTAATTCAGTGTTTGTTTCGCCTTGCTGATATCCAGAGTTTGATGATAGTTAAATAATCCTGCGCTGTATGAGGTGAGCCTTGGTTCTGGCTGATGTGGTAAGTGCCTTCGTATTTGCTCACTGAGCTTTAATAATGGTGATACCACACCGTATGGTAATGATTGTAACGTTACTTTTAGGTTTAACCCCTCACATAAAGCTTGCAGAACAGTCTCAATTGGCATTGGTTCGTTGTTGGAAATGTTGAACACATCACCATGCTGAAGTTGGCCTGCCTGAGTGCAAGCGAGCATCGCTGCATGGGCAACGTTGTCGACATAGGTCAGATCAACCACAGGATTTCTACCCGATGGCAGAAGCAGAGTGTTGTTTTTTATCGCCTTAAGCACTCTTGGGATAATCGCGCGATCATTGGGTCCAAAAATGCCACGCGGCCTTAAAATGATCGCTTTACTTCGGCCTTTTACGGCTTCAATTTCCGATAGGTATTTTGTGTGTGCATAATCATTACACCAGTATGAAGCTATGGCGTCGGTTTCTCGAATATTCCAACGGTCTTGATGGTCAAAGTAGACGCTGGTGGAGGAAATATGGATAAAACGCGAGATTTGATGGGTATTAGCCGCATTGACGAGGTTTTTGGTGGCATCTACATTGGCTTGATAAAACGCCTGCCACTTTCCCCATGGGCTTGAGAGAGCGGCACAATGGATGATTGCATCCATACCTTGGCATACCGCATGAACTGCTGAGTGGTCTCTTAAATCGACTATATGGGGGATAACATCGAATTGCTCGGCGAGTTGTTTAGCGATGACTGTATTTCGTGCTGTAAAATGCAGTTCATGCTGCTGGTGAAACATTCTCAGAATTGCGCTACCCAACATCCCGCTGCCACCAGTGACCAATATCTTCATAGTTTTAGCACTCCCATCCCTAGTGACAACCCTGCGGCGGTGCCAGCTAATAACACATGTTTTCCTGCGGTTTCTGGCTGATTACGCAGCCAGTGTAAGTTAATTGGGAGTGAGGCGGCGACTTGGTTTCCCAAAGTCGAAAAGTGATTAACGGTTTTCTCTGTTGGTAGCCCGGTGAGTGAAGGCAGTTTTTTTAATCCATGCGCGCTGGCTTGATGAGGAAGAAAATAATCAATATCGCCGAGTGTTACCGGAGAGGCGTCAAACCCTTTTTTTAGAAACGCTGGTAAGGCGTTACGCACATGTTTAAAGAGTGCTTTGCCCTCCATCTCAAACTGGCAACTTTTTAAATAGGCTTGATGTTCGGAGGTATGCGGATTGATATGACTACCTCCGCCCTTAATTTGACAAAATGAATACCCGGTATGATGCGTTTCAAAGTGACTGGTGAGCAATCCATCATCGTTGTGTTCTTCGAGCAAAAATGCGGCGGCACCGTCTGCGAATAGCGTTGCAACTTCTGGTTTGAGCGTAAAATTTCGATTCAGTGTGATGCCAGTGGCGAGTTCGCTGGTGACAATAAGAATCCGACGGTATCGTTTTGCTAAGAATAGACTCTGGGCAAGATCAAGCGCAGAGAGAAAGGATAAACAGGTGCTGTTCAAATCAAAGCTTTCTAGCCATGTTGGAGCGTCTAACGCGGCGAGAACCGCTGAGGCGTCGTAGGGTAGAGACTGGTGGTGTGTGCCGCTAGCGTAGATAAGAAGATCAACGGAGCTTAAGGTATGTGTGTTTCCTAAACACTGCTCTATTGCCTGCACTGCCATGTAAATAGCGGTCTCTTTTGTATTGGCTACATGACGATATTCAACGTCGAATTTATTTCGGCAGGTCCCTGGCGCTAATTTTAGGAAGCGATCCATCTCTCGAGCAGACCATTGATTCGTTGGCAGGTAGCTTCCACTGGAAACGATGTTAAAGCCCATTATTCTCTATACACTTATTAAAAACGTCGTTCAAAATAAACCACGTTGCATATTGAAGCTATGGCGAGCGAGATGAAAAATAAACAGAACAAAACAAATGGGAGTAAGAGCACGCTTTGGGTGCAATGCTGAGAATGAATTTTCAGGAATGAGCCAGGCTTTGATTTGCTGGCTCAATATGAATAGAGTGAGGGTTACTTCTTGAATTTCGCCAAAATACGATCCAAATGGTTTGCAAATTCGCGTCGATCGGTTTGAGAAAGCGCGGCGGGCCCACCTGTCTGAATTCCGCTTGAACGCATGGTTTCCATAAAGTCGCGGATATTTAGGCGAGCTTTGATGGTGTCTTTTGTATAGAGCTCGCCACGAGAACTGAGGGCTTGAGCGCCTTTAGAGATAACCTCATCTGCAAGCGGAATATCTGACGTGATCACCAAATCGTTGGCTTCTACACGCTTGACGATTTCGTTGTCTGCGATGTCAAATCCCGCAGGGACTTGCAGCGAGTGGATGTTGTCTCTTTTCGGCACAGGGACAACGTGGTTAGCGACAAACGTACATTCAATCCCCGTACGCTCGGCGGCACGCACAATGGTTTCGCGAATAACTTTCGGACACGCGTCTGCATCTACCCATAACTTCATGATGATTTCTCACTGAGTTTCGCTTCTAACTCTTCAATACGAATGGCTAGCATTTTTACGGTGCGTTCTAGGGCTTCAAGACGATCATTATCGGTGTGGTGCTGTGCTGCGATTTCAACCTTGGGTACGCGTTGAGCACTCTTCCAACTTTTTATTGCGGTGATTAACGCTGGCATTGGAACTGGCGTTTTCAATCGTGCTTTCACTAACGCTACGGTTGGCTCTTTTCCTTGTTGTTGCAACTGTTCCATTGCCGCTTCTAATTCTTTAGTAACGTCTTGAGTTAACATTTTTAATCCTTAACAACGATATATCTATCATCATACGTTGAGTGCGCTGATTTGGCGAATGGCATTTTGGAGAGTGTAGTGTGAGAGATCTCTTACATAGGTTGTGAGAGAAAACGATTTCGTAAGCGGAAAAAGAGAAGCTGAAGAGCTTAAGTTTCTGATAAATAATGATTTAACAACTTGTTAACCAATGTGAGAGCCAAATATTTATCTTGGATAGATTGTCTATTTTTGGAAAAGGCGTAAATTGAGAGTTGTCAGCAGGAAGCAGACATGGAACAGGAAAGCACCAAGGATTTGGTTATCGTCAGGAAGACGATTTGGTTGGTCAGGATGATTAATCAAGCATGGAGCGTAGGACATTGTAAGGATACGATCATCAATAGGATGTTGATGACTAAGGATAGACAATGGACCCCTCTAGGATTGAGGTTATGGACAGCATCAGGAAGATGCAAGGGACACCGCTCAAGGAACAAGTGACGTGTGCTAACGAGGAATGTTAGCAGTCAGGATGATAAGGACACCGCTAGGACGGCGACGTAAGGAATAAGCTGACGGAATCAGCCACTATTATGGATGATGCATGGAGCACTTTTAGTAGCCGGACTGCTGCGAGTAAGACCATGACCCCGATACTTATGTGTCGGGGTCTTTCTTATATAAAAACGATATCCAGTGTTCTCATTGAATTCAGCATCTCGATGTTACTTGGGGATATCAATATCACAAAATATATAAATTCCTAATAACACTTAATAAAAAACAACTCAGATCAATATCCTTTCCAACCAGTTGGTTTAACTTTCGGCTTCTCTACAAGGTGTTATGCCCGCAATCATTGAGCATGTTCAGCTCATCGAGTTTGTGATCTGCGGATAGATTAAGTTTGTTGTAATCAAGGAACAGATGTGGCCATAGTAACCAGAAGAATGCTTCTTCTACCCTACAATGAGTCGTTGCAACTAGAATTCGTCATGCTGAATTGCTGTGCGAAAAACCGTGCTGAATTGAATGGTCCGTATACAGTTGCGTCTGCCAAACAGATGTTTGAGAAAATACTGGATGATGAGAACATTTATAGTATGGCAGTGCTAGAGAGCACCAGTCGTGACTATATGGGGCACGTGTTCATTGCTAATCTCGATTCCGAACCTGAATTAGGGTTTATTTTTGATAAATCATATTGGGGTAAAGGGTTAGCAACAGAAGCACTAAAAGCATTTTTCCCCAAAGCGTGCCGTGAGTTGGGCTTGAATAAGGTGAAAGCTAACGTGAATAGCAATCATCAAGCTTCTATGGCGGTACTGAAAAAGCTGGGATTTGTTAAAACAAAAGAAAGTAAGGATGTATATGGTCCTTACTTTGAAATGGAATTTACAAGCGATGCGGTGGTAGGTGAAAGTTCTGCGGCCTGAAACCGACCATGGTTAACTCTCCTTGGTAGCAATCGTCACCAAGAGATGAAAACTCAAATTGATACACCGTATGCCAACGCCAGACTCCGTCTGGCGTTTTTAGTTTATGGGCACCAAAGGCGATGCTGATTAATTGGAGATCCAATTGCTCACATTTACGCGTGATGGCCGCTTTTGCGAGTTCGGCTTGGCGACGCTGTTGCCAAAACAGGTAACAGAAAAAGCAGAGCCCTAAAATTGCTAAAAGATCACCAATCATTCCTGAACCTTTCTTAGCTTTTTGTTGTTTGTTGTAAGCTTACTAGCGCATTTGCTAGTTCCTCTGATGGGTTTGAATGCAGTAAAGGCAATAACACCATTCTTAACTCTGGCAGCATCACTAAATCGGCAAATAACTGATTAAATAGGGCTTGATTACCGGTTTGAGCTAAACGCAGCAAAAACTGTTCTGCTACCTTTTCATTGGCGAGTAAGTGCCAAGCGCGACCCGCCACACCAATCAATACCTCCTGATGGCTTAAACGAGGGCTATGCAATATCGCATCTAATACTGGAGAGGCGACTTCTGTTGGTGCACCAGCAAGGGCTCGGATAAGTGCTGAAAGTAGGAAGAGATCAGGTTCGCTACTTGCGATTTCTTGCTGTGCCTTTTCCGCGATACGTTCTGCTAAACGCTCTTGAAGCTCTACGTGCTCAAGCGCACCTAATAGGGCATAAAGTGGCTCATTTGGTAGGTGGTTCAACGCTTTGCGTATCATTACCCCGTTTTGCTCTTTGTCCAGGCGAGCGGCTATGTCTGTGATACCTTGCAGACCTACAGTTTGCCAATTATCCCAGCCTAAACCTCCAGAGAAGTAATGCTGGGTATGCTCGTAATATTGGCTGGTAGGAAGATTGAGGTTTGCGCGGACCTGGCTATGAAACACGGCCATTTTATCTTCGGAAGGTTTGAAAGTGTATGGGTTGTTAGACAGCTTTTGTTGTTGCTCTTCAGTGATATCATCATTGAGGCGTGTTCCCATAGCCTCCACGACGTATTTAATGAAATTGCCGATATCCGCTTGCTTTAACAAACCGCGCTCGTCCAATTCAAACTTTAGAAACCAAATCCAAGGTTGCTTTTGTTCATTCCAATAAGCGATGGCAAGGTGTGCTTTACGCTGCATTGGAAATGGGTAAGGTGCTTGACCTTTTTCTACATCGGTAAACTCTTTCTTAGCGATGGTTTTGATACGGCGACCAAGATCGAAGATTTGATAATCACAGTGGCTGTTGTTCAACAGTTGAGTGAGGGTTTGAATGTTTTCCATTAAATACGACGTCCTAACGTTCTTTTCACAAGAAATGGTATCATTCTCGGCTAATTCAAGGTTCGAGATAGAATTAATGGTAACAAATACTCAATTGGTCGACTTACTTCACCAACTTGAAACGCAGCTTAGAGAGCATAAATTGTGGCAATACACTATGCCTTCAGAGCAAGCCTTACAAAGTGCGGAGCCATTTGCGATTGATACATTGCATCCTCATGAGTGGTTGCAGTGGATTTTTATAGCCAGAATGCACGCACTAGTGAAAAATAACCAACCACTGCCAAGAGGGTTTTCTCTCGAGCCCTATTTTTCAGAAGCGTGGAAGCAGGAACCGCAGTTCGCCGAGCTGCTCGTTACAATCCGAACCATTGACGAACTGTGTAAGTAAACGAATGCTAGAACAAGAACTAACGCGATCTTCAGAACCAGTTGAGCTGGAGATCGTTTATCAGGATGAATATTTTGTAGCGGTCAACAAGCCTGCAGGCATGTTAGTGCATCGCAGTTGGTTAGATAAACACGAAACTCAGTTTGTCATGCAAACTTTGCGCGACCAAATTGGTCAGCATGTGTTCCCATTGCATCGTCTGGATCGCCCAACATCTGGTGTGCTCGTGTTTGCGTTGTCGAGTGAAGTCGCATCACAAGTCATGCCGATGTTTGCTGAACATAAAATGGAAAAGACATACCACGCAATAGTACGCGGTTGGATTGAGGAAGAGGGCGTCTTGGATTACGCACTCAAAGTGGAGTTAGACAAGATTGCTGATAAGTTCGCTTCACAAGAAAAAGAAGCGCAAGAAGCGGTGACGGAATATAAGCCGTTGGCTAAAGTGGAGGTTCCCTATTCGACGGGTAAATTTCCTACAACGCGTTATTGCTTAGTTGAGATGAAACCTAAAACGGGGCGTAAGCACCAACTTCGTCGTCATATGGCACATCTACGCCATCCGATCGTGGGTGATACAACGCACGGGGATGGAAAGCACAACAAGCTGTATCGCACAGAGTTTGATTCTCATCGTTTGCTACTGCATGCTTCAGAGTTACGGTTTGTCCATCCATTTACCGATCAAGAGATTGTCATGACGGCCAATCTTGATGAAACTTGGCAGCAATTGTTTACTCGATTTGAGTGGGATGAACCGATAATCGGCGCAGTTAGATCTAGATAATGATTGAGTACAAATAAAAAGGGTTAGCATCAATGCTAACCCTTTTTAATATTTAAGACTTAACGTTTTACTTTAGTTTTTCAAGATCCGCTTCGATCTCTGCGATCTTGCTCGAAACGACTTTTTCTAAATGACGAAGGTCTGAAAGAATTTTCTCTTTTACATCAACCTCAGGTTGTTTCGTTGGCTTAGTGATTTTATTCAGTTCATCAATGACTAATGTGAGGTTACGGTTGATTTCCGTTACTTCTTTATATTTGTGACTGCCACTGTCCACAAGAACATTTTTGATTTGGCGCGGGTATTTGAATTTAACGCTTTTAGCGAACAGTTCGCCTTTTTGCTTGTGGAAATAGATCTTGAGTACGTCTTTGTGTGCTTCTTGGCGTAGGGAATAACGTTCAATCTGCTTAGGGTCGTGAATACCCAAACCAGTGAGGTGGGGATACATAGGCTACCTCTATTACATCGAATTGATATTGATATAACTGTAGCAGCCTATGTATGAGCTAGATAGCTGATATTTAGCCAAAATGCTTAAATTGTGGGCAAGATCGCTCTCGCCCTGAACCGAAAAGATTGGCAGGTTTGATCTAAGCTGCGACCTCATCAGATAACTTTTCGATCAATCTCTCTCTTAGCTCATCCTGTTGTTCTTCACTTAATCTTCCCCCTGCATCACTGGTTAAAATAAACAAGTCTTCTGCTCGCTCACCAATGGTGGTGATTTTTGCACCATGAAGGTTGATATTTAAATCAGCAAACGTACGGCCTACTTTGGCCAACAGCCCTGGTGTGTCTAGCGCGACAAACTCCATTAAAGTGTGTTTTTTACCTTTGGTTGGTAAGAAGTCGACTTTGGTTTTCACGTTAAAGTGCTGAAGTTTGTTCGGAGTACGGCGCGTTTTAATCTTGGTTGGTCGGCCTGCCTCCAGTACATGAGTGAGGTGTTTAATCACCGCGGCGTGACGAGACTCATCGATCGCTTCGCCATGTTGATCGAGTACCATAAAGGTATCAATCACGTGCCCATCTTTGCTGGTCATGATTTGCGCGTCGTGTACATTAAAATTACGCCTATCTAACTCCGCCACGACTGTCGCAAATAAAGCAGGCTGGTCTTTCGTATATACAAACACCTCAGTGCCGCCACGAGTGGCTTTTTTACTGATCAACACCAAAGGCTTAGTCGGATCTTCCATGCGAAGTAAGTGTTCGCAGTGCCACGCGATTTGCGTATGGGTATGACGAAGGAAGTAGTCAGCTTTGAAGCGTTGCCACAATACTTCAATTTCGCGCGCGGCAAACCCCTCTTTGCGCAGCATTGCGGAGGCCATTTGTTGATTGTGGCGAATTCGCTCACGCACATCGACAGGGTTCTCTAGGCCTCTACGTAAAGCACGTTGTGTGGAGTAATACAGCTCCGCAAGTAAAGTTCGTTTCCAAGCATTCCAAAGTTCTGGGTTGGTTGCACAAATATCTGCAACTGTCAGGCATACAAGATAATCGAGAGATTCTTCGTCTCTGACTTTTTTGGCAAATTCGGTAATAACATCAGGATCATAAATGTCTCGGCGCTGTGCGGTGACAGACATTAATAGATGATGTCTTACCAACCAAGCGACAAGTTTCGCTTCGGGCTTCGATAAGCCATGCTCAATGCAGAAGTCGTATGCTTCTCCTTCACCGATAATCGAGTGATCGCCGCCACGACCTTTCCCGATATCGTGGAAAATAGCGGCAATAATCAGCAGCTCTTTCTTTTGCATCCGAGGGTAGACGTCACAGCAAATAGGGTGCTTCGCATGATTTTCTGGGTCACTAAAAGTGTTGATGTGTTTAAGTAAGCGAATACTGTGTTCATCAACGGTGTAGGCATGGAATAAGTCAAACTGCATTTGACCAACAATCTGACTCCATTGCGGTAAATAGGCCGCCATAACCCCTAATCGGTGCATGAGGCTGAATGCTTTGTGAAGAGCATTAGGGTGACGACATAACGCCATGAACTTTTCACGCGCAGCAGGAATGGTGTGCAAAAACTTGTTGAGCCGACGCCGAGCGGTGCGCAGTTGACGCAGCGTTGGTGGGCTCACCCCTTCAATAGTTGAGTCGTTAGCAATATGTAAGAACATATCCAGAATAGTTTCTGGGCGAGCTTGGAACAATGCGGGTTTCCGCGCTTCAATTAAAGAACCGCGACGTTGAAAGTCCGTATCGAGAATCTCGGCACTTTCTGTTGCCCCACCATTAATGATCGCTTGGTCAAAGAGTTTGAGTAGCATTTTATTGAGCTCTGCCACACGACGAAGCGTGCGGTAGAACTCTTTCATCATCATTTCTACGCCTCGATTGCCTTCTCCGACGTAGCCTAGATTTTCCGCAACTTGAGCTTGATGGGCAAAGGTCAAGCGGTTGTCATAGCGGCGAAGCTCCATGTGCAGAGCGAAACGTACTCGCCAAAGGAAGTCCTGACATTCAACCAATTCTCGGTATTCTGCGTCAGTTAAAAATCCGTATCGGCTCATTTCCAACAATGAAGTAGCACCAAAGTGACGTCGAGCGACCCAGCTTAATGTATGAATATCGCGCAGCCCGCCAGGGGTTGATTTAATGTCTGGTTCTAAGTTGTAGGTCGTGTCGTGGTAACGTGCATGGCGTTCGCGCTGCTCTTGAATTTTAGCGCGGTAAAACGTCTCACTTGGCCAGAAAGAGTCTGATAACACGACTTTCTTCAGTGCCTGAAAGGTGTCCTCGCTTCCACACAGCAATCGCGCTTCTTGCAGGTTTGTCGCGACCGTTAGATCGGCTTTACCAATTTCAGCACATTCAGTAACGGTGCGAACAGCGTGTCCGACCTCGAGTTTTAAATCCCACAACAGCGTAATGAATTCGCTGATTTTTGCTTCTAACGCGGTTGGCAGTTTATTGTTCGACAGAATCAAAATATCGATATCGGAGAGCGGATGCAGCTCGCCGCGTCCGTAGCCACCAACGGCAACCAGGGAAATGTTGTAAATATCCTTGAAGCCAAAATGTTGCCACAAACGATTGAGAAGCAGATCCATATATTCAGCTCTGGCTAAAACCAAGCTTGTTACCGGATGATGATTGAGAAACTCTTGGTTTTGATTAGAGCTAAACTTCTCTAATTCTTGTTTGAGTTCACCGATATTGATTTGTTCATCGGAAAAGGTAAGAGGGGACTGAAGTGTCATATTTGCCATCCGTGCAAGCTAATCTAATAACAATCTAACAAATTTGCGGCAGATAAAAAATATCCCCGCCGAAGCAGGGATATAGTAAACAACGAGTGGTCGTCAGCTTTACGCGTTTTTCATTAGGCGAGGAATCGTATCGTCGCTACGAAGCGTCAGTACTTCACAACCTTCTTTTGTTACAACAATGGTATGTTCCCATTGCGCAGAGTTCTTGCCGTCGCCCGTGTAAACAGTCCAGTCATCTTGTGCATCAACAGAGCAACCAAATTTACCTGCGTTAATCATCGGCTCAATAGTAAAGCACATGCCTTCTTTTAATACGCGGCGGTCTTTGTTCTTGTAATGAACCACTTGTGGTTCTTCATGGAACTCATCGCCGATACCGTGACCACAGAAGTCTTTCACAATAGAAAACTTGTTGCGAGGATTGTTCTTGTTGTTCTCTTTGATGTACTTCTCGATAGCTGTACCGATGTCACCAACCGTTGAACCTGGCTTAACGGTACGCATACCAACATACAGTGCTTCTTGAGCTACCATGCATAGACGTTTGTTTGCAGGCGAAACATCACCGACTAGGAACATCTTAGAAGTGTCACCATGGTACCCCTGAGGACGCACGCTCAGATCGGCATTCTCATCATTTGGAACGATTACGGTAATATCAACGTTTAAGATGTCGCCATCTTTTAGTACCGCCGGCTTCATTTGGCCGTTGCTACCGATTTCGTCTTTTTCCGCTGGAATACCGTGGCATACGATATGGTTGATTGAAGTACAGATCGACTTAGGGAAACCATGGTAATCAAGCGGAGCAGAGTATGCACCTTTTTCTAGAGCGTACTCATGACAGATTTTGTTTAACTCTTCTGTCGTCACACCAACTTTGATGTGTGGTTCGATCATTTCTAGAATCTCTGCGGCTAGCTTGCCCGCAATGCGCATGCGTTCTATTTCTTCAGCAGTTTTAATCTTGATTGACATTGGCTTTCTCTACTTATTCCTAAGCACGTAAACGTGCGAATGGCCGCATTCTATCAGACATCGGGGCGTTAACCCAAGTTAGATAGGAATATGCATCATTCTTAATTCGATCATATGTTTAAAGTTTTGCTTATAAATAGGAGAAAGTGGCTCGGTGAAGAAATAATTTTTACTAGCCACAGTGAGCTAAAATATGGTATAAAGCGCGCCGGAATAGAGGACTGTTCTCTTCGTTTAGCAAAGTTAAGCGGCGAAGCAAGCTTCATCCGAATAACCTTTTATCTTTAAATCACACACATTCCGTCACATATTCCGGGGTGCTGAGCAGAAGCTTGGTCGGAGTTATGGGGAATGTGGAGGCCTAACCCCATAGAGGATTTTAAAATGGCAACTGTATCAATGCGCGATATGCTAAAAGCTGGTGTTCACTTCGGTCACCAGACTCGTTACTGGAACCCAAAAATGAAGCCATTCATCTTTGGCGCTCGTAACAAAGTTCATATCATCAACCTAGAAAAAACTGTACCAATGTTCAACGACGCTCTAGCTGAACTAGCTAAAGTTGGCGAGAAGAAAGGTAAGGTTCTATTCGTAGGTACTAAGCGCGCTGCATCTGAAGCTGTTAAAGAAGCTGCAATCGCAAGCAACCAGTTTTACGTAAACAACCGCTGGTTAGGCGGTATGCTTACAAACTACAAAACAGTTCGTCAGTCTATCAAGCGTCTAAAAGAACTAGAGACTCAATCTCAAGACGGTACTTTTGACAAACTAACTAAGAAAGAAGCTCTAATGCGTACTCGCGAAATGGAGAAGCTAGAGAAATCTCTTGGTGGTATCAAAGACATGGGCGGCCTACCAGACGCTCTATTCGTAATCGACGCTGATCACGAACACATTGCAATTAAAGAAGCTAACAACCTAGGTATTCCAGTATACGCTGTGGTAGATACTAACTCTAACCCAGACGGCGTTGACTACGTAATCCCAGGTAACGACGACGCGATCCGCGCTGTACAGCTATACCTGAACGCTGCTGCTTCAGCAGTATCTGAAGGTCGTAACAAAGACGTAGCTGCAGTTGCTGAAAAAGACGGTTTCGTAGAAGCTGAATAATAGCGGCTCTGTGTCACACTTGGTCTATGTGAAACCTTTGTGTAGCATAAACTAAGTTATAGTTAGCAATGGGGGCCGACAATGTTAGGCCCCTGTTTTTTACCTTATTTCGAATCAAACGAGGAAGACAGAATGGCAACTGTAACTGCTGCTCTAGTTAAAGAACTTCGCGAGCGTACTGGCGCTGGCATGATGGAATGTAAGAAAGCGCTTGTAGAAGCAAACGCTGACATCGAACTAGCAATTGAAAACATGCGTAAATCTGGCGCAGCGAAAGCAGCTAAGAAAGCTGGTAACGTTGCAGCTGAAGGCGCAATCATCATCAAAGAAGAAAACGGCGTTGCTGTTCTTCTTGAAGTTAACTGCCAAACTGACTTCGTTGCTAAAGACGGTAACTTCACTGCATTCGCAGAAGAAGTTGCAGCTGCAGCTCTAGCTTCAAAAGCTTCTGTTGAAGAACTACAAGCACAATTCGAAGACGCACGTGTAGCTCTAGTAGCTAAAATTGGTGAAAACATCACTATCCGTCGCGTAGAATACGTTCAAGGCACTGCAATCGCTTCTTACCGTCACGGTGAGAAAATCGGTGTTGTTGTTGCTGGTGAAGGCGACGCAGAAACTCTTAAGCACGTTGCAATGCACGTTGCTGCTTCTAAGCCAGAGTTCGTTAACCCAGAAGACGTACCAGCTGACGTAGTAGAAAAAGAGAAAGCGGTTCAAGTTGAAATCGCAATGAACGAAGGCAAGCCTGCTGAAATCGCTGAGAAGATGGTTGTTGGCCGCATGAAGAAATTCACTGGCGAGATCTCTCTAACAGGTCAAGCTTTCATCATGGAGCCTAAGAAAACTGTAGGCGAAATGCTGAAAGAAAAAGGCGCTTCAGTTTCTACGTTCGTTCGCCTAGAAGTAGGTGAAGGTATCGAGAAGAAAGAAGAAATGAGCTTCGCTGAAGAAGTTGCAGCAGCTCAAAAAGGTTAATCCTTAGAGACTGTATAAAGATTAGACCGTAGCCAAGGCTACGGTCTTTTTATGAGCAGTGAACGATTAGCCGTGATGAATAGCCATAACTGAAGTTGTGTCTATTCATGACTGTTAATCAACAACTCTCTTTGGAAGGTAAACTCCATGACTACGAACCCTAAACCAGCGTATCAACGTATTCTATTAAAACTGAGTGGTGAAGCTCTTCAAGGTGAAGACGGTTTTGGTATTGATCCTGCGGTCCTTGATCGTATGGCACAAGAAGTTAAAGAACTGGTTGAACTGGGTGTTCAGGTTGGTGTAGTTATCGGTGGCGGTAACTTGTTCCGTGGTGCAGGCCTAGCTGAAGCTGGTATGAACCGCGTAGTTGGTGACCACATGGGTATGCTTGCTACAGTAATGAATGGCCTAGCGATGCGTGATGCTCTTCACCGTGCATACGTAAATGCGCGCGTTATGTCTGCAATCCCTCTAAAAGGCGTATGTGACGACTATAATTGGGCTGATGCGATCCGTGAGCTTCGCCAAGGCCGAGTTGTCATCTTCTCTGCTGGTACTGGTAACCCGTTCTTTACAACGGATTCTGCTGCTTGTTTACGTGGTATCGAAATTGAAGCGGATGTTGTACTAAAAGCGACGAAAGTTGATGGTGTATTTACTGCTGACCCTGTAGCAAACCCAGACGCAGAGCTGTATGATAAGCTGTCTTATGCAGAAGTTCTGGATAAAGAGCTGAAAGTTATGGACTTGGCGGCGTTTACGCTAGCTCGTGACCACAAAATGCCAATCCGCGTATTTAATATGAACAAGCCAGGCGCACTACGTCGCGTGGTTATGGGCGAAGCAGAAGGCACGCTCATCAACGAATAAGCTTGGCTTAAGGTGCCACTCCAAAGCGTTAGGGTGGTGCTTGCTTTGCTCAACCGTTTTAGGCTTTCTTCAGGAAAGATGACATTTTTAAGGTGAAACTGTGATTAACGAAATCAAAAAAGACGCGCAAGAGCGCATGGATAAAAGCGTTGAAGCGCTTAAGAACAACCTTTCTAAAATTCGTACAGGTCGTGCACACCCAAGCCTACTATCTGGTATTTCTGTAGAATACTACGGTGCAGCAACACCTCTAAACCAAGTAGCAAACGTTATTGCTGAAGATGCGCGTACACTTGCAATCACGGTTTTTGATAAAGAGCTGACGCCGAAAGTAGAAAAAGCGATCATGACGTCTGACCTTGGTCTAAACCCTATGTCAGCTGGCACTATCATCCGCGTTCCACTTCCACCGCTAACGGAAGAGCGTCGTAAAGACCTAGTTAAGATCGTTCGTGGTGAAGCTGAAGGTGGTCGTGTTGCTGTTCGTAACATCCGTCGTGACGCAAACAACGATCTTAAAGCGCTTCTAAAAGATAAAGAAATCTCTGAAGATGAAGACCGTAAAGCACAAGACGAAATTCAAAAGCTAACTGACGTTGCAGTTAAGAAGATCGATGAAGTTCTTGCTGCAAAAGAAAAAGAGTTGATGGAAGTTTAATACTCCCACACACATCACTGTTGGAAAACGCTGTGCTCACAGCTCAGCGTTTTTTTATGTTAGTCTATCCAACTGATGGAACTCAATTAACTCCCTATGCAAAATTCTCAAGCCTTCTCTGATTCCCTTCCTAAGCATATTGCCATCATTATGGACGGTAATGGCCGTTGGGCTAAGTCCAAAGGAAAACCTCGCGTATTTGGTCATAAAAAAGGCGTTAGTGCCGTTCGTAAGACCGTGGCTGCTGCTTCAAAACTAGGCATTAGAGCCATGACGCTGTTTGCTTTTAGTAGTGAAAACTGGCGTCGTCCGGAGGAAGAAGTGGGTCTTTTGATGGAACTGTTTATCACGGTCCTGTCTAGTGAAGTAAAAAAACTACACAAAAATAACTTACGGTTGCGCGTGATCGGTGATACCAGTCGATTTAGTGAGCGTCTACAAAAGAAAATTGTAGAAGCAGAAAACCTAACGGCAGATAACACGGGTATGGTGATCAACATTGCAGCCAACTATGGCGGTAAATGGGACATCACAGAAGCTGCTAAAACGTTAGCGCTAAAAGCACGTAACGGTGAAATTCGTGTAGAGGATATCAATGAGCAGCTAATCACTGAGCATTTGACCATGGCAGACCTACCGGAAGTGGATCTTTTAATTCGCACCAGTGGAGAGTGCCGCATCAGCAACTTTATGTTGTGGCAAATGGCTTATGCAGAAATGTACTTTACACCAGAGTACTGGCCAGAATTCGATGAAGACAGTTTGGTAGAAGCTGTGACTTGGTTTATCAACCGAGAACGTCGTTTTGGCTGTACAGGTGAACAAATAAAGGCATTGATGGCAGCTCAATAAGGACTAGTTAGTTTGAAACAGAGAATAATAACAGCACTAATTTTAGCTCCCCTGGTTATTTTAGGCATTTTTAAATTACCGCTAATGGGCTTTATTGCCGCTTTAACTGCAATAACGCTATTAGGTTTTTGGGAGTGGACTCAGTTTACAGGAAGCAACTCTCGCATTGCTGCCCTTGTGCCGGCAATCATTATTACCGGACTTAGTTTTCTATACATCTCGCCTGATGCATATAGCCTCAATCACTTAACGACACCTCATTATGTCGTCTTGGGTATTGGTTTTGTTTGGTGGATTATTGCTAGCTTAATGGCGATTACTTACCCCAAAACGACGAAATCTTGGCAAAGTAATTTTGTTTTACGTCATGTATTTGGTTTTCTGACATTAATCCCATTCCTTTGGAGTGTGATTATTCTCAGAGCGTATGACATCACTGTAGATCCATACCACGGCGCAAAGCTTGTGTTGTACGTTTGTTTCTTGGTATGGGCTGCAGATAGCGGCGCCTACTTTGCAGGCAAAAGCTTAGGCAAACGTAAGATGGCTCCTCATGTAAGCCCCAATAAAACTATTGAAGGGCTAATTGGCGGCATTATCACGGCATTAATCGTAGCGTGGGCATTTGCTGATTGGTTCGACATCCAGTTCACTAGCCCTGTCCATATGGTGCTGATTACGCTAGTGACTGTCGTTATTTCAGTGCTTGGTGATCTGGTTGAAAGTATGTTCAAACGTGTCTCAGGCATTAAAGACAGCAGTAACATTATCCCAGGGCACGGTGGTGTGCTAGATCGTATCGACAGCCTAACCGCAGCATTCCCAGTTTTTGCTCTTCTTTACTACGTATTCTAATTTATCAGGAGCGGCGTCGTCGCTCCTGAGCTTTCTAACGGTCTTACAACATGCAAAAGTTAACGATTCTTGGTGCTACTGGATCAATTGGTGCAAGCACGCTTAAAGTGGTCGAACAAAACCCAGATCTGTTTTCTGTCGTTGCCTTAGCGGCAAGCACTAACGTTGAAAAGATGATCGGTCTATGTCGTCAGTGGCAACCTAAGTATGCGGTCATGGCAGATAAAGCTGCGGCATCTCAACTTCAAGCTGAGCTACACTCGGTTTCACCAAGTACCGAAGTGCTAGGTGGTGTTGATGCGCTATGCCATATTGCTTCGCTGGACGAGGTCGACAGTGTAATGGCTGCTATTGTAGGAGCAGCCGGCTTATTGCCTACTATGGCTGCCGTGAAAGCAGGTAAGCGAGTCTTGTTGGCAAATAAAGAAGCACTTGTAATGTCAGGCCAGCTATTTATTGATGCTGTAGAAGAATTTGGCGCAGAGCTACTTCCCGTCGACAGTGAACACAACGCCATTTTCCAATGTTTACCACAGCAAGTACAAACCAATCTAGGTCGTTGCAATTTACAAGAACATGGCATTTCTCATATTTTGTTGACTGGATCTGGTGGTCCTTTCCGTTACACTGACATCGCAGAACTGGAGCAGGTGACACCCGCGCAGGCGATTGCTCATCCAAACTGGTCGATGGGGCCAAAAATTTCTGTTGATTCTGCCACGATGATGAACAAAGGCCTTGAGTATATCGAAGCTAAGTGGCTATTTAATGCTGCTCGCGAACAACTGAAGGTGGTTATTCATCCTCAATCGGTAATTCATTCTATGGTTCAGTATCGTGATGGTTCGGTCTTGGCACAAATGGGAGAAGCGGATATGGCGACGCCAATTGCGCTCACCATGTCATACCCGTCAAGAGTGGAAGCTGGGGTTAAGCCGCTAGACTTCACGAAAGTTGGTGAGCTGACGTTTTTGCAGCCTGATTTTGCTCGTTACCCATGTTTAAAACTCGCAATTGATGCCTGTTATGAAGGTCAACACGCAACAACAGCATTGAATGCAGCTAATGAAGTCGCTGTTGATGCATTTTTAAATAACAGACTAGGTTTTACCGATATTGCTCGCATCAATGAGTCTGTGTTGAGTAAAATCAACGCAAGCTGCAAAGCTGAGAATGCGAATAGCTTGGAAAGCTTGCTCGAGCTAGATAGAATGGCACGAACTATTGCCCTAGAAACCATACGCGAGCGTAGCTGATGACTGGTATATTGTGGAATCTCATTTCTTTTATCGTCGCACTGGGCATTCTTGTTGCCGTGCACGAATTTGGGCATTTTTGGGTTGCTCGCCGTTGCGGCGTTAAAGTTGAAAAGTTTTCAATCGGTTTCGGCAAGTCTATTTGGAGTAAAGTAGGCAAAGACGGAACGGAGTACAGCATCTCAATGATCCCTCTCGGCGGCTATGTGAAAATGGTTGATAGCCGTGTCGATGAGGTGCCAGAACATGAGAAGCACCTAGCGTTTGATAAGAAGCCGTTATGGAAGCGAACCTCTATTGTTGCGGCTGGCCCCATCTTTAATTTTCTTTTCGCAATTTTTGCCTATTGGCTGGTATTTCTAATTGGTATCCCGGCTGTTAAGCCTGTAATTGGTGAAGTTACGCCCAATTCGATTGTTGCGGAAGCTGGAATTGAATCTGGAATGGAACTTAAATCGATATCTGGTATCAAAACTCCGGATTGGGAATCAGTAAATATGGGATTGATTTCTCATATTGGCGATGATTTGATGACGGTAACACTAACGTCAGCGAATGAAGTTGGTTCAGAAGTAACGAAAACGCTCGATTTACGTGAGTGGAAGTTCGACCCAGAAACTCAGTCAGCGATGCAGTCGTTAGGTTTTACTCCGTATACACCGGAGGTGTATCGAGTTATCGAGCAGGTCTCGCAAGGTGGAGCGGCGGAAAAAGCTGGTGTGCTTCCAGGTGATGAGGTTGTCGCAATTGGTCAACAACGCGTAACCGAATGGAAGCAAGTGGTTGAAGCGGTTCGTTCTAATCCTGATACACCGCTTGAATTGACAGTGTTACGTCAGGGTTATGAGCAAACATTGACGCTGACGCCCGGTAGCCGTGAGCTAGCTAACAAAGAAGTCGTTGGTTTTGCAGGTATTGCACCTAAAGTCGCAGAATGGCCAGAAAGTTATCGCTTCGATCTTCAGTTTGGTGTATTCGAGTCAATAGGTAAAGCAGTAGACAAAACTGGCCAAGTCATTGGTTTGACAATCAGCATGCTTAAGAAGCTGATTGTTGGAGACGTTGGTCTGAATAATCTGAGTGGACCAATATCAATAGCCAAAGGCGCAGGCGCGACAGCAGATTATGGTTTGGTCTACTTTTTAGGTTTTCTCGCTCTAATTAGTGTTAACCTAGGTATTATTAATCTCGTTCCTTTACCAATGTTGGATGGCGGTCATTTGTTGTTTTTTGCAATTGAAGCAGTCATTCGACGTCCTGTTCCTGAGAAAGTGCAGGAAATGGGCTTTAGAATTGGTGGTGCGATCATCTTCTCGCTCATGGCGTTAGCGCTATTTAATGATTTTACTCGTCTGTGATAGTTCAGAGACAAAAGCAGTAGCAAGGAATAATTAGAACAAGTATGGCGATTAAGCGAATTCTATTTGCAAGTTTACTGGCGACCAGTGTATCTGCAAATGGAGCAGAGAACTTCGTAGTTCAAGATATTGAAATCGATGGATTGCAGCGTGTAGCACTGGGTGCTGCATTGTTGAAAATGCCTGTACGTGTCGGTGATACCATTGGCCAAGGCGATGTTGCAGAAATTATCCGCGCCCTGTATGCATCTGGTAACTTTGAAGATGTGAAAGTGTTGCGTGACGGTGGTGTTCTGATGGTTCAAGTCAAAGAACGTCCTACCATTGCAAGCATCTCTTTTTCAGGTAACAAAGCAATCAAGGACGAGCAGCTACAAGAAAACCTGAACGCGTCTGGCGTTCGTGAAGGTGAAGCGCTTGACCGCACCACGCTAAGCAACATTGAAAAAGGCTTAGAAGACTTTTACTACAGCGTAGGTAAATACAACGCAACAGTAAAAGCGGTGGTTACTCCACTACCACGTAATCGTTCTGATCTTAAGTTTGTCTTTACTGAAGGTGTGTCGGCAAAAATTCAGCAAATCAACTTTATCGGTAATGAAGTGTTCAGTGATGAAGAGCTGCTTTCGCGCTTTAACTTAAATGTTGATGTGCCGTGGTGGAATTTCCTTTCTGATGAAAAGTATCAAAAGCAAGTCCTTGCAGGTGATATTGAAGCACTCAAATCATTCTACCTGGATCGTGGTTACTTAAAATTTAACGTTGATTCGACACAAGTTGCAATCTCTCCTGACAAGAAAGGGGTATACATTACTCTTGGTCTAGAAGAGGGCGAGGTTTACACCGTTAAGGACGTGAAGTTCCGTGGCGATTTGATTGGCGAGGAAGCGACGTTCGAAAGACTTGTGCCATTTGAAGACAATGAGACATACAACGGCTCGTTGGTTACTTCAATGGAAGAAGGAATCAAGCGTGTGCTTGGTGAGTCCGGTTATGCTTATCCTCAAGTGAATACCATTCCAGAGTTTGACGACGAGAATCAAGAAGTTTCTTTGGTCGTTAACGTAGACCCGGGTAACCGAATTTATGTTCGTGATATTCGCTTCACGGGTAATAACTCAACCAAAGATGAAGTCCTTCGTCGTGAAATGCGTCAGATGGAAGGCAGTTGGTTGAACTCGAAATCGATTGAAACGGGTAAAACTCGTCTAAACCGTTTGGGCTACTTTGAAAATGTTGAAGTACAGACGGTTCGAGTTCCTGGTAGTGATGATCAAGTTGACCTAGTTTACTCTGTCAAAGAAGCGAACTCTGGTAGCGTTAACTTCGGTGTTGGCTACGGTACAGAATCGGGTGTGAGCTTCCAGGTTGGCCTGCAACAAGATAACTTTATTGGTAGCGGTAACCGTGTTGGTATCAATGCGATGATGAATGACTACCAGAAAAACATCAGTCTAGATTACCGTGATCCGTACTGGAACTTAGACGGTGTAAGCTTAGGTGGTAAGGTTTTCTATAACGAATTTGAAGCGAAAGAAGCCAATATCGTTGACTATACCAACGAAAGCTATGGCGCGAGCTTAACGTGGGGCTTCCCATTCGATGAGTTGAACCGTTTTGAATTCGGTGTCGGTTATACGCACAACAAGATCGGTAACTTATCGCCTTACTTGCAGGTAGAGCAGTTCTTACGAGCACAAGCAGACAACATTGATTCTAGTGGAGCGTTGAACACAAACGACTTCGACTTCAATATCTCTTGGACACGTAATAACTTAAACCGTGGCTATTTCCCTACGGCAGGTAACCATCAGCGTGCATTCTATAAAATGACCGTACCTGGCTCTGACGTTCAATACTTCAAAATGCAGTACGATGTTCGCCAGTATGTGCCATTGACTAAAAAGCACGAGTTTACCCTCTTGCTCCGTGGCCGCTTAGGTTACGGTAATGGTTACGGTCAAACGGATGGTAACGATAACTTGTTCCCATTCTACGAAAACTACTACGCAGGTGGCTTTACATCGCTTCGTGGCTTTGGCTCAAACTCTGTTGGTCCTAAAGCAGTTTACCGTGATACATCTGGTTCAAACAATGGCGCAGATACAGCAACAGATGACTCTGTTGGTGGTAACGCCGTAGCGCTAGCAAGTGTTGAGTTGATTGTCCCAACACCATTTGCATCAGAAGAAGTACAAAACCAAATTCGTACCAGTATCTTCTTTGATATGGCAAGTGTTTGGGATACGGAGTTTGACTACCGCGATTCAGGTGCGGAATATGGTGACCGTTACTACTACGATTACTCAGATCCAACCAACTACCGCTCTTCTTACGGTGCGGCGTTGCAGTGGATGTCTCCAATGGGGCCACTAGTATTCTCACTAGCGAAACCAATTAAGAAATTTGATGGCGATGATGAAGAGTTCTTCACATTCACTATCGGTAGAACTTTCTAAAGAGGAAAATATTTTGAATAAAATGATCAAAGCGGCTGGGATTGGCCTTCTTGTACTGAGCTCTTCAATGTTTGCAAATGCGGCAGAAGCTGCACAGAAAATTGCTTACGTAAATACAGCTCAAGTTTTTCAAGCTCTTCCTCAACGTGAAGTTGTACTACAAAAAATGCAGAAAGACTTCAAAAGCAAAGCTGATGAACTGAAGTCAATCCAAGCACAAGCTAAAACAAAGATTGAGAAGCTACAACGTGACGGCGAGCTTTTGGGTCAAGACGAAGTTGAAAAGCTACGTATCGATATCGCGAAGCTCGACAGCGAGTACAAAGTGAAAGCACAAGCACTTGAAAAAGCAAGTGCGCGTCGTGAAGCTGAAGAAAAAGCGAAGCTTTTCAAAACGATTCAAGATGCAGTTAAGAAAGTCGCAGACAAAAATGGTTACGATCTTGTGATTGATATCTCGGCTTTGCAGTACGGCAAGCCAGAATACAATATCTCTGAAGACGTAATTAAAGCTCTAAAATAAGAAGTTATGAAGACATTAACATTAGCCGAATTGGCGACAATTACCGGGGGTGAGCTGTTTGGTGACGAGTCTCTCGTTGTAAGCCGTGTTGCTCCAATGGATAAAGCACAAGAAGGTGACGTAACCTTCTTGTCTAACCCAAAATACGCAAAACACCTTTCTGAGTGCCAAGCTACCGTTGTTATGGTAAAGGCTGAGCATAAAGATCAATGCGTTGGAAATGCGTTAGTGGTTTC
Organism: Vibrio sp. Y176; assembly: GCF_033438945.1. Lineage (NCBI taxonomy): Bacteria > Pseudomonadati > Pseudomonadota > Gammaproteobacteria > Vibrionales > Vibrionaceae > Vibrio > Vibrio sp. Y176. Next base: position 47,737 of record NZ_JAWOQS010000006.1, on the reverse strand, counting down.
AGACCCTTATGTCGCATTTGCTCGTGTGGTTCAAGCGATGGATACCACACCAAAGCCGGCAAACGATATTGCACCAAGTGCTGTGATTGCCGCTGACGTTAAGATGGGTGAGAACGTTACAATCGGCGCTAACGCCGTGATTGAAACGGGCGTGGAACTCGGCGACAACGTAAGCGTTGGCGCTGGTTGTTTTATCGGTAAGAACGCCAAGCTAGGGAATAACACCAAGCTTTGGGCTAATGTCACTATCTATCATGAAGTGTCATTGGGTGATGACTGTCTTGTTCAATCGGGCACCGTTATTGGCTCTGATGGCTTCGGTTATGCGAATGACAAAGGCGAGTGGATTAAAATTCCTCAGCTTGGTTCAGTGCGTATCGGTAACCGCGTTGAGATTGGTGCTTGTACTACGATTGACCGCGGTGCACTCGAAGATACTATCATTGAAGACAATGTCATTCTGGATAACCAACTTCAAATCGCGCACAACGTGCAGATCGGATATGGTACCGTGATGCCTGGTGGTACTATTGTCGCGGGCAGTACAAAAATTGGTAAGTACTGCCAGATTGGCGGCGCGTCTGTTCTGAATGGCCATATCACTATCGCAGATGGTGTGGCGATTACAGGTATGGGCATGGTAATGCGCAGTATCGAAGAAAAAGGCCTTTACTCATCAGGTATTCCACTACAAACGAACAGAGAGTGGCGTAAAACTGCAACTCGAGTTCACCGTATTGATGAGATGAATAAGCGCCTGAAAGCGGTTGAAAAACAGCTGGAACAGAAAGAAGAAATTTAGAACAAGTTATCTTTCGCTCTGTATTTAACGTGAAAGCTAACAGGCTCTAGTTCCATATTCTGTACGAAGACTCGCGAAATGCGGGTCTTTTTCTTCTATAATGACGCGCTCTAAGTAGATTTAACTCCAAGATGGTGCGTATTTTGCTAGTATATTGCAAAGCGATTCGGCTTTACGACCTGTTGCCACGTTTGCCATCTTGGCGGCAAAAAATTGATATAGGAAGACGACTTTGACTACTGAAAAGAAAACGATGAACATCTCTGAAATTCAAGAGCTACTACCTCATCGCTACCCATTCTTATTGATCGACCGAGTGATAGACTTCCAAGAAGAGAAGTACCTTCACGCGATTAAAAACGTGTCGGTTAACGAACCTCAGTTCACAGGTCACTTTCCTCAACTACCAGTATTCCCAGGTGTTTTGATTTTAGAAGCAATGGCTCAGGCAACAGGCTTACTTGCATTTAAATCATTTGGCGCACCAACAGAAAATGAACTGTACTACTTTGCAAGCGTAGACGGCGCGAAATTCCGTAAACCAGTGGTTCCGGGCGACCAATTGGTTATTGAGGTAGAATTTCTGAAAGAACGTCGCGGCATTGCTGCATTTAGCGGTGTAGCAAAAGTTGACGGCGAAGTGGTATGTTCTGCAGAACTGAAGTGTGCTCGTCGAGAGTTTTAATATGATTCATGAAACCGCTAAAATCCACCCGGCAGCGGTGGTAGAAGAGGGCGCCAAAATTGGTGCTAACGTAACAGTAGGTCCTTTTACGTACATCACCTCTACGGTTGAAATTGGTGAAGGCACAGAAGTGATGTCTCACGTTGTGATCAAAGGTCACACGACTATTGGCAAAGATAACCGTATTTTCCCACATGCTGTCATCGGCGAAGAAAACCAAGACAAAAAATACGGTGGTGAAGACACAACTGTGGTTATCGGTGACCGTAACGTCATTCGTGAAGCGGTCCAAGTTCACCGCGGCACAGTGCAGGACAAAGCAACCACGATCATTGGTGATGACAACTTATTGTGTGTGAATGCACACGTTGCGCATGATGTTGTTATTGGTAACCACACTCATATCGGTAATAACTCGATTCTTGGTGGTCACGTTACTGTTGATGATTATGCTGGTGTGATGGCACTGTCTGCGATTCACCCGTTTTGTACAGTGGGCGCTTACGCGTACATTGGCGGCTGCTCAGCAGTGGTGCAAGATGTCCCAGCTTACGTACTCGCGCAAGGTAACCACGCCACACCTTTCGGCTTGAACCTTGTTGGCTTGAAGCGTAATGGCTTTGAGAAACCAGAGATTCGTGCGCTACAAAAAGCGTATAAAGAAATCTACCGTTCAGGTAAGACGCTAGAAGAAGTGAAGCCTATTCTAGCTGAAATGGCTCAAGAGTGGCCAGCAGTGAAGCGTTTCTCAGATATTCTGGAAACGACGGAACGTGGCATTATTCGTTAATTGGCGAATGAACCAATAAATAAAAAGATCGTGACCGAATTTGAGGTTACGATCTTTTTGTGTTTTATGGATAAAGCAAACCGTTATCCATAGCGCACAGGAAAAATAGCGAAGTAGATATGGAAAGACCATTACGTATTGGCATCATTGCCGGAGAATTGTCTGGCGATACGCTAGGTGAAGGCTTTATCAAAGCAGTAAAGCAGCAATATCCAGACGCAGAGTTCGTAGGCATTGGCGGTCCGAAAATGATAGCCCAAGGTTGCGAGTCTCTGTTTGATATGGAAGAGCTTGCGGTGATGGGATTAGTCGAGGTTTTAGGCCGCTTACCGAGACTTCTTAAAGTGAAAGCTGAGCTCGTTCAGTATTTTACTCAGAATCCGCCTGATGTTTTCATAGGGATCGATGCTCCTGACTTCAACTTACGCTTGGAGCTTGACCTCAAGCAAGCGGGCATTAAAACCGTTCATTACGTGAGTCCGTCTGTTTGGGCTTGGCGTCAGAAGCGCATCTTTAAAATAGAAGCGGCAACGAACTTGGTACTAGCATTTCTTCCGTTTGAGAAAGCGTTCTACGACAAATTTAATGTACCTTGCGAGTTCATTGGTCATACCTTGGCTGATGCCATCCCACTAGAATCAGAACAAGCGCCTGCACGTGAGTTGCTTGGTTTAGAACAAGATAAAAAGTGGCTTGCTGTCCTGCCAGGCAGTCGTGGTAGCGAGTTAAAAATGCTCTCAGAGCCATTTATTGAAACCTGCAAGTTACTCCATAAAAAATTTCCAGAACTGGGGTTTGTTGTCGCGCTTGTTAATCAAAAACGCCGTGAGCAGTTTGAACAAGCATGGAAAGAGCTAGCGCCAGAGTTGGACTTCAAGTTAGTTGATGACACCGCACGCAACGTCATCACCGCATCCGATGCCGTGATGTTGGCCTCCGGTACCGTAGCGTTGGAGTGTATGCTTCTCAAGCGTCCAATGGTGGTGGGTTATCGTGTGAATGCATTTACTGCTTTTTTAGCTAAACGTCTATTGAAAACGAAGTATGTGTCATTGCCGAATATCTTGGCGGAAGATGAGCTCGTCAAAGAATATCTACAAGATGAGTGCACACCAGACAATTTGTTTACTGAGGTTTCTCGCTTATTGGAAAGCGACAATAAACCGATGTTAGATAAGTTTACGGAAATGCATCATTGGATTCGTAAAGATGCGGACCAACAAGCCGCAAACGCGGTTCTAAAACTGATTGAGAAATAGAGATTTATCATGGCTGTTAAACCAAAAGTGACCAAAACCAAAGTTGAACTCCCTCCGTTTGAATATCCGCAAGGTTATCAGCTTGTGGCCGGAGTCGACGAGGTAGGACGTGGCCCTTTGGTAGGAGACGTCGTCACCGCTGCGGTTATCCTTGATCCTAACAATCCTATTGAAGGGTTGAACGATTCGAAAAAATTGACCGAAAAGAAACGCATGGCGCTGCTTCCTGAAATCAAAGAAAAAGCATTGGCGTGGGCGGTCGGGCGTTGTTCTCCTGAAGAAATCGATCAACTGAATATTTTGCAGGCGACTATGGTTGCGATGCAGCGTGCAGTGGCGGGGTTACAGGTTCAACCTGATTTGGTGTTGATTGATGGTAACCGTTGTCCGGAGCTGCCAATGGATGCTCAAGCTGTAGTAAAAGGCGATCTACGTGTTGCCGAAATCAGTGCGGCTTCAATTATTGCCAAAGTCGTGCGTGACCAAGAGATGGAAGAGTTGGATAAACTTCATCCACAATTTGGCTTCGCGAAGCACAAAGGTTACCCAACTAAAGCGCACTTTGAAGCGATTGAGCAACACGGAGTGATCAGTGAACACCGCAAGAGTTTCAAGCCAGTAAAAAAAGCGTTAGGCATAGAATAATCAAACGATCTAATTGGTGTTATAAACCCAACCTCTTTAGGTTAGAATCCCCAACAAAATAGAGTTACACGGTACCTGTTAATGTCAGATCCCAAATTCATCCACCTGCGTGTTCATAGTGACTTCTCGATGGTGGATGGCCTCAACAAAGTTCCGCCAATTGTAAAGAAAGTTGCTGAGCTCGGTATGCCCGCAATGGCGTTGACCGACTTTACCAACCTATGTGGTTTGGTGAAGTTTTACGGTACGGCGCATGGCAGTGGTGTTAAACCGATCATCGGTGCTGACTTTAAAATGCAGTCGGACGAGTTTGGTGAAGAGCTGACTCAAGTGACTTTGCTTGCGGCGGATAATGTGGGTTATAAGAACCTGACGTTATTGATATCAAAAGCGTACTTACGTGGACATGTTCAACACCACCCTGTGATTGATAAAGCCTGGTTGGCTGAAATGTCTGAAGGCTTGATTGTATTATCCGGCGGTAAAAGCGGGGAAATTGGTCGCGGCCTTTTGAAAGGCAACCGTCAAATAGTGCAGGGGTGTGTTGATTTTTATAAACAGCATTTTCCAGATCGCTTTTATCTTGAGCTACTTCGTACCGGTCGTCCAGATGAAGAAACTTATCTTCACTTTGCGGTTGAATTGGCAGAGCAGCAAGACTTGCCAGTAGTGGCGACCAATGAAGTTGTATTCCTGAGTCCAGACCTATTTGATGCTCATGAAATACGCGTAGCGATTCACGATGGTTACACATTAGAAGATCCGCGTAGGCCAAAAAACTACAGTCTGCAGCAATATCTTCGTACAGAAGAAGAAATGTGTGAGCTGTTTGCTGATATTCCTGAAGCGTTAGAAAACAGTGTCGAGATAGCGAAGCGTTGTAACGTGACTGTGCGCTTAGGTGAGTACTTCCTACCAGCTTTCCCAACCGAAGGGATGAAAGAGACTGAGTTCCTAGTCATGAAATCCCGAGAGGGGTTGGAAGAGCGTTTAGAGTTCCTATTTCCAGATGAGGAAGAGAGAAAACGTCGCCGCCCTGAATATGATGAACGTCTTCAGATAGAGCTAGATGTTATCAACCAAATGGGATTTCCTGGTTACTTCTTGATCGTAATGGAGTTCATCCAGTGGTCAAAAGATAATGGAATTCCTGTCGGTCCTGGACGTGGTTCCGGTGCTGGTTCTTTGGTGGCTTACGCACTAAAAATCACCGATCTGGATCCACTAGAATATGACTTGCTGTTCGAACGTTTCTTGAACCCAGAACGTGTTTCGATGCCCGATTTCGACGTCGATTTCTGTATGGATAAACGTGACCAGGTTATTGACCACGTTGCGGAAATGTACGGTCGCGACGCGGTATCTCAGATCATCACGTTTGGTACCATGGCGGCAAAAGCGGTAATCCGTGACGTTGGCCGCGTATTGGGCCACCCATTTGGTTTTGTTGATCGTATTTCAAAGCTGATCCCGCCCGATCCAGGCATGACGCTAGATAAAGCGTTTAAAGCTGAACCTGCACTACCTGAATTGTATGAGGCCGATGAGGAAGTTAAAGAACTCATCGACATGTGTCATATTTTGGAAGGCTGTACGCGAAACGCCGGTAAACACGCTGGTGGTGTTGTAATTTCACCTACAACAATTACCGATTTTGCGCCAATTTATGCAGACGCTGAAGGTCACTTCCCGGTTACTCAATTTGATAAAAACGATGTTGAGACCGCTGGCCTAGTTAAGTTTGACTTCTTGGGTTTACGTACCTTAACCATTATTGACTGGGCGTTAGGGCTGATTAACCCACGTCTAGAGCGAGAAGGTAAAGAACCGGTTCAAATTGAATCCATACCGTTAGAAGACCCTGCCTCTTTCCGTTTGTTGCAAAACTCTGAAACGACAGCAGTATTCCAGCTTGAATCTCGAGGCATGAAAGAGCTGATCAAACGACTTCAGCCAGACTGTTTCGAAGACATCATCGCATTGGTAGCACTCTTCCGTCCGGGTCCTTTGCAATCGGGCATGGTAGATAACTTTATCGACCGTAAACATGGTCGAGAAGCGATCTCTTATCCAGATGAAAAGTGGCAACACGAGTCGCTAAAAGAGACGCTTGATCCAACCTACGGCATCATCCTGTATCAAGAGCAGGTAATGCAGATTGCGCAGATCTTAGCAGGTTACACGCTAGGTGGTGCGGACATGCTTCGTCGTGCAATGGGTAAGAAAAAGCCAGAAGAGATGGCAAAACAACGTGCTATCTTTGAAGAAGGTGCGATAAAGAACGGTATCGATGGCGAGTTGGCGATGAAAATCTTCGACTTGGTAGAGAAGTTCGCCGGTTATGGTTTTAACAAATCGCACTCTGCTGCTTATGCATTGGTTTCTTATCAAACTCTTTGGCTGAAAACACATTATCCTGCCGAATTTATGGCTGCGGTAATGACAGCCGATATGGATAACACGGAAAAAGTCGTTGGCTTGGTCGATGAGTGTTTCCGTATGAAGCTCACCGTGCTGCCACCAGACATCAACTCTGGCCTATATCGCTTTAATGTTGATGAAAATGGCGCAATTGTTTACGGTATTGGTGCGATAAAAGGGGTAGGTGAAGGTCCTATCGATGCGATTCTTGAGGCGAGAAATAAAGGTGGTCACTTTAAAGACCTGTTTGATTTCTGTGCTCGAGTTGATCTAAAACGCGTCAATAAACGAGTGATAGAGAAGCTGATTTACGCGGGTGCGTTGGATCGACTAGGCCCACACCGCGCGGCGATGATGGCGTCACTCAATGATGCGGTAAAAGCAGCAAGTCAACATCACCAAGCTGAAGCGTTTGGTCAAACGGATATGTTTGGTGTGCTAACGGATGCGCCTGAAGAAGTAGAGCATAAGTATACGCAGGTTCCGCCTTGGCCAGAAAAAGTGTGGTTAGAGGGCGAGCGTGATACCCTAGGCCTATATTTGACAGGGCACCCAATTAACGCCTACGTAAAGGAACTAAACAAATACACCAGTTGTCGACTAAAAGACGCAACGCCCACTCGCCGCGACCAATCTGTCACGGTAGCCGGCCTGGTTATTGCCGCTCGTGTAATGACGACCAAGCGTGGTACACGAATTGGTATTATGACACTGGATGACCGAAGTGGTCGCATGGAAGTGATGTTGTTCTCAGATGCGCTGGATCGATACGCTGAACTTCTCGAAAAAGACAGAATTTTGGTCGTTTCTGGACAGGTCAGCTTTGATGACTTCAACGGTGGCCTTAAAATGTCGGCGCGTGAAGTTATGGATCTCGGCAGTGCGCGCGAGAAATACGCTCGTGGTTTGTCGGTATCGATAGATGCAAATCAGATCAACGATCAGTTTTTTGAGCAGTTCAGCCGTATTTTAGAACCGCACAAAGCCGGAACCGTACCCGTCAATGTATACTACCAGCGTGCCGACGCCAGAGCGCGGTTAACATTGGGCACCGAGTGGCGAGTTACGCCAAGTGATACATTACTCGACGATTTAAAACAGTTGCTTGGCAAAAGCCAGGTAGAACTCGAATTTAACTAAAAATTCAGCGCAATATGTTAGACGCTGAGTAAACAAGGATTCATAGATGAGCCTAAACTTTCTTGAATTTGAAAAGCCAATTGCAGAACTAGAAGCGAAAATTGAAGCATTACGTGATGTCTCTCGTCACGGTGGTGATTCTGCGATTGACCTGGATAAAGAAATCGAACAGCTTGAGAAGAAAAGCTTAGAGCTGAAGAAAAAAACCTTCAGCGACCTAGGCGCATGGGAAACAGCTCAACTGGCTCGTCACCCACTACGTCCTTACACGCTAGATTACATCCAACACGCTTTTGAGGAGTTTGATGAATTAGCGGGTGACCGCGCGTTTGCAGACGACAAAGCGATTGTGGGTGGCATGGCTCGCCTTGAAGGCCGCCCTGTGATGATCATTGGTCACCAAAAAGGTCGTGAAACCAAAGAGAAAGTGAAACGTAACTTTGGTATGCCAAAACCAGAAGGTTACCGTAAAGCGCTACGTTTGATGGAAATGGCAGAGCGTTTCAACATGCCGATCATCACATTTATCGACACGGCTGGCGCGTATCCAGGTGTGGGCGCAGAAGAGCGTGGTCAATCTGAAGCTATCGCGAAAAACCTAAAAGTGATGTCTGGTCTTAAAGTGCCAGTAATCTGTAACGTTGTTGGTGAAGGCGGTTCAGGCGGCGCACTAGCAATTGGTGTAGGCGACTACGTGAACATGCTTCAGTACTCTACATACTCAGTAATCTCTCCTGAAGGTTGTGCTTCAATCTTATGGCGTGATTCAGACAAAGCGCCGCAAGCTGCAGAAGCGATGGGTCTAACTGCTCCTCGTCTTAAAGAGCTTGAACTGATCGACGAAATCATTGAAGAGCCACTAGGTGGCGCTCATCGCGATCATGTTCAAATGGCAGCGAATATGAAAGCAACACTACTTCGTCAGCTAGAAGATCTAGAACAATTGGATGAAGAGACGCTACGTGAACGTCGTTACCAGCGCCTAATGAGCTACGGTTACTGTTAATTTCGGTGATTGCTATTAAGCGTTAGCTGATATCTCAAGTGATAACAGTTAAAATAGAAAGGGTTGGATGAGAGTCCAGCCCTTTTTTGTACCTATCGGATCGCTTATGGAATCGCTTTACCTGCATTTTGCTCAAGTTCTCGGCCGCTACTATCAATTAGGCACTAAGGTTGTCTTGGCGTTTAGCGGAGGAGTGGATTCACGTCTTTTACTCGAATTACTCAGTCGCTACCAACAAGCGCACTCTGTAGAGTGTCACGCTGTGTATGTGCACCATGGTTTAAGCTCGAATGCCGATAATTGGGCCGATAAATGCTTACTTTGGGCACAACAAGTGGGGATATCGTGCTCGATCGAGCGAGTGAGCTTAGACATCAGCAATGGTGAAAGTATTGAACTTCTTGCTCGTGAAGCTCGCTACCAAGCCTTAACTAAGTACATTCAAGAAGGCGATATACTGTTGACTGGTCAACATGCCGACGATCAAATAGAGACTTTTCTCCTTGCGCTTAAGCGCGGCAGCGGGCCTAAAGGGTTATCTTCGATGGCGGAGAGTATGCCGTTTTCTTGCGGATCTCTAGTTCGACCATTGCTTACTATCAAGCGGAAGACCATCGAAGAAGCCGCTACTAAATTAGGCTTGGAGTGGGTGGAAGACGAAAGCAATCAAGATACCCGTTATGATCGTAACTTTCTTCGTCATTGTGTTATTCCTGAATTGTCTGGTCGCTGGCCGAGTATCCATCAAGCGGTTCAGCGCAGTGCAAGTTTATGTGCTCAACAAGAAGCGCTATTGGATGAACTATTGAGCGCGGTGTTTGAACGCGCTTTACAAACGGATCTTAGTTTGAGTATTGAAGAACTGGCTAAGCACAGTGGATTAGCGCGTGCGCGCTTGATTCGTATGTGGCTGGCTAAGCTTAATACTAGTATGCCGACTCAGGTACAACTCAATCTTATCTGGAATGAAGTCGCATTAGCTCAGCAAGATGCCAACCCCAAACTACAACTTAAACAAGGTGAAGTGCGCCGTTTTCGAAATCGTCTCTATTGGGTAACGGAAATGGCTGACGTCACTGAGTGGCAAAGTACGATTCAAGTTGATGCGACTTTGTCGCTGCCTGAGCGGCTAGGGGAGCTGATCTTAACGACGAGTTCTAGCAACGCAACGATTGCGCTACCGAGTCAGCCAGAGTTGCTTCGCGTGACCTTCAATCCGGAAGGCTTATCAGCGCATCCAACCACGCGTAATCACAGTCGAAAACTGAAGAAGTTATTCCAAGAATACAATGTGCCAAGCTGGCTGCGTCGTCAAATTCCGATTTTAATGTACCAAGACCGAGTCGTTGCTGTGGCAGATCTGTTCGTTGATCAGGCGTTTAATGGTCAAGATTGTGAACTTATTTGGCGCAGGTAATGAAAATTCATGCCACAATGTCGATTATAAAATATAAAAATCCTTAAATAATAATTGATTAGGTGAAGCAATGAAGAAAACAATCATGGGTGCAATGGTGGCGTTAACCATGTTCAGTGGGCAAGCTCTAGCTGCGGGAGATGTCGCAGCAGGTCAAGCAAAGTCGGGAGTATGCGCGGCGTGTCATGGCGCTGATGGTATTGCTGTCATTCCGGGTTACCCAAATCTGAAAGGGCAAAATGAGCAATATATTATCAGTTCAATTAAAGCTTATAAAAATAAAGAGCGAACAGGTGGGCTTGCTGCTGTGATGCAAGCTCAAGCTTCATTGTTGTCTGATGAAGACATCGCTAACCTAGCGGCTTACTACGCAAGTTTGAAGTAAACGCGAGTCTGAAGTAAAGCTTGGACGATTGGGCATTGAGCAGTCCTCATTGGGTTTTATCAACTTATGATATTCGCCATGTTAATTTGCTCAGCCTGGATTTTCGCTGGTGGATCAGAGACAAACATTGAATGTTGCGAAACGCTAAACGATAATAAGCGCAATCGATTGAAGCTTAAGGGATGAACATGAAAAAAATTGAAGCGATTATCAAGCCATTTAAATTGGATGATGTTCGAGAAGCGCTAGCTGAAGTTGGCATTACAGGGATGACCGTCTCTGAAGTGAAAGGTTTTGGTCGCCAAAAGGGTCACACAGAGCTTTACCGTGGTGCAGAGTATATGGTGGACTTTCTACCTAAAGTGAAGCTCGAAATCGTTGTAACCGAAGATGTGGCTGATAAATGCGTAGAGACAATCATTGAAACCGCGCAAACTGGTAAGATTGGTGATGGTAAAATATTCGTCACTGATATTGAGCGTGTGGTTCGTATTCGTACTGGTGAAGAAGACGAAGACGCGATCTAAGGTTTCTTGTCACCTGTTTCGTATTTATTATGCTAAAAGGGAGCCAAGTGGCTCCTTTTTTGTTGTTTGCTTATTAGTGAAATCATTTAACCCGAGATTGGTTGTTCTAGATTTCGGGTGCCTACATTCAGGTTTGTCGTATGTTTAAGCGTTTTTTTCTGGCGTTAGCTTTTCTTATTATGGCGGTATTGGTCGGCTTCCAGGTTATTTTCACCGTACCAGATCAGCCGCAAATTATTACCCAAACAGGTACCGAGCTGACACAAGATATTAGGTGCATCGAATTTAGCGATTCAAAAGCTCTCGATCATGACGGCAAAATCAATGTGCTTGTCTGGAATATCTACAAACAGAACCGGGCTAATTGGCAACGTGCACTCGATGAGTTTTCTGCTGATAAGCAGTTACTGTTATTGCAAGAAGCCAGCATGACACCATCATTTAAACAGTGGTTAGTGGATGGTCGCTGGGTTAGTAATCAAGTGAGTGCTTTTAAGGCGCTGGGTAGCGGTGCCGGTGTAATTAGTATTGCTCAAGGGCAACCAGAAAAAGCCTGCGCTTACACCTCTAAAGAGCCGTGGCTTCGCTTACCTAAGTCTGCATTATATAGCCAGTATCACTTGAGTAATGGCGAGAAACTCGCAGTGGTGAATGTACATGCGATTAACTTCACCGTAGGTACAAAAGAGTATGTATCGCAGTTAACGGCGCTTGAAATGCTTTTAAAGCATCATGTGGGGCCAATTCTATTTGCTGGAGACTTCAATAGCTGGAGTGAATCTCGCGTTAATGCGATGAGGCAGGCCTTAAAGGCTGCGGACTTACAAGAGGTGACGTTCTTGCCGGATCATCGAGTCCAATTTATAACAGGGTTACCACTGGACCATGTGTTTTACCGAGGTCTGACGCTTAAGTACGCAAAAGCGCCGCAGAGCGACGCTTCCGATCATAACCCATTGTTATTGTCATTTACGTTAAATGACTAGCTTAGGTTACCACAATATAAAATGCCCAAATAACGTAGAAGAATACCCATGGCAGGCTTGCAATCACCAAAGCTTGGCCACGTTCAAACTCCGTCCACGTCAGTACAACGCCGTAGCCGAGCACAATGTACCAAGGCAGAAGCAAAGGTAACGAGCTAGCGAAATGAGACCATTCGTTAGTAAGAGGCAGCTTTAATAGACCATTGAGGCTATTTAAATCGGCAGCGTAAGTCATTACCTGACCATGCTTGAGTAGCAAGCTCGCGTAGCTTGCTACATCGCCCAATACTGCTGGGAATAAGATAGCACACGATGCGGCAAACCATTTCCAGTAACCGTATTGTTGTTTGCTTGCCTTTGTTGCAAGAAAGAACCAAAGCGCGAGCAATAGTAAGGTGGCAAAGCGGTTGAATACATCATTGATGATCGCGCTTGCCATTAGCGTGTTTGGTTCTAATAGCTCAATCTGCTTCGGGTCGATTTGCTGAAATTGCGCAGCAAGTTGGTCACTGAGCCACGTGAAATCGACATTCGAAAAGTAAGCACCCCAGAATAAAAACGGACTAAGCATCAGGAAGATGAACGGTTGCCATCCCCATCCACCGCGTTGATAAAGCGCAAGAAAACAAGATGTTGGAGAACGAAAAATGTCCAACAGCATCACAAGTGGATTGCTTGATGGGTTCATACACTTACCTTCGTTACGTCAACGTACAACTTAAGCTTTTGACCTGGTTGTAAGTATTTTTTCTTGTGTAGCGAGTTCCATTTCACGATGTCGTTCGTTTTTACTTTGAACTTGCTTGCAATGCCGCTAATGGTGTCGCCAGAGCGAACGTTGTAGAAAACGGTACGGATCACAGAACCTTTGTCTGAATCCTTCCAAATCACTAGCTTTTGACCCACACGCAATGGATCTTTAGGGCCCATACCATTCCATTTTGCTAACGATTTATACGACACTTTATTGTTACGTGCGATTGACCACAAACTTTCTCCAGACTGAACGACATGGGTGAGTTTGAGTTGACCACGAGCACGAGATTGAGTCTTGCTTAATCGGTTTTGTGCCGTTAATGCGTATTTTGCATCGTCTTTTGTTGATGTAGGAATCAACAGGTATTGACCAATACGAATGTTGTTATTCGATAGGCCGTTGGCACGCCGAATGACTTTCGTGGTTGTGCCGTATTTATTAGCTAGCACGCTTAAAGAGTCGCCAGATTTCACCTTGTAGCGAGCGACCTTCATCCCTTTACCGCGATTTTTCTCCACCTTGGTGAGAAAAGTCTCTTTTTTCTCTACGGGAATCAAAAGTTGGTGCGGCCCCTCAGGCGCTGTCGACCACTGGTTGTATGCTGGGTTGTAACTCTGCAACTCTTTTACGCTAATGCCGGCATAATCTGCGGCAATAGCCAGATCTAACTGCTCTTCTGGATCAACAAGCGTTAGAACAGGCTTGTTTGGAATTGCAGGAATATTAAGTCCGTACTTGTCTTGGTTTGCAATAACGTCAGCCAAGGCCAATAGCTTAGGAACGTAACTGCTGGTCTCTTTTGGTAAGTCTAATGAGAAGAAATCGATAGGTTTACCGAGCTTTTTATTCTTACGAATTGCGCTAGAAACTCGGCCTCCACCGCTGTTATAAGCGGCGATTGCATGTTCCCAGTTACCATCAAAACGCTCGTTTAGTTGTACTAGGTAGTCCAGCGCTGCATCCGTTGCTGCTGCCACATCTCTGCGACCGTCATACCAGTAGTTTTGCTCTAATCCCATCATTTTTCCGGTGCCTGGGACAAATTGCCACAACCCAGCCGCGCTACCATGTGAGTAGGCAAAGGCATCGAATGAACTTTCCACTACAGGAAGTAATGCAAGCTCCATTGGGAGTCCGCGCTCTTCGATACGTTTTGTGATCATGTATAGAAAAGGGGTAGCACGCTTAGATACCGTGTAAAGGTGATTTGGGTGCTTTAAATACCACGTACGGTAGTAGTCCACTTTCTTGTGGTTTGGGATATCCATGTCCAGCTGCATGGCGATACGTTGCCACACATCTTCTTGTTCTTGGGGGGAGAGAACTTTAGGCGCGTCGTTAGCGGATTTTTTTGCTAGTGACGATTTATTGCCCGGTTGAGCTTTTACTGCATTTTGCTTTGCAGTCTGCTCAGATTTAGTGGTTTCTGGTGTAGAAGACGTTGAATCTGACTGAGTCAATTGACAGCCAGATAATAACAACGCCAACGCCCAAGTATACTTCAAACGCATGGATTCAGCCTATTTAGGGCCTGTTTATCTTCACCTGCCTGTCGCGCAACGTAATGTGCGTGGCAGTCGCAAGATAATAGACATCTTTTAAACACTAACTAATTTATAGAGGCAAAGAGCTTCTAATTATGCAATGGGGAGAAATTCAAATAGATTTATATCAACCCCAAACGTAAGAGAAGCGCCAGTGGCGCTTCTCGAAAAATCAGTCCCTGATAATACTGGGGTCTTGCAAACTTACAAGCAGAAAATGGTTAAAATTCGTTCTTCCACTCGCGTAAAGCAGTAAAAACCGAGCATGGATCGCTATTTTTAATGCGACTAGCAACAGATTGAACCACGTCAGGGTTAGAGGTTCGCAAGAACGGATTAATCCACTTTTCTTTGCGTATTGTTGTTGGAAGTGTCGGAATGTTGAGTGCTCGCAGTCGGTTTACATCGTCGCGATATTGGCGAAGTTGCTCATTGTCAGGTTCAACCGCTAGAGCAAACGCCACGTTACTCGCCGTGTATTCATGTGCGCAGAAGACTTGAGTTTCTTCTGGTAGAGACGTTAGTTTGCTCAGTGATTCAAACATTTGCTCAGGCGTACCTTCAAAAATACGACCGCAGCCAGCAGAAAAGAGCACATCACCGCAAAACAGTTTTCCGTCCCCAACGTAACCGATATGGCCCAAAGTATGACCGGGTAACCCAAGTACTAAGAAAATCTCACCAAACAACTCTAGCTTGTCGCCTTCTTCCATTGGTGTCGTTAGGGTTGGAATTGGCTCTGATTTTGGGCCCACAACGGCGACGTTAGGAAATGCACGCACTAAGTCTGGAACGCCACCAATGTGATCGTTGTGGTGGTGCGTAATTAAAATCGCTTCTAAAGTTAATTCGTTAGCCTGCAGAAATTCTAATACTGGCTTCGCATCGCCCGGATCAACGACTGCGCAGCGCTTATCGCTATTTTGTATCAGCCAGATGTAATTATCATTAAATGCGGGTATGCTTTTGATCTCTAACACGATTCGTTCTCCGTCACCCATTTTAGTCAGGTGGTTAATGAAACCAGCACTCAGCAACAAAACTATACCACACCCGTCGACTTGGTCAGCAATGAACAACGGTCCGTGGGTGCTTGAGTCAATCCAGACCCGACTTGATGAATGGTGCCCGAAACTCTTCGGCTACCATATGCTCAAACTGGGCGGGTTGAGCTGTGAGCTAACCAGCTGTAATTGTAACATTCAACACCAAGTCAACGTAGATATCCAGAACCCGTTGCATAATGTGATTGCAGATGGTTACGAATTACCCTTTTTGGAAAAAAGCTTTGATGTTGTGATACTCGCTCATCAGCTCGACTATGCAAGCGATCCACACCGTTTGTTGCGTGAAGTCGATAGAGTGATGATGGATGATGGCTATGTAATTATTACTGGATTCAACCCATTAAGCTTGACTGGATTAGCGAGTTTGCTTCCATGGCGTAAACATAATTTGCCTTGGAGTGGACGAATGTTTACGTCGAGCCGCATCAAAGATTGGTTAGGGTTACTTAATTATCAAGTGATTCATTGTGATCGTTATGCGCTGTTTCCGATGAAACGTTACCGTACGATGTGGACATGGTTGGAAAATAGTCTTGGTGATTGGGCATCACCCGCTGGGAGTTTGTATTACATAGTCGCGCGGAAACGGACATACCCTCTCAAGCCTATCAAACCGCATTGGCGCTTGAAGAAAAAGCTCACACCACTTGGGGTGATGAATCGAGAGGGTAACACTATGAGGAAAGAATCTCGCTAAGAGGGTTGGTAACCTGTATCTTCCTCAGTTGGGTTTTCTGCAGCAGTACGGGCTAGCTCATCACACATTTCGTTCTCACGATGGCCTGCGTGGCCTTTTACCCAATGCCATTCAACTTGATGGCGTGCGGTTTCTTTGTCTAGAGCTTGCCATAAATCGGCATTCTTCACGGGTTTTTTATCCGCTGTTTTCCAACCACGCTTCTTCCAGTTATGGATCCACTGAGTA
This sequence comes from Vibrio sp. Y176, assembly GCF_033438945.1. Taxonomy (NCBI): domain Bacteria; kingdom Pseudomonadati; phylum Pseudomonadota; class Gammaproteobacteria; order Vibrionales; family Vibrionaceae; genus Vibrio; species Vibrio sp. Y176. Next base: position 31,381 of record NZ_JAWOQS010000006.1, on the reverse strand, counting down.
ATACCTTGGCGCACATATTGGCTGTCAGTCGTTAAAGTGACTTTACAAGGTTGTTTTAACGTCTGTAGCGCGACGACAGCCGCCAACATTTCCATGCGGTTGTTGGTAGTTAACGTATAGCCTTTGGAAAGTGTCTTTTCTACGTCTTTGTAACGCAATACTATGCCGTAACCACCTGGTCCTGGGTTACCTAAACAAGAACCGTCAGTGAAAATCTCAACGTGTTTGGTCATATTTTTTGGTACTATTAGCCGAAACATTTAATAAAGCATAGTCTGACATACATAACCTTATGAATACCAGCAGCAATTCTGAATATAACCGCATTGTCGTTCTCGATACCGAAACCACAGGTATGAACCGCGAGGGTGGTCCTCACTACATGGGACACCGCATTATTGAAATCGGTGCCGTGGAGATCATCAACCGTAAGCTGACTGGTCGTCACTTCCACGTTTATTTAAAACCCGATCGTGAAATCCAACCAGAAGCGGTTGAAGTTCACGGTATTACGGATGAATTCTTGGTTGATAAACCGGAATACGCGAGCGTGCACCAAGAGTTTCTTGAGTTTATTAAAGGCGCAGAACTTGTTGCCCACAACGCGCCCTTCGATACCGGCTTTATGGATTACGAGTTTGGCATGCTCGATCCTAACATCGGCAAAACGGACGACTACTGCAAGGTGACCGACACCCTTGCTATGGCGAAGAAAATCTTCCCTGGTAAGCGAAACAACCTTGATATCTTATGTGAACGTTACGGTATTGATAACTCGCACCGTACTCTCCACGGAGCTTTGCTCGATGCGGAGATTCTAGCCGACGTTTACCTCTTTATGACGGGTGGTCAAACGAGTCTAGAATTTAACGCGAATAAACAAGAGGGTGGAGTAGAAACCATTCGTCGTATTGAAGGAAGAAAAGCGCTAAAGGTTTTGCGCGCAAGTGCCGATGAACTAGAAGCTCACCAAAAAAGATTAGAGTTGGTGAACGACTGTATTTGGCATCAATAGGAGAAGCTATGTTGAGGGCTTTGTTGGTCGCGTTTTTAGCGATATGGAGTAGTCTCTCGAGTGCTGCGAGTGAATCTACAATGTCTTTGTTAGACAATCGCTTTCGAGTTGATCCAACCATCGAGCAGATCACGTTTTTGGTTTATCGTGAGCAAAGTTCTCAGCCAGTTGTTTTAGTCCGTCCTGACGGTAAAAAATACTATGCTTGGGGCTCTTACGACAATGTACGTTGGTATCAAGAAGCCTCTCTCGATATTATTTCCGTTGATAACCCTATGCCAGGTCCATGGCAGGCTGTGGGGAAAGTTACGCCTAAAAATAACATCCGCTTAATTTCTCACCTAAAGCTCAGTACGGATCTGTTCCCAAACCGATTATATAATGGGGAAGCGCTTAAGTTTACAGCTCGCCTGACCTCCGACGGCAAACCTCTTGTATTGCGCGACTTCCTTGATCGCGTGAATCTGCGCGTGACATTTACCAAGTTTGTCGAAAATGAAGATGAGCTGATCAAAGAAGCTCGTCCAGTGCCGATGGTTGTGGGTGAGTTTTCTGATGACGGCCGCGGCTTGGATGAAAAAGCAGGGGATGGTGTGTTTACGGTTCAGCTCCCAATAGACGTTGAGCCTGGTAAGTACCGCGCGCGCATCACGTCTGGCAATGGCGTATTCTTACGAGCGCAAGAACAAGTCATCTTGGTTTATCCGAACCCAATTTCTCGTACTTTTATTCAGGCTCGTAATCCCGATAAGCCACACCAATTAGTGGTGAGTGGCGAGCAAGGTATGATTGCACCAGGCTCCATTGCAGTCACAGTGAAAAAGGACGCTCCCGATGGCTTCATTAGTTACAGCCAAGGACAGGTCTCTAAAGATGGAATGAGAGTTACGTTGGACCTCAATAACGATGCTGAGCTTGGTAAGTACGCATGGCGCGGCGAGATCTTTGCCACTGATTTTGCAACCCAGCGTCCGTTGGTGTTTCCTATTCCAGAGCAAACCTTCAGTGTTGTTGATGAAGTTGATCTAGAAGCTGCTCGAATTGCAAAAGAAGCTGAATTAGCCGAGCAGCGCCGTATTGAAATGGAAAAGCAAATTATCGCTGAGCGGGAGGCTGAGCGTAAGCGCAGCATGATTATTATCGCGGTGGGTAACGTGATAATGCTGCTGATTGTGATCATTGCATGGATAGTCTGGCGCAAAATTAAAGCGAAGCGCGATGCCATGCCAGAGATGCAGTTAGAAGTGCCAAAGAAATAGTAGTAACACATAAAGCGAGAAACGGAGCCAATCGGCTCCGTTTTTTTCAGTTTAAGTTTGAGACAGAATTTGATATTTCTCATGGTCATTAATCATTTTATTTTAAAGTAACACCATGATTTAACGTTGATTAATCATAATAAAGCTCGCATGATACTCTTTACGTATCGACTTGATTTTAGTGCGTATAGACGGAGTGAGTTATGACAATTGGAGAGTTAGGACTAGAACATTTACCACGACAAAAGGCCTTGGTTGAGTCAGCTTATGATGCCTTTTATTCTGAAAAAGACGTTGTTGCCGCGGTATTGCTTGGCTCCTTGTCATCAGGACAAGGTGACCGTATTTCGGACGCTGATGTTGTTGTATTTACTCAAAACAACTTCCATAAAGCCTCAGAGCCTTGCTTTACCCAGTTTGAAGCTAATAAAGACATTTTTTATCGCCTTGAGGGAGAGCACAACGAAAATGCGTGTTTCAAAAAATACATTTTTAATGACCTAACCAGTGCAGAGATTCATTGTTTAGATCTCTGTGAGCCCTTCAAACTTTCTAAGCCATTTAAGACTTTATTTGATAAAGCTGATGTGATTGGGGGCATGGTTACTGATGAACCTGCGCCAAAGCATGAAGATTTCCCAGTTTATACCAGTGGTGATCAAGGACTGATCTGGGAACTCTTTGATTGTATTAAGTGGTTGAGCAGAGATAACCATGAGCTTGCTAAGTCCTATTTGAAAAAACTCTCTGAGAAACTCTAATTTGAGAGTCATCTCCGTTCCTCCCACTGAAGTTAGCTAGGCGGTTAGGTTATGAAATACAAAAAGCGTCAGAAGTATAAATACACTCTCCATTCTGAAGAAAAGATTGAGACGCACATTTCAGTGAGTCAGGCGTATGACAGCCCTTTTCTTAGTTTGTCCAAACAAGGCGTGTTAACGATTAAAAAGGGCTATGCATGGGATGGAGCGAGTGGGCCAGCGTTAGACACAAAAAACATTATGAAAGCTTCTTTAGTGCATGATGCTCTTTACCAACTCATGAGGGAAGAGGTGTTGCCTCAAAGTGCTCGAAAGCATGCGGATACGTTGTTGAGAGAAACGTGTTTAGAAAAAGGAATGTCTAGCTTCAGAGCAGCTTATATCTATTATGGCGTCAGAGTTGTCGGCGGCTTCTTTTCTAGACCCGATACTTTGTGTGCTTAATGGGAACATCTTTCCAACGTTTAACTGTTTATTTATACAGTTTAGTTATGTAAGCTCCAAGGTGATACAAAGGAGTAGTACATAATGACAATAAGATATGAAGAGCATGTGCCAAGCCCGAAAGAATACTGTGATATGCGTATCAAAGCCGGGCTATCACCCAAATCGTTGAAAGCTGCTGAAATTGGCCTACCCAATTCGTTATATGGCGTATCTGTTCGGGATGAAGGAAAGCTCATTGCAATGGGTCGGGTTGTTGGTGACGGGGCGTGTAACTTCGAAATTGTCGACGTTGCCGTTGATTCTGATTATCAAGGTAACGGTTTAGGTAGAAAAGTCATGGAATACATCGACGGTTATCTTTCATCTGTTGCACTTGAAGGCTCTTACGTTTCTATGATTGCTGATGAACCAGTTTTTTACGAAAAGCTTGGTTATAGGCTGGTGGCTCCTAAAAGCCAAGGGATGACAAAAAAGTTTAAGCCAAAGGCATAACACGTATTCAGCTGCGAAGATAAGCACTAGAAAACAGGAGTTTAATTTCCTGTTTTCTATATTAAATTTCTATTTAAGCCACTTCTGGAATTGGTTTGGGTGGCTGCTCTAAATCAGGCTCTTTTTGAACAGTAGGAATTTGTCCCTCACCCACAGCACTGATGTAACAGCCACTAAGTTTAATGGCAAGGTACATATCAGCTCGCAGTAAGATGCCTCCTTCACTGGTGCTGATACCAGTAAGCTCACACCATTGGCGAAGACGTCGTTTCCTTCCTGCGAGGATTAAGCGTACGCCTCTCTTTTTCAAAGTATTGTGAATATCTGCCAGTGTTGCCATCACACTGAGATCCAAATGAGTAAAGCTCGATACGGCGTCGATGACAACGCAACTTGCGTCTTTGTGATGCTCTGCCTGCTCTAACACTCTACGTTTAAAGTAAGGAGCATTGAAGTAAGTTAGCGGTGAGTTAAAGCGGTAAATCACCATTCCAGGAATAGGCGAAGCTTTTCCTGAGTCGTCGATGGTCCGAATGGTACCTTTTTCATCCAAGCCAAGTAGCTGATCACTCGGTCGCATGACGATCCGTAAAAATTGAAACAGCCCTAGCAATACCGCCAAAGTGATCCCCGGTATTACACCCACGATCAACACAGAAATAAAAGTAATGATGGCCAGATAAAATGCATCTTTGTCACGAGATTTTAATTTCCAAATTGCTTTAAGATCGAGCAGCGATAGGGACGCAATGATCAATACAACACCAAGTGAAGCGATAGGGATGAACTGCAAAGGCTCGTAAATAAATACCGCAATAATGGCAATGGTGATTGCGGCGACAATCGAAACTAATTGAGATTTACCGCCATTTGCATCATTGACGGCTGTGCGTGAGTCAGCGCCGCTTATCGCGAAACCTTGCGAAAACGCTGAGGCAATGTTGGCAAAACCCAACGCCTGAAACTCTTTATTAGCATCAATATCATAACCGTTTTTAGCAGCGAAACTGCGGGCGGTGAGCATCATGCTAACAAAACTGACAATCGCAAGGTTGAGCGCCGGGACCACTAGTTCACGAACTTCACCTAGCTCAAACTCCGGTGTTTGAAACTGAGGGAAGCCACCTTGAGTGAGTCCGACAACCGATACGCCCATCTCTTGTAAATGGAAAAACCAAACTGACGCAGTAGTTACGAGGATCGCCAGCATGGCAGCAGGCCAAGTTGGTCGGTAGCGTTTGGTGAGCAAATAAACGACAACCGTCACGATACTCAGAGTTACAGTAGGCCAATGAAGCTCGGTTAGTCGTTGTGGAGCTTCCCATAAACGTTCCAGTAAATAACGTTGCTCGTATTTCAAACCGACTACTTTCGCAAACTGACCAACGATAATTGTGAGAGCAACACCGTTGAGTAGACCCAAAAGAATCGGACGAGAAAGGAAATCTGCAAACACCCCTAGCTTGAAACGACTTGCCAGTACACACCAAATCCCCGTCATCGCTGTCATGGTCATAACCAACTGCCAATGTTTTGTGGGGTCACCTGCGGCAAGTGGTGTCACAACAGCAGCGATCACTGCACAGGTTGCTGCATCGGGTCCGACAATGAGTTGCCGAGATGTGCCCATCATGGCGTAAACCAACATTGGCAGTACACACGAATACAGACCGACAATTGCGGATACACCAGTTAACTGTGCATAAGCTATGGCAACTGGCAGTGCAACCGCGACAACAGACAAGGCGGCTCTAAAGTCGTTAACAAACCATTCTTTTTGATAATGCTTAAGCTGAACAAGCCCTGGGAACCACTGTGCGAGTAATATTTTAGCCAACGGATTTACCATATATGTGAGTGAGTTACTTAAAGTATACACCGCTTAGTTGGAACGTCTGTGAGTTAGTTATCACTGGAAATCGGGGGAAAGATTGGAGTGCGTGGCTTTTATTGCGATTGCGCAGGGGCTTCGTGGTGTTATGAATGCGATTCTGGAAGCAATAAAAAACGGGAGCTGATACTCCCGTTTGTGGTCTCAGATTCTAGAGTTACGCGACACTATCCATCTGAGGGTATAGCGGCTTTGCGGCAAGCAGTTCCGGCTCAAAATCGTCAACGTTGATTGTATCTAGACGATGCTGTTCCGCTTCTCTGAGTAGATCGGCTTCTTCTTGCGTGATAAAGCCTTGCTCTAGCCCTTCCTGAGCAATCATATCCAAACGTAAGAATGGGCGACGCTTACCTTGCGCTTTACATACTTTGTCAAACACAGGCTCAGCTTGAAGAATGACTGACAGCGCAAGCTCAATCTTACCTGCTGCGTTGTGCTCGGTTGGTTCAAGGTATTGACCGCGACCAATGCGTGAGCGCGTTGCACTTGGCGTTTGTAGAATGCGCGCCACTTTACTGTCTAGTTTATCGCTTGGCGCTTTGCGTACACGACCAAATGGCATGATTAATACGCGTAGCGCACGGCCAATTACTTTGTTCGGGAAGTTTGCTAAGAATTCATCTACTGCCACTTCCGCTTGTTTCAAACTGTCTTGTAGACCCCAGTGTACTAATGGTAAATCTTCGACTGGACGGCCATCTTGCTCAAAACGTTTCAACGTCGCAGAGCTCAAATATAGCTGGCTTAGAATGTCACCAAGACGTGCTGATAGACGCTCTTTACGCTTCAAAGAGCCACCTAGCACTGCCATTGAGATATCCGATAGCAGAGCAAGGTTTGCACTGTAACGGTTCAATTGTTGGTAGTAACGCTTGGTTGCATCTTTGGTTGGTGATGAAGAGCCCAGACCGTCGCTCAAACCAAACCAGATACTGCGCACTAGGTTACTCATTGTAAAGCTCACGTGACCAGCAAGCGCTTTATCAAATTTCTCGACAGCATTACTTGCTTCAGAATACGCCGCGTTCATTTCTTCAAGAACGTACGGATGGCAACGGATTGCGCCTTGGCCAAAGATGATCATTGAGCGTGTTAGAATGTTAGCACCCTCAACCGTTACCGCGATTGGCGCACCTTGGTAACCACGAGCTAGGAAGTTAGAAGGTCCCATACAGATACCTTTACCGCCTACGATGTCCATTGCATCGATGATGCTTTGCTGGCCGCGGTGCGTACAGTGATACTTCACGATAGCTGAGATTACTGATGGCTTTTCACCTAAGTCGATACCCGCAACGGTTAAGTTGCTTGCTGCATCCATCACGTAAGCATTACCACCCAAGCGTGCTAATGGTTCTTCAACTCCTTCCATATGGCCGATCGGCTGTTTGAACTGACGGCGAATACGTGAGTAAGCACCGGTTGCCATTGCCGCAGTTTTGATGCCACCTGTTGAGTTTGAAGGTAGCGTGATACCACGTCCAACCGACAGACACTCAACCAGCATACGCCAACCTTGGCCCGCCATTTTTTCGCCACCGATAATGAAATCGATAGGAACAAAGATGTCTTTACCGCGCGTTGGACCATTTTGGAATGGTACATTGAGCGGGAAGTGTCGGTTACCAATCTCAACACCTTTGACATCAGTTGGGATAAGCGCACAAGTGATGCCAAGATCTTCTTTGTCGCCTAGCAAACCTTCAGGATCGCGAAGTTTAAATGCTAAGCCTAGTACCGTTGCGACTGGCGCTAGGGTGATGTAGCGCTTGTTCCAAGTTAGGCGCATACCCAGTACTTCTTTTCCTTCCCATTCGCCTTTACAGACCACACCGTAATCTGGAATAGATCCAGCGTCAGAACCCGCTTCTGGACTTGTTAGGGCGAAACAAGGGATTTCCTTACCTTCAGCTAGGCGCGGTAAGTAATGATTTTTCTGATCTTCAGTACCGTAGTGTTGCAGTAACTCACCAGGGCCTAAAGAGTTAGGAACACCAACGGTAGACGATAGAACGCCAGAAACACCCGTTAATTTTTGTAGTACCAAAGATTGCGCGTATGCTGAGAATTCTAGACCACCGTACTTTTTCTTAATGATCATGGCGAAGAACTTATGATCTTTCAGGTATTGCCAAACTTCTGGCGGTAAGTCCGCGAGTTCATGGGTCACTTGGAAATCACTCACCATGGCGCACACTTCATTCACAGGGCCGTCTAAAAAGGCTTGTTCTTCCGCACTTAACTTAGGTGCTTGAATCGCGTGTAGCTTTTGCCACTCTGGTTTGCCTTTAAATAGTTCGGCTTCCCACCAGACGGTACCTGCGTCTAACGCTTCTTTTTCGGTTTGAGACATAGCTGGCAGCACTTTCTTGAAAAGCACTAACGCTTTGCGGCTAATTAAAGACTGACGTACGCCAGGAACCGCGAGCACAGCTGCGGCGAGAACGTAAATAGCCCAACCAATAACGCCGACAGTACCAGCTACTGTAAGAGCCAGCATGGCTGCGGTGAGTAAGCTAATAGATTTCACGAGAGACATGCGGTGGTAGAGCGTAATGCCTAGCACGATCGCCATTGTGATGATTGAGAGCAAGATGTCCATATGTATTTTCCTTTTCAGACTTTATAAGTTTTGTACGTCTGTATGTTAGGTAAGAGGTCTAACCAGTTGGTTTAAGTGTAATCAAAATATTAAGGAAATGTAAAACATAAGATTAGATAAAAAGTGATCTAAGTAGAGTTAAAATTCTAAAGTTGAGATTTGAGTGATGGTTTCATGAGCAAGTTGACAAGTTTATTACCATCACTAATCTAAATCTGTTGGTTCACTATCGACACTAATTCTCGTTTGTGGGTAAACTCAGAGTAATCAAACCCGAGTTCAGGTTTATGAAATGTCCGATACCAAATTGGTATCAGAACAATTTGCTCAGTGAGTCTAGAGCTGACTGAAGCCGAAATAATAAAGAGAACGTCTTATGTACCATGATCTGATTAGAAGTGAATTAAACGAAGCTGCTGAAGTGCTCAACAAATTTTTAAGCGATGACCATAACATTGCGCAAATCGAAGCAGCGGCGAAAATGATTGCTGACTCATTCAAGCAAGATGGTAAAGTATTGTCATGTGGTAACGGTGGTTCTCACTGTGATTCAATGCACTTTGCCGAAGAGCTAACAGGCCGTTACCGAGAAAATCGTCCTGGCTATGCTGGTATTGCTATTTCAGATCCAAGCCACCTTTCTTGTGTGAGTAATGACTTTGGTTATGACTTCGTGTTTTCACGTTATGTAGAAGCGGTTGGTCGAAAAGGTGACGTACTGTTTGGTCTGTCGACTTCAGGTAACTCAGGTAACATCCTGAAAGCGATTGAAGCAGCACAAGCGAAAGGCATGAAGACGATTGCGCTAACAGGTAAAGATGGCGGCAAAATGGCAGGCCTTGCAGATATTGAAATCCGCGTGCCACACTTTGGTTATGCAGACCGCATTCAGGAAATTCATATTAAGATTATTCATATCATCATTCAGTTGATCGAAAAAGAGATGGAATAATCGTTTACGGCCACCGTTTCGAGCTGTGTTGTTAGGGAGTTTTTTAAACCATGTGTGAATTGCTCGGTATGAGCGCTAATGTTCCAACGGATATTTGTTTCAGTTTTACTGGGCTCATGCAGCGTGGAGGTCGAACCGGCCCACACCGTGACGGATGGGGGATCACCTTCTACGAAGGGAAGGGCTTTCGAACCTTCAAAGATCCCAAGCCAAGTTGTGAGTCTAAAATAGCAGAGTTGGTACAAAATTATCCCATCAAAAGTCGTGCGGTCGTTAGTCATATCCGACAGGCGAATCGTGGTGGTGTTAATTTAGAAAATACTCATCCCTTTACACGTGAGCTGTGGGGTAGGTATTGGACGTTTGCGCATAACGGTCAGCTCTCTGGCTATCAAGACTTGCATACAGGTCGACATCGACCTGTCGGTGAAACAGATAGTGAACTGGCATTTTGCTGGTTATTGAAGCAAATGGAAGATCGATATCCTGAGCCACCAAAGGATATGGAGTCGGTATTCTTATATGTTGCTAAATGTTGTGATGAGCTAAGAGAGAAGGGTGTATTTAACATGCTTCTGAGTGATGGTGAGTATGTAATGACGTATTGCACCAATCATTTGTATTGGATCACAAGACGCGCACCGTTTGGAAAAGCTGCTTTGCTTGATGAAGATGTGGAAATTAACTTCCAAGAAGAAACCACGCCACATGACATCGTTTCTGTGATCGCAACTCAACCTTTGACGGGCAACGAAGCTTGGCAGCGTATGAAACCTGGCGAATACGGCTTGTTTCACCTAGGTGAACTAGTCAAAAATAATGCCTCTGAACTGGTAAATGTGCCGTTTGCGGCGGCTAAGCCGGGCAATCAAGCGCCAACCGAACCGTTAGAGTGATGGTCTCTTACTCTGAATATAAAAATAAAGCTCGCTTAATCGCGAGCTTTATTTTTATGCGTTTTAAACCGAGGGCGGATACGGATGAGCATTCTTACTTTCTAGAGTGCTGGTAGTAGAGTCCTAGTCTCGCTAAGGCTTGCTGTAAAGACGTAACTGATAGAAATTTCTCATAAAACACCTCGTAAGTCTGAACGGTGAAGAACGAACCAGATTCAGAATCTACTTTCCGAGTGTTATGTTACTCAAGTGGTTATGGGATTTTTTAGAATGTTGGGTTTTAGGTTTCTAGTCTCACCATGGTTTTCTTGAATCAAGTTTATAAGTATTAAAACAACCAAGAGCAGCCCTCAGGCTGCTCTTTTGTGCCTGGAGTTTATTATTCAGGGCTACTCATCTGAGGCGTACCCATGTACGCCAAGCTCTGCGCCATCTAAATAGGCTTTACCATCCTTCATGATCAACCGCTCGTCTACCAGCCACTTAGCCACCATAGGGTAGATTCGGTGCTCCTGCGCCTGAACACGTGCCGCAAGTACACTAGCATCATCGTCTTCGAACACAGGAACTTTTGCTTGCAGTATGACAGGACCACCATCAAGCTCTTCCGTTACAAAGTGCACACTCGTACCATGTTCTTTATCGCCAGCATCAATTGCTCTCTGGTGTGTGTGTAGCCCAGGATATTTTGGTAGAAGAGAAGGGTGGATATTGATCATCTTACCCATGTAATGAGAAACAAATGCGCTGCTCAGAATGCGCATGTAACCAGCAAGAATAATCACGTCTGGTTGGTATTCATCTATTTGACTCATTAGCTCTGCATCAAAGCTTTCACGCGAGCTGAATGCTTTAGGGTCGACAAAGTGACCGTCCACATCAAACTTTTTTGCACGTTCTAAACCAAAAGCATCTGCTTTGTTAGAGAACACGGCTGCCACTCGTGCGTTTGGCATGCTGTCTTCGCAAGCTTCCAAGATAGCTTGCAGGTTACTTCCGTTACCCGAGATGAGGACCACAATGTTTTTTAGGGTATGGTTTTTCATGATGTCGAGAGCGCCTTGGTATTGTAGGTTGGAGTTATGTAGCTTCTAAACTACCTACTAATAGAATGGTTTTTAGTGTTCTAGATAGCAAAATGAGGACCTAGTCATCTAGTGTCCTCATTCTTCTTATCTTTTGAGCTCGATTTGCAAATTATTGGATTTCAACTTGCTCTTCGTTCGCGTCTGCTTGTGCGATTTGACCAATCACCCACGCGTTTTCGCCTTCTTCTTTAAGAAGAGCAACTGCTGCATCTGCCTGGTCTTTCGGTAGTGCGACGATTAGACCTACACCACAGTTGAATGTGCGGTACATTTCGTGTGTGTCGACGTTGCCTTTCTCTTGTAGCCACTTGAAGATAACTGGCCATTCCCAACTGTTACCATCGATAACTGCTTTCGTGCCTTTAGGCAGTACGCGTGGGATGTTTTCCCAGAAACCACCACCAGTGATATGAGAAATCGCATGGATGTCGTGTTTCTCAATCATCTTAAGTGCTGACTTGATGTAAATTTTTGTTGGTTCTAGTAGGTGCTCACCAATAGTGCGGCCTGCTAGCTCTTCGCTCTTATCTGCACCAGATACTTCTAGGATCTTACGGATAAGGGAGTAACCGTTTGAGTGTGGGCCGCTTGAGCCAACAGCGATAAGTGCATCACCAGCAGCGACTTTCGTGCCGTCAATCACGTCTTCTTTTTCTACTACGCCAACACAGAAACCAGCTACGTCGTAGTCTTCGCCTTCATACATGCCCGGCATCTCCGCAGTTTCGCCACCAATTAGGGCACAACCTGCTTGAACACACCCTTCTGCGATACCTGAAACAACATCCGCTGCGGTATCAACGTCTAGTTTGCCTGTTGCATAGTAATCTAGGAAAAACAGTGGCTCTGCCCCTTGCACGATAAGATCATTTACACACATTGCCACTAGGTCGATGCCGATCGTGTCGTGCTTATTCATATCCAGTGCTAGGCGAAGTTTGGTGCCAACGCCATCAGTACCAGAAACCAGTACAGGTTGTTTGTATTTAGTTGGCAATTCGCATAGCGCGCCAAAACCACCGATACCACCCATAACTTCAGGGCGACGAGTACGTTTTACCGCACCCTTAATACGATCCACAAGCGCGTTGCCTGCATCAATATCTACACCAGCGTCTTTATAGCTAAGAGAAGAGTTGTTACCACTCACAGGGAAGTCCTCGGTATTAAGTTGGATATGAAAACGGCGCTATTCTAACAGTGCTTAAACATAGATAGCAAACGTTTGCGTCTGTTTTTTTCTTTAGTGATTTATCCTGATATCCCTGTGAAAATCATGTATAATCTGAAGGTTTGTTTAAATATTGCCAACTATAGCCGGAGATGGACATGAAAGTTGTTGAAGTAAAGCACCCTCTAGTAAAACATAAAATTGGTCTAATGAGAGAAGGTGACATCAGCACAAAACGTTTTCGTGAGTTAGCGACTGAGGTCGGTAGCCTACTTACTTACGAAGCAACGTCAGACTTTGAAACAGAAAAAGTGACCATTGATGGTTGGAACGGTCCGGTAGAAGTAGACCAGATTAAAGGTAAAAAAGTAACCGTAGTGCCAATCCTACGTGCAGGTCTAGGCATGATGGATGGAGTTCTTGAGCACATGCCAAGCGCACGTATCAGTGTTGTGGGTATTTACCGTGATGAAGAAACGCTTGAGCCAGTTCCTTACTTCAACAAGCTTGCTTCAAACATCGAGGAGCGTATTGCGCTTGTTGTTGACCCAATGCTTGCAACAGGTGGTTCTATGATTGCTACTATCGATCTCCTAAAAGAGAAAGGTTGTAACCAAATCAAAGTGCTGGTACTTGTTGCTGCACCAGAAGGTATTGAAGCGCTAGAAAAAGCACACCCAGATGTTGAGCTATACACTGCGGCAATCGATGAGAAGCTTAATGACAAAGGCTACATCGTTCCGGGTCTAGGCGATGCAGGTGATAAGATCTTCGGTACTAAGTAATTCTTTGATGTATTACTATGACTGAACAGAAAAAGGCTTGGTGAAAACCAAGCTTTTTTGTATCTACAAGAGGAGAAGAGTAAGACACGCCACCTAATAAAGCGGCGCAAACGAACTATTTCGCGCTTTCTTCTTCCATTTGTGCGTTATCCACAACGTGGTTTTCACCTAAATCGTTTGGTAGCACAAGGTTAAGAATAATTGCCACGATACCGCATAGGCTCACACCTTGTAGACTGAACTCACCAATACCGAAAGCCATACCACCAATGCCAAACACAAGGGTTACGGCAACAATCACTAGATTACGAGACTTATGTAAATCAACGTTATTCTTGATCAGTGTGTTGAGGCCTACCGTTGCGATAGAGCCGAACAGCAGAATCATGATGCCGCCCATGACAGGAACTGGAATCGTTTGAAGAACCGCACCTAGCTTACCTACCAATGCAAGTACGATTGCGGTGATTGCTGCCCAAGTCATGATCACAGGGTTAAATGCTTTGGTTAGCATTACCGCTCCTGTTACTTCACTGTAAGTGGTGTTTGGTGGAGCACCCACCATCGAAGCCGCGATAGTTGCCACCCCGTCACCTGCGATTGTGCGGTGAAGGCCTGGTTTTTTCAGGTAGTTTTTACCTGTAACGTTTGAGATAGCAAGCATGTCACCTACGTGCTCAACCGCAGGTGCGATAGCGACAGGAATCATGAACAAAATTGCGTTGATATTGAACTCTGGCGCGGTGAAGTTTGGCATGGCTAGCCAAGCCGCTTGTTCTACGGGAGTGAAATCAACCACACCGTAGAATAGAGAAACAGAGTAACCAGCAAGAATACCACCAACAATAGGAACGAGCTTCAAAAAGCCTTTTGCAAAAACGCTAAGTACAATGGTTGTGAGCAGTGAGACCGCCGAGATAATGATCGCAGCATCACCATTAACTAGCTGTGCTGCTCCATCACCAGTTTTACCTACTGCCATGTTCACTGCTGTTGGGGCAAGGCCAAGGCCGATAACCATGATCACAGGGCCAACGACAACAGGCGGGAGAATTTTATGGATAAATCCAACACCGCGCACTTTGATCATCGCCCCTAGAGCCACATAAACTAAGCCAGCTGCCATCAAGCCGCCCATCGTTGCACCGATACCCCAAGTTTGGATACCGAACATAATAGGAGCAATAAACGCAAAAGAAGAGGCAAGGAAGATGGGAACAGAACGTTTAGTCATTAATTGGAAGAGGAGGGTACCGACACCGGCACCAAAGAGGGCTACGTTTGGATCAAGGCCAGTTAGGAGCGGCACAAGCACCAAAGCACCAAAAGCGACAAAGAGCATTTGAGCGCCTTGTAACGCGTTTTTCATAATAATTCCCTATTTTCAAGATACGCAGACAAATCCGGCGAATACTATCATCCTGCAATCGTTTGCAATGTTGCATAGATCAAACTTTCGATTGAATTTTTCCCATAAATAGCACTTTTGAGAGTTGCTTGCTTGCAAATTGTCCTCTTTTACGTGTCTTGCGTGAAGATGAAAAATGGACAGCCTAACTTGTTGAGATAGCTTAATAAGCAATGAGTTTATTATAAAAAATAGCACTGAAGTGCTGGTTGAGGCCCGAGTTAACAAAGCTGGTCATAATACAGACAATTTACTCAGTACTTACCTTGCTCAAGATTTGATAGTTGCTTATTATTCGGGTTCTTGTTCAGAGGATTATAAAAACTATGCGCTATTTAGCTCTCTTACTGATAGGTTGGTTGTCCCTACCAGTATATGCATTAACTCAGGTGGATATCTATCGTGCCGAAGTGGTTATCGACAGTGAGCAGAACGACGGTGAGTCTTTGGCTCGTCAACAAGGTATGCAGGATGTGATTGTTCGAGCGACCGGTTCTCAATCCTCTTTAAGCAATCCAGTGATTAAAAAGGCACTTAGCTCAAGTGCGCGTTACATTTCTCAACTAAGCTATGGGCAGGTTGATGGAAAAGCGAGCTTAAAAATGTTGTTTAACAACGACCAAATCAGCTCTCTTTTAACACAAGCACAATTGCCATCTTGGTCGCCAAATCGTGCCAATATTTTAGTTTGGATGGTTGAAGAACAGGGTTACGATCGTAACATTGCGTGGGAACATTCTGAATCTTCAAATGTTGCAGCACTTCGTAGCGCAGCGAAATTAAGAGGCCTACCAATCACTATCCCGGTTGGGGATTTTGATGATGTAACCGGTGTTAATGTCTCTGATCTTTGGGGCGGCTTTATTGAGCCAATTGGTCAAGCCAGCCAGCGCTACCCAGCTGACGCCGTTTTGGTTGTACGCGCTCAAGGTGAACAAATTCGTTGGACACTCTACGACCAGTCGCCAACGAGAATTGTAGAAGCGCAACGTTCTCCGCGTAGCGGGTCTGCATCAGGTGCTAATGCTATTGCAGAAATGGTGGATGGCATCGCAGACTACTATGCAAGTAAGAGTGCAGTTGTGGTTTCAGGAAAGTCTTCAAAAGCGCTAGCAATGAAAGTCCTTAATGTAACCTCTGCCACGGACTTCTTCCGTTTAGAGAATGCGTTAAAACAACTTAATTCGGTTGCGGGTACAGAGATTAAGCGTGTTCAAGGGGACGAGTTAACGCTCAACATCCACCTTTTGGCATCACAACAAGCTTTTGAGAAAGAAGCTTCTTCTATTTCTCAATTAATGGTTTTTGAAGATCCTTTAGGTGAAGTTGATGCCCCAGCTTCAACTCAAGAAGAAGAGCCATTGGTTCAGAGTAATGAAGCAAAAGACGCCGCGACGCCAAAAGAAGCGCAGCCTGAAGTACCAGTAAATGTTGTGGCAGAAGCAAGTGACGAAACACAGCCAACTCAGCCGATGATTGTGGAGCCTGTCCGAGAACAGTATGACTTGATCTACGAGTGGCGCTCGGCATCGTAATCACCTTGTTAGCGTTCCAGGCGTGAAACGCAAGGATAAAAGACCAATGTGGTAAGCATAAAAAAGAGTCGCAATAGCGACTCTTTTTGTTTTCTAAATTCGTATTCGAACCAATGATCAGTGATTGACTGCAATTGGCGTTATTTATTGAATTTCGCTTTTTCTTCTTTTTCTACTTGAGAGAGGCGTTTCAACTTAAGACCTAGCTCTTTGCCTCTCGCTCTAGCAAACAAAATATTGCCAGCGAAACCGAGTGAAGTCAGTATCAGTTCCACTGCCGCAAGCCAGCGTTCACCCCCATCCACATAAAGGATGGTCAGCGCATGCAAGAAATACAGCATAAGAACAAAGTTAGCCCAAGCATGAGTGTAAGGCTTACCAGCTAAAATACCAGGCAACGGAAGTAGTAGCGGAATACACCAAGCAATAGCAAGTGTTGTGCTGCTGAGGTGAGGGTGAGGGGATAACGCAAGCTGCCAAATAGCGACCCAGGCTAATAAGGCTAAGTTGCCAAATAAAGCCAGGTAACGATAGGTTTTAGCCTGTGTACCGAGTGGTGTTTGGTCTAAAGAGTCAGACATCGATTAACTATCCTTGATTTTACTAACAGACTTTTAGTTTTAACGCTGCAGTTGCCAGCCTTTTGCCTAATTGTTGTGCCAGGCGAATCTCTTCACTGCTTAGGGTTGCCTCATGGCCTACACTGCTGGCGCCATACGGAGTGCCTCCGGACTGCGTAGTGTGTAACTCTGGCTCGGAATAAGGAATGCCCAAAACCATCATCCCGTGATGCAATAAAGGGGTCATCATGCTTTGTAACGTTGTTTCTTGACCACCATGCATCGAGGACGAAGAGGTAAAGACACAAGCAGGCTTATCGATTAAGTCACCACTGACCCATAAAGATGTAGTCTGATCCCAGAAGTGCTTTAAAGGCGCAGCCATGTTGCCAAACCAGACGGGACTGCCAAACGCTAGACCGTCGCACGTTTTCAGTTCCTCTAGAGTAACAATTGGATCAGAAGGGGAGTGTGAGTGAGGTGACAATTCTTCAACTGTACGCAAAATTGCTTGGCATTGAGGAGTCGATTCGACTCCTCTTGCTATTTGTCTTGCCAGTTGTTTTGTCGAGCCATGACGGCTGAAATACAAAATAAGGATCTGGCAATCCATTTATAAAATATCCAACACTTGCTCTGGTGGGCGACCAATTTTTGCTTTGCCGTTAGCAACGACTACCGGACGTTCAAACAACTTTGGATTTTTCGCCATTGCTTCGAATAATTGCTCATCGCTGAGGGAGTCTTCGCCTAAGCCAAGCTCTTTATATTCACTTTCTTTAGTGCGCATCATTTCACGTACAGATGAAAAGCCAAGCTGGGCGTACAGCGCTTTTAGTTCATCCACTTTAAGTGGTGTGTCTAGGTATTTGACGACTTCCGGTGTAACACCATTTTGCTCAAGTAGTTCAAGTGTTTGACGGCTCTTTGAGCAACGAGGGTTGTGATAAATCACGACTGACATGGTTTTCTCCATTTCGTTATTGTAATGCCATGAATCGATCTCTTTGGATCATGAGTTGGTCGATACGGGCATCGTATCGTGCTTGCTCTAAGCTGCCCAACTTGGCCATTTTACTTGCTTCACTATAATATTGAATCGCTTTATTCCAATTTGCTCGCAATGCCAAAATTTCTGCTCGAGCAGCCAACTCTTCATCGCTACGCCCCAGCGCGTGGTAGCTCTTCGATATTAGGTGCCAGCCATTTGTATCTTCAGGATAGTCATGAGTGTATCTTTGAAGAACTCGCGTGGCTTGATCGTTTTTATTGTCCTCAAGTAGCGCATTGGCGTAGTTAATGGTCAATACTTTATTTTGAGGGTTACGAGATAACGCTTTGCGGAGCATCTCGGTTGCTTTTTCTGGCTGCTTCTTCTCGATGTATAAATCCGTCATAGCGTCCAAGTAAAACGGGTTACTTGGGTCTTGTTCCAGTAACTTTTTCAAAATTGGTTCCGCTTGAGATAAGCGTTTATTGTCTAAATGCACGAGTGCTCGACCATAATCAAAAGCAGGTGTAATGTCCGCAGAGGCTTTCTTTTGGGTTCTCTCAAACCAGCTCAGGGCGGCTTGTCCATCAATGCCAGCGTAACGAGCCACAATGCGCGCGCGAGCTAGATGATAGTCTATTGAAGGCACAACACGCATTGGAGGATAGGTTCTTGCTCGCGCACGGCTATCGGTAATTCGATCTTCAGGCAGAGGGTGAGTCAGGAGCATTGGTGGCGGTTTACTCGCATAACGATACTCATCAGCAAGACGGCCAAAAAACCTTGGCATTGCTTGAACATCAAAACCGGCTTTTGCTAGTGTCGAAATACCAAAGCGATCCGCTTCTTTTTCGTTTGCACGAGTGTAGTTGATTTGACTTTGCATGTTGCCCGCGGTTGCTGCTGTAATTGCAGCCATCCCCGCTTCGGGTGAGGCAATTGAAAGCAGTAGTGCCCCCGCAAGTGCGGCTAATGTGGCCGGAGAGCGGCGTGCTTGTTCTTCCATACTCCGAGCAAGATGACGTTGTGTGACGTGCGCTATCTCGTGAGCGACAACAGAGGCCAGCTCACTTTCTGAACGAGCATGAAGAAACAACCCAGAATGCAGCGCTACATAGCCACCAAAAAACGCGAACGCGTTGATATTACGGTCGCGAATCATAAAGAAGTGGAACGGCGTTTTTACATCATTCGCATTGGCCACTAATTTGTGCCCAAGAGAGTCAATATATTCATTGATGACAGGGTCATTAACGATAGGTTTACTGGCTCTGAGCATACGCATATAGGCGTCGCCATAAATCAACTCTTGGTCTATTGAAAGCGTGCCACCAGCAGCTGTGCCAATGTCTGGCAAGTCAATGCTATTGGCATAAGTTGTCGGCGAACTGATGGCAGCAGCAAGACATAAGCAAACTAGCGAGCGAGTGCGTTTTAACATACGTTTAAAAGGTTCTCCAAAATACATAAGCATGTGGTTACAGGTCGAGAGCCTATTAACAGCGCCACATACGTTTTGGTTATCCGTGAGGATATAAGCTAACAGTAAGACCGGAAATAAATGAATTGGTTTCGTAAATTATTTTACATCCGAGCTATTTCAGCATGTGGTTAAATCATGTCAGAAGTGCTAGCACCAGCTCAAAAAGCCGTTACAATACAACCCTATCATAAGTGCAGAGCAATACAATGGAATCCATGTTACTTGATTTGCGTGAGCAACGTTGTCCTATGGCACTGTTACTTGCAAAGCGTCATGCTGCTGAGGTCTTTCAAGGAGAAGCAAAGCAGTATCATCAACTTGTCATTCAAGTGGTGGACAACAGCTCTAAACGAGACATTGTGAACTATCTTAGTGCCCAAGGGTACTCGGTTGATTGCCAATCTACATCAGAGCACTACACATTGACTGTCTTCAATAAGGAATCCGCATAAGATGTTTGAAATGGTTAGTCGTTGGTATAAACGACGTTTCTCTGACCCTCACGCAGTAAGTCTCGTCGCGATCTTGCTGTTTGGCTTTATCACCATTTACTTCTTTGGACACTTGATTGCGCCATTACTTGTCGCGATCGTTTTGGCTTATCTACTTGAATGGCCAGTTGTCAAAATGTGTCGTATGGGCGTGCCGCGCACTTTGTCGGTTATTATCGTGATCTTGGTCTTTGTCGGGTTAATGTTAATTGCGTTGTTTGGCTTGGTTCCGACGATTTGGACTCAGGTCGGTAATCTAATTAACGATATTCCGAACATGTACAACGGGCTACAAAAGTTTATTGTCACATTGCCAGAGCGCCACCCTGAACTAGCCAATTTAGAAATAGTAGAAACCGTGGTGACGAACGCCAAAAACCAAGCATTGGGGCTGGGTGAAAGTGTCGTCAAAGGGTCGCTTGCTTCATTAGTTAGCATTGCAACGCTAGCGGTATATTTGATCTTAGTGCCACTTCTGATCTTCTTTTTGCTTAAAGACAAAGAAGAAATGCTGCGAATCGCAAGCGGTATTCTGCCGAAAAACCGTAAATTGGCGAATAAAGTTTGGCATGAAATGAACGAGCAGATATCAAATTACATTCGCGGTAAAGTGTTAGAGATTTTAATCGTGGGCGGTGTGAGCTACGTGACTTTTGCCCTTTTAGATCTTCGTTACTCGGCGTTGCTTGCCGTAGCCGTTGGTCTGTCGGTTTTGATTCCTTATATCGGTGCGGCGGCTGTTACTGTACCTGTTGCCATCGTTGGTTTGTTCCAATGGGGTTTAACGCCTCCGTTTTATTGGTTGTTGCTTGCTTACGGTATTATCCAGGCGCTTGATGGTAATGTCTTGGTTCCTGTTCTGTTTTCCGAGGCAGTAAACTTACACCCAGTTGCTATCATTGTGGCTGTATTAGTCTTTGGTGGGCTGTGGGGTTTTTGGGGGGTGTTCTTCGCCATTCCTTTAGCGACATTAGTCAAAGCCGTATGGCATGCATTACCAAGCACGGAAGAAAACGAACCTGTCGAACAAGAGTAGTTGTTACCAAAGGTACGATGGTTAAAAGAAAGCCCAGCAGTTTGCTGGGCTTTTTGTTTGTAGAAAAACAATAGCGTTTAAGCGTTTTCGTTTAAGTAGTTTAATACGACTTCGTGGTGATCTTTGGTTTTGAACTTGTTGAACACATGTTCGATCACGCCTTCTTCATTGATCAGAAAGCTAATGCGGTGAAGACCGTCGTATACTTTGCCCATGAATTTCTTTTCGCCCCAAACGCCGAACTGGTCAGCAACGGCATGGTCTTCATCAGAAAGCAGAGTGAAGTTTAAATCATCGCGCTCGATGAACTTGCCTAGACGCTTTACAGGGTCGATGCTTACGCCGAGTACCACCACGTTATGTGCATCGAGTTCAGCTTTGATGTCACGAAGGCCTTTTGCTTGTGTAGTACAACCCGGCGTCATCGCCTTAGGGTAAAAGTAGAAAAGTACTTTCTTGCCTTTAAAGTCTTCAAGAGAAACGGTATTTCCGTCTTGGTCGAGCAAAGAGAAGGCTGGCGCTGGCGAGCCTGCTGTCAGCGTATTCATTTTGATTTCCTTTACTTTATAGTGTGTTTTTAATGAAATTCAGAGAACCTTGTACGTTGAGCGACTTACAAAGTTCATCGAAGTCTTCTTGTAACTGCATCAAATTAAAATCCGCGCTTACAGATGCAGTAATCGCAATGTGAAACTGGTCAGAATCGAGTTGAATTTTCGACTTGCTGATGGTTTGCGCGCTAAGAGAGTCTAAACCAATCTGCTGATCAGCGAAGAACTTAGTAAATTTTTCAGTTAACCCAGGGCGGTCTTCAGACTCAATAAACACTTCCATGGTGTAGCTGTTATCGAGCAGTTCGTGCGCCGCTGTGCGTTTCATGATCGTAATAAGGTCATGTTCTTGGCCAAGCAGGGGCAATTGTGTTTCAACTCGAGTCACGCTGCTGGCGTTCCCAGTCAGGAGCATGATCAGCGTAAATTCGCTGCCAAAGATAGCGATACGGCTATCGACTATGTTACAACCAGCTTGAGTAACGAGCTGTACGACTTGGTTACAAATGCCTGGACGGTCCGTTCCAACTGCTGTAAGTACCAGATGTTGCTTCATAAATGAGCTTCTTGTCCTTTCTTCAATAGAGAGATGTTAGCACAGATATTGCGAAGAAATATCGAGCCAGTTCTTTTTTAGTCCATAAAAAAGCAGTCGGAGCTTGAGGGGAGTGGTGGGAAATAAACAGTAAATGCAGGCTATAGGATAAACAAAACGTTTGCATGATGTGCTTGCCTATTGTCTGGCCGTTTTATTCACTTAGATCTGACTTGGCTAACAAGACCAAAGAGTATATTTTCCTTGCTTGTGCTCTTCAGTATTTTCCAAATCACTGATAGATTCTAAAGTCACTCGAAAGCCCAACACGATTATCAATATTGCCGTTAATCAAACCAAATAGAGCAATTAAGTTGCTAGACCTCTAACAACTGATAATTATTCATTCATTTGTACTTTGTAAGCGAGTTTACGCTCTTGTGTTTTTCAATCGCATTACAGTACCATGCAGAAAGAGTTAAATGAGGGAGATAAACATGTTTTCAGGAAGTATCGTAGCGCTGATTACGCCATTCAAAGCAGATGGCGAAGTAGACTTTGACGGTCTGCAAAAGCTAGTAGAGTACCACGTTGAAGCGGGTACAGACGGTATTGTGGCAGTAGGCACAACAGGTGAGTCAGCGACACTGACCATTGAAGAGCATGTGAAGGTCGTTAATAAAACTGTTGAGTTTGCCGACGGTCGCATCCCTGTGATTGCTGGCACGGGTGCAAATGCAACCCATGAGGCAGTAACATTTAGCAAATTACTGGCTGATTCTGGTATTGCTGGCTTCCTGAGCGTGACACCGTATTACAACAAACCAACTCAAGAGGGTTTGTTTCTACATTACAAGGCAATTGCCGAAGCGAGTGATGTGCCTCTAATTTTGTACAACGTACCAGGCCGTACTGCTGTTGATATGCAGCCAGAAACAGTGGCACGCTTGTCAAAGCTTGATAATATCGTGGCTCTAAAAGATGCAACGGGCGATTTGGAACGAATTGCAATTCATCGTGAACTTTGTGGCGAAGATTTTATCTTACTAAGTGGCGATGATGCGACAGGGCTGGATTTTGTGAAACTTGGCGGCAATGGTGTTATCTCGGTAACGAACAATATTGCGGCTAAAGACATGGCAGACATGTTCCATTTGGCAAGTGAAGGTAAGTACGAAGAAGCAGAAGCGATTAACCAACGCTTGATGACTCTACACAAAAACCTTTTCATCGAAGCAAGCCCTATCCCAGTAAAATGGGCAGCGCAAAAGCTTGGTTTGATTGAAGAAGGTGGTTTGCGTCTTCCTTTAACTACGCTTTCTGAAAAATCGCAGCCGATCGTCGAGCAGGCGCTAACAGACGCCCATATTTATTAAGATTGAGCTATTAAGATTGAGTTACTAGGATTGAAGTTCATACTGGGGGCCAAGGCGCCCTCGGTGTTTTAGGAGTATAGATGAAGCTTTCAAGCCAGTTAGTGTTAAGTTCATTAGCTGTATTCGTATTGACTGCCTGTTCAGGTGGTGCCAATCAACGTCGTCAAGCAAAAGATGACTTCGAGTATTTGAACTCCCCAAATTTGGGTGAGTGGAATGTCCCACAGGGTGCACAGCCTCAGTTTTACCCTAACTACGAGATCCCTCAGGGTAACTACGCTGGTGGTGTAGGTAAAGATGTCGACATTCGTCCACCTCAACAAGTCCTAGAGCTTATTCCCGGTGCACGTTTGGACCGCAGTAGTGATGGTGAAGTGACACTTTGGCTACTTCGTAAAGATGAACTAGATAAAGTTTGGCAAACGGTGCAAAACATGGTCGCGGCTAACGAGATTCCAGTTGAAAGCCAAACAGACTCTCGCATCGAGACAGGATGGGTGACTTGGGATTCGCCAGATGAAGAGCTAGAAATTGGCAGCCGATATGAAATCGTACGCGCTGAAGCAAATGGTCGACACGGCTTTAAGGTGAGCCTTATTGACTGGCGTGAAGGCAATCAAGTGAAAGAAGTAACGGCGACCAACCGTGAGCGCTACAATGTATTCATGACGAACTTGGTCACCGCTCGCTACGACCAAGAAGTGCGTGAAGAAGCACAGCGTAAAGCGCAAGAGTTGGTTAAACAGATCCCAATCACAATGGGTAAAGACCGCAGCGGACTTCCTGTGATTATCGCGCGTGCGCAATACAACATGCTTTGGCAACGTCTGCCTAATATTCTACCTAAGATGGGCTTTAAGATTGAAGAGCGTAGCCAGTCTCAGGGCACAATCACTGCGAAATATGCGTCTCCGGATGATGAATTCTGGAACGATATCGGCGTTAAACCAGTGGAGTTAGCCGCTGGTAAGTACACATTCTTACTTGGTGATTTAGGCAACCGTACGTCTATCAATATCACCGACTCCTCTGGCAAGCCAGTAGAAGAAGAGTTTTTGAAATCACTAGCGCCTGTATTGGCTGCAACAGTGAAGCAGTAAACAAAGCGAGCTTAACGCGGCGTGTTTACTTAATGATAGAAAAGGGACCTAGTGGTCCCTTTTTTGATGTTTAGATTAAATGTGTCGAGATGAAGCTGGTGAGGAACTAACGAGGCTCGTTTTTGTTTTTATCTTCTTCAGCGTAGCGCTGTTTATCCAATGTGTTCAGCTTATCTAAATCGTTCTTACGGCTTTTATCCATCTGACCAAACTTCATTTTTGCGGTATATTTGAGTGCGGCAATATTACCAATGACCACGCTCAACACTACAATAATAATGACCCAAGGATTGGTTAGTATTTCTATCATAGAGCCTCCGGCGGCGTGATATTGTGAATAAATTTGGCAACGACGTTATCCAAATTATTCAGTATGACGTCAATCCCTGCAATGTTGTCGGTCTGATTTTGTTTAATCAACTGGCTTCTGAGTACATCAAGCGTCAACTGCTCGAGGCATTGCTGCCCGACAGCGCGGTGACTAATGTGCCAAGGCTCAATCGAAACGCCACCTAAATCATGCTGATAAGGGAAGAAGAAACCGAACCGACCAAGGTTGGCTTTTAACCATTGGTAGAACGCCTGCTGGTGGCCTTCAAGATACTCCCAAGGTTCCAACTTGAGTTTGGTGTCAGCAGGCAATAAATTGCGCGCATAGACATCAAAATCACAACCCCAATGATGACGACTTCCTCCGGGCAATGCCGACCAGCGCAAAATGGCCATCAATTTCTCTTCGTCATTTAACTCTGCTTTATTCAAAGGGCGGGAGTTGATGTCGAGAATTGGCAACTCACCAGAAAACTTCCCGTTCCAGATGGCTTTTTGGCGATTAAAGTCACGAAAACCACTGGCGATTTCCATTTTGAAACCTGCTTCTGTTGCCGCTTCAATCATCTTTAGCAGATCGTCAGCCACTTCAGGGTGGAGTAGGAACGCTTTTTGATCCACTAAAGTGGATTGAAGATGGGAATCAGTGATTCCGGTGAGTTGCTCTGGTGTCATTGTGTTCTCGCTGATTACTTCGCCAATAGGTGTTTCAACGTGTTTTCGTACATGTCCGTCAACTTTTCAAGATCGTCGACTTTCACACACTCGTTCACTTTATGAATCGTAGCGTTAACAGGGCCTAACTCTACGACTTGACCTCCCATTCGAGCAATAAAACGACCATCAGACGTACCGCCAGTTGTAAGTAGCGCTGGCTTCGTATCATTGACTTCGGCCACAGCAGCTACAACTGCGTCTAGCAGTGCGCCCGTATCGGTCAGGAATGGGTCACCGTTGAATGTCCATTTTAGGTCGTAGTCCAGCTCATGCTTGTCCAATGTTTCGGTAACACGCTGAACAATTGCGTCATTGTTAAGCTCAGTACTAAAACGTAGGTTGAACTGAACATGGAACTCGCCAGGAATAACATTAGACGCACCAGTGCCAGCCGATACATTCGGGATCTGGAAACTGGTCGGTGGGAAGTAATCATTCCCTTTGTCCCATTCTGTCGTCGCGAGTTCATGAATCGCGAGTAGAGACTCGTGCACTGGATTGCTGGCTAGGTGAGGGTAGGCCACGTGACCTTGTGTTCCTTTTACCGTTAAATCACCAGTGATGGATCCACGGCGTCCATTTTTCACTACATCGCCAACCACGTCGGTGCTGGATGGTTCACCAACAATACACATATCGATGTTCTCACCACGTTCCATCAACGTTTCTACAACGCGAACGGTACCATTGATAAATGGCCCTTCTTCATCTGACGTAATCAAAAAGCCAATTGAGCCTTTGTGGTCTGGGTTTTCTTCAATGAAGCGTTCGACAGCAACGACCATAGCAGCGAGTGACCCTTTCATGTCAGCTGCGCCGCGGCCATGCAAGTAACCATCAATAATGGTCGGTTCAAACGGATGTGTATTCCAGTGTTCCAATTTGCCAGCTGGTACCACATCGGTGTGGCCAGCAAACGCAAATAGCGGCGCTTCTGAACCACGTCGAGCCCAGAAGTTCGTGGTGTCTTCAAATACCATCACTTCAATTTCAAACCCGAGTGCTTTTAAGCGCTCGATCATCAAATCCTGACAACCTGCGTCTTCCGGCGTTACGGACTGTCTACTGATCAGATCTTTAGCAAGTGCCAATACTGGACTGTCTGTCATCCTTGAGTATTCCTTTATTTAAGAGTTGAAAATGCTAGCGTATTGATCAGCTTTAAAACCGATATGAAGTTGATCATTCACTTTTAAAATTGGGCGTTTAATCATCGCAGGGTTTTCTACCAAAAGAGCGATGGCGTTTTCCTCGTTAAGTGTGTCTCTCTGCTCTTGCGCTAATTGGCGGTAGGTTGTGCCACGTTTATTGAGCACCTGTTCCCAACCTAAAGCGCGACAAAATTCACTTACCATTTCTGCATCAATGCCTTGCTTACGGTAGTCATGGAAGTCGTAAGCAATATCCTCGGCTTCTAACCATTTCTTGGCTTTTTTGATCGTATCGCAGTTGGGAATACCAAACATGGTAATCGACATAGTGTTTCCTTTTTCTTTGTTCTATTTTTCACTGGCGCGGTTAAGACGCACTTAAGTGATTTGGGCTGTTAAAGCATCCTATCAAGAAGCAATCAAACTGACAAAATGCGGTGGAAAATATTTTCAGATAGATTGAGATAACTAATGTCACATAACTTATTTACGATGAATGCGCTATAAATCGAATAAAAATTCGTCTAAATCAAATGGAAAAGTCGAGTTATTGATCAAACGCAACACCTCGCTGAGCAAAAACGAAATAATGAATCAGCACAATTTTAGGAGGTGTCAATGGAATTGAGTCCTGTTTTTGCAAGGCGGCTATATTTGGCCTTGTTGGTGGAAAACCTAGAAAGGCCGAATGTGCCAAAGTTGATCGAAAAAACGGGGTGGCCTCGTCGTACTATTCAAGATGTACTCAAGGCGTTACCTGGGATCGGCATTGAACTCATATTCGTTCAAGAT
Source organism: Vibrio sp. Y176 (assembly GCF_033438945.1). Lineage (NCBI taxonomy): Bacteria > Pseudomonadati > Pseudomonadota > Gammaproteobacteria > Vibrionales > Vibrionaceae > Vibrio > Vibrio sp. Y176. The sequence continues at coordinate 3,966 of NZ_JAWOQS010000006.1, read as the reverse complement.
GGCCGACGTCATAATGACGGCTATTATCAACTTTCAGATTGGGGGCCTTTTGATAGCCAATGGGTTCTAGAGCGGGAGAGAGATATCGCTAGCAGTCTTGGATTTCGTGCATAAGCCAGCAATTGCTGGCTTTTTTCATATTCAGGCCTCATCCATTGCAGCGGTAGGCGGAACCCAGCACGCTAAATGAAGTGATAAAATCTTGTGGGGAAACCATAAAAACGGTGTCCGCATCGATAGCCGCTGCATTGTTTTTTAAATCGTTCATCGCGCCTTGCATCATCGCGTCATTAGTCATGAAAATGTAGTTATACCAATGGCCTTCACTTCCGGTGACTTCGCCTTTGTATTCGCATCGCTCAGGGTTGAATTGCGCGTCAATGCGAATATGAACATCTTGACTTTGAGCATGAGTAAGGTGAGAAGGCATCGTGCAACCCGTTAGAAGCACGACAAAAAGTCCAAGTAACAGGCGTTTCATTAGCTATTTCCCCAATACTATGTAAGCAGCAAAGCCAATCCAGCTCAGAACAAGTAGTGTCCAAGGCAGTTTGCTTGATGAATGGTTTGGCGCATCGTCGGTGATATTGTCTTGTTCGATAATCTCTTCATGCTGACGTTGTTTTTCACGTTGCTGTTTTTTCTTCGCTTTATCGGCTTGGCGGTTGCGCTCTTTTTGTTGTTTCTTATATTGCGCGATGCCTTTTTCGATACCTTGAGCGATAAGCTTGGTTTGCTCTTTGGTTTGCCCCGGTTTCTGCGTGGATTTGGCAATTCTCATCGCTTCGGCTTGAGTTTCTTGAGAAGGCACAGGGGTGGCAGGAGTTCTTTTTTTCATGTTTCTCATCAACGTCGCTGTAAATCTTTGTTTAGTTTACCTGTGTAAGGTGCTGAAATGAACTTCAGTTCTCATCTTTGTTGGCTTGCAACTCTGAAACGATAGGTTAAAGTGACGTTTTTATCACATAAAGAAGAAGATGTTGTGCGCTATTCGTTTGACCAATATGACGCCCATGGATTTTTAAAGGCGCCGATCATTTTATGGGTGGGATGGATGTTTCTTGTGCGTTCATGGGTGGTGTTTGCCATGGCTGGTGTAAGTCGTGATAGTGGCAGTAAGCTACTCGCTATTGTTTACCCAGATTCAAGTACGTTGTATTTAGGTTTGGCGATGGGCATTCCAAGTTTGCTTCTTATGTGGTTAATGGGGCTTCGTCGTCCCGACAGAGGATGGGTAAACAGAATTACTCGCTATGGTCGCGAGATCACTTTGATCTTGTGCGGTATTCAACTTGCTCAGACCATGTATCATGTGTACCTAGAACATGGAGTGTTTAATTGGGCAAACGCCCTTACCATTACCTTATTAGCTTGGTTTATGATCTATCTTCTAAATGGAAGATGGGTAAAAGACTGTTTTCATGTGCCACAATTGGCGCACGATGAACAGCAGCATTCAAAGAATTAAAAACAATAACTTCCCACTCTGGGGCAAAGTAATAGAGGAAACCTCAATGTCACAAGCTCAAACGGCGATCGTGCCAGAAGCCGGGCCATTTGCACTGTACACTCAACTCAAAGTGAACCAAAACCGTGAAAACGTATTAGAAAAACTGAAAGCACTACCAAAGTTGGTGGAAGAGTTAAACATTACCCAGCCGGGTGCAGCGCTGACGCTTTCTATCGCATTCACAAAATCGTTTTGGGAACACCTTAATGTAGACGCGCCAGAAGAGCTTATTGATTTTACTCAACTTGGCGAAGGTGACATCGTTGCTCCAGCAACAGACGTAGATGTACTGATTCACTGTCACTCGACTCGTCACGACTTGCATTTTTACGTGTTGCGTAAGTTCCTAGAAGAGACGGCACAAGATGTCACCATTGTGGACGAAACATATGGGTACCGTTACCTTGATGCTCGTGATATGACAGACTTCATTGATGGCACAGAAAACCCGAAAGGGGAGGCTCGCGCTGATGTGGCTCTAGTAAAAGAGGGCCCATTTGCTGGAGGCAGTTATGTTATGGCTCAGCGCTTTGAACATAACCTTGCCGCTTGGAATCGATTGAATGTCAAAGCGCAAGAAAAAGTGATTGGTCGTACCAAGCCAGACTCTATCGAGCTAGAAGACGTTCCTGCTGCATCACACGTTGGTCGAGTTGATATCAAAGAAGAAGGTAAAGGTTTGAAGATTGTTCGCCACAGCTTACCATACGGGACGGTGACCGGAGCTCACGGTCTGTTGTTCATCTCTTACTGCAATACACTTCATAACATTAAAGTGATGCTAGAAAGTATGTACGGCGTAACAGATGGTAAAACAGACCAAATGCTTCGTTTCACAACAGCGGTAACAGGTGCGTACTTTTTCGCTCCTTCGCAAGAAATGCTCGCAGAGCTAGCCATCAAGTAAGTTCTCAGACTTTATTTCTTAAGCCCTCCAATTAGAGGGCTTTTGTTTTCTATTTCTATTCCAATCTCTTTTCAAAAAACACTAAACTTTTCTGTTACTTGGTCGATAAGTATCCAAAGCCTTAATTTATTTGGAGTCTGTGTCTCGTGGCGATCACCGTTAATACCAATGTGGCAGCACTCGTCGCACAGCGTCATTTGACCAGTGCAACTGACATGCTGAACCAATCCATGGAGCGTTTGTCTTCAGGGAAGCGTATTAACAGCGCAAAGGATGACGCTGCGGGTCTGCAAATCTCCAAGCGCTTGCAATCGCAAATGCGTGGTTTAGATGTTGCGGTTCGCAACGCGAATGACGGCATTTCCATCATGCAAACTGCGGAAGGCGCGATGAATGAGGTGACCAATATCATGCAACGTATGCGTGATTTGTCGCTACAGTCAGCCAATGGTTCAAACAGCAAAGCGGAGCGCACTGCACTGCAAGAAGAAGTGTCTGCTTTAAATGATGAGTTAAGTCGTATTGCAGAAACCACATCTTTTGGTGGACGTAAATTGCTGAATGGCACATTCGGTACATCGTCTTTTCAAATCGGAGCAACGGCTGGTGAAGCGGTACAAATTGGCCTGCGGACCATGCAGCCGGAATCTTTAGGTAGCTTTTCAATGAGCTCATATCAAAGAGTCAGTTCAGATTGGACGGTTCAAAACGGAAATAATGAAATTGTTATCAGCTACCGTGATAACAATTTTGAAGAGCAGGAGATCCGTATTGAAGCTAAAGCTGGCGACGATATAGAAGAACTCGCGACTTACATTAATGGGCAAACCGATAAAGTGAAAGCGTCTGTTAATGAGGAGGGGCAACTGCAGTTACTCATGTCCCACAAGGACGCCATAAAATACCCTGGACCAACCTTCAGTGGTGGCCTGGCTGATGAGTTAGAACTTGGCAAGTATGTCACCGTAAATAGAACGGTAGATAGTATTGATATTAGCACGGTCGGTGGCGCTCAGATGGCGGTCGGAATTTTAGATGATGCTTTGAAAACGGTAGATGGCAGTCGTGCGGAGTTAGGCGCGTATCAAAACCGCTTTAATCACGCGATCAATAATCTCGATAACATCCACGAAAACTTAGCTGCTTCCAACAGTCGTATCCAAGACACTGACTACGCGAAAGAAACCACGCAAATGGTGAAGCAGCAGATTTTGCAGCAGGTCAGTACTTCTATTCTTGCACAAGCAAAACAAGCGCCCAACCTAGCATTAACTTTACTTGGCTGATGAACGGCCTTGCCCGAATTTAACGTAAAACCTGCCTGTATCGACAATTCGAAAAGAAGCTTTAGCGAAAAATGAAAGTTTTTTGCTTTTTTATCCGCTTTGTCACGATTACCCCTCCAAACGAATTATTTTCAAAAAAATCCAAAATTTTCTCTAAAGAAAACAGGGCATGCGCCGTTAATAAAAGTAACTTTGAGAGAACTACTTGGTTTTCCGAGACGTCGGAAACCGCTACACCGGAAAATCAATTGGAGAAATCACCA
>NZ_JAWOQS010000005.1:332082-404447 GCF_033438945.1 Vibrio sp. Y176 | reverse complement strand
TACGGCCAAGAGCAAGAAATCAACATCAGCGCAAAAGCGGGTGACGATATCGAAGAGCTTGCGACTTACATTAACGGTCAAACTGACCTAGTGAAAGCCTCAGTAGACCAAGACGGTAAACTGCAAATCTTTGCTGGCAACAACAAAGTCGAAGGCGAAGTCGAGTTTTCAGGCGGCCTATCTGGTGAGCTAGGTTTGGGCGAAGGTAAAAAAGTAACGGTAGATACTATCGACGTAACCTCAGTTGGTGGCGCACAAGAATCTGTTGCTATCATCGATGCAGCACTGAAATACGTAGACAGCCACCGCGCAGAGCTGGGTGCATTCCAGAACCGTTTCAACCACGCAATCAGCAATTTGGACAACATTAACGAGAACGTGAATGCGTCGAAGAGCCGTATCAAAGATACTGACTTCGCGAAAGAAACGACGGCAATGACCAAGTCACAAATTCTATCGCAAGCGTCAAGCTCAATCCTTGCGCAAGCGAAACAAGCGCCAAACTCAGCGCTAAGTCTGCTAGGTTAATTTCAAACCTAAGACGAGAACCTTATTGGCTCGTGGTGAGAGATGAGCGAGTAAACCCAGCTTCGGCTGGGTTTTTTTCTGTCTTTTGGGGCCCCAGGATTTCTGCGAATCACGACATTAGAGCTTCATCACATTTCAGTAAGCCAAAGAAAATAATCGCAAAAAATTGAAAATTTCTTCTAAAGGATATTCATCGGTCGCCGTTAAAGGGACTGAGAGAAATGAGATGTACCTAAGTGAGGTGAGAGACACGACGGTACATTCACTAAAGCCTTAAGGAGATCAATTATGGCGATTAACGTTAATACTAACGTTTCTGCGATGACTGCACAGCGTTACCTAAACCAGGCAGCTGACGGTCAACAAAAATCTATGGAGCGTTTGTCTTCGGGTTATAAAATCAATAGCGCGAAAGACGATGCTGCAGGTCTACAGATTTCAAACCGTTTGAATGCACAAAGCCGTGGCCTAGATATGGCAGTGAAAAACGCAAACGACGGTATTTCTATTGCACAGGTTGCTGAAGGTGCAATGAATGAATCTACCAACATCCTACAACGTATGCGTGATCTTTCGCTTCAATCGGCGAACGGCTCTAACTCAAAAGCAGAACGTGTAGCGATCCAAGAAGAAGTAACAGCGCTAAACGACGAGCTAAACCGTATTGCTGAAACTACCTCTTTCGGTGGTAACAAGCTTCTAAACGGTACTTACGGTACTCAATCTTTCCAAATCGGTGCGGACTCAGGTGAAGCCGTGATGCTTTCTATGGGTAACCTACGCTCAGACACTTCAGCAATGGGTGGTAAGAGCTACGCAGCAGAAGAGGGTAAAGACGCATCTTGGACTGTTGGTGAGAAAACAGAGTTCAAAATGAGCTACACCAACAAGCAGGGTGAAGAGAAAGAGCTATCAATCAGCGCTAAGCAAGGCGATGATATTGAGCAGCTAGCGACATACATCAACGGTCAAAACGATGATGTAAAAGCCTCTGTTGGCGAAGATGGCAAACTACAAGTATTTGCTTCTTCTCAAAAAGTTGAAGGTGATGTTGAGTTTTCTGGCAACCTAGCAGACGAGATCGGCTTTGGTGGCCCGAAAGACGTAACAGTGAAAGACATCGACGTAACCACAGTAGCTGGCTCTCAAGAAGCAGTAGCGGTTATCGACGGTGCTCTTAAGTCCGTAGACAGCCAACGAGCTTCACTCGGTGCTTTCCAAAACCGCTTCAACCACGCAATCAGCAACCTAGACAACATTAACGAGAACGTTAACGCGTCTAAAAGCCGTATTAAAGATACTGATTACGCGAAGGAAACCACTGCGATGACTAAGTCGCAAATTCTTCAGCAAGCAAGTACTTCAATCCTGGCTCAAGCGAAGCAGTCTCCATCTGCAGCGCTAAGCTTGTTGGGCTAAGTGGTAAACCCAGCCTGAGGTCAACACCTTAGTGCTGGGGCACCAAAGCGATAGATTCTATCGTTAGCCCATAAGGTGGAAGGGAGATTGTAATGGATATATCCTCCTACGCATCGAACATCCAGCCTTACGGCACGCCAAATGGCACAAAGTTTGCAAATAAAAATGGCAATGATATAGGCACGTCTAGCCCAGCAAATTCAAATGGTGAGATTTCGCCGCAAAAAGCGAAAAACACCGAATACGACTTCTCTGTTCAAGCTGCGCTCGAGATGGCTGAAAGCCGTCAAGAACTGAACAAAGAAGAACGTGAAAAATTGGTCGCGCAAATGAATGAATTTGTCACGTCCATAAACAAAGGAGTCGCATTTCGAGTGGATGAAGAATCCGGACGAGATGTGGTGACGATTTATGAAGCCAATACCGGTGACGTGATTCGTCAAATTCCTGATGAAGAAATGCTAGTGGTATTGCGTCGCCTAGCTGAGCACACAGCCAACAGCGGGTTGTTGACTGAAAAAGTGTAAGTCGTTTTTAGAGGTGATTTGATGAGTTTAGGCCCTTTGGGGATGTCTGGCGGCATGGATATTAATTCCATGGTCAGCAAAATTGTGGATGCCGAACGCGTACCAAAGCAGCAACGCATCGACAACGAACGCACGACAATTAATGCCAGTATCAGTGCTTACGGACGACTCAGAGAATCATTGGATACGATGAAAAATCTCATGGCGAACTTTCGTCAGGAGAAAGCATTTGCCGTTCGCACCGTCGAAACGACCAATGACAATATTGTATCTGCCACGGCAACCACAGATGCTATCGCTGGCAAATATGCTATCGATGTGTTGCAGCTTGCTCAGAGCCATAAAGTCGCTTCTGACGTATTGCCAGAAGACGCAAAATTTGGCCCTGGTAAGCTGCAGATTTCGCTTGGTGATGAGCGTTTTAATATCGATGTTCGTTCCCGATCTAAGCTCATCGATGTCGTACGTGGCATCAATGGCGCTAAAGATAACCCTGGCGTTCGTGCATCTCTTATTAACGACGTCGAAGGTCCACGCCTTATCCTTGCTTCTAACCTCTCTGGTAAGGATCATCAAATCAGAGTCAGTGTGGAGGCAGAAAAAGGCAACCCTCTTAAATATTTCGAATACCAAACACTTGAAGACCGCGTCAACGCGCTTGAAGAAGCTCGTTCAGCGGCGGAAGATGTCTTAGGTCCTCTTAAATTTCCGGAACAACCAGCAGAAGAGCTGGATGCAAACGGCAATCCTCTACCTCCAGAAGAGCAAAAAGCGGCAGACGATGTACAAGATGATGCATCGCAGGCGCCAATCTCTGCGGCGGGTGCAGAAGCAGCCAAAGCTGGTCAAGAAGCCATTGATGAAGCCAACCGACGCGCGAGCTTACGCCCTGAAGACAGAATTCCAGGGTGGACAGAAACTGCGTCAGGTACTTTGTTGGACTCTTATGAAGAACCAGAGCTCGAACTCGACGAAAAGGCAATAGAGAAGGCACCAGATGTACCAGGCTGGAATAATGCCGCATCGGGCACCCTAACCGATTCTTACGTTACGACGAAAGAGGCTAAGCAGCTTCTTGAGCAAGAAAAAGCGGAAATCGAGCAAAAAATTGCGAGTGAAAAGCAAGCGTTAGACGAAAAAGTGGCACGTGGTGAACTTTCCGAAGCGCAAGCTAAGCAAATTCATCGCGCTAAACTTGATCCTCAAGAACGTGAGCGTCTGGAAAAAATTGATGAAGCAGAAGCGAAAATCGCAAAGGCACAATCTGCTTTTGAAGAATACCTTGGAATGACAGAAGTACAAGCAGGGCAAGATTCAGAAGTTCTGCTTGATGGAGTGGCGAAGCTATCTAGCCACAACAATGTGATTGAAGATGCGATCGAAGGTGTTGATTTAACACTAAAAGGCAAATCAGAACCGAATAAACCGCCTGCTGAAATTGGTGTCGAGTACGACCGTCAAAGTGTACGCAACGATATCGAAAACTTTGTGGCAGCGTATAACTCGTTTTATCAAACCTCCCAAGCGTTGGCGAGTGTGGATCCGGTAACGGGTCAAAAAGGGCCGTTGTCAGGTGACAGCACCGTACGTAGTGCAGATTCACGATTAAAATCGGTCTTTTCTACTCGAATCGATAAAGCACCTGAAAACCTAAAGTCCTTAACAGAATTTGGCATTACGACCACACGTCAAGGCACCCTAGAAATCAACTATGACATGCTAGACCGCCAGTTGAACAATAACTTCAACGAGTTAGAAAAGTTCTTCGGTGGCAACACAGGTTTTGCTAAACGAGTAGAAGATGCGATTCACGGTATCACAGGTATTACAGGCAGTATTCGTACTCGAGAAAAAAGTCTCACAGAACAAAACTACCGTTTGAGTGACGATCAAGCGGCATTAGATCGCCGCATGGAAAGCCTAGAGAAGCGTACTCATGCGAAGTTTACCGCGATGCAAGATGCAACCGGTAAAATGCAAGGCCAGTTAGGCGCTTTGATGAGTGCGTTGGGTTAATAAATGCAAAAAGAACTCATGGAAATTAGTGATATAGATCAACTGATTACGCAAGAATTAGAAAAAATTGATTTTAATGCTGAAGAAATTCTTCGCTTGGTCGATATCAGGGAACGGTTATTGCAAAACCTGTTACCAATTATTCATCAAAATCCTTTGGTTAAGCAGGATGCAGAGTGGCAAGCGTTGCTAACTCGTACCAAAAGAATTGTCGAGCTGATGCAATCGGAAACGTCAAAGGTCGGAAAAGAGCTCCATAAGTTTCGTTATGGCCAGCGTTCACTTCAGCAGTACAAAAAATTTATTTAAAAGAGGATTACTATGCGCGGTTCTTTGCAAGCATACAAAAAGGTATCAGTCGACAGCCAGCTTAGCGCGGCTTCTCCGCACAAAGTCATTCAAATGCTTATGGCTGGTGCGATTGAGCGCCTTATTCAAGGTAAAGCAGCCATGCAAGCAGGCAATATTCCAGCAAAAGGTGAGCGCTTGGGTAAAGCGTTAGACATCATTATCGCGCTACGCAGCTGTCTATCTATGGATGACGGTGGTGATATTGCTTCAAACTTAGATTCACTGTATGAGTTTATGATCACGCAAATTTCTGCTGCTAACCATCAAAATGAGCCTCAGCTGATCGACGACGTTATCGACATTATCCGTGAGATCAAGTCCGCTTGGGACCAAATCCCAACAGAGTTTCATAATCTTACCGCTGCTGAAGTTGGTATTTAATAGTCAAAACAATGCGTTAAGATACTAGACGAATATATTTGTCAATTGCGCAACGAGTTGTGTAGCAAAGTTTCTATCAAGCTCACACCTCTCCATTGCTTGGTTGCCTTATTTTTATATTCAAATAAAATAGAAGCCATTAGTAGCCCTAATGGCTTTTTTGTTGCTGATTTTCCTATTTTGTCTATCGTAAATTGAGTGTGGTGGTTCTGCCTTCTTTAGCACCCAATTGCGCAAATCAAGGTTTGGCCGCAACGCACCTAAAATAAAGGCAATCATTCTTACTTATGCATGGTTTGGCAAAGCTGCTTGTAATTGATGATGACGCATCAAGTCGTTTAAATTTAAGCAATATATTGGAATTTGTTGGAGAAAATTGCGAAGCGGTCAGTTCTGATCAGCTCAGCGATGTTGATTGGTCTAGCGTATGGTCGTGCTGTATTGTTGGTAATATTCCAGCAGGTCAAGCGGCGAGTACGGTTATCTCTCATTTAAACAGCGCTTACCACATCCCTCTTCTAGTCATGGGCCGTTTTCCTTTGCCTGTTGATGATCTTCCAAATTTTGTTGGTGAACTAGAGCTGCCGCTTAATTACCCACAGCTTAGTGAAGCGTTACGCCACTGCAAAGATTTTCTGGGGCGAAAAGGAGTGAATGTTGTTGCTAGTGCACGCAAAAACACGCTTTTTCGCAGCTTAGTTGGTCAAAGTAGAGGTATTCAAGAAGTTCGACACCTGATTGAGCAAGTATCAAACACGGAAGCAAACGTGTTGATCTTAGGTGAGTCCGGTACGGGTAAAGAAGTTGTTGCGCGTAACATCCACTATCACTCTTCATACCGCGATGGCGCATTTGTACCTATTAACTGTGGTGCAATACCGCCTGAGCTCCTAGAAAGCGAATTATTTGGTCACGAAAAAGGCGCGTTTACTGGTGCGTTAACTGCCCGTAAAGGTCGATTTGAGCTCGCAGATGGTGGCACTATCTTTCTTGATGAGATTGGCGATATGCCAATGTCGATGCAAGTAAAGTTGCTTCGTGTATTGCAAGAACGCTGCTTTGAACGTGTAGGTGGCAATAGTACCATCAAGGTAAATGTTCGAGTTGTGGCGGCGACACACCGTAATCTAGAAAATATGATTGAAGAAGGTACGTTCCGAGAAGACTTGTTCTATCGTCTGAACGTGTTTCCAATTGAGATGCCAGCGCTGAAAGAGCGCAAACAAGATATACCATTGCTGCTGCAAGAACTGATGACACGTTTAGAGGCGGAGGGCGGACAACCTATCTGTTTTACACCTCGTGCAATCAACTCACTGATGGAGCATAACTGGCCGGGCAACGTACGCGAGTTGGCTAATCTTGTTGAGCGAATGATTATTCTGTATCCAAATAGCTTAGTGGATGTAAACCATCTACCAACCAAATATCGCTACAGTGACATCCCAGAGTTCCAACCAGAGAGCAATCCATTTGTTTCGGTGGAAGAGCAAGAGCGTGATGTATTCCAAGATATCTTCTCTGAAGATTTTAGCTTTGAAGATCAAGACGACCTTGATCACAGCATGAACGCCCCGCAAGCGCTGCCACCGGAAGGGGTTAATTTGAAAGAGCTGCTGGCTGATTTAGAAGTTAATATGATCAGCCAAGCATTAGAAGCGCAGGGTGGCGTTGTAGCAAGAGCGGCCGACATGCTGGGTATGCGACGTACTACGCTGGTGGAAAAAATGCGTAAGTACAACTTACAGCGCTAGGTAAAGTGAAGTTTTAAGACGATATCTGAATTATCACTTGTGCTAGTTAACATCGTTTTTCTGGCATCCAAAACCGTTACCTCTGAGTGTCAACTTATTGTCGATGGCTTAACGTCCTGAAAAATATAAAAAAATAGCTTGGTACGCTAATTGCTTACCAAGCTATTTTAGTTTTAGCGGCGATATTTCGACAGGCAGTAATGGATAACAACACCAATCAATCCCATTTAGATTCCGTAGAGAATCAGGTTGAGCGCTACAAACAGGTGCTCGATGTGATGCCTGCTGGAGTGATTTTGCTCGATACGTACGGAGTAGTGCGTGAAGCAAATCCAGAAGCGCACCGAATTCTTGAGATTCCACTGGTTAACGAAAAATGGTTCAACGTTATTCAGGCGGTGTTTGACCCACGTGAAGATGATGGCCATGAAGTTTCATTACGTAATGGCCGTAAAGTTCGACTCGCCATCTCGGCGTCCACAACAGGTCAATTGATCCTGATTACCGATTTAACCGAAACCCGTTTACTTCAAGCTCGTGTCAGTGATTTACAGCGCTTATCGTCGTTAGGACGTATGGTTGCGTCGCTTGCTCACCAAGTAAGAACGCCGCTGTCGAGCGCTATGTTATATGCATCCAATTTGGGAGCGCCAAATCTTCCTCCAGCGACAAAAGATCGCTTCCAAACCAAATTAATGGATCGACTGCACGATTTGGAAAAGCAGGTTAATGATATGCTGCTTTTTGCTAAAGGTGGTGATAATAAAGTCATTAAGCCATTTACGATTGCCCAGTTGGTAGCGGAATATCAGCCGATGGTCGAAACCGCGCTAAAAAACAACAGTATTGATTACTGCCTAGAAGTGGAAGAAGAACAAACTGAACTACTAGGCAATGCGAACGCCATTGCATCCGCATTGAGTAATCTGGTCATGAATGCGATTCAAATGTCTGGTAAAGAATCGCAAGTCGATATTTTTTTCCGCCCGGTAAATGGTGAGTTACGCATTTCTGTGCAAGACAGCGGACCGGGTGTGCCCGAAGAACTGCAAGCCAAAATCATGGAGCCATTTTTTACCACACGTTCTCAAGGAACTGGATTAGGGTTGGCAGTTGTTCAAATGGTTTGCCGTGCCCATGACGGTCGATTGGAGCTTATTTCAGAGCAGGGTGATGGAGCCTGCTTCACCATGTGCATTCCGCTAGAGCGAGTGCAAACAGAAGCGCAATAGGCGGCTTTTGGTAATAACAATTTCTGGAGAATCATAATGGCGCAAAGCAAAGTGCTGATCGTAGAAGACGATGAAGGTCTTCGTGAAGCCCTAGTCGATACTCTGGCTCTGGCAGGGTATAAGTGGTTGGAAGCGGACTGTGCTGAAGATGCACTGTTGAAGCTGAAATCGAATACGGTTGATATCGTCGTTTCTGATGTGCAAATGGCGGGTATGGGTGGCTTAGCTCTGCTCAAAAGCATCAAGCAGAATTGGCCTAACTTACCAGTATTGCTAATGACGGCGTACGCCAACATTGAAGATGCCGTGTCTGCAATGAAAGATGGCGCGATTGACTACATGGCGAAACCATTTGCACCAGAAGTGTTGCTAAATATGGTCAGTCGTTATGCACCGATAAAAAGTGATGACAACGGTGATGCAATCGTTGCTGATGAGAAAAGTCTGCGCTTACTCGCGTTGGCCGATAAAGTGGCACGTACAGATGCGAATGTTATGGTGCTAGGTCCGAGTGGCTCAGGTAAAGAAGTGATGTCGCGTTATATTCACAACGCGTCAAATCGTAAAAATGGTCCTTTTGTCGCAATTAACTGTGCCGCGATTCCTGACAATATGCTCGAAGCAACACTGTTTGGCTATGAAAAGGGCGCATTTACTGGTGCTGTTCAGGCATGCCCAGGAAAGTTTGAACAAGCGCAAGGTGGCACAATCTTACTTGATGAAATCAGTGAGATGGACTTGAACCTGCAAGCGAAGTTATTGCGTGTTTTGCAAGAGCGAGAAGTAGAGCGCCTAGGCAGTCGCAAAAGCATCAAGTTAGATGTTCGTGTGTTAGCGACGAGTAACCGTGATCTTAAGCAATACGTGTCAGAAGGAAACTTCAGAGAGGACTTATATTACCGCCTGAATGTATTCCCAATTGCGTGGCCTGCACTTAAAGAACGTAAAGGCGATATTGCACCGCTTGCCAAGCATCTTGCTGAGCGTCATTGCAGCAAAATGGGCATGCCAGTGCCTCAATTCTCGACCGTTGCGTTAGAAAAACTATTGCAATACCCTTGGCCAGGTAATGTTCGTGAATTGGATAACGTGGTTCAACGAGCGCTGATATTAAGTGAAAATGGCGACATCGATGCAGAGCACATTTTGCTTGAGGGCGTAGATTGGCAAGATGCCAATAGCTTGCAACACGTGGTGCAAAACGCAGATATGGTCGTGCCCAATGTTAAGCCAGTTGCTCAAGCTGAGAGTGTTAGCCGCCCAGTAACTGGTGGAGAAGGCTTAGGCAGCGAGCTGCGCGATCAAGAATACGCCATTATTTTGGAGACTTTGGTTGACTGTAATGGTCGACGCAAAGAAATGGCGGAGAAACTGGGTATAAGCCCTCGAACCTTGCGCTATAAGCTTGCCAAAATGCGTGATGCTGGTATAGATATCCCGAATTAACACAGACAACGGCCATAAGACGAAAAGTGTAAGTAAATTGATTGCTAATGTCTTATGGCACGTTAATTGCTGTGTCAATAATCAGTTTTGTTAATAGTCAATCTTTTGGCTTAGAGGTGCTAATGAAAATTGATGGTATTCAGGCAGAAATGCGCGCCATGATGGTAGAAGCAACCAATACGGCTCCTACTGCAAGTGGGGCGAAAGTTGGAGCGGATTTTAACGATCTCCTAACTAAAGCCATCAATAACGTGAACACACTTCAAAAAGCATCTGGTGATTTACAAACCCGTTTTGATCGTGGTGATGCCGATGTATCCCTTTCTGACGTTATGATCGCTCGTAACAAGTCTAGTGTCGCTTTTGATGCGACGGTTCAAATTCGCAATAAACTCGTTGAGGCATATAAAGACCTCATGAACATGCCAGTGTAATTTAGGTAATAAGTGTGGCAGACAAGTCTACAGATTTAACCGTCACTGAAGGCGGCTCAGATGGTGCACTGGTAGCAAGTTCCGATGTGGATGTGGAGAGTCAAAATCCAGATCTAGAGGAGCGTAGTGCGTCAAAATTCGATATGGCAGTGGGCGACCTCGATTTACTTCGTCAGGTTGTGCTTGTGCTGTCGATATCCATCTGTGTTGCATTGATCGTGATGCTGTTCTTTTGGGTCAAAGAACCGGAGATGCGCCCACTTGGTGCGTATGAGACCGAAGAATTGATCCCCGTTCTGGATTATCTGGACCAGCAGAAAATCAATTATAAGCTTGATGGCAATACTGTTTCTGTTGAATCGAGTGAGTACAACTCGATCAAACTTGGCATGGTTCGTTCCGGCGTTAACCAAGCTACAGAAGCAGGCGATGATATTTTGCTGCAAGACATGGGTTTTGGTGTTTCACAACGTCTCGAGCAAGAGCGTCTCAAACTCAGTCGAGAGCGCCAATTGGCTCAAGCAATTGAAGAAATGAAGCAAGTTCGCAAAGCACGAGTGTTATTGGCACTGCCAAAGCACAGCGTATTTGTGCGTCATAACCAAGAAGCGTCTGCGTCGGTATTTTTGACATTGTCGACAGGCACGAACCTTAAGCAGCAAGAAGTGGATTCTATTGTCGACATGGTAGCGAGTGCCGTGCCGGGAATGAAAACTTCTCGAATTACCGTCACAGATCAGCATGGCCGCTTACTCAGCTCAGGCTCCCAAGATCCTGCTTCTGCGGCGCGACGCAAAGAACAAGAATTAGAACGCAACCAAGAACAAGCGCTGCGCGAAAAAATTGATTCCGTACTATTACCGATTTTAGGTTATGGCAACTATACGGCGCAGGTTGACATCCAAATGGATTTCAGTGCGGTTGAACAAACTCGCAAACGCTTTGATCCGAACACCCCTGCGACCCGCAGTGAGTACGCACTCGAAGATTACAATAACGGTAACATGGTAGCGGGTATTCCGGGTGCGTTGAGTAATCAGCCTCCAGCGGATGCCTCAATTCCGCAAGATGTGGCTCAAATGAAAGATGGTTCTGTCATGGGGCAGGGGTCAGTTCGTAAAGAGTCCACGCGTAACTTTGAGCTAGATACCACCATCAGCCACGAGCGAAAGCAGACCGGGACGGTGGCTCGTCAGACCGTTTCTGTTGCGATTAAAGACCGTCGTCAAGTTAACCCTGATACGGGTGAAGTGACTTATACCCCAATGTCCGAATCTGAAATCAATGCCATTCGCCAAGTATTAATTGGTACTGTTGGCTTTGATCAAGGCCGTGGCGATTTGCTGAATGTATTGAGTGTAAAGTTTGCTGAGCCAGAGGCTGAGCAGCTAGAAGAACCACCAATTTGGGAGCACCCTAACTTCAGTGATTGGGTTCGTTGGTTCGCAAGTGCATTAGTGATTATTGTGGTTGTGTTGGTTCTGGTTCGCCCAGCAATGAAGAAATTGCTTAACCCTACCAGCGATGATGAAGACGAAATGTACGGACCAGACGGCTTGCCGATTGGTGCGGATGGTGAAACTAGCTTGATTGGCAGTGACATCGAAAGCAGCGAACTGTTCGAGTTTGGCTCAAGTATTGATTTGCCAAACCTTCATAAAGATGAAGATGTATTGAAAGCGGTTCGTGCTCTGGTTGCTAATGAACCTGAACTGGCTGCTCAAGTAGTGAAAAACTGGATGAATGACAATGGCTAACGATATCGTACCTCAAGATGACAACGCCGCGGGAATGCCAGTAGAGCTGGATGTTTCAACCATTACTGGCGAAGAAAAAGCGGCAATTTTGCTACTGAGCCTTAATGAACAAGATGCAGCTGGTATTATCCGTCACCTAGAACCAAAACAGGTTCAGCGTGTTGGTAGTGCGATGGCTCGCGCGAAGGATCTCAGCCAAGACAAGGTATCTGCTGTTCATCGTGCGTTTTTGGAGGATATCCAGAAATACACCAACATTGGTATGGGCAGTGAAGACTTTATGCGTAATGCACTGGTTGCCGCTCTTGGTGAAGACAAAGCCAACAACTTAGTTGACCAGATCCTACTTGGTACGGGCTCAAAAGGCTTGGATTCTTTGAAATGGATGGACCCACGCCAAGTGGCGAGCATTATTGTCAATGAACACCCACAGATTCAAACTATCGTATTGTCTTATTTAGAAGCAGACCAATCTGCAGAGATTTTGTCTCAGTTCCCTGAGCGCGTGCGTTTGGATCTGATGATGCGTATTGCCAACCTTGAAGAAGTTCAGCCATCAGCATTGGCAGAGCTGAACGAAATCATGGAGAAACAGTTCGCGGGTCAAGCGGGTGCACAAGCAGCCAAAATTGGCGGCCTGAAAGCAGCAGCGGAGATCATGAACTACCTAGACAACAACGTCGAAGGTTTGTTGATGGAGCAAATTCGCGATCAGGACGAAGACATGGCGACGCAAATCCAAGACCTAATGTTTGTCTTCGAAAACTTAGTCGAGGTGGACGACCAAGGTATTCAGAAGTTGCTGCGTGACGTACCACAAGACGTGTTGCAAAAAGCACTCAAAGGTGCAGATGACTCGTTACGTGAGAAAGTCTTCAAGAACATGTCTAAACGTGCTGCTGATATGATGCGTGATGACATAGAAGCGATGCCGCCAGTACGAGTGGCAGATGTAGAAGCCGCTCAGAAAGAAATCTTAGCAATTGCCCGTCGAATGGCGGATGCTGGTGAGCTCATGTTGTCTGGCGGTGCTGACGAATTCTTATAATTTCTATTGCTTCGCAATTATCCTATTGCGGAGCACCCTCACTTCTTAATCGAACACACAATAGGTAACCCATGGCTGGCGATAGAAAACGTGGATTTATCCGTCCTGATGAAGATGATTCGATGATCGAACCTCAACGTTGGGGGCTGCCTGATTATGGCGAGCCTAAAGCCAAACAAGCAAAACAAACCGCGTTCAACTATGACCCGGGATGGGTGCCGAATTTTGATGAGCCTGAAGAAGAGCAGCCACTTGCGCTAACCGAAGAGCAAATTGAACTGATTAAGCAAGGTGCTTATCAAGAAGGCTTACATCAAGGTCAGGAAGCTGGCTTTAAGCAAGGTTACGACAAAGGTAAAGAAGAAGGGTTGCAAGCCGGCCATGCTGAAGGTCTCGAGCTCGGAAAAGCTGAAGGGGTGACTGCAGGGCAAGAATACATTCAGCAGCAAGTTGAAACCTTTATGAACTTGGCCAATCAGTTTGCTCAACCTTTGGAGTTGATGAATGCTCAGGTTGAAAAGCAGCTGGTGGATATGGTGCTCTGCTTAGTCAAAGAAGTGGTGCACGTTGAAGTACAAACCAACCCTCAAATTATTTTAGATACAGTGAAGCAGTCGGTCGAAGCGCTACCAATATCAGGCCACCCTATTACCTTGCACCTGAATCCAGAAGATGTCGCGATTATTCGTTCAGCTTATGGTGAAGAAGACCTTAATTGTCGCAACTGGACGTTAGTTGCTGAGCCATCGCTCAATCGAGGTGATGTCCAGATTGAAGCCGGCGAATCAAGCATTAATTA
Source organism: Vibrio sp. Y176 (assembly GCF_033438945.1). Taxonomy (NCBI): domain Bacteria; kingdom Pseudomonadati; phylum Pseudomonadota; class Gammaproteobacteria; order Vibrionales; family Vibrionaceae; genus Vibrio; species Vibrio sp. Y176. Next base: position 390,755 of record NZ_JAWOQS010000005.1, on the reverse strand, counting down.
TCGCATGGAAGAACGCGTCAAAAGCGTATTGCACAGCTTTTGTGGCGCAAACCGTCATCAAGAGGGTGAGTAATCCATGCAAGCACTCGCTGACCGCTTAAAAAGCTACAAAGTTGAAGGCCTTACGACGCGCCCTGTCGCCTCTGGCAAACTGGTGCGTGTGGTTGGGTTAACGTTGGAAGCAACCGGCTGTCGCGCACCAATTGGCAGTTTATGCTTAGTGGAAACCATGTCAGGTCAGATGGAAGCCGAGGTTGTCGGCTTTTCAGGTGACAACCTATTTTTAATGCCAAGCGAACAAATTACGGGCATTTTACCTGGCGCGAGAGTCACCCCTTTAACCAGTGACGCTGGTTTGCCTGTCGGCATGGAGTTACTTGGGCGCGTGATAGACGGGGTTGGGAATCCACTTGATGGACTTGGCCCTTTGTATACCGATCACCGTGCCTCTTTTAATGCCGAGCCGATCAACCCGTTGGCTCGAAAACCAATTTCTGAACCGCTCGATGTTGGCCTAAAAGCCATCAATGGTTTGTTGACGGTTGGTAAAGGTCAGCGTATCGGTCTGTTTGCAGGTTCTGGTGTGGGTAAATCGGTCACGCTTGGCATGATGACGCGAGGCACCACCGCACAGGTTGTGGTCGTCGGCCTGATAGGTGAGCGTGGACGTGAAGTTAAAGAGTTCATCGAAGAGATCTTGGGTGAGGACGGTCGTCGCCGCTCAGTGGTGGTCGCGGCGCCTGCCGATACTTCACCTCTAATGCGCTTAAAGGGGTGCCAAACGGCATTAACGATTGCTGAATACTTCCGGGACCAAGGGTTAGATGTTCTGCTATTGATGGACTCGTTGACTCGTTTTGCACAAGCACAGCGTGAAATCGCACTTTCTGTTGGTGAGCCGCCAGCGACGAAAGGCTACCCGCCTTCTGTATTTGCCAAGCTGCCAGCGCTGGTTGAGCGAGCGGGTAATGGAAGTGCCGAACAAGGCTCGATTACGGCGTTCTTTACCGTGTTGACCGAAGGGGATGATTTGCAAGATCCGATAGCGGACGCATCGCGAGCCATTCTTGATGGCCATATTGTACTTTCTCGTGAAATGGCGGATGCAGGCCATTATCCGGCGATTGATGTCGAGAAGTCGGTGAGCCGTGTTATGCCGCAAATCACGACCGAAGAGCACGTTCTGATGTCAAAAGCGGTGCGACAGGTCTTGTCTATTTGTCGCAAGAATCAAGATTTGGTCTCGATTGGAGCGTACAAACCGGGTACCGATCCTGCTATTGATGGCGCATTTACTTTGAAACCGAAGTTAGACGAATACTTGCAGCAGAGCATGAAAGAATCAGTGCCATATGATATGTGCGTCAATATGCTTAGAAACATTTTGGGTGGGTGATAGCGCATGAATAATGCGATGGAGTTTCTACTTGAGCAAACTAAGGATCGTGAAGACCAAGCTGTGCTTGCACTGAACAAAGCGCGTTCTGAACTCGAAGATTATTACCGTCAGGTTGAACAAATTGAAAAGTATCGGCTTGATTATTGCCAGCAGCTCGTCGACCGTGGTCAGGCGGGCCTAACGGCAAGTCAATATGGACACTTAAATCGATTCCTTACCCAGCTAGATGAAACTTTATCTAAGCAAAAGCAAGCAGAAAGTCATTTCAAAGAGCAGGTTGAAAACTGTAAAGAATATTGGTTAACCGTGCGTAAAGAACGCAAATCCTATGAGTGGATGATAGACAAACGCGAAAAAGAGAAACAACTTGCTGAAGCTAAGCGCGAACAAAAGCAAATGGACGAGTTTTCCACCTTACTTTACAGTCGAAAACCACATCGTTTCTAAAGGTTATCGGTTCGATATTGCATTACGGTGTTGCAGTTGACTACATCTCTACCGATTCAAGTAAGGTAACTTTGATTGAGTCTTGTTCAATTAGCTCAAATACCTTCGGTCGAATCTCGCGAACCCACCACTCGTTGTATGTTTTTTCGTAGAGAACCTGGCGTGCTTGTTCATTGTCGAACTCTCTAAGCCAAACAAAATAGTCATGTCCATCATCACCAGTGTGGACGTAAGTATTCAGTACACGCATGCCTTGTGAGCGTTGATAGGGCAACAGTTCTTCCTTCATCCAACTTAGCCACTGTTCTGTTTTGCCTGCTCTGATTCTATATTGGCGTAATTCTGTGATCTTCAAAGTGATTCCTTAATTGTTAAGCCAAGTGTCTGTTTACGCTTATCGTTTTTCAAAGTCAATCAAGTAGCTGTACATCATGTTAGGAACCAGGTTATCGGATAGTATTGTTGATGTTTGTTCCATAAACATGCCATCTATTAGCTTGCCGAGAATTGGCTCAATATTGTGGTGTGATTTTTGCATTTTAGCTGTCAGTGTCGGGTCTTTTTGACCTTAGTTTGCCGCCAGTATTGCTGCCTGCCAGCGATATACTCAGAGCCACGAGAACGAGAGTTTCTAAATGAGTGTGAATTTGTCCCATGTATCTGCGACTACCAAGACGCCAGTTTCTGATGTGTCCGCTAAAGCGTCCGCAGAGAGCACTGAGAGCAAGGGATTTTTAGAAACGTTAACCGATGCGTTTGCTGGTAAACAAAAGCCCGAAAAAGTAGCAACAGAATCGACAGTGGTTGAAGAAAAAGAAAGAGCGGATGTAGGCAGTACTTCTTCTGCTAACGTCTCGGACGAATTGTTGGCGCAAGAAAGCCAAGAATCCGTCAGTGACGAGACCCATGGTTTTGATGAAATATCAGCAAACAAACCGAATGCAACCTTAAGTGAAGAAGCAAGTTTACAAAAGGCGAGTAACAGCACACCTTTGGAGAATGATGTTGAAGCTATTGAAAAAGTGAAATCAACATCAGTCGATACGAGCAACCCATCAAATACAATGGACGTAAAAAGCACGATGGGCGAAGGACAACAGCTTCTTGGTCGAATTGAACAAGCGAATCAAACCCTGAATGCGAGTAATGCATCCATCGATAGTGGCAAAGTTTTGCCTCAGAGAGCGAATTTAGTGCATTCGTTCCACGAGCAAGCAACCGTTTCGACAAACCTTGATGAGCTGGCTTTGAATGAAACGCCATTAGTTCATTCGCTTGAACAAGCACAGATGATCCCAGGGCAAGACTTAGAGCCAATTTTAGATAAGAATGGTCAACCTATCGATGTCGACAAACTCTCGTCTGAGTTTGCTGCTTGGCAAGAGCTAGCGAAACAAGCCAGCCATCCGACGACTAAGAGCGCAGTCAGTGGTGAAGTAGCTAATGATCTGTCGCCGTTGTTAACAGACGTTGATGGTTCCAACATCGACGCGCTTCCACGAGTCTCCTTGGATGAACTTGAAGTTATAGATACTAAGTTGGCGCAAGGAAAACCACTGACTCAGCAAGAAGCTCAGATCATTGAAGGGTTGAAACAAGGAAGGATCACGGCGGATATTCCTGATCAAGACCTTGCCCAATTTGTTGCGCTCCCTAATGACATTAAACAGATTCTCGCAGAGCAACAAGTACAACATAATTTAACTCGCCAGGCTGGACCTATGGCAGTGTCTCAGCAAATCCAGCATACAGCGGCTCAAGTACCCCAGCCACAAACTGCTCATAGTGGAGATAAAGTCGCATTATCTCCAACGCCCGATACGTTGATAGCCGCGCAAGTGCCGACGTCGCTTCAAGGTGTGAAAGACGGAGAGATTAGCCAGAAAGTGATGAACGCAGCATTGGCGACTGGTGCGCTAAAGGCGACTGCTGATAAACAAGATAAGCCGGACCTCCAACATGGCTTCGCTGGACAGCTTCAGGCTATGGCAGGTCAGCAAGGAATTAATGTGCAGCAACAAGCGCGTATTGATGCTGCACAACAAGCTCAGCTTCCGTTGCAACTAACTAAAGAGCTAGCCAACGAGCAAGTTGCGGAAAAAGTGCAAATGATGATGTCGAAGAATCTGAAAAATCTCGATATTCGTCTTGATCCACCAGAGTTAGGTCGTATGCAAATTCGTATGACCATGAATAATGACGTTGCCAATGTACATTTTACAGTGAACAACCCGCAAGCTCGTGACATTATTGAACAGACGCTCCCTCGTTTGAGAGAAATGCTAGCGCAACAAGGTATGCAGCTGGCTGATTCTTCCGTCCAGCAACAAAACAGCGGGCAACAGCAAGGTAGGTATACTGCTGAACAACATGGTCAAAGCGCGCAAAGTGGCGGTTTTTCTGGACAGTCCGAAGAGGGTTTTGAATCTGATGTCAATCTGGATTTGAATGTCGCTTCAAAGCGTGATGGAATTAGTTTTTACGCATAAAAGGCCGTTTAACGGCAATGGAATATGGTTACCAAGCAACTCACTAAAACGTCTTGGTAACTCAAAAGAACAATAAGAGACAAGAATGGCAGAAGAACAGTTACAAGGGGCCGATGCGCCGAAAGGAAAAAGCAAGTTACTTATCATCATCATCGCTGTTGTAGTATTACTACTTGGTGGCGGGGCAGCGGCATTTTTTCTAATGGGCTCTGATGAACCTGCTCAGGCTGAATCGTCTCAACAGGCTCAAGTGAAGGCATCGGATGCTGCGCCCATCGCGTATGTGAATCTTCCTCAGGCATTTGTATTTAACGTTACTGGGGATAGCCGCGATAGGCTGGTTCAAATTAAAGCGCAGTTAATGGTTCGCGGTGCAGAAAATGAAGAGTTGGCGCGGTATCATTCGCCACTGATTGAAAGCTCTATGCTATCAACGTTTGCTTCCGCGACGGTTGATCAATTGCGCTCTCCTACAGGACGAGTGGAGTTGCGCGATCGTGCTTCCGAAGATATCAAAGCAGCGCTGAATGCTGCGGTCGGTAAGCCAGTGATTGAAAAAGTACTGTTTACAGATTTTGTTATTCAATAGGTAAAACGTGACCGATCTATTAAGCCAAGACGAAATTGATGCGCTATTGCATGGGGTTGACGATGTTGATGACGTCGATGAACCGATAGAAAACGACACTGAGGGTGCCGTCAATTTTGATTTCTCGTCGCAAGACAGAATCGTACGTGGTCGAATGCCGACGCTCGAACTTATCAACGAGCGCTTTGCACGGCACATGCGTATTAGTCTGTTTAATATGCTGCGTAAAACGGCAGAGGTGTCGATCAATGGCGTGCAGATGATGAAGTTTGGTGAATACCAGAACACATTGTACGTGCCAACCAGTTTGAACATGGTGCGTTTTCGTCCGTTAAAAGGCACTGCGTTGATCACCATGGAGGCTCGTTTAGTCTTTATTCTGGTAGAAAACTTCTTTGGCGGTGATGGTCGATTCCACGCCAAAATCGAAGGCCGCGAATTTACCCCAACGGAACGCCGCATCATTCAGTTGTTACTGAAAATTGTATTTGAAGATTATAAAGAAGCGTGGTCGCCAGTGATGGGGGTAGAGTTCGAATATCTCGACTCTGAAGTAAACCCAAGTATGGCAAACATTGTCAGCCCGACAGAAGTGATTGTCGTGAGTTCCTTCCATATAGAAGTTGACGGCGGTGGCGGCGATTTTCATGTCGTTATGCCTTACTCCATGGTTGAGCCTATCCGTGAACTATTGGATGCAGGTGTTCAGTCCGACAAGATGGAAACGGACGTTCGCTGGAGCTCAGCACTACGTGAAGAGATCATGGATTGTCCGGTTAACTTCCGCGTGAACTTGCTCGAAAAAGACATTTCTTTGCGTGACCTCATGGAGCTGCAACCGGGCGATATCATCCCGATTGAAATGCCAGAACATGCGACGATGTTTGTAGAAGACCTACCGACCTATCGCGTAAAAATGGGTCGTTCGGAAGACAAATTAGCGGTGCAAATTTCTGAGGAAATTGAGCGCCCACATGTCGTCAAAACAGATTTAGCTTTCTTAGGTAAAGACATCATGTCCGAGCTTGAGAGTGAAGACGATATAGACCATTAAGATACCTTATTAAACAGACATGCTATGGCATGAGTAAGGCGTAACACAGGATAGAAAAATGGAACCAAGTGACGATCAAAAGCTAGCAGACGAATGGGCAGCCGCTCTTGGCGAAGACCCGTCTGCCCCTTCTGTAGACGTAGATGAAGTATTGGCTGCGCCACTGGAAGAGCTAAAAGACACTTCAAGCCCAATTAGCGAAGATGAGCGTCGTAAACTCGACACTATTATGGATATCCCGGTGACGATTTCGATGGAAGTCGGTCGTTCTCAAATTAGCATTCGGAACCTGTTGCAGCTTAACCAAGGTTCGGTTGTTGAGTTGGATCGTCTAGCCGGTGAGTCGCTCGACGTATTGGTTAACGGTACTTTGATTGCTCACGGCGAAGTCGTGGTCGTCAACGATAAGTTTGGTATCCGTTTGACGGATGTGATCAGCCAAACTGAACGAATTAAGAAGCTGCGTTAAGATGAGTCGTTCAATCAAAATGCGATTGAAGCAAATCACTGGAGCACTGAGCTTAATGCTAAGTGCTCCTTATGCATTTGCTGCCGCACCAAATAATCTGGATCTTGCGACGACACTTGGCTCGCTTGTGCTTGTAATCGGTGTGATTCTTTTGCTGGCTTGGTTGCTGAAACGTATGCAAGTGCCAGCGATGGGACAACAAAAGGGCTTGCGTATAGTGAGTCAGTTGCCAGTGGGTACAAAAGAAAGAATCGCAGTAGTTCAAGTGGGTGAAGAACAGTTTTTGGTTGGGATTACTAGCCAATCGATCCAAACTTTAGCCAAGTTAGATAAGCCACTGAAAGAGGAAGAGTTGGCGACCAATGCTTTTGCGACTCAATTTAGCCAGCTGATCAAAAAATATGACAAAGGGTAATCCAATTCGTTTGCTCCTGAGTACGTTGTTACTTTTTGTCGGCGTGCTGTTTTCTTCATTTACCTTTGCTGAAGCAGAGGAGTCAGCGCTGCCAGATAACTTAGCCGATGGAAGTAGTGTTACAGTTCAGGCTATGCAAAGTGATACTGGTGCTAGCCGTGCTATGTCCGTTTCTAGTGGCGGTGGTATTCCAGCATTCACCATGACCACGAACCCTGATGGCAGTGAAGACTACTCGGTTACACTACAAATTTTAGCGTTAATGACCATGCTTGGCTTCTTGCCTGCCATGGTGATTCTGATGACCTCGTTCACTCGAATTGTGGTGGTGATGTCGATATTGCGTCAGGCAATGGGTTTGCAACAAACGCCTTCTAATCAGGTTATTATTGGTATTGCGCTGTTTTTGACCTTTTTTGTTATGTCTCCTGTCCTGAACGAAATCAACGACAAAGCTGTTCAGCCTTATTTGAACGAGCAAGTCACGGCGCGAGAAGCGTTTGATGCTGCACAAGCGCCAATGAAAGCATTTATGCTTAAGCAGACCCGAATCAAAGATTTGGAGACGTTTGTAACCATGTCAGGAGAGCAAGTCGAGAATCCAGAAGATGTGTCGATGGCGGTGTTGATTCCGGCTTTTATCACCTCAGAGCTAAAAACTGCATTCCAAATTGGCTTTATGCTCTTCTTGCCGTTTTTGATTATTGACCTTGTAGTCGCTTCGGTACTGATGGCAATGGGTATGATGATGTTGTCACCAATGATTGTTTCGTTGCCGTTCAAGTTGATGTTGTTCGTATTGGTCGATGGTTGGAACTTGATACTCTCGACACTCGCGGGCAGCTTTGCCCTTTAGTTAAGCGCAGATAGAGGATAAGACATGACACCAGAAATGTTTGTCGAGCTTTTCCGTGAAGCACTTTGGATGGTGCTTATCATGGTCTGCGCTATTATCATCCCAAGCTTGCTTATCGGCCTTGTAGTCGCGATTTTTCAAGCTGCGACATCCATCAACGAACAAACATTGAGCTTCTTACCGCGTTTGATTGTCACGCTTTTGGCCCTGATGCTGTTTGGGCATTGGATGACGCAAATGTTGATGGAATATTTCTATGGCTTGATTGAACGCTTACCTCAGGTGCTTTATTAGAGGCGCCTATGGAGTACCCCACTAGCGTTGTCTTAGATTGGATCGCAAACTACTTCTGGCCCTATGTTCGTATCTCATCCATGTTGATGGTGATGACAGTAACCGGGGCCCGATTTGTTTCGCCAAGAATCCGCCTTTACCTCGGTTTAGCCATCACTTTCGCTGTCATGCCAGCCATCCCCGCCGTACCTCAAGACATTGAGCTACTCTCGTTTCGTGGCTTCATGACCATTGCCGAGCAAATGATCATCGGCATAGCGATGGGTATGGTTACTCAATTTATGATTCAAACCTTTGTCCTACTTGGTCAAATATTGGGTATGCAATCAAGTTTGGGCTTTGCTTCTATGGTTGATCCTGCAAATGGTCAGAACACGCCATTGCTTGGCCAGTTATTCATGTTCTTAACGACAATGTTTTTCCTTGCCACCGATGGACACTTAAAAATGCTGCAATTGGTGGTGTTCAGTTTTAAAACTTTGCCGATTGGCTCCGGCTCGCTCAACGCGGTTGATTTCCGTGAAATGGCAGGCTGGCTTGGTCTTATGTTCCAAACGGCACTGAGTATGTCTCTATCCGGCATTATTGCACTACTGACCATTAACTTGTCGTTTGGTGTAATGACCCGTGCCGCACCACAGCTGAATATCTTCTCGCTTGGTTTTGCTTTTGCTTTGATGGTGGGTCTATTACTTTGTTGGTACATACTGGCTGGTCTATACAGTCATTATGAAATGTTCTGGACAGTGGGTGAGGCGCAGATTTGTCGGCTTATTCGCTTGGAGTGCTAAGATTTGGCAGAATCAGACGGTCAGGAACGCACCGAAGAAGCCACGCCCCGACGGTTACAACAAGCCAGAGAAAAGGGGCAGGTCGCTCGATCTAAAGAGCTGGCATCAGCATCTGTGCTGATCGTTGGCGCCATTTCATTGATGTGGTTTGGCGAGGCGTTAGCACGTTCATTGTTTTCCATCATGAGCCGTTTATTTGATCTTCAACGAGAAGAGATTTTCGATACTGCAAAACTGTTTGATATCGCTTTGGGCGCGATGAGTGATTTGTTGTTCCCACTATTTTTGGTGTTAGCGACATTGTTTACCGCCGCCATGATTGGAGCAGCAGGTGTGGGAGGAATCAGTTTTTCTGCCCAAGCGGCCATGCCCAAGCTGTCGAAAATGAATCCGCTTAGCGGCTTAAAGCGAATGGTTGGAATGCAAAGCTGGGTAGAGTTGATCAAATCAATCCTTAAAGTGGTTCTGGTCACTGGTGTCGCCATCTATTTGATCCAAGCATCGCAGGCCGATCTGATTCAATTGAGCATGGATGTGTATCCGCAAAACATCTTCCATGCTTTAGATATTTTGCTGAACTTTATTTTGCTGATCAGTTGCTCGCTATTGATTGTGGTTGCCATCGATATTCCATTTCAAATCTGGCAGCACGCCGATCAGTTAAAAATGACGAAGCAAGAAGTCAAAGACGAATACAAAGAGACTGAAGGTAAGCCGGAAGTGAAAGGCCGTATTCGTATGTTGCAAAGGGAAGCGGCTCAACGTCGAATGATGGCGGATGTTCCTCAAGCTGATGTTATTGTTACTAACCCAGAGCACTTCTCGGTAGCGCTTCGTTATAAGCAGAAGACAGACCGTGCGCCAGTCGTGATCGCTAAAGGTACTGACCACATGGCGATGAAGATTCGAGAAGTCGCACGCGAACATGACATTACGATTGTGCCCGCACCACCTTTGGCTCGTGCGTTGTACCACACGACAGAGCTCGAGCAAGAGATCCCCGATGGGTTATTTACTGCCGTCGCTCAGGTTTTGGCATTTGTATTCCAATTGAAGCAATACCGAAAACGAGGTGGACAGCGCCCGAAAATTCAAGATTATGATTTGCCAATCCCGCCCGAGCACCGTCATTGATACGAAAAGCGGTAAAGCCTTAAAAAAGCTCGTTTGATCAAAAGCTAAACTCTATTTGAGTGTTTAGTCATTATTTTGGCGCTAATTATGGTACATAGATTGCTTAAAACGCTTTAATTATCAACCCTACCTAAACTTTTAGGCTAAAGCGGTCGCGTATTAATAGTAAGAGCTTACGTGACGCTTCAATCGATTGAGATCTCTCGCAGTATGAAGTTAAGCCTGCCGTTTGCAGATAAATTGCCACGAATCCCTCAACGTGAAATGCCAGCTATTGGTGCTCCGGTGATGGTTTTGGCCACCCTAGCGATGGTGGTACTGCCGATTCCAGCATTTTTGCTGGATATGTTCTTCACCTTTAACATCGCGCTGTCGATGGTGGTGTTGTTAGTGACCGTTTACACACGTCGCCCTTTGGACTTCGCTGCTTTTCCAACGGTATTGCTGATCGCCACGTTGCTCCGCTTGGCTTTGAACGTTGCCTCGACTCGTGTCGTCTTACTGCATGGTCATGAAGGCGGTAATGCGGCAGGTAACGTAATTGAGGCGTTCGGTAACGTCGTTATTGGTGGTAACTACGCGGTCGGCCTAGTGGTTTTCCTCATCTTAATGATCATCAACTTTATGGTGGTGACCAAAGGTGCGGGTCGTATCTCTGAGGTAAGTGCTCGCTTTACGCTTGATGCGTTGCCGGGTAAGCAAATGGCGATTGATGCGGACTTGAATGCCGGATTGATAGACCAAGAGCAGGCAAGAGTTCGTCGTTTTGAAGTGACCAAAGAAGCGGATTTCTATGGCTCGATGGATGGTGCCTCGAAGTTCGTAAAAGGTGACGCGATTGCCGGTATTTTGATTCTGTTTATCAACATCGTCGGCGGTCTGTCGATCGGTATGGCGCAGTATGGATTGGGTTTCGGTGAAGCGATTGAAATCTATACCTTACTGACAATCGGTGATGGTTTGGTCGCACAAATCCCATCGCTATTGCTGTCAATTGCAGCGGCAATGATGGTGACACGCCAAAACACCGATGAAGACATGGGTGAACAACTGGTCTTCCAGATGTTCGACAACCCAAAAGCGCTGATGATTACTGCGGCTATTCTTGGTGTGATGGGCATCGTACCGGGCATGCCACACTTTGCGTTTTTGAGCCTGGCAGTCGCGGCCGGTGCAGCGGCATATTTCATCGACAAACGGCAGAAGCAGAAAGCGAAAGAGCCCGCTTTACCAGCAACAGCAGACGAAGGTACAGAACCTTCCTCACAGCGCGAACTGTCTTGGGATGACGTCCAGCCAGTCGATATTATTGGCTTGGAAGTCGGTTATCGCTTAATCCCTTTGGTGGACAGAGATCAAGGTGGGGAACTGTTAGAGCGGGTAAAAGGTGTGCGTAAAAAGTTATCGCAAGATTTTGGGTTCCTAATTCCAGCGGTTCATATTCGTGACAATCTTGAGCTGACCCCAAACAGTTACCGAATTACATTGATGGGGGTTGCGGTGGGCGAAGCAGAGATTCGTCCGGATCAAGAGCTAGCGATTAACCCAGGTCAGGTGTATGGCATGATTGATGGTGAGCCAACCATTGACCCTGCTTTTGGACTGGAAGCCGTATGGATCCGAGAAGATCAGCGTGAGCACGCGCAGGCTCTGGGTTATACGGTTGTTGATTCATCAACGGTATTAGCGACGCACCTAAGCCAGCTATTGACCAACAACGCATCACAGCTAATTGGCCATGAAGAAGTAGAGAATTTATTAGAAATGTTGGGACGCAGCGCGCCTAAGTTGGTCGAGAACTTTGTTCCTGACCAATTACCATTAGGTGTGGTGGTGAAAGTCCTACAAAACTTGTTAAACGAGGCCATTCCAATCCGCGATATTCGCACGATTGTTCAAACTTTGGCTGAGTACTCAAGTAAGAGTCAAGAAGCTGACATATTGACGGCAGCAGTTCGAATTAGTCTTAAACGTCTAATTGTTCAAGAAATCAATGGTATAGAGCCTGAGTTACCAGTGATTACTTTGATACCTGAACTGGAACAAATATTGCATCAAACTATGCAAGCATCAGGAGGCGAATCCGCGGGGATTGAACCGGGACTCGCTGAGCGATTGCAGTCTTCACTAAGCCAAGCGACACAGGAACAAGAACTGAAAGGCGAACCTGCCGTTCTGCTTACTTCTGGTGTATTACGCTCGACGTTGGCTAAATTTGTGAAGAACACAATACCTAATCTCCGGGTACTGTCTTACCAAGAAATCCCGGATGAAAAACAGATCAGAATTGTGCAAGCCGTGGGTAACTGATCTCACGCATCATTAATGGATTCATAGTTTGAAAATAAAGCGATTTTTTGCCAAAGACATGAGAACGGCGCTGCTCCAAGTGAAAGAGGAGTTAGGCGCGGAAGCGGTGATCATGTCAAACAAGAAAGTGGCTGGTGGAGTAGCGATTGTTGCGGCGATAGATAGTGAATCTAATCCGCCTCAAGCAAGCGCAGCGTCACAGCAAAATCGCGGTGCTTCTCAATCGAATCGCTATAACGAACATCGTCAAATGTCATCGTCTTCTGCTGATCGTTACCAAGATCGTCATTTAGATGAAGATAAAATTAGCCTGAACAGTAATAACAGTAACAATGAAAAAACAGGCTCAATGACGCAGCGATTCGCTAATATGCTTAAGCAATATAGCGGTGGTGCAGCAGATGCTGACGACCACGTAGCGGAAAATGAAGATTCGCTCTCTGCTTTGCTGCAACGCCAAAATAAGCATCGCGACGGCTACAACCAAGAAAAGCCAGCGCCATATCAACCAGATTCACCTTTGGCGAAGCTAATCGCACAGGACAATCGATTTGAACGTCCGACGCCCAAGCTGGACCCGACGCGCTATGACCGACGTCGCCCAAGTGATGAGCGTGACGAATCGGCCGATGAGCTAGAAAGCATGCGCGAAGAGATGACGTCAATTCGTCGTCTGTTGGAGCACCAAGTTTCTGGCCTGATGTGGCAAGAAGTAGAACGCCGTGAGCCGCTAAGAGCAATGCTGATTAAGCGCTTAGAGCGAATGGGCGTTTCTCCGGAGTTAGCAGACCAGATGGCCTGTTATATTCCGGAAGATACAAAGCCAGCGCGAGCGTGGAAAGCGTTATTGTCGCTGGTGGCGGATCAAATCAATATTCCTAAACAGGACATTTTAAAACGTGGTGGCGTAGTCGCATTGTTGGGTCCGACTGGGGTTGGGAAAACAACAACCGTAGCGAAACTCGCAGCACGCGCAGCCATGGAATACGGTGCCGACAATGTGGCCCTTGTGACAACAGATACATATCGCATAGGTGCACATGAGCAACTCTCAATTTACGGAAGAATCATGGGTTGTCCCGTAAGAGTTGCTAAAGATTCTAACGAGTTAGCCGATGTTATATATCAGCTAAGAAACAGAAGACTGATTTTGGTCGATACGGCAGGGATGGGGCAACGAGATGTGAGGCTTTCCGAGCAGCTCGACACTCTAATGCAAGAGAGCGGAGAAGTGATTCACAGCTACCTTGTTTTGCCGGCTACCGCACAACGTCGTGTTCTACAAGAAACGCTGGATCACTTCCGACGTATACCACTTTCGGGTTGTATTATGACGAAGCTTGATGAGTCATTAAGCCTAGGCGAATTCATCAGTGTAGTGATTCAAAACGCAATGCCAGTAGCTTACATCGCTAATGGTCAGCGCGTACCAGAAGACATTGTGATAGCGCAACCAAAATATATGCTTGCGAAAGCAAATGAACTGTTAGAGAAGTCGACAGAGAACGAACCTCACTTTTGGAACAGTGACAGTGAAGGACTCTAAGGCGGCGGACTACTATGACTGAGAATATGATACACGATCAAGCAAGCGGCCTCCGTCGCTTAACACAACCATCGTTGACCAAAGTGATTGCTGTTACTGGCGGCAAAGGTGGTGTGGGGAAATCAAACGTAACACTGGGTCTGGCGATTTGTATGGCTCGCCAAGGCAAGAAGGTGATGGTTCTCGACGCTGATTTAGGTCTGGCCAATGTGGACGTGATGCTCGGAATTCGTGCAAAACGTAATCTAGGACATGTCTTAGCGGGTGAATGTGAGCTAAAAGATGCGATTGTCGAAGGGCCTTATGGTATAAAGATAATTCCTGCAACTTCTGGCACACAGAGCATGACAGAGCTTTCTCACGCTCAGCATGCTGGACTCATTCGAGCATTTGGTAGTCTTGAAGACGAAATGGATGTCCTGCTGATTGATACCGCTGCTGGTATCTCTGACATGGTAATCAGTTTTTCGCGAGCAGCTCAAGATGTGGTTGTAGTTGTGTGTGATGAACCGACGTCAATCACAGATGCCTATGCATTAATCAAGCTGTTGAGTAAAGAACACCAAGTTCAACGCTTTAAAGTTGTAGCAAATATGGTCAGAAGCTACCGTGAAGGGCGAGAATTGTTTGCAAAGTTGACACTAGTCACAGAGCGATTCTTGAATGTTAGCCTTGAACTCGTAGCATGTATTCCATTAGATGATAAAGTACGACAGGCTGTAAAAAGACAAAAAATTGTCGTTGATGCGTTCCCACGCTCGCCTGCTGCTTTAGCTATCAGCTCACTAGCAAACAAAGCGTTGACGTGGCCACTACCGAAAACACCAAGTGGACACTTGGAATTTTTTGTGGAAAGGTTGCTAAATCGTACCGAATTCGCAGAGGACCCTTTTGGTGAATAAAGCGATAACCTATGACCAACATGGCAAATTTAATAGCCAGCAGGCGTTCATTGAACGTTATTCAGTGTTGGTTAAGCGCATTGCTCACCACCTACTAGGCCGTTTACCGCCGAGTGTTCAGGTAGAGGATTTAATTCAGGCCGGCATGATCGGTCTTATCGAAGCTCAGCAGAATTATGATGGTTCTAAAGGTGCGAGCTTTGAAACTTATGCAGGTATCCGTATTCGTGGCGCAATGTTAGATGACATGCGTAAAGGCGATTGGGTACCGCGTTCTGTTCATAAAAATAATCGAGAGATTAACCAAGCGATTGCGGAGCTGGAAGGCGAATTAAATCGAGATCCTACTGATTCTGAAGTAGCCACGCATCTCGGTATGACACTGGATCAATATCATAGTGCTCTTACCGATATCAACTGCTCAAAATTAGTCGGTATTGAAGATTTAGGCGTTTCTGATGATGTGATTTCACCGGCGGATGAAACCGATGACAGCAACCCATTCAAAGGGGTAGTTGATGAATCATTTCGAAAAGCACTGGTTGAATCAATAAAACAGCTTCCAGAGCGTGAAGCTTTGGTTCTTTCGCTTTATTATGATGAAGAACTCAATTTGAAAGAAATTGGCGATGTGTTAGGCGTAAGCGAATCTCGCGTAAGTCAAATACTGAGTCAAGCGATGCAACGTTTACGTACCAAGCTCAGTGCGTGGACACAAAATGACTAAAAACACTGATTTTACGATTCAGTGGAGGCAATTTTGAATAAAAACATGAAGATCCTTATTGTTGATGATTTCTCAACAATGCGCCGTATTGTTAAAAACCTGCTTCGTGACTTGGGTTTCAATAACACTCAAGAAGCGGACGATGGTTTAACCGCATTACCAATGCTGAAAAAAGGTGACTTCGATTTTGTTGTAACTGACTGGAACATGCCAGGTATGCAAGGCATCGATTTGCTTAAACACATCCGCGCGGATGCAGAACTTAAGCATCTGCCAGTTCTAATGATCACGGCTGAAGCGAAGCGTGAGCAGATCATTGAAGCTGCTCAAGCAGGCGTAAACGGCTACATTGTTAAGCCATTTACTGCTGCAACATTAAAAGAAAAATTAGATAAAATTTTCGAGCGTTTATAACTCTCTCTTTCTCTTTGTTATTCGAGTCATTCATACCAATTATTAAATACCTATTAAATGACTCGTTTAGCGTTTTCAAAGTGATAAGAAGAACTAAACGTAAAAGGGTCTATTCAGAATGATCTCACTAGAGCAGGCGAAGTCACTCGTTCAAATGCTAGAAAACGGGGAACAAGACCAAGCCAATATGCTTGTTGCCTCGATCTACGAAGGTGCCGATAACCCAATGCTGCAAGAAATTGGAGCGTTAACTCGAGACCTTCACGAATCACTCAAGCAGTTCAGTCTCGATCAGCGCATGACCGAAATTGCGAAAGACGAAATCCCTAACGCTAGGGATCGTCTCAATTATGTGATCGAGAAGACAGAGCTTGCAGCCAACAAAACAATGGATGCGGTCGACTGCTGCCTTCCTATCGCTGACAACCTGCATGATTGCCTTCTAAAAGTTCGTCCTCAATGGAATGAACTCATGCACGGGCGCATAGAATTAAGCGAATTTAAAGCACTGTGCCACCGAATCGACGGGCTATTAGTGCAAGTCGAAGGTGACAGCACTGAATTGCGCGGCCAGTTGACCGAAATTCTCATGGCGCAAGACTTCCAAGACCTAACTGGCCAAATCATTCGCCGCGTAATTACGTTGGTTAATGAAGTAGAAGGCCGCTTAGTGGAAATCCTAACCGTATTCTCTGGAAATAAACTTGAAGAACACATTCAAGTTTTGTCAGAACCGGCAGATAAAAAGAATACACAAACAAGCGAAGCCGAAGGCCCGATTCTTCATCCAGAACTGAGAGAAGATGCGGTTTCATCGCAGGACGAAGTCGATGACTTGTTGTCCAGTCTTGGATTTTAAAGGTAACGTATGAGCTACGATTTAGACGAAGATATTCTTCAGGACTTTCTCATTGAGGCTGGGGAAATTCTCGAGCTGCTTTCTGAGCAGTTGGTTGAATTGGAAAATAACCCAGAAGACAAAGACTTACTTAATGCTATTTTCCGCGGGTTTCATACCGTAAAAGGCGGTGCCGGCTTCCTTTCATTGGCAGAGCTAGTCGATACTTGTCATGGTGCGGAGAACGTGTTCGACGTTTTACGAAACGGTCAACGCACGGTAACGCAAAACTTAATGGATACGATGCTAAAAGCCTTGGATACGGTTAATACCCAGTTCCAGGCTGTTCAAGATCGTGAGCCGTTAGAAGCTGCGGACCCTGAGCTTCTTGAAGAACTTCATCGTCTATGCAAACCTGAGTCAGAAGATGAAGTAGCGGCAACCGTAATTGAAGAACCAGTGGCTACTCCAGAACCTATTATTCCCGAGCCTATCATCGAAGAACCTGCTGCACCGTCAGCACCATCAAGTGTCGGCTCTGTTGATGAAATTACCCAAGACGAATTCGAAAAGCTACTGGATGAGCTTCATGGTAAAGGTTCAGCGCCAGGCACCTCAATGTCTGCGACACCTACAACGCCATCTGAACCGCCTCAATCGAGTGCACCATCAGTTGAAAGTGGTGATATCACTGATGATGAGTTTGAACGTTTACTCGATGAACTGCACGGTGTAGGAAAAAGCCCTTCTACGGCAGAGGCTGCTGCATCTGTACCAGTAGAGCCACCTAAAGCGGCAGAGCCTTCCGCTCCAGTGTCATCTTCATCAAATCAAGACAGTGACTTAATGACGGACGAAGAGTTCGAAAAGTTACTCGATGAGCTACATGGTTCAGGTAAAGGTCCAACGCTAGAAGAATTGGATATGGCAACGAAGCCAGCTTCAGCAAACGTAGAGCAAAGCCCTGCGAAACCTGAGCCTGTTGCTAAGCCAACACCCGTTCAAGCAGCGCCAGCACCAAAGCCAGAATCTAAACCAGTCGCGTTAAAAGAAGAAGCCAAAGCACCAGCGGTTAAAAAACCTCAGGCTGAAGCAACCGTTCGTGTTGATACCTCGACGCTTGATACCATCATGAACATGGTGGGTGAGCTCGTATTGGTTCGAAACCGCCTATTAAGCCTTGGTTTGAATAGCGACAACGAAGAGATGTCCAAAGCGGTCGCTAACCTTGATGTGGTAACTGCGGATCTACAAGGCGCGGTAATGAAAACGCGTATGCAGCCAATTAAGAAAGTGTTTGGCCGTTTCCCACGCGTTGTCCGTGACTTGGCTCGTAACCTAAATAAAGACATCGTGCTAGAAATGCGCGGTGAAGAAACCGATCTCGATAAAAACCTTGTAGAAGCATTGGCCGATCCGTTGATTCACTTGGTGCGTAACTCGGTTGATCACGGTATTGAAATGCCAGACGCACGCGCGAAGGCCGGCAAATCACGTACAGGTAAAGTGATTTTGTCAGCATCGCAAGAAGGGGACCATATTGAACTATCCATCGTAGATGATGGTGGCGGTATGGACCCGAACAAACTGCGTGGCATCGCGGTGAAGCGTGGCATGATGGATGAAGATGCGGCGGCACGTTTAACAGATAAAGAGTGCTTCAACCTTATCTTCGCACCTGGCTTCTCAAGTAAAGATAAAATTTCTGACATCTCTGGTCGTGGTGTGGGTATGGACGTGGTTAAGACGGCGATCAATACCTTAAACGGTTCAATCGATATCGATTCTGAGCTAGGCAAGGGCACTAAGATTACGATCAAAGTACCACTAACGTTAGCGATTTTACCGACTCTGATGGTTGGTGTTGGCGGTCATCCTTTTGCTCTACCACTGGCTTCGGTGAGTGAAATTTTCCACTTGGATCTTAGTCGTACAAACGTGGTAGATGGTCAGCTGACGATTATTGTGCGTGAGAAATCTATCCCACTATTTTACTTACAAAACTGGTTGGCATCCAAATCGCAAAACGTCCAAGAGCGTACTGGTCACGGTCACGTGGTGATTGTACAGATTGGTAACCAGCGCGTTGGTTTTGTTGTGGATACGCTTATTGGTCAAGAAGAAGTGGTTATTAAGCCACTCGATAATCTATTACAGGGCACTCCAGGTATGGCTGGTGCGACAATTACTAGCGATGGCCATATTGCATTAATTCTAGATGTGCCTGATTTACTTAAGCGATATGCTGCGGCTTCACGCCTTTAAGCAAAGCTGACGTTATTAAAAGGAATAAGATGGCGATTAAAGTACTAGTCGTTGATGATTCGAGTTTTTTCCGACGTCGCGTGAGCGAAATCATCAACTCAGAATCGCGCCTAGAAGTGATTGACGTTGCGGTAAATGGTAGAGATGCGGTTGAGAAAGCCAAATCTCTCAAACCTGACGTCATCACGATGGATATTGAAATGCCAGTGATGGATGGCATTACAGCTGTACGTGAAATTATGGCCGCTGCTCCAACGCCAATTCTAATGTTTTCGTCCCTGACCCACGACGGGGCGAAAGCTACGCTTGATGCGCTAGATGCGGGCGCATTGGACTTCTTACCGAAAAAGTTTGAGGACATTGCGCGTAACCGTGAAGAAGCGGTGTCATTACTTCAACAGCGTGTGATTCAGATTGCCTCGAAGCGCGCTTTCATGCGTCGACCTATCGCTCGCCCAACAGCGAGTACCAGCACGACTACTCGATCATTAGGTTCAAGAACGGCTTCACCTGTGACTCCAACACCAACTCGACCTGCTGCGACAAAGTACCGTGCTTCTGGTAAGAAGTATCAACTGACGGCAATTGGCACATCAACAGGTGGCCCCGTTGCTCTACAAAAAATTCTGACGCGTTTGCCGATGAACTATCCGCATCCGATTGTATTGATTCAACACATGCCAGCAACGTTTACTGCTGCGTTTGCCAGCCGTTTGAACACCTTGTGTAAGATTCAAGTGAAAGAAGCACAAGATGGCGATGTGTTACAGCCCGGTGTGGCATACCTTGCACCAGGTGGGAAACAAATGATGGTGGATGGACGAGCGGGCGCTGCTCGTCTTCGCATTATTGATGGCGGCGACCGCATGAACTACAAACCATGTGTGGATGTGACTTTTGGTTCTGCCGCAAAAGTATATGGCGACAAAGTGCTCTCTTTAGTGTTGACAGGCATGGGTGCAGACGGTCGTGAGGGCGCTCGCATGTTGAAGTCTTCAGGCTCAACTATTTGGGCACAAGATGAAGAAAGTTGTGTTGTTTATGGCATGCCCCAAGCGGTTGCTAAAGCAGGCATTTCTTCAGAAGATTTACCGCTTGACCGCATTGCTGAACGCATGTTGGTGGAAGTTGGCCTAGCTTAGGATTCATCATGATTGTTTGGAGTGTAGCTAACCAGAAAGGAGGCGTGGGTAAAACCACCTCAACAGTGACATTGGCGGGCTTATTGAGCCAGAAAGGCCATCGAGTATTGATGGTTGATACTGATCCTCACGCCTCACTGACTACTTATCTCGGTTATGATCCTGATGCAGTAACTTCGAGCCTATTTGATTTATTCCAGTTGAAGACGTTTTCTCGTGAGACGGTTAAACCGTTGATTTTAGAAACAGAGCTGGAAGGAATGGATATCATTCCCGCGCATATGTCCCTTGCCACGCTTGATCGCGTAATGGGTAATCGCAGTGGTATGGGATTAATCTTAAAACGGGCGCTGCAAACTGTCTCACAAGACTATGACTATGTGTTGATTGATTGTCCGCCAATCCTTGGCGTGATGATGGTGAACGCGTTGGCAGCCAGTGACCGAATTTTGATTCCTGTTCAAACAGAGTTTTTGGCGATGAAAGGTCTAGAGCGCATGATGCGTACGCTAACCATTATGCAAAAATCTCGCCCGGGCGGTTTCAAAGTGACTATCGTCCCAACCATGTACGATAAGCGCACGAAAGCGTCATTGCAGACATTGATGCAACTGAAAAAAGATTACCCAAATCAAGTGTGGACCTCAGCGGTGCCTATTGATACCAAGTTCCGCGATGCCAGTTTAAAGCACTTGCCAGCGTCGCATTTTGCATCTGGTAGTCGTGGTGTGTTTGCCTATAAACAGCTACTGATTTATCTGGAGAGGTTGGCGTTCGATGAGCAGTAATGATGTGCTGTCCAGTGAACAAGCACTTGATGACTACTTTAATGCATTACTGGATGATGAAACTGAAATAACGACTCTTGAGGAAGACCTTGACCTATTGGCTCAAGAGGTATCATCTGCAGAGCCAGAGCCAGAGCCAGAGCCAGAATTGCAGCTACAATACTCGGAGCCAGAAACGTACCAGTTTCAAGAAACATATCCGCCAGAGTTGGAAGCTCCAAACCTGGAAGATGTTCAAAGGCTATTAAGTCAGCTTGAAGCAAGCAACCCAGTGGCTGAGTTGGATATTGATAGTATTCTTGAACAAAATACGATTGATATTGCAGCAGAGATAAAAGCGGCTGAGCCTGAGGTACAAACCTTTAGTGAGGTGCCTGAGCTTCAGGGTGTTGAGGAAATACAGGACTGGGTGACTGATGAGCCAGTTTTTGAGGAAGCGCAACCAGAGGTGGATGAACCTCACGCAGTGATCGAACAAAGTATCAATATAGAATCGAACGTCGATACTGAACTCGAAACACAAGCAGATTCCGATATACCAACGGTCTGGGAAAGCACGAAGCGAAGTGAGGACTTCCAAGTTCTTTACTTTGATGTGAATGGTGTCACGTTTGCTGTACCTCTTGATGAGTTAGGTGGTATTCATCGCATTAGCGAGCTTAACCATTTGATAGGAAAACCCGCCTGGTATTTGGGGCTACAAACAAATCGCGAGCAACAGTTTGATGTCGTCGATACCGCGAAATGGGTGATGGCAGATAAGCTTCGTGATGATAGCTATAAAGATAACTACCAATATGTCGTCATGCTTGGTGAGAGCATGTGGGGGTTGGCCAGTAACCAATTAATGGGGACTGAAACGCTTAATATCGACAAGGTTCGCTGGCGTGAGCAGGCGGGTAAACGCCCTTGGCTAGCGGGCATGGTAAAAGAAAAAATGTGTGCCTTAATTCATGTCCAGGCGCTCATTGACATGCTAAACGCCGGTTTAGATGTCAAATCACTGAATTAGATTTAAGTCGGGAACGACATTAACGAGGATTAACTATGTCTCAAGCTTTTGAAGTAGAAGTGAAGAAAGATGCATCGAATGACGAAGTTCTTCAATGGGTGACGTTCCAGCTAGAAGAAGAAACGTACGGCATCAACGTAATGCAAGTTCGTGAAGTACTTCGTTATACTGAAATTGCCCCTGTTCCAGGTGCACCAGATTATGTACTTGGTATCATCAACCTACGCGGTAATGTAGTTACTGTTATCGATACACGTTCACGTTTTGGCCTGATGGAAGGCGAAGTCACCGACAACACTCGTATTATTGTGATCGAGTCTGAGCGTCAAGTGATTGGTATCTTAGTAGATAGCGTGGCAGAAGTTGTTTATCTGCGTTCTTCTGAAATTGATACGACGCCTTCAGTTGGTACCGACGAGAGTGCGAAGTTCATCCAGGGTGTGAGCAACCGTGACGGCAAGCTTCTTATCCTTGTGGATTTGAACAAGCTGCTAACAGATGATGAGTGGGACGAGATGGCTCACCTTTAATGGCTGAATGATGATGGCTGAAGAGACTCTTTTATCTGCTCCATTCCTTGCGGGTGGCGTCGCTTTTATCGTGTTAGTATTGGTTGTTTTGCAACTGCAGATTCGCTCGGGGTTACAAAAGCAGTTAGACCAACAACGAGCTCAATCTCGACACGCAGATAAAGAAGTGCAAAAGTTGAGTAAGCAGTTACTCGAAGTGCGCTCGGTTGTCGTTGGTCTTGGGCAAAAAGTGACGGAGCAACAGGACATTATTCAGCACTTAAACGAGAGAATTCGCGAACTCGAACACGCTGATACTGATGGTCGCTTGTACAGTCGCGCTTCTAAAATGGTACAGCTTGGCGCTGATATCAACGAGTTGATTGAAGAGTGCGAACTACCAAAAGCCGAAGCTGAGTTGATGCTTTCACTGCAGAAGAAACTGGCGGGGAAAGAGAAGATTCCACCATTAAGTGGTCAGCCATCAGATGACGCAGAATATCCAGCGCGTGGACGTCGTCGACGCTAAAGGTTATCAAGCGATAAAAAAGAGGCGTTATTACGCCTCTTTTTTTGTTTTTAGCCGCTAATGCTCTTCTTAAATACAACCCTAGATAACCTTCAGTCGATCTTGCTCTTAGTTCTGGCCTCTCAAATTCAAAATGAGCGCTTATAACTACTTATAGTTAATTTTATTAAAGTGTGATGATTAATTAACAAAAATACATGAACTTACATGTAACCTAGCCCTCTTATCCTGTTTTGTCATAACTAAGCTGTGCTAATATAGCGGCTCGTTCATTTTTTAGTTGAAGCTCTATGTTAGAAGTGTCTAACCTGACAGCAATCCGTGATGAAAGGGTTCTGTTTGAAAACCTGCAGTTTGAAATTAAGCCTGGTGAATTGGTCCAGATCGAAGGGCGTAATGGTACTGGTAAAACTACATTGCTACGGATTGTGACAGGGTTAGGTGATAGAGAAGAAGGTGTCATTAAATGGAAAGGCGAAGAGGTTGAAAAATCTCGTGATGTTTTCCATCAAGATCTGCTTTTCTTAGGACATCAAACAGGAGTGAAACGAGAGCTTACCGCATTAGAAAACTTACGTTTTTATCAATCTATTCAAAATAATCGCTCTTCAGACGAAGAAATCTTTATCGCTTTGACTCAAGTAGGATTAGCTGGTCGAGAAGATGTGCCTGTAGCACAACTTTCCGCAGGTCAGCAACGACGAGTCGCATTGGCAAGGTTATGGCTCAGTAAGCAAATTTTATGGATTTTAGATGAGCCGTTGACTGCCATTGATAAGCAAGGCGTCAAGGTGCTTGAATCTTTGTTCGCAAGTCATGCTGATAATGGCGGTATTGTTGTGTTGACGACGCATCAAGATATGTTTGCGGACAGCCCGAAACTTAGAAAAATAAAGCTGGGTGACTGATATGATTTCCTCGATGACCACCATCATTCGTCGTGAGCTCCTAATCGCATTTCGCCGTCAGGCAGACATTCTGAACCCGTTGTGGTTCTTTATTATTGTCATTACTCTCTTTCCTCTGAGTATTGGACCAGAACCTAATTTGTTAGCACGTATTGCAGCGGGCATCGTTTGGGTTGCCGCATTGCTGTCCGCCTTATTATCATTAGAGCGTCTATTTCGTGATGATTTTCAAGACGGTGCACTAGAACAAATGATGCTAATGCCGATTCCATTGCAACTTGTAGTGGTTTCAAAGGTCATAGCACATTGGTTGTTAACAGGGTTACCTCTGATTTTAATTAGCCCATTATTGGCGGTTTTACTTTCGCTCGACTTCAATACTTGGCTATCGGTTGTATTAACCTTGATGATCGGTACACCAACACTAAGTTTTATTGGCGCCATTGGTGTGGCGTTGACTGTTGGGTTGCAAAAGGGTGGCGTTCTTTTGAGTTTGCTTATTCTTCCGCTCTACATCCCAATTTTGATTTTCGCAACATCGGCAATTGATGCTGCCGCACTCGGTATGGCGTATAACGGTCAACTAGCGATTTTAGGTGCGATGCTAATGGGGGCGATGACATTAACGCCTTTTGCCATCAGTGCCGCATTACGAGTTAGTGTTAACTAACTCAATAAAGTGCCAATGAAGCGGCGCTTGATCAAAGAATTATTATTAAAGCACTGCTACGGTCTCAACCCTTTAGACAGTGTCCCTGAAGTAAGAGTGAGAACAAAACATGTGGAAATGGCTACATCCTTATGCCAAGCCAGAAGCAGCTTATCGTTTGAGTGGTAAGTTTCTGCCTTGGTTTTCTGTATTGGCCCTCGTATGCTTATCGGTTGGTACGGTTTGGGGGCTTGCATTTGCGCCTTCAGATTACCAACAAGGTGACAGTTTCCGAATCATCTACATTCATGTCCCATCAGCTATTTGGTCTATGGGCGTTTATATGTCGATGGCGATCGCTGCATTTATTGGCCTAGTATGGCAAGTTCGCCTATCTGATATGGCGGCACTTGCGATGGCTCCGATTGGTGCAGTATTTACTTTTATTGCTCTACTTACAGGTGCTGTTTGGGGCAAGCCTATGTGGGGCACTTGGTGGGTATGGGATGCCCGTCTTACATCTGAATTGATTCTGCTATTTCTCTACCTTGGTGTGATTGCGCTCTACCATGCGTTTGACGATCAAAAAACCGCTGCAAAAGCCGCTGGTATCTTAGCGATCGTAGGCGTAGTAAACCTACCTATAATTCACTTTTCCGTGGAATGGTGGAACACGCTTCATCAAGGTGCGACGATCACGAAATTTGAGCAACCTTCTATTTCATCCGACATGCTTTGGCCGTTATTGCTGAACATCTTTGGCTTTGCGTTCTTCTTTGGTGCCGTGACGATGGTCCGTTTTCGTAACGAAATCATCAGTAAAGAAAGTCACCGCCCCTGGGTGCGCAAACTCGCAACAGAACAAACTCAGTGAGGTAACTGATTATGCATTTTGAATCTCTGAGCGACTTTTTTGCCATGGGTGGCTACGCATCATACGTATGGAGTGCGTTTGGTATTACTTTCTTATCCATGCTGATTCTTCTGATCACTAGCCTTCGCCGCGGTGATGCATTATTGAAAGAAGTGAAAGCAAAAATTGACCGTCAAGCTCGTATCGACGCAGCGAAGAACATGGAGAACACCTTATGAACCCGAGACGTAAAAAGAGGCTAGGTATTGTACTAGCGATCTTTATCGGTATTAGTGCCACCATTGGTTTGATACTTTATGCGCTTAACCAAAATATGGACCTTTTCTACACTCCAACGGAATTGGTTAATGGTAAGCCAGATGGCACCAAGCCAGAAGTAGGCCAGCGTCTGCGTATCGGTGGAATGGTGGTTGTGGGCTCAGTTCGTCGAGATCCTAATTCTTTGAAAGTGAGTTTTGACCTGCACGATGTCGGTCCGAAAGTGACGATTACCTATGACGGTATTCTTCCTGACTTGTTCCGTGAAGGGCAGGGTATTGTTGCTCAAGGTGTACTGAAAGATGCCACGACAGTTGAGGCATTTGAGGTCCTAGCGAAGCACGATGAAGAATACATGCCACCAGAAATTGCAGAAGCGATGAAGAAAACGCATGAACCGCTTCAATACAGCACCGAACAGAAACAAGGAAGCGGCCAATGATTGCTGAAATCGGTCACTTTGCTCTCATTCTTTCGCTTGCAATGGCTGTGCTGTTGAGCGTATTGCCATTGTGGGGAGCATCGAATAATAACACCATGCTCATGAACACAGCGCGACCGCTATCTTGGTCTATGTTCCTGATGCTGTTGTTCTCTTTCGCCATTTTATGCTGGGGATTTTATACCAACGACTTCACGTTACAGTATGTAGCGAGCAACTCGAATAGTCAGCTTCCTTGGTACTACCGTTTAACCGCAGTATGGGGTGCACACGAAGGTTCACTGTTGCTATGGGTGTTAATCCAAGCAGCTTGGACTGTCGCTGTAGCGACGTTTAGTCGTGGTATGCCGCAAGAGTCGGTTGCACGTGTACTTGCTGTTATGGGCATGATCTCAGTGGGTTTCCTACTGTTTATCATCCTAACGTCAAATCCATTCCTACGTACGTTACCGTTCTTCCCGGTTGACGGACGTGACTTGAACCCTCTGCTTCAAGACCCTGGTTTAATTGTTCACCCGCCAATGCTTTACATGGGCTATGTTGGTTTCTCGGTTGCGTTCTCTTTTGCGATCGCATCCCTAATGACCGGACGCCTTGACACGGCTTGGGCTCGTTGGTCTCGTCCTTGGACAACCGCAGCATGGGTATTTTTAACACTTGGTATCGCACTAGGTTCTTGGTGGGCTTACTACGAACTTGGCTGGGGTGGCTGGTGGTTCTGGGACCCAGTAGAAAACGCATCATTCATGCCTTGGTTAGCGGGTACCGCATTAATGCACTCTCTTGCCGTGACAGAAAAACGCGGCACATTTAAAGCGTGGACGGTACTATTGGCAATCTCTGCATTTTCGTTGAGTTTGTTGGGCACCTTCTTAGTCCGTTCCGGTATTTTAGTATCGGTGCACGCGTTCGCGTCTGACCCGTCGCGCGGTATGTTTATTCTAGGCTTCCTCGTTTTCGTTATCGGCGGCTCTTTATTGCTGTTTGCCGTAAAAGGGGCAGCAGTGCGTGTACGAGGTAACTTCGACTTAGTCTCACGTGAAAATGCGCTCTTAGCCAACAATGTATTACTTATCGCCGCTCTTGTTGTGGTGTTAGTGGGGACACTGTTGCCGCTCGTACACAAGCAGCTTGGTTTGGGGTCGGTCTCTATAGGTGCGCCATTCTTTGACATGCTATTTGCGTGGTTAATGATGCCATTTGCTTTTCTGCTTGGTATTGGTCCTCTTATTCGTTGGAAGCGAGACAATTTATCTAAACTTGTGAAACCAATGCTCGTTTCAGGTGTGCTTGCTTTCGCCTTGGCCGCGCTATGCGTGTACCTGTTTGCCGATTTCTTCTCAACCATGGCTTACATTGGTTGGGTGATGGCGATTTGGATTATTGCGATGCATGGCTTTGAACTGTACGAGCGCGCAACGCACCGTCATAGCTTTAGTGAAGGTGTTCGCAAGCTGCAACGTAGCCACTGGGCAATGATGTTGGGTCATGTTGGTCTGGCGGTATCTGTTATCGGTATTGCGATGGTACAGAACTACAGCATCGAGCGTGATGTACGTTTAGCACCTGGCGAACACTTCCAAATTCAAGGCTATGATTTCTACTTCTCAGGCTTGCGTGATAAAGATGGTCCAAACTACGATGGCTACATCGCAGACTTTGAGATCACACACGATGGCAAATACGTGAATACGCTTCACGCAGAGAAGCGCTTCTACCGTACGGCTAAGTCTATGATGACTGAAGCAGCCATTGACCGTGGTATTAGCCGCGACTTATACATTGCAATGGGTGAACGTTTAGACGACAACCGATCTTGGGCTGTTCGTATTTACTATAAACCGTTCGTTCGTTGGATTTGGGCTGGCTCTTTGATTATGGCATTAGGCGGCGCACTAGCGATTTCTGATAAACGCTACCGCTTCCGTAAATCGCCGAAGAAAAACGCGAAGTCAAAAGAGCAGGAGGCATAACATGAATAAGAAAATCTTATTTATTCCGCTTGTCGCTTTCATGATTCTAGCGGGCATTTTCGCAACCCAATTAATGCGTAATCAAGAGGGCGATGATCCAACTAAATTGGAGTCGGTTTTGGTTGGCAAGCCAGTTCCTGAATTTCATTTAGAAGATCTGGCTGAGCCTGGAAAACAGTACGACCAATCAATTTTTAAAGGTGAACCGTTGCTCTTGAACGTTTGGGCAACGTGGTGCCCAACGTGTTATGCAGAGCATAAATACCTAAACGAATTGGCGGGTAAGGGCGTTAAGATCATCGGTATGAATTACAAAGATGATCGTAATAAAGCAATAGGTTGGCTGAATGATCTCGGCAACCCGTACTTGATCAGCCTATTTGATGGCAGTGGTATGCTTGGCCTTGACCTTGGTGTTTATGGTGCTCCAGAAACATTCATTATTGATGCAAATGGTGTGATTCGCTATCGCCATGTAGGGGATGTAAACCCACGTAATTGGTCAGAAACACTGGAGCCGCTTTACAACAAATTGGTTGAGGAGGCGAAGCAATGAGAAAGCTAATTCTTGCCGTTTTTGCTGCGATGACATTATCTCTTGCTGCTCATGCGGCCATTGAAGTGTACGAGTTTGATAATTTGGAACAAGAACAGCAGTTCAAAGAGTTAAGCCATACGCTCCGTTGCCCTAAATGTCAGAACAACACGATCTCGGATTCTAACGCTGAACTTGCTCAGGACTTACGCCATAAGGTGTACGAAATGACCAAAGAAGGTAAGTCCAAAGATGAGATTGTTGATTACATGATCGCCCGTTACGGTAACTTCGTGACTTACAACCCACCATTTACGGTCGCGACTGCGATTTTGTGGCTAGGGCCACTCGCTGTAGTACTGGGTGGTTTTGGTTTGATTGTGCTGCGTAGCCGTAAATCTAAAGTTAAGGCAAAAGCGAGCAGTGACGAGCAATGGGATGAGCAAAAAGAAGCTCGTTTAAAAGCATTGCTTGAAGAAGAGAACAACGGAGATAAGAAGTAATGACACTATTTTGGATTTCCACCGTTGTTCTCACGCTTATTGCTTGTGCGCTGGTGGCTTTGCCGCTGCTTAAACAAAAAGCGAACAATGATGATGTGTTACGCGATGAGCTTAACAAGGCATTTTATAAAGACCGACTATCTGAGCTTGCAGAAGAAACTGACGAAGGTCTAGTTGAAAGTGAAGACGAACTGATTTCTGATCTAAAGCAATCACTGCTTGACGATATCCCTGGTGATAAAGCGCAAAAAGAAACTAAGGTTTCTCCAATCGCGGTTTTAGTTCCATCGGTAATTCTGACGGTGGTGCTGAGCTATGGTTTGTATTATAAATTTGGCGCGTCAGACGATATTGTTCAATGGCAAGAAGTGTCTGCAAATCTACCTGAGTTATCGAAAAAGCTGATGTCGGCTTCTTCTGAGCCGCTGAGTGACGATGAAATGGCGGATTTGACCCTTGCCCTTCGAACTCGCTTACATTACCAGCCGGAAGACTCGACAGGTTGGTTACTGCTAGGTCGTATTGCGTTAGCAAATCGTGATGTCACCACAGCTATCGATGCGATGGAAAAATCGTACCACCTAGAGCCAAAAGACCCAGATGTGATGTTGGGTTATGCACAAGCTCTGATGCTGTCTCAAGAGGAAATGGATCAAGCGACGGCTCGCTCATTACTCGGCAAGCTGATGCAGCAAGACTATGTCGATCTGCGTGTGTTTTCTTTGTTGGCGTTCGATGCGTTTGAGCGTCAAGACTTCCCGGCTGCCATCAAGTACTGGGGAATCATGCAGCAAATGATTGGTCCAGAAGATAGCCGCTACGAGATGTTGTCACGCAGTATTGAGAGTGCTCGTAAGCAAATGGGCGAAGCGGTTTCACCAGATAAGAGTGTAGCTGTGACAATTGATGTGGCACCAAATGCTCAGTTGGATCCAAACGCAGTTCTGATTGTGTCAGTACATCGTTCAGATGGCTCCCCAATGCCTGTGGCTGCTGCTCGTTATCCGCTAGGTACTTTCCCTCGCACAGTCGTATTAGATGATGGCAATGCCATGATGCAAGGGCAAAAGTTATCTTCACTCGATAAGCTAATCGTCCGTGTGCGTGTAGATTCTGACGGTAACGTAGCAACGCGTGATCAAGATTGGCACGGAGAAAGTGACGTCGTTGAATTTGGCGCACCAGTAGAAGTGACCATTGATCAGCAGTATTAATTGTTAACATCTGTCTCTGAAACATGACAACGAGGTAGAGTCAGTTGCCTTTAGTGGTATGACTCTAAACGATCGAGTAGAATACCGAAGGCCAGCGATTGCTGGCCTTTATTTATTCCCATATCTGAGTCATCTTTACTATGTATCCTGCTCAACATACGTACTATGGTTAATCGGGGTGACTTAGGTACATTAATAGTCGTTATGGAAAATAAAATGTATAACAAGGGTAAATCTACCTTCTTGTTGCTGTTAGCCGTTGGACTGGTTGGCTGTTCAAGTGCGCCTGATGAAGCAGTAACAGGACAAGAAACAAATCAAACGACTTCTGATGTGTATGACCCGTTGGAAGGCTTTAACCGAACCATGTGGGAACTCAACTACGAATATTTAGATCCGTATTTGGTTCGTCCTGTATCACTTGCGTATGTAGAATACACGCCAGTTCCTATTCGTTCTGGTATTGCTAACTTCTTATCGAACTTAGATGAGCCAGCAAGCATGGTTAATAACTTAATCATGGGTAATGGTACGAAAGCCGTGGACCACTTTAACCGTTTTTGGATTAACTCGACGTTCGGTATTTTCGGTTTATTCGATATTGCAAGTGCCGCGGGTATTACGAAGTACGACGAGAAAGCGTTCAGTGATGCAGTAGGCCACTATGGTGTTGGAAATGGTCCTTACTTCATGGTTCCAGGTTATGGTCCGTATACCTTACGTGAAGTGACAGATACCGTAGATAGTACGTATTTACCCCTCTCTTATCTCAACTTCTGGGCGAGTTTGGGTAAGTGGGCGTTTGAAGGAATGGAGAAGCGTGCTTTATTAGTACCGCAAGAAGCGCAGCTAGACTCGTCGCCGGATCCATATATTCTAACTCGCGATGTTTATATCCAGCGTCAAAACTTTAAAGCAGAAGTTGAAACGGTAGAAGAAGTTAACATCGAAGAAGAAGAGTATTTAGATGAATATCTAGAAGACTTTTAAGCGTTGTTCTTCACAATAGAGAAATGAAAAAAGGCTTAGCTGATGCTAAGCCTTTTTTGTATTTTGCAGCTTGGTTAGAAACGGTAGTTTGCTTGAACACCGATTAGCCAAACATTACCCGTAGTTTCGCCTACGAATTGGCCGCCGACTTGTTCTGCAGTGTCGTCTGACTTGTAACCACGAGACTCAACGATTGGTGCGTCTTTCGCAAAAATATAGGTGAAGCCAGCGTCTAGGCTGAAGTCTTTCGTCCAATCGTACGTTGCGCCAATACTTAGCCAAGTACGGTCAGTTTCTGGAATAGTAATCGTGCGGTTTTTGTCGCTTACCGCTGAAGTATCGTATGCAATACCAGTGCGTAGCGCTAGCTTAGGATCAAGCTGGTAAGTAGCACCAACAGCAAAGCGATAGTTGTCTTCCCAGTTTTCTACTTTAACCATATGCGTGCCAGCAGTATTTAGACGTGCTTCCAATTTCTCGAAAGAGCTCCAATCCGTCCAGTTAACGCTTGCGTGTAACGCAAGTTGGTCTGTTACTTGGTGGAAGCTTGCCAATTCAGCCGTTGCAGGCAGGTTTAGATACATGTAGCCGTTGTCGCGTTCAGAAGTACCGAAGCCAAAACCAAGACCTTCAGCATGGCCTTCAAGCTTTAGTTCAACTTCAGATTTGTACGCGAAGCCGATACGGTTATTTTCATTGATCTGCCATGCTGTACCAACTTGCCAGCCCCAAGCGGTATCGTCACCTTCCATGTATTTTAGAGCAGTACCTTGAGGAACACTGATTGGTTGATTAGTTTCAGGATTTAACCCTACAACGTTATTCTTAGGAGCTGCTGCGCCAAAGCTGCCTTCGCCGATGATGTAACGGATACCACCACCAACGCTGATTGATTCATTGACTTTGTAAGCTGCGTTCAAGTTCGCTTCCATTGTCGTTACGCTTGCTTCGTTACCGAAGTGCGAGGCACCAAAGCCTTTACCTAAATCGGTTTCCATGCCGTAGTTGGTGCCAAATGCCAAACCAATCGCGAATTTCTCATTATATTGGTGTGATAGGTAGAAGTTTGGAATGATTGCATCATGTGCGAAGTCATCTGAAGATGCAGAAGAAGTGCTACCGTGGAAGTTTACATCACCTTCAATATCAATATTTGGGTTCACATAGATTGCACCAACGGACACTTGAGTGCCTTCCAAATAAGTTAGCATTGCTGGGTTACGCCATTGTGCACTTGCGTTGTCAGCCATTGCAGCTTCACCAGCATATGCTCGACCTAGGCCTGTTGCAGAATATTCAGCAAGTTGGAAACCTGCTGCGTTAGCCATGCCCGTTGTGCCAAGTAGGCTTAATGCCACTGCTGTTGATAGAAGAGTCTTGTTGGTTTTCATTCGAATGTTCGCTGATTTGTTTATAACGTGGGACGAAAGTTTAAAGGTAGAGTTTTTACTTTAGAAATGAAAATCCAGCGTAAGTGGTCATTTGAAATATTATCCTTTCAAATGTTATTTTTGCGGTTTAATAATCTAACTGTGAAAGGCTTGTAAACGGAATTCAGCGAACAGCTGTGCGTCCTAATTGTGAGATTTAGATACACGTGTTCACTCAAATTGAGTGGGCAATAAATCGCAGATATGAAAAAAGGCTGGAAATCCAGCCTTTTATATAAAGTATTTTTCTACTAACTAACAGCGAAGCGTTTAGAAGCTACGGCTGTATTGTAAGCCGAATAGAATTGCATCAGCATGAGTTGTTGCTGTTACACCGGTAGAAAGAACAGGAGATAATTGAGTATTCTCATTAACTTTTACATCTTCACCTAACAAGTACGTGAAGCCAAAATCGATGTTTGAGCTATTATCAATATGGTAAGAGAAACCTGTGGAGAACCACTGGCGATCAGAGTCTGGTACCGAGATAGACGTTACTTTATCTTGAGCGCTTGTGTCGTACATGTAACCAGCACGAAGTGTCCAGTTGTTGTTTAGGTAGTAAGTACCACCAATTGCGTAGTGCCAGCCATCTTGCCATTGATAGTCTTTCGAGTAACCACCTTTAAGTAAACCCTGATTTAGGTTCTCAAAATCAATTTGGTCGAAATCTTTCCAACCGATGTATTGGATGCTGTAGTGTACAGCAAACTTAGTGTCTTGGATTTTGTGGAAACCAGAAAACTCGGCCATATCTGGTAGAGGTAGCGTGATTTCCTGACCTTTGTCGTCTTTCGCCGTAAATTCAGGGCTGTAACGATACGCTAGACCAAAACGGTTGTTTTCATCTAGTTCGTACACAGTACCAACGTTAAAACCAACAGCCCAACCATCAGCTTTATCTACGTCCAGAATTTTTTGACCGCCAACCCCTGGGACTGAAGAGCTAGTTGTACGCTTCATTGTGCCTTGGCCGTAGATTAAATCTAAACCAGCACCAAAGCTCCATTGTTCGTCTAAACGGTAAGAACCCGCCAATCCAAAGTTGAAGCTTTTTACATCCGTAAGACCACCGTACTCGGTTGCGGTGTAGTTATCTGAAAATTCAGTTTTAGTGCCGAAATTAGAGTATGCGTTTACGCCCCATGCAAACTTGTCATTTACTGGAACGATTAGGTGAATGTTTGGAGCTATTGACGTATCACCCACATCATCAGTATCAGCAACATTTACAGTACTGGAGCCCAAAGGAGTATTAACGTTATATTTCGCATCTTTCACTTCAATCATTGAAGTAATGCTTTCGAAGCCTAACGAAAGTTCCATTTTATCAAATAGAGCCATTGCTGCTGGGTTACGAGCCATTACCGCGGCGTTATCTGCGATTACTGCATCACCAGCAAATGCACGGCCGATGCCAGTTGCTGATTGAGCGTTGATTTGGAAACCCGCTGCCATCGATTGACCTGAGGCCAAAGCTACCGTTACTGCTAGGAGAGTCTTTTTAAACAGACGCGTGTTCTGAGTCATTTGTTTTTCCTTATTAGATTCGTCTCTTTGGACGATAAATTGAGCTTTTGCTCAGTGGCGCAGATAGTAGTATCAATAATTGCTTGGACAAATCCGACCATTGGATAAAATTGAATAAAAATTGCAGAAATGATGTCTAAAAGACGGGAAATTGCACTTAAAATGCATAATTTAGAGTTTAAGCTCTAAATGGTATAGCGGTGGTGAATGTTTTGCGTTCTATTTATACAAAAATGCCGCTAAATAAGATCATTTAGCGGCGTTTAACCTTTTGAAGGCTGGAAATCGTCGAAGTTGTTACATCGGCTTAATCATTGATGCAAGAGTCGTAGCGATAGCATCAATATTTTCACCTTCTTCCCCGACTAAAATCAGGCTTGAACTCCCGACGGGCTGAACGATTCCGGTCATGCCATCCTTATTAAAGTCGGTACTTTGTTCGCTTGGAATACCAGTAATAAATAACGTTACTTTACCTTTTGGACCTTGGAACACCATATGCACCGCATTGGATTCACCAAAACCGCAGTGGTTTAGGTAGTAAACGTGATATGGAAAGTTTTCACTAAACTGGTAATGAAATGGCGACATTTTCGCATTAATTTGCGAGCTCGGTACATCCTCATCAAGATGACGAACAAACGGTTCTTCATGAATTACGTGTTTCATCGCGGTATCTGCTAAACTGGCTTGTGCTGGAGACACCAAAACATTTCCCCAGTTTACTTGACCAACTAATAACCCTGCGGTGAACGCAATAGAAGCGGCAAGTGCCATTGCTTTGCGGACAAAGTTTGGTCTGACGACCTTCTCTTCATCAAGTGCACTCGACGTCTGGCTAAATAAAATCTTATCTGCGAGATCTTCGGGTACATCCACATTCATGGCTTGTTTAATTTTTACATCGAGATCCAAAACGTCATCAACAAACTTATTGTTGGCGTCGCTACCAGCTAAAGCTTGCAGAATCTCTTCATCCTTTTGTTTTGGATCCGACAAAATACGACGACGAAATTCTAAATCATCCATTCTTTTGTCCTCTCTTGGTATCTTGAGAATCCAACATCTCTTTAAGTTGATTACGAGCGCGAAATAGTCGAGTCATCACTGTGTTTTTATTTAAATCAAGAATGTCGCCAATTTCTTCTCCACTGAAACCACCGACAACTTGGAGAAATAAAGGCTCACGGTATTCAACATCGAGCTTCATGATCTGTGCCTGCAGCCATTCTTGCTGATGATGTGGGTCATCGCTGACTTTAGCATCATTGCCGTAATCATCGATATCAACTAAATCAAATTGTTTACGTTCGAAGCGGCGCGCATTTTCTCGTCTCAATATTGTGATGAGCCAAGACTTGGCAGCTTTTTCGTCTTGGAGGCTATCGAGTGACTTCCAAGCTCTAAGACAGGTTTCCTGAACTAGATCTTCCGCGACCGCTTTATCTTTGCACAACCAATATGCGTAGCGGTACAAGTCACGATGATACCCTCGGACGAGCGCTTCGTATTTTCTTTGCTTGTCCATATCAGAGTTGACCGGACTGTTGGAGTTTTTCTTTCCAAACATTTTTAATATGGCCACAGGAGCCTCCATCCTCGCTCTGTGAGTTTCTTACTTGTTCTGAGCATGACTTTACTTGCTTCATCGCTTAGCGGTTTTGGTTGCAGGATTTGTCATGCAAACCCTTTGACACAATAAGCCATGTGGTTACCTAAAAGTGTATACGCAAATGTCAGATATCATCGAACACGAATTGATATATATTGTTAACAATATCATCATTAGTAATCAATGGCTTGGATAAGTTCACTCGATGGAGCATTAAAAGGGACTTCTGAAGGTGGATTCTTGAATTGTTTTGAATCAATAATCGCTCTAGGTGAGCTTAAAACTCGTAAAATCACTATAAAATTGATCTATTTCAAAATATCAAGCAGTGAAGGGGTTATAGTACACCTTGTCATCTCGTTAGTCATTGCGACTAACATGTTGAGCAAGATGACACTTCCTTTTGAAGGCTGACTTTACTTTCTCCTAATCAGGAAACTGATTACTTTTCAATTGGCGTAAGTTAATTGTTTTATAGATATTCCGACCACACAGTTATGTGTGGTTTTTTTTTGCTTCGATTTTACTTTCCGTATACCTCTTACCGTTTTAACTCTCTATAGTTAACCATTAGTAATCGCATAAGAATCAAAGAAGTAGAGTAATTGAACTACTTGCTTCACGTTTATTTAAACGCACGTTTGATAAATTTAACAAATTCATTACAATGCATCAGGTCAGACCTCTTGTATTTAAGGAGAAACAATGGGCAAGCAGGAAGTAAAAACACGCAATGGTGAGCGTGTCGCTATTGTCGCGGGGCTTCGAACTCCCTTTGCTCGTCAAAGCACGGAATTTAGCCAAGTGCCAGCGGTCGATTTAGGGAAAATGGTAGTAAGCGAAATGCTTGCTCGAACAGATATTGATCCGAAGCTAATCGAACAAGTGGTATTTGGACAAGTAGTACAAATGCCTGAAGCGCCAAACATCGCACGAGAAATCGTGTTAGGCACCGGTATGAGCATCCATACTGATGCATACAGTGTGACTCGAGCGTGTGCGACGAGTTTTCAAGCGGCGGTTAATGTCGCAGAAAGCATCATGGCGGGAACCATCGATATTGGTATTGCTGGCGGTGCAGACTCTTCTTCCGTCCTGCCTATTGGCGTATCAAAGAAACTGGCCGCTAATCTGCTTGCTCTTAGTAAGACAAAAACAATGGGTCAGAAGCTTAGTATCCTCAAAAACTTGAGCTTTAAAGATCTGATGCCAGTGCCACCAGCAGTAGCAGAGTACTCTACGGGTTTATCCATGGGACAAACTGCAGAGCAAATGGCTAAAACACATGGTATTTCTCGCGCAGAACAGGATGCGCTTGCACATCGTTCTCATACGCTGGCTTCTCAAGCTTGGAAAGAAGGAAAAATCCAAGGTGAAGTGATGACGGCTTTCCCTGAACCATACAAAAAGTGGATTTCGGAAGATAACAATATTCGTCATGACTCAACGGTTGAGGGATACGCAAAATTGCGACCTGCGTTTGATCGTCAGTATGGCAGTGTTACGGCTGCGAACAGTACGCCATTGACTGATGGTGGTGCGGCAGTGATGTTGATGCGAGAAGGTAAAGCGAAAGAGCTCGGAATGGAGATTCTTGGTTACATCCGAGGTTATGCATTCTCTGCTATCGGCGTGGAAAAGGACATGCTGATGGGTCCGACTTATGCCACAGCGAAAGTGCTTGAAAATACAGGCTTGGAACTGTCAGATTTGACGTTGATCGACATGCACGAGGCCTTTGCTGCTCAAGCATTGGCGAATGTGAAGATGTTTGCTTCCGATAAGTTTGCTCAAGAAAACCTTGGTCGCTCAAAAGCGATTGGTGAAATTGACATGGATAAGTTCAACGTGCTTGGCGGATCAATTGCTTATGGTCACCCATTTGCTGCGACTGGTGCGCGTATGATGACGCAAACCCTACGAGAGCTAAAACGCCGTGGCGGTGGTATTGCATTGAATACCGCATGTGCTGCTGGTGGTCTTGGTGCGGCAATGATTCTGGAGGTTGAGTAATGAGCGAGCAAAAAGCATTTAGTCTAAAGGTTGATGAGCAAAATATTGCTTGGTTAGCCATCGATGTTCCTAATGAAAAAATGAATACGCTGCAGGCGGCTTTTGCTGACGAAATGAAAGAAATTTTTGCTCAGCTAAAAGACTCCAGTGGTATTAAAGGGATGATCATCCACTCCCTAAAACCGGACAATTTTGTTGCGGGCGCAGATGTTCGAATGCTAGAAGCATGCACCACAGCAAGTGAAGCGGAAGACTTAGCAAGGCAAGGTCAGGATTTATTCCAGCAGCTATCGGACTTACCTTATCCTGTCGTTGCGGCTATTCATGGCCCATGTTTGGGCGGTGGTTTAGAACTGGCTCTTGCATGTGATTATCGTGTTTGTACGGATTCTGACAAAACGCGTTTAGGTCTGCCAGAAGTACAACTTGGTTTATTGCCAGGTTCTGGTGGTACTCAGCGTCTGCCACGTTTGATTGGCCTGTTACCATCGTTGGACTTGATCCTGACGGGTAAACAACTTCGTGCGAAGAAAGCTAAAAAACTGGGCGTTGTGGACGCCTGTGTGCCTGACACCATTTTGCTCGACGTAGCAAAACAGTTT
This sequence comes from Vibrio sp. Y176, assembly GCF_033438945.1. Lineage (NCBI taxonomy): Bacteria > Pseudomonadati > Pseudomonadota > Gammaproteobacteria > Vibrionales > Vibrionaceae > Vibrio > Vibrio sp. Y176. The sequence goes on along the minus strand of NZ_JAWOQS010000005.1, from coordinate 352,303 downwards.
ATCGACAAAGGTAAAAACAAGGGTACGAAAAAGCTATCGACGAAAGAAAAGGTGATGTCTGGTAGCGGGCTAGGGCGCAAGTTTGTATTTGAACAAGCAGCGAAGAAAACGAATCAAAAAACCCGTGGTAACTATCCAGCAACGGTTGCAATTCTAGAAGTTATTCAACATGGCTTAGAGAAAGGCTTCGCTAAAGGCCAAGAACTTGAAGCGAAGCGCTTTGGTGAGCTTGTGATGAGCTCAGAGTCAAAAGCGCTCCGTTCGATCTTCTTTGCCACAACAGAAATGAAGAAAGAAAATGGCACGGATGCGAAACCAGCACCAGTTCATAAAGTTGGTGTGCTTGGTGGTGGTCTGATGGGCGCCGGAATCAGCCATGTGTCTGTTGCAAAAGCAAAAGTACCTGTTCGCATCAAAGATGTTAGCAACGATGGCGTTTTAAATGCGCTCAACTACAACTACAAGTTATTTGAGAAACAGCGCAAACGTCGCATTCTATCCAAGGCCGATCTGCAAGCGAAAATGCTGCAACTGTCTGGTGGTGTCGATTTTACCAGTTTTAATCATATTGATGTCGTAATTGAAGCCGTTTTTGAAGACTTAGATCTTAAGCAAAAAATGGTGGCGGACATTGAAGCGAACGCTAAGACAGAAACTATCTTTGCGACCAATACTTCTTCGTTGCCTATCCACAAAATTGCAGAAAAAGCAGAGCGTCCAGAAAACGTAGTTGGTTTGCATTACTTCAGCCCAGTAGAAAAAATGCCTTTGGTGGAAGTGATTCCGCATGAAACGACGTCAGATGAAACCGTTTCAACAGTTGTTGCACTTGCTAAGAAGCAAGGTAAAACCCCAATCGTAGTGAAAGACAAAGCGGGCTTTTACGTGAACCGCATTCTTGCGCCATACATGAACGAAGCGGCGCATATTTTGTTGGCTAACGAACCGATCGAAAAGATTGATACGGCGTTGCTTGATTTTGGTTTCCCTGTTGGCCCGATTACCTTGTTGGATGAAGTTGGTGTCGACATTGGCGCAAAAATTATGCCGATCCTGGTTAATGAGTTAGGTGACCGATTCAAAGGGCCGGATGTGTTTGATATCTTGTTAAATGATGGACGTAAAGGACGCAAGAGTGGTAAGGGCTTTTACAGTTACAAGGGCAAGAAGAAAGATGTCGACAAATCGGTTTACAAACTGCTTAAGCTCGACCCTGAATCTAAGCTAAGCGATAACGATATTGCGTTGCGCTGTGTGCTGCCAATGTTGAATGAAGCGGTACGTTGTTTGGATGATGGCATCATTCGCTCGCCACGTGACGGTGATATTGGCGCGATATTTGGTATTGGTTTCCCACCGTTCTTGGGTGGTCCGTTCCGTTACATGGACCAATTTGGCATTAAAGAGCTCGTAGAGAAAATGAATGAGTTTGCATCGAAGTATGGCGATCGTTACGCGCCATGTGATGGTTTGCTTACTCGAGCTGGTGAAGGGACAACGTTCTATTAAACGTTGCTTCGGTAGAGAAAAAGGCTTGCCAGTGGCAAGCCTTTTTCATAAAGAAGAAATGGTTACTTCTTCTTGTCTTTCTTATCTTTATTGTGGCCTTTACCTGGGTTGTCGTCCCCGTGAACGCTGCTGTTACCTTTTTTGTCTTTATCATTCCACTGCTTTGAAGAGCAATCATCTGATTTGATGGATACATTGTCTCCGCTAAGGCGCACACAGTCGTCACTTAATTCGAAGCCATCGCCTTTGACTGAGATTTCAGCGTGAGCAGATGCCAATGGCAGTATAAGAGCCACAAGTAAAAGTGCTTTTTTCATGATTACCTCATTAAGTTATTTTTAGTGCGGTAATTAGAGCATAAGCCGCAATGGCGTAATTTCAATTTTCTGCCAATTATGGTGCCGATTCAATCTATGAGACCGACAACCTCATGGGTTTATAGGTTCATTCTAGTAATCGACAATTTTATTTCTGCGCAACTAGATCACCCCAAGCCGCAATCTTTTGGCCGAAGTTGGAACTCTTCAATCGATCCTATTTCTTGTCCTAGATGGATGCGCGGAGCCTCCGAATGCGCTTGACCTTGAGAGTGCATGATCAAACGATTTGCAGTACGAGGTTTCAATTCGTTCACAACGAAGCGAATCATGTCTGCGCGCGTCAGCTTCTTCAAGTCCGCCAGTACCTTGTCACGTTGGTTAAACTCAGTGTCTTTGTTTCCTATCGCAACCCAAAGACGTTGAGCCCGACCTCGAAGTGTGGTGTCCGGCGTTGCTATTTGGTTCCACAAGCCGCGCTTACTGCTGTGCCATTGGTAATCGTTTAACTCTAACAGCACCATATAAAAGGCATTTAAAAACTCATCGATTGAGGTAACCAGCTCGGCAGGTGCTGCATTAGGTGACTGCACATACAGTACAATACCAGGGTGACGATTTAGCGGCATATTGCCAGTGCCTACCATGTAACCTAATTGCTGCTTGGTACGGATTTCGTGGAAAAACGTTGCCGACATAAGGTGATTGGCCAATGAGTATAGCGCGATACTGCGAGGCTCAATATCCTCGCACTGGTGGTAAATAACGACCGCGGAATCTTGCTGATTACAATGCACCTCACGTTGAAAACTGCCATTTTTACCTAGCATAATGAGCGGACGAAGTGCTTCTTCATAACGTTGCTCGTTAACTCTTAGAGCATCTTTTAAAGTCGTTGCCATGTCATGGGCTTGCTGGCGTTGCCAGTCTCCGTAAACAAACATTTCAACGTGCAGTTCTGCAAGAATGGATTCTACGAATACCGAGAGTTCATCGACTTCGATTTCTTCTAGCGCTTCGACTAAGGTTGCGAAAGGCGGGTTATTGGGTTGAAGTAACCCAGTAAGTGCGTTAAACAGCTGCGAAATAGGGCGATCTTGTGAAGCATTTCTCCAGTTTCGTAACAGTTGTTGTTTGATGGTTTCAAAGCGAGCAGGGCTGAAATCTCGAGAAGCAAAACGGTGCAGAATCATTTCCAGCAACTGAGGCAGCTTTTGACTGAACCCTGAGAGGGTTAAGGTCACGCCACCTTGGTGAGCGTACATGTTGTAACCCATCCCTGCGATTTCTGCTTGATAGGTTTCTTTTGCTAGCGAATCGAGGAACATCTCTACACATAAGCGCGTTTTGACGATGTTCTTTGGTGATGCAACGGCATGAGTGCTGTCGATAGCGACATAAACGACACCTTTTGGCACGCGAAATTCGTCATCTTGCAAATGCCACAGCCGAAACCCTTCGAGATCCTCAATCAACTCTGGCAGTGAATCACCATTTTCGAGTGGCATGGGGTCGAGGTCGTAGCAAATATAAGGGTTCTTTTCCGGTAAGACGAATTGCCAGCTTGGGTCGATTTGCTGATAGAAACGACGTTGGTCTTCACTAAAAGGTGTGACGGAGTACGGGGTAAAGTACCATTCGGCAGTACGGTTGTATTCCAGGCCTTTAGCAATCAAAGTGACGCGTACATTATCGATGGTTAAGTATCGCAGCAATGAACGCTGTAACTCCTCATCGTAGCCCGCCATTTTGTAGTCACCATAAACCGTGTCTTCCGGTTGATAGTGCTGCATGTTGATCACCAGATGGCTGACGAGATCCATTGGGCGCGATGGCTCTTGGAAGCGAAAAGCCGATTCTAATACCGCTTGTTTTTCGAGATAGCGCCATTCATCTAACCCGTCTTGTTTGATCATCGAGAGGTATTGAAAAACTGCTTGAACGATATCATCAACATGATCTAAGCCGTTTGGCGTCAGGGTGCAGCTTACGGTAAAGTCTCGGTAGTTACTGCCACTCGCGCCGCCGCCCGCTGAGAGAGAAGTAATCCAGCCTTTTTCTTTGAGTTGAAGCATCAAACTGCCTTCTCCTTCATAACCCAAAAGGTGAGCAAAGTAGGAGAGTGGCTTCACGCTATAATGCGCATCCATTCCCGGCATGGGGAATGTGAGAATCAGTTTACGGAACTCTTTGAGCGGCTCGACTTGAACCAAAATGCCCGTGCTTTCCTCAGTGCCGATCGGTACATCAATCGATTTTCCACGAAGATGGTGATTTGGGATGTCGGCAAACATGGCTTCTACCCAAGCTTGCTGTTCATCGAGCGGCTGTGGCCCAAATAGAGTCAGTGTCATCAAATCGGCGGAATACTGAGAGTGGTGAAACTCCACAATTTCGTCGCGGATGGATTTACCATCTCGGTCGCCAAGAGTATCTAAGTTTCCGACAGAGAATTTTGAAAACGGGTGCTCTGGATTGATGACTTCTTTGTTAACTTGATACAGGCGACGAGAATCATCATTGAGTTTGAGCTTGTATTCGGAGTCGACAGCCTGGCGTTCTTTGTCTAATGCTTCTTCGTTAAACAAAGGTGCGGTAAAAAATTGGCTAAATCGAGCTAAGGCACTTTCAAAGGCATTTGGAGCAATATTGAAAAAGAAACAAGTGTGCTCTGTACCAGTCCAAGCGTTGTTTGTTCCACCGTGTTGGCTAATATAGCTTTGAAACTCGCCCACTTTAGGGTATTTTTCCGTACCCAAAAAAAGCATGTGTTCTAAATAGTGTGCCAGACCTTGGCGATCGTTTGGGTCGTCGAAGTGTCCAACGTTCACTGCCAGAGCAGCTGCCGACTGTTGAGCTGTATCGGAATGAATCAGCAGTACACGCAGTTCATTGCTCAAGGTAATGTAGCGGTATTGATTTGAATCGTTAGGACTTAGATGCACGATGCGTCTCCAGATTTCGCATTACAGTAATTTAGGCTCCCCTCGCGGGGGGCGCAAAGTTTGCGTTTCGACAAATACTGCTTGCCGTATTTTTGTTATTCGTAGACTTCTGCACAGGCCCATCGCGTTTGCGTATGGGGAAGAACTGTTTGAGTGAATGCTCTGAACTCATTGCACAGTTAAATAGTGTGATGAACTGAGTACATTCTTTTAATAGATTGTTAAGAAAGTCGCTATCTTTAACAAGCGAATTGGTATAATGAACAGATAATTATATCAGTATTTTTGTTTCGTCATTGTTAAAGTTAGCCCCGTCTATCTAATAAAGATAGCAGTCAACCTTTTGGTAGCGTTAGCTATCCCTAGGAAATAACATGAAAATATTCATCATGCGTCACGGTGAAGCCGAGCATTTTGCAGATTCAGACGCAGCACGACAATTGACCCCAAGAGGCAGAGTCGAATCAGAAGCGGTTGCGAGAGCCTGTAAAGAACAGGGTTTTGCGCAATTCGATAAAGTGTTGGTGAGTCCGTACATTAGAGCTCAACAAACTTGGCAAGAGATCAGTGCGTATTTCTCTGCAAAAAGCATTGAAACTTGTGAAGATATTACACCTTATGGCCAGTCCGAGCATGTCTTCGATTTCGCAAGTGCATTAATCGAAGTCGAACAATTGGACTCGCTTTTGTTCGTATCGCATTTGCCTTTGGTCGGTTATCTGACTTCAGAGTTTGTAAAAGACATGACACCACCGATGTTTCCTACATCAGGGCTAGTGTGCATTGAATATGATTTACAAACACAAAATGGTGAAGTGCTTTGGCATATTACGCCATAAGTGTCTAAACCAAAATAAGCGTTTGCAAATTAGAGACAGAATAAGAAAGGCAGGAGATCCCTGCCTTTTCGTTTCGTCGTGTATACAGCAAGCTTGTTACTTTTCAGGAATTGAAAGCAACACTAACAACGCACCATCACCACCAAATTCTAGTGGCGCTTGGTGAAAAGCCATAACGTCAGGATGCTGTGCTAACCAAAGTGGGGCTTTCTGTTTCAGGATGTGTTTCCCAATACCATGTTGCACACACGCACAATGAATCTCGTTTTTGATGCAATAGGCTATCATCGCACCAAGCTCGCGTTTTGCTTCTTGCTGTGTCATGCCGTGCATATCGAGGAACACGTCCGGTACATACACGCCACGACGTAGACGTTTGACTTCATAAGTGGAGACGTCGTCACGTGCATAACGAGTTGGACCTTCATCGTTTAATAGAGGGACAAACTCGTCTGAAAAGTAAAATTCAGAGTCACTCGCTTCACGGTTGGAGCGCTTGATTTCTTTTTGCTTAGTATTTTTTTTTGGTTGCTGGATTATGGTATCCTGTCGCAACTTTTTTACGCCCTGTACTGCTTCCTGAAACAAGGCGAAATCGTCATCGTTCTCGGTGTCTTTTTTGCTCATTAGGTAAACAATTTCATTAATAAACTTTATTGGCAGTATTGTAGCGCTTTTCGGAGGCAATTTTGGATAAGATTTTTGTAGAAGAAGCGGTATCGGAACTGCATACCCTTCAAGATATGATTCGTTGGACGGTAAGCCGCTTTAATGCAGCGAACCTGTTTTACGGTCATGGTACTGATAATGCGTGGGATGAAGCAGTTCAGCTTATCCTGCCAACCTTATACTTGCCGATTGATGTGCCTCCGCACGTATTGAACTCTCGCCTAACGACAAGCGAGCGTCTGCGTATTGTTGAGCGCGTAGTAAAACGCATCAACGAGCGTACGCCAACAGCATACCTAACAAACAAAGCATGGTTCTGCGGTCTTGAGTTCTTCGTTGATGAGCGTGTACTTGTGCCACGTTCTCCTATCGGCGAATTGATTCAAGCGGAATTCCAACCTTGGTTGGTGGAAGAGCCTACGCGCATCATGGACCTATGTACGGGTTCTGGTTGTATCGCGATTGCTTGTGCGCACGCTTTCCCTGAAGCAGAAGTGGATGCTATCGACATCTCTACAGATGCTCTACAAGTGGCTGAGCAAAACGTACAAGATCACGGCATGGAGCAGCAAGTGTTCCCAATTCGCTCTGATTTGTTCCGTGATCTTCCAAAAGAGAAATACAATCTAATCGTGTCCAACCCACCATATGTGGATGAAGAAGACATGAACAGCCTGCCAGATGAGTTCACGCATGAGCCTGAGCTTGGGCTAGCTGCGGGTACGGATGGTCTAAAACTAGTGCGTCGTATTCTTGCTAACGCGCCAGATTATCTAACAGATAACGGCATTCTTATTTGTGAAGTCGGAAACTCAATGATTCATATGATGGAACAGTACCCAGAGATTCCATTTACTTGGATTGAGTTCGAGAACGGCGGTCATGGCGTATTTATGCTAACGCGTGACCAGCTGGTTGAGTGTGCAGAAGAGTTTAAACTGTACAAAGACTAATAGAGTCTTGCACTAAACATTAAAACACCGAGCTTTATGCTCGGTGTTTTTTTATGCATACCTCGCCGATATTAACTCTTTACATCAAAACGTAATAAAGCCACTATGAATCCACGAAGAATTGGAAAGCAGCTATGCTCTGTTTTGAGAGAGCGTGGCGATAAAAAACTTGAGGAAGTAATGGCAGGAAACAGTATCGGACAACATTTCCGAGTGACGACATTCGGGGAAAGTCACGGTATCGCACTGGGATGTATCGTAGACGGATGTCCTCCGGGGTTGGAAATTACAGAAGCAGATCTACAAATCGATCTCGACCGCCGTCGTCCAGGCACATCACGTTACACCACACAACGTCGTGAACCGGATGAAGTTAAAATTCTTTCTGGCGTTTTTGAAGGCAAAACCACGGGCACATCGATCGGTTTGCTAATTGAAAACACCGATCAGCGCTCAAAAGACTACTCTGACATCAAAGATAAGTTCAGACCGGGTCATGCTGATTACACTTACCACCAAAAATATGGCATCCGCGACTATCGCGGTGGCGGCCGTTCTTCAGCTCGTGAAACCGCAATGCGTGTGGCTGCTGGTGCAATCGCGAAGAAATACTTAAAAGATGAGTTTGGTGTTGAGATTCGTGCTTACTTGTCACAAATGGGTGATGTATCTATCGACAAGGTAGATTGGAACGAAATCGAGAACAATGCATTCTTCTGCCCTGATGCTGACAAAGTAGAAGCATTTGACCAACTTATCCGTGACCTGAAAAAAGAAGGCGACTCTATTGGCGCAAAAATCCAGGTTGTGGCAACTAACGTGCCTGTTGGCCTTGGGGAACCCGTATTTGACCGTTTGGATGCAGACATCGCGCACGCACTAATGAGCATCAACGCGGTGAAAGGCGTGGAAATCGGAGACGGTTTCGACGTGGTAAACCAAAAAGGCAGTCAGCACCGTGATACGCTTGCTCCTGAAGGTTTTGGTAGTAATCATGCGGGTGGCATTCTTGGCGGTATCTCGACTGGTCAAGACATTGTCGCTAACATTGCGCTTAAGCCAACATCAAGTATCACTGTGCCGGGTGAGACCATCACAAAAGAAGGTGAACCAACTCAGTTGATCACCAAAGGTCGTCATGACCCATGTGTGGGTATTCGTGCTGTGCCTATCGCAGAAGCGATGCTGGCAATTGTGGTGATGGATCATTTACTACGCCACCGTGGTCAAAACCATGGCGTACAAACCGAGACTCCAAAGATTTAAGAGCTTTGTGTCATTCCAGCGAGCTATAGCGAGACTAGGAATCTAATTTCAGCACGATGAAAAGAGAAAGAAACATCTCTGACAACAGAGTGCTCGGATAATAGATCCTGAATCATGCTCCTTCGTCGCTGTTCAGGATGACTGAATATAAAATTATGCCACTCACTGAATCGCGGGTGGCACAATTTTATCAGGCAACCTTTTTTGTTTAAGTAGTTTTTGCTTAATGAATCGAGCCTTCGGTTTCCAAATGGAAAGAAGGCAGACGCCACTTAAAGCGCACTGCAGCCATACGCAGCATGTAACCAGTAACCAGTGTAATGATCGTGGCAGTGACATCGGGAACATTAAATTCTAATAGCGCTAAGTACATTCCTGATGCGATAAGAGCGACAGAAGCGTAAAGCTCTTCATGCAGTACCAATGGTGTTTGGCGACAGATTAAGTCACGAAGTAGCCCACCGAATACACCAGTTACTAACGCTGAAACCATACAAATACCAGGGTGCAAGCCCATGCCCATCGCAATTTTTGTTCCGATGATACTAAACACGATTAAACCTAGTGCATCGAGGCGAATGAACAGACCTTTCAGCTTAATCACCCATTTCGCTAAACCTGTTGTTAGCACACCTGCAACACACGTAATTGCAAGGAACTCTGGGTTTTTTACCCAACCAAGAGGGTAGTGGCCTAATAGAATGTCACGTACGGTGCCACCACCAATGGCCGTTGCGCTGGCCACCAACATAACACCAAACCAGTCCATCTTTCTTCTACCAGCACTTAACGCACCTGTCATGGCTTCAGCCGTGATACCAATGATATACAACACACTTAGCAACATAGGGAAACACTCAACGTAAAAAGTCACTACGTTCTACGAGAATCAGCGTAGGCGAAGTAACAACACTTACAAACGGTTCTATCTCTCTTAAAAAGTGATTAAAACCAGCAACATGCTTGTAATCAAACGGCTTAAAAATAGCGGTTTGAACGGCATCAAAATAAGGCGAGAGTGTAGTGGTAAATAAGTACGCTGACGAATGAGAAATTGTATGGAGAAAGCGATGTTCAGATAAATTCAACTAATAACCAAAAATGTGGGGTTGCCTTTACCTCATAGCTAAAAACAGCGACAATATGCAGCGCATGTCAAACTGAAGTACAAACTCGACGATGACCCACGAATACCAAGACTTAATCACCATTTTTAATGACACCTTTTTAGAACAATTTAATACGAAATTAGAGTTAGGTGGTGATGAGCCTATTTATCTTCCTGCTGATGATGAACACCCTCATCATCGGATTATTTTTGCTCGGGGTTTTTACGCCTCTGCTTTACACGAGATTTCGCATTGGTGTGTGGCTGGTCCAGAGCGTCGTTTGCTGGAAGATTTTGGCTATTGGTATGAACCCGATGGGCGAACAGCAGAAGTTCAAGCGGAGTTTGAGAAAGTTGAAGTGCGACCTCAAGCTTATGAATGGATTCTGGCACAAAGCGCTGGCTTCCCTTTTACGGTGAGTTGTGACAATCTACACGGCGATTTTGAACCAGATAGGCTCGGCTTTATGAAAAAAGTGCATAAAGAAGTGCTAGGTATTTTGGACGTTGGCTTGCCTTTGCGAGTGAAAATGCTTTCTGATGCCCTGCGCGCATTTTATCAAACTAAGCCACTGGAAGCGTCGGACTTTTGCGTTAAATAACCACTAATAACCTCAGAGATACACCATGATTATTGAATTTGAAGAAAAACTACTGGAACTGATTGATGCTCGAATTGAAACAGCATCTGACGATGAATTGTTTGCTGGTGGTTATTTACGTGGTCACATCTCTTTATCCGCGGCGTCTTGTGAAGAAGAAGGGATTAGCGATATTACTGAGCTGAAGTCACGCATTGAGAGCAGCTTAGAAGATGCGCGTACCGAGTTAAGCCCGGCCGATCGCGTGATTGTCAGTGATTTGTGGCAAGAGCTCCAGGCTCAGGCTTAATCCCCAAGCAGCGTTCTCCCTTTATTTAATCCTAGTCATTTACTACTTCGAAAAATTCGAACCTCTCCATAAAATTTTTGTGGTTGTAGCGAAACAGTTCAACTTTTATTCTGATCAGCATAAAACGTGAACAAAGGATTACAACCATGAAAATTGTCGCATTTGGTGCATCTACCAGCTCTACCTCAATCAACAAACTACTTGCTACATACGCAGCAAATCAAGTCGAAGGCGCTCAAGTGAATGTTCTAGACTTAAACGATTATCAAGCGCCAATGTTTAGCGAGGACAAAGAGAAAGAAATAGGTCAAGCTGAAGGGGCTGTCGCGTTTTTACGTGACTTGGCGGAGGCTGACGCTCTCGTTGTTTCCTTCGCAGAGCACAACGGTTCGTACCCAGCGGCCTATAAAAACTTGTTCGATTGGGCGACGCGCATTGAGCGTAATGTATTTCAAAACAAACCTGTCGTTTATTTAGCAACTTCCCCAGGTCCCGGTGGTGCACAAAGTGTTCTTGCGGCGGCGACAGGTTCTGCTCAATTTTTTGGCGCGGATGTAAAGGCATCGTTATCTGTGCCGAGCTTCTACGAAAATTTTGACGTGGAATCGGGTAAGGTTGTAAACCCAGAAGTGGCAGAGCAAGTGAAACAGGCAGTTGCACTGCTGAAGTAATCTCAGTACGAGCAACTTAGTGAGTTAGCGATTCCCGACACGTATCTGTGTCGGGAATTAAAACGAGAGAATACTCTTACAGCTCGGTAATGGCTTTGCCTTTTCTTAGTTTACGAACCCACATTCGACTTGGGTGAAGTTCGGTCAATACATCAACCGGTAATGGCAGCGGGTCCCCACAGATCTGGGAGGCCAACACTTCAGCTAATAATGGTGCAGAGCTCAGTCCACGAGATCCTAAACCTAAGAAGCAGAATAGGTTAGGGTACTGATGAATGGTTTCTACCTCTTCTGCTTTTTGATTTTGTAAGTTGGCGTATTGCGTTTTGATCGTCTCAAAGTCACCCACATTCCCGACAAATGGTAAGTGATCTCGGCTAACACAACGAATACCTTGGCGAGATTGATTATCAGTGATATCTACCTCTTTTGCCCATGTTTGATTCGGTACACATTTCACTAGCTTTTCCGCATTATCTTTTTGGGCGTTTTCATCAAATTCGTAGTCAAGGTGACTGCGGTCGTAGCTTGCACCGATACACAAGTGTTGATTACTTGGGTTAACAGGTGTCATGTAACCGTCGTAACACAACACCGTTTTCAGCTGACTCAGCGTTTCTGTTGCTGGCGCATGACTGACTTGTCCTTTCACTTGTCCCATTGGTAGGGAAGCGGTTTGACTCAATGTCTGGAACTCATGGCCGTTCGCAATTACAACCGTTGAGTGCTCAAATGTTTGACCACTCGCCGTTAGTAGCCAGAACTGACGCTTTTCATCCCAATCTAATGCCTCAACATGGTGTTCAAACTTCGTTGAGAGTAACGACGTCTTCTCCAATTGTTTAATTAACCCGCGAGTTAACTCGGCAGGGCACAGCCACCCTCCCATTGGGTAGTGCACAGACGCCATATCAATAGGTAACCCGATAGTGTTCGCAGTCTCCTCGGCGGACAGCTTGTGAATGAGCTCTGGAGTGAAGTTACCCGCAAGCATTTTCTCCAGTTTGTCTGTGGATTTGTCATCCCACATCAACTGAGTTACGCCACACCAGTCATGATCAAAATCGATCTCTTGTGCTGCTTGTTCAACAAACTGACGTGCGAACAAAAATGCAGGAGCAAACACTCGTGAAACACCCGTGTGCGGGCCATTAAGCAGTGGATAAACGGCTCCTTGTCGATTGCCTGAAGCTCCTTTGGCTGGTTGTTTGTCTTTACAGTAAAGGGTGACGTTTTGGCCACGACGAACTAACGTTTTCGCTAACGCCGCGCTAGCTATACCACCACCAATGATGGCAATCGAATCAAGATTGCTAGATGCTGAGCGATTGAACCAAGGGAGATGGTTCGACTGCTTTTCACGTTGCTCCATAGAGCCGGCGATCATTTCTCGCTTAGTGCCGAAACCTTTCACCTTTTTCATTGTAAAGCCAGCTTCGTTCAAACCACGACGTACAAAGCCTGCTGCGGTAAACGTGGCAACTGTACAATCTTGCTTGGCTAGCTTTGCCATGTTGTTGAACAGGCCTTGGTTCCACATTTCTGGGTTTTTGCTTGGCGCGAATCCATCTAAGAACCAAGCATCAATCAAACCTTGTTCGTTGTATGGAACTTGCGGCATGCAGTCTTTAATGTCACCAAACCAAAGGTCGAGTGTGATTGCGCCGTCTTCTAAAACAATGCGATGACACTCCGGCACAGCGGCAGGGTAGTGCTTTTGTAACTTTTCCGCGTACTCAGCTAGCTCAGGCCAAGCTTCATGCGCCTTCTTTAAATCGGCTTTGCTTAATGGGTATTTTTCAAAGCTAATAAAATGCAGCTCTTTCAATGTTGCGTCCGGATGCTGACGACGAAACTCACTAAACCACTGGCATACTGCTAAGAAGTTTAATCCCGTGCCAAATCCTGTTTCACCAATGACAAAACGTCTTTGGTCAAATTCCTGCCATCTTTCTGGGAGATGATTTTGTTTTAAGAAAACGTAGCGTGTCTCTTCAAGACCGTTTACGTTAGAGAAGTAAACATCATCAAATTGGTCTGAAACCGGAGTACCAGCTTCGTTCCAACCAAGTTCTGCGTTTTTTATTGAAGTCATAATGGTGCAAATTTGTGATTTGGCGCGGTAAGAATGGGGCGATTGTACGAATTTATGGGAAAGCTGACCACTTTTGTTGACTATCTTAGTTATCATCTAGCGGATTTTTGAATTATAGGAATGTCATAATGAAACGAGTCGTAATCACCGGTATGGGTATTGTTTCAAGTATCGGTAACAACGTCGAAGAAGTTCTAGCGTCTCTTAAAGCGGGCAAATCTGGCATCACTGCATCTGAGCAGTTCAAAGAACACGGTCTTCGTTCGCAAGTATGGGGTGACCTAAAAATCAACCCGGCGGAACACATCGACCGTAAGCAGATGCGCTTTATGGGTGATGCGGCTGCTTATGCATACCTATCAATGGAGCAGGCAATCGCAGACGCTGGTCTTACAGAAGAGCAGGTTTCAAACGATCGTACCGGTATCGTTGCAGGTTCTGGCGGTGCTTCTGCATACAATCAAACGGTAGCGACAGACACGATGCGCGCCAAAGGCGTAAAGCGAGTTGGTCCTTACATGGTTCCTCGTACTATGTCTTCTACTGTTTCTGCTTGTCTTGCTACGCCATTTAAGATTCGTGGCGTGAACTACTCAATGAGCTCTGCATGTGCAACATCTGCACACTGTATCGGCCATGCTATGGAGCTTATTCAACTAGGCAAACAAGATATTGTTTTTGCTGGTGGCGGCGAAGAGCTAGATTGGTCTCAAACTATGATGTTTGATGCGATGGGCGCACTGTCAACCAAATACAATGACACGCCAGACAAAGCATCTCGTACATACGATGCAGACCGTGACGGTTTTGTTATCTCGGGCGGCGGCGGCATGCTGGTTATTGAAGAACTAGAGCACGCACTGGCACGTGGTGCGAAAATCTACGGTGAAATCGTAGGTTACGGTGCGACATCAGATGGCTACGACATGGTAGCGCCATCAGGTGAAGGCGCAATTCGTTGTATGAAGATGGCGATGCAAGACGTTGATGGTGTGGATTACATCAACACGCACGGCACATCGACACCAGTTGGTGACGTGAAAGAGCTTGGTGCTATCCAACAATTGTTTGGTGAGAACAGCCCTGCAATCTCTGCAACAAAAGCAATGACTGGCCACGCACTCGGCGCAGCGGGCGTGCACGAAGCAATTTACTCAACACTTATGCTAGACAAAAACTTCATTGCTCCAAGCATCAATATTTCAAACTTGGACGAAGCAGCACAAGGTCTGGACATCGTGACAGAAGCACGTGATGCAGAGCTAACGACCGTAATGTCAAACAGCTTTGGCTTTGGCGGCACAAACGCAACTTTGGTTATTAAAAAGTACCAAGGTTAACTGAATTTGTTGGCGCCTTGCGAGAGTACTGTAAACGCCAACAATCCAGTTTCCAGAGCTTGATCAGTCACACTGATCGAACAGACGCAGACTCTATCCCATGGAGAGCGGGATAGGATCCTTTTGTTCTGGAACTTTGCCCGGCTATTTAGCCGGGCTTTTTCTTTTCTCTGTTTCTGCTTTTCTCTAGGCTTCCCGTCAATCGATTCTATAGGAGTTACCTCCTTGAGGTTTATTGGTGTTATATCTTGAGATTTTTCGGGAAAAGGGCACAATCGCTTTAGTTTCGCATCTTGCGAATAAACGAACTCTTACAAATGGATGTTAGAACGCTGGCGTTATGAAAATTATTGTTGATGAAAATATGCCGTATGCTGAAGAGCTATTCAGCCAACTCGGTAACGTAATTCTAAAACCAGGTCGTACACTGACCGCCGATGATTTAGTGGATGTTGATGCCCTAATGATTCGCTCAGTCACCAAAGTGAATGCTGACCTGATCAGCAAAGCAAACAAGCTGAAGTTTGTTGGTACGGCCACGGCAGGCATGGATCATGTTGACCAAGCACTTTTAAAAGAGAAAGGTATTTTCTTCACTGCGGCGCCAGGGTGTAACAAAGTGGGTGTGGCGGAATACGCGTTCAGCGTGATGATGGTGCTCGCTCAGCAACAAGGTTTCTCGGTATTTGACAAGACAGTAGGTATTATTGGTGCAGGCCAAGTAGGTAGCTACCTAGAGAAATGTTTGAAAGGCATGGGTATGAAAGTTCTCATCAATGACCCATTCAAACAAGAGGCTGGTGATCCTCGTAGCTTTACTCCGTTGACAGAACTGATTGAAAGCTCAGACATCATTACACTACATACGCCAATCACCAAAGATGGCCCATACCCAACGCATCATTTGATTGATGAGAAGGTATTAAATGGTCTCCGCAGCGATCAAATTTTGATTAACGCGGCTCGAGGTCCCATCGTTGACAACGCTGCTTTGAAGCAACGTCTTTTGAAAAATGATGGCTTTACAGCGGCACTCGACGTATTTGAATTTGAACCAGAGGTTGATATGGAGCTTCTGCCTCTGCTAGCATTCGCAACCCCTCACGTTGCAGGCTACGGCTTGGAAGGGAAAGCTCGCGGTACAACGATGATTTTCAACAGCTACTGTGAGTTCTTAAATAACGAATTACGTGCGCATGCCAGCGATTTACTGCCAACCGCGCCTGTTCCTACTATGGTATTGGACAGAGCTTGGGACGAAGCAACACTGCATAACATCACGCAGTTAATCTATGATGTGCGTAGAGATGACGCTCTTTTCCGCCGTGAAATCAGTAAGCCAGGCGCTTTTGACCTGATGCGTAAAAACTACTGGGATCGCCGTGAATACAGCGCTGTCACGCTAGTGGGTAACAAAACATGTAACCTTGCTCCATTAGCAGAACTAGGTTTTCAGATTGAGGTAAGTCAATGAGCCAGCAATATAATGTTGCCATTTTAGGTGCGACCGGTGCGGTCGGTGAAACAATTTTGGATGTGCTTCAAGAGCGCAAATTCCCAGTAGGCGAAATCTTCCTACTCGCGAGTGAGCGCAGCGAAGGCAAGACTTACCGCTTCAATGGTAAAACGGTACGCGTTCAAAACGTAGAAGAGTTCGATTGGTCTCAAGCGCATATCGCACTGTTTTCTGCTGGTGGTGAGCTATCAGCCAAGTGGGCTCCAATTGCCGCTGATGAAGGCGTGATTGTTATCGACAATACATCACACTTCCGTTACGAGTACGACATTCCTCTTGTTGTGCCAGAAGTAAACCCAGAAGCGATTGCAGAGTTTCGTAACCGTAACATCATCGCGAACCCGAACTGTTCAACCATCCAAATGCTGGTGGCACTAAAACCAATTCACGATGCGGTGGGCATTGAGCGTATTAACGTATCAACTTACCAATCGGTATCTGGTGCAGGCAAAGCGGGTATTGATGAGCTAGCAGGTCAAACGGCGAAGCTGCTAAACGGTCTGCCTGCAGACAAGAAGCAATTCTCTCAACAGATCGCGTTTAACTGCATTCCACAAATCGATCAGATGATGGAAAACGGCTACACCAAAGAAGAAATGAAAATGGTGTGGGAAACACAGAAGATCTTTAACGATCCATCAATCACAGTCAATCCAACGTGTGTACGTGTTCCTGTATTTTACGGTCACGCAGAAGCACTTCACATTGAGACTCGTTCACCTATCGATGCACAAGAAGTCGTTAACTTGCTTGAGCAAACTGACGGTATCGAAGTGTTCCACGGTGAAGACTTCCCTACACAAGTTCGCGATGCGGGCGGTAAAGACCATGTAATGGTTGGCCGTATCCGTAACGATATCAGCCATCATAGTGGCGTAAATCTGTGGGTTGTTGCTGATAACGTGCGTAAAGGCGCGGCAACTAACGCGGTGCAAATCGCAGAAGTACTGATCCGCGATTACTACTAAGTCGTTTATAGTTCATTTCAAAGCCTCGCACAGTGCGAGGCTTTTTTGTACGAACGAAACAAAATAGTGTGAGATTAGTACGAATATGGCGAGAGCCACACATTTTTTATTCTCAACGCTATAGTTTTGCATGCGATATCCGATATATTTAACCGATCACCATTTCAAATTGTATTTAGCACAAAACTGAGCCTTCTATGCGTCAAAATTATAAGCGTTTGTTAGCAGCCCTTGTGTTGATGAGCGCGACTCAGACATCATCAGTGGTTCAAGCCGAAGGAATTCGTCTTGTTGGACCGTCTGGTGAAGTGCAATCATCTCCAAGCTATGCTGAAGATATTGAGCGAGCATTACCTGCTCCTCCTGCGAATACTCAACCGTCACGTTTCTTTGGTCCGACTGGTGAAAATCAAACACTATGGTCGATCGCTTCAGAATTACGACCTTCACGCGGTGTTACCGTTCAACAAACGCTTCTTGCCATTTACCGAATTAACCCTCAAGCGTTTGAGAACCAAAACATTCATGAATTGATCCCAGGGAGTCGGCTACGAGTACCTTCTCTAGAGCAAGTGCAAAGCGCGACCACAGCGCAAGCTGTTGCGATTATGAAGGCGCATGAAGCTAAGTTAAAACAGCCGAAGCCGACAAATAGAGCGACGCCAGCACAACGAGTCACCGAGCAACCAAAGCCACAAATTAAAGTAGAACCCAAGCCTGCGACTAAGCCAGAGACAGTGGCAGCAAAGGAGCCAAAACCAACTCCGAAAACAATACCCGTCATCCCTGCGCCACCAGTAACCACCTCTCCGCAGGGTGAAAAGCAGGTCAGTGCGCTAAAGGACAAACTTCAAGGCTCACAAAGTGAATTAGACTCATTAGAAGAGAAGAACCATCGTCTTCGATTGATGCTGTCAGAAGTGCAAAGCGAAGTCGAAACTTTGAAAAGCGAGCTGAATGACGAAGAACGCATTCGCTCAGAAGTCGAGAAGCTGCTTGCTGAAGAACGCCAGCGCCTTGCTGAACAACAACGCATGCAACCAAGCACCATGGACAAAATTTTGTCGAATGGTTGGCTTGTTGGTCTTGCGGCATTAATTCCTGGTGCTTTGATTGCGTTGCTAGTTGTTATGCTTCTTGGTCGACGCTCTAAAGCGAAAGAGGAAGATGCGGCTGCACAGGAACAGCAAAACGTTGATCCTCTTGCGGCGCCAATCGGTTTAGCGGCGGCGGATGAGCTTGATGAAGAGCTCACGCTTGATGATGAATTGTTTGCAGATGAAGATATCAACACACAGTCTTTACAAGAAGAGAAGTCAGATTTAGAAGAAGACGTCTTTGCTAACCTCGACGATGAAGAACTTGATTTCAATCTGGAAGGGGACGATGACCCATTTGCAGATATTGGCGATGACGGCGACCTAGATGTTGGTCTGGATGAGTTTGAATCATCGAACAATGGTATCCAAGTCAACGGCGAAGAAAAAGCGCTTGGTTTAGAAGAAATGGAGCGAGCCTTAGATGAGGTTGCTCCAGAACTAGAAGTGCTCGATGACGATGAGTCTGGCTTCGATCTTTCGGATGATACGAATGAGAAATCAGACTCGCTTTCAGACGACGCATTTGCCGAGTTACTTGCAGCCGATGAGCCGTCAGAAGAGTTACCAAGTGACACTGTCGACCAGGATATGCTTGATGACTTGTTTGCTGAACTTGGCAACGATGACTTCGATTTAGATACTGATGAGCCTGAGTTAAAACAGCCCGTTTCGGATGATGACTTTAGTGTAGGAGAGGCATCTGACGACGATATCGATAGGCTATTGGCCCAGTATGAACAACCGGCTAGTGAATCGGAAGTTCGAGAAGCTGACGCAAATGAAGGTCCTGTTCTAGATGAAAACAGTACAGAGCTACTCGATGAACTCATTGATTTTGATGAAGATGACACAGACGAGTTTGATCCACTAAACGAGCTAGAAGCAATCTCAGGTTTTGAAGGTGATGACTCGATCGAAGAGTTAGACGCAGATAGCACAGACTTACTGGATGAACTCATTGATGATGTTACCTCTGAACTTGATGAAGAGACTCAAGCTGATTTAGATCCGTTTGATGATCTGATTCGAGAGGACGAGAGCCCAGAGCAGAATAAATCGGAAGAGGAAGAGTTACTGAAATCACTTGGTTTTGGTGAGTCAGACGCCGGCGAAAAGCCATCTTCCGTAGTTGAGTCAGAACAAACTCTTGAAGATCCGGATATTGAGTCTGGGTTGGACATCGACGCTTTATTAAGTGAAAGCCAACCAGACACGCAACAAGCTGCAGAAGAGCAAGCATTAACCGAGCCAGAGGCTGCTTCAGAGCCATTTAGCAGCGATGAATTTCTTGGTGATTTAGAGGACCTTTCACCAGAGAATGATCCTTTAATGAGCGAGCTAGACGACCTATTTGAGTCAGACAGTGAAGAACTTCTGCCAACAGAACAAGAAAAAGCGGATTTTTCTGCTGAACTTGACGCTCTATTTGATAGTGAAGACGATTTACCGCAGCAAGTTGAAAAAACACAAACGGAGATAGAGGAAGCTTCATCACTACAACAAGAGGCTACCGATACTGATTCAACACAAGAACCATACGTGGAGTCCGATGCTGAGGTACAGCCTCACGTTGAGCAAGAGGAAGACATTCCAGCCTTCACACCGACACCAAATACAATAGAAAATGAATTCGGTGTTCCACAAGAAGAAGATTGGCTACTGGATGAACCTGAATTGGAGCCGGAAACTGAGTCGACCAACGATTCAGAAGATGAACTCAATTTTGATGAGCTGGATCTTCCTGAGTTTAGTGAAGAAGATGCATTGGCGTCTATGGCGGATGAGCCGGAGTTAGAAACGTCCGAGTCCGTTGAGCCAGAACTGGTTGAAGCAGACTTGCCAGCTGAATCAGAAGATGAATTCAATTTTGATGAGCTCAATTTGCCAGAGTTCAGTGAAGAAGATGCACTGGCGTCTATGGCTGGCGAACCTACGTTAGAAACGTCCGAGTCCGTTAAGCCAGAACAAGTTGAAGCCGACTTGTCAGCTGAGTCCGAAGAAGAGTTCAATTTTGACGAGCTGGATCTTCCTGAG
>NZ_JAWOQS010000005.1:0-331982 GCF_033438945.1 Vibrio sp. Y176 | reverse complement strand
TTTAGTGAAGACGACGCATTGGCGTCTATGGCTGGCGAACCTGCGTTAGAAACGTCCGAGTCCGTTGAGCCAGAACAAGTTGAAGCCGACTTGTCAGCTGAGTCCGAAGAAGAGTTCAATTTTGACGAGCTGGATCTTCCTGAGTTTAGTGAAGACGACGCATTGGCGTCTATGGCTGGCGAACCTGCGTTAGAAACGTCCGAGTCCGTTGAGCCAGAACAGGTTGAAGCCGACTTGCCAGCTGAGTCCGAAGAAGAGTTCAATTTTGATGAGCTCGGTTTGCCAGAGTTCAGCGAAGAAGATGCCTTGGCGTCGATGGAAGAAGAGCCAGAATTACCGAGCTCTGAGACTGCAGATATAGAACCAATCTCCGGTGAGGATGAAGAGTTAAGTTTTGACGACCAAGATCTTCCAGAGTTCAATGAGGAAGATGTTCTCGCGTCAATGAACGAGGGTGCGCCAGAGAGCCCTAAGGTTGAAGCAGAGACATCGAGACCAGCTATTCAAGCCGATAACGATCATGATGCTTTGTTTGAAGTATTTGCGCAGCAAAACGGCTTTGATACTGACCCAAAAGTGCAGCCAACAGCGACAGAGGGTGAGCCGCTCAGTAATTTGGATGATGAATCATCAATGGCTAACCTTCTTGCGGAAGACGCAAACTCAGAAGTATTTGAAGGTAAACTAGACAGTGACACCATCGCAAGTGCAGGTATGGATTTTGAAACCATGCTTGATGTTGGAGATGATTGGGATGGCTTTAAACCCGCTGCTGATAACGTAAGTTCTACTGAAGAAGTGCCTGAGGACCAGCGTGATGTTTGGAATTCGAGTGATGCACTAAGTCAGCCAGAGATCGCGCAAGAAAACTGGGCAGAGCAAAGCGACTTGGATGACTTCGACCCGAAGAAAAATCAATTTATGACGATTGATGAATTGATGGCTCAGGTCGACAGAGAAGGTGGTGAGTTCGAAGAAGAAGACCTTAAGCTCGATGTCGGATTGAACGAGTTTCCAGATGTTATCGGTGAGATCGGCGATATTGACGTAGATAGCAATGCTGAAGCGGCTGGGAAACTGGATTTGGCTAAAATCTATCTCGAGATGAACGATTCTCAAGGGGCGATTAAACTACTAGAAGAGGCGATTGTTTACGGTGAGGATGATATTCGCCGCGAAGCAAAAAGCCTGATTGACGCCATTAATGGCCGATAAACCGAAACAAAAGGGTAGCGTTTGCTACCCTTTTTGTGTCCCGTTAGTATGATGCTACCTTTATGTCACCCTTGGTGAAACTGGCAACTTGAGGTGACTTGAGTATATACTTCCCGCCCCATTTTAGAGTTCGAAGGTTAAGATGAGAATCGCATTAGGTATCGAGTACAACGGTACAAACTACTTTGGTTGGCAGCGCCAAAGAGAAGTGAAAAGTGTCCAAGAAGAGCTAGAGAAAGCATTGTCCGTCGTCGCTAATCACCCAGTTGAAGTTCAGTGCGCTGGTCGGACAGACGCAGGCGTGCATGGCACGGGACAAGTTGTGCACTTTGATACCAACGTTACTCGAAAAATGGTAGCTTGGACCATGGGCGCAAACGCGAACATGCCGAGCGATATAGCGGTTCGTTGGGCTCAAGAAGTTTCAGATGATTTCCATGCAAGATTCTCAGCGACAGCGCGCCGTTATCGTTACATTATTTTCAATCATGCTTTACGTCCAGGCATCTTAAACTCGGGGGTTAGTCACTATCATGGTGAGCTCGACGAGAAAAAAATGCATGAAGCAGGGCAGTTCCTACTCGGCGAAAATGATTTTACGTCGTTTCGCGCGGCGCATTGTCAGTCTCGCAGTCCATTTCGAAACTTGATGCATCTGAACGTTACGCGCCATGGAAACTATGTGGTTATTGATATTAAAGCCAATGCGTTCGTGCATCATATGGTTCGTAATATCACGGGTAGCTTGATAAAAGTTGGACGTGGCGAAGAGAGTCCAGAATGGATCAAGTGGTTATTAGACGCCAAAGATCGCAAACTAGCGGGTGCGACAGCGAAAGCGGAAGGTCTGTACCTGGTAGATGTAGACTACCCAGAAGAGTTT
Organism: Vibrio sp. Y176; assembly: GCF_033438945.1. Taxonomy (NCBI): domain Bacteria; kingdom Pseudomonadati; phylum Pseudomonadota; class Gammaproteobacteria; order Vibrionales; family Vibrionaceae; genus Vibrio; species Vibrio sp. Y176. The sequence goes on along the minus strand of NZ_JAWOQS010000005.1, from coordinate 329,884 downwards.
GGGTTACCTGAAGTGCCGATCGGTCCACTGTTTTTACCAGATAATTTGAACTAATTTTACAAACTTATTTCAAAATATCGGTAGTGTTTACATTGAATGTGAACGGAAAACATACGCTATTTACGATATCAAAAATAGGTACAACCAGTTTTTTATCTACAGTAGCTGCAAGATATGGTTTAATCCGTCGGTATTATGTCGAATTTATATCTTTCGCAATGAAGCGGAAGAGTTGAGAGAAAAGGTCTTCCATGAGTTGGCTTGAAAAGATTTTAGAGAAAAGCAATCTAGTAAGTTCACGCAAAGCTTCTATCCCAGAAGGTGTGTGGACTAAATGTACCTCTTGTGAACAGGTTTTATACCATGCAGAGCTAGAGCGTAACTTAGAAGTTTGTCCAAAGTGTAACCATCACATGCGTATGAAAGCGCGTCGTCGTTTGGAAACATTTTTAGATGAAGGTAATCGAGTTGAATTAGGTTCTGAACTTGAGCCACAGGATAAACTGAAATTTAAAGATTCTAAGCGATACAAAGAGCGTATCTCTGCTGCACAAAAAAACAGCGGTGAGAAAGATGCGCTAGTTGTGATGCAGGGTGAATTGCTTGGTCTGCCGCTTGTGGCGTGTGCGTTTGAATTCTCCTTCATGGGTGGTTCAATGGGTTCAGTCGTTGGTGCTCGCTTTGTGAAAGCAGTGGATGCAGCCATTGAAAATAACTGTGCGCTTGTTTGTTTCTCAGCAAGTGGTGGTGCTCGTATGCAAGAGGCTTTAATGTCTCTTATGCAAATGGCAAAAACCAGTGCTGCGCTTGAGCGTTTATCAGAAAAAGGTCTGCCGTTTATTTCTGTTCTAACTGACCCTACAATGGGTGGTGTATCAGCAAGTTTGGCTATGTTGGGTGATATCAACATCGGTGAACCTAAGGCCCTCATTGGCTTTGCTGGTCGTCGTGTAATCGAGCAAACTGTACGTGAAGATCTTCCTGAAGGTTTCCAGCGTAGTGAGTTCCTACTTGATCACGGTGCTATTGATATGATCGTTGACCGTCGTGAAATGCGTCAGCGTGTGGGTGGTCTTATCGCTAAGATGACTAACCACAAGTCTCCTTTGGTGGTTTCGGTTAACGAATCTCCAAATGAAGAGCCATATTCTGTACCAGAAGCGGACGAAAAAGGGTAAAGTATCAACTAACATAAAAACCAAAGAATTTAATGGTTAAAGTTAGATGACCCAAAACCCAACTCCTCAAGCCACATCTTCATTAGAGATGTGGCTTGATTATTTAGCAAATATTCATTCCTCAGCAATTGATCTAGGCTTAGACCGTGTCCAAGCGGTAGCAAACAAAGCCAATCTTACCAAACCAGCTCCAACCGTAATCACCGTTGCCGGAACCAATGGCAAAGGCTCAACGTGTGCGTTAATGGAAGCCATTTTACTTGATGCTGGCTATTCAGTCGGTGTTTACAGTTCTCCGCACCTGATTCGTTACAACGAGCGTGTACGCATTAATGGCGTTGACGTTGTAGATGCAAAGCACTGTGAAGCATTCGATTATGTAGAAAAGCAGCGTGGTGATGTTAGCCTTAGCCTCTTTGAATTCGGTACGCTTGCTGCGCTACGTATTTTCCAAGTAGAGAAAGTTGACGTTGTCTTACTTGAAGTAGGACTTGGCGGCCGTCTAGACGCCACTAACGTTGTTGACCATGATGTTTCTGTTATTACGAGCTTAGCGATCGATCATGTGGATTGGCTTGGTGATGACATCAATGTTATTGGTTTTGAAAAAGCGGGCATTTACCGTTCAGGGAAGCCAGCAATTTGTGGTCAACCAACGCCACCAGCGACCGTGGCGGCTCATGCTGACGATATTGGTTCTGAGTTCTTCCAAGTAGGTATTCAGTACGATTACCAACTAACTGATAATGGTTGGAAATGGAGCAGTGGGGCATTTGAGTTAGAGGATTTACCAATCCCATCGCTACCATTACAAAATGCAGCCACTGCACTGATGGCACTAGGGGCTTCGGAATTGCAAATCACTGACATAAATATTGTCAATGGCTTGAATAATGCTCGTTTGGCGGGGCGTATGCAAGTACTGCATCACGAACCTGAAATAGTCCTTGATGTCGCTCATAACCCGCACTCTGCTGAGTATTTGGTAGAAAGAGTGAAGCAACAATATCTGGGTAAGAATATCCATATTGTGGTTGCAATGCTGCATGACAAGGACATTAAAGCAACCATTGAAGCGCTAACTCCAGTTGCAACACAATGGTATCCAGCGTCGCTTACTGGACCGAGAGCGGCGACCGCTGATGAATTGTGCCAATACTTACCTGATGGGCAAGTTCATTTTGAAAACCCTGTTGACGCCTTCGAGAGTGCGAGAAGCCACGCAAAGGCAGGAGACGTTATTCTGGTGGTTGGCTCATTCCATACCGTCGGAGAGGTATTGGAACATTGGCAATCAAATAATAAATAAGTAAAGGTATTTTGATGGCAAGTAAATTCCAAAGTCGTTTAGTCGGCACCATCATTCTAGTCGCAGTCGGAGTCATTGTTCTTCCCGATGTGCTAGATGGTAAGAAACTGCACTACAAAGAAGAATTTGCCAGTATTCCTATCAAACCAGAACTTGATAGTGATGTGGAAAACTTCGAAATATTAGAGCCAGTGGAAGACGACATTACGTTACCGGATTCTCCGGTTGAAGCTGTAGTGCAAGAACGTGAGGATGCTCAAGTAGCCGTTTCTGAGCCCGAGCCAGTGCCAACATCTAAATTTGAGGTCATCAAACAACCAGAGCAAGTTGAGGTCGTCACTCGTCCGGTTCAAGAGAAAAATCAATATGAAGATTCAGCTTGGATCATTCAGTTGATGGCACTTAAGAATCACGAAAATGCTGTCGCGCTTGTCGCGGATTTGCAAAAGCGTGGTTATCAAGCTCACACAAAGAAAGAAAACGAGTTTACGAGAGTGATTGTTGGCCCTGATGTGTCAAAAAGTAAACTTGAACGACAAGTTCAAGAATTACAAAAAATTACAGGTTCAAAAGGTCAATTGCTTAAATTTAAGCCATTAAATCCATAAGAAAACGTTTGCGTCAGCATTTTTTCTGTTAAAATGCGCGCCAACTTAAGATGAAGAAAAGATGAATTGGATAGATTTTATCATTTTAGGTGTGATCGGATTTTCAGCTCTGATCAGTTTAGTTCGCGGTTTTGCTAAAGAAGCTTTGTCTTTGGTGATTTGGTTCGGAGCGTTTTTTATCTCCAGTAATTACTATGCCAAATTGGCGGTGTACTTCACCAACATCGAAGATGATATGTTTCGTAACGGAGCGGCGATTGCGGCGTTATTTGTCGCAACCTTGGTAGTTGGTGCAGTGGTGAATTACGTCATTGGTCAACTGGTACAAAAAACAGGGCTATCAGGTACGGACCGAATTCTCGGGATTGTATTTGGTGGTCTACGCGGAGTCTTAATTGTTTCTGCGGTGCTGTTTTTTATGGATGCGTTTACTGCATTCCCAAGCTCGGATTGGTGGAAAGATTCACAGTTGATCCCTGAGTTCAGCCGTATCATCGCCCCATTCTTCGAGCATTTACAAGCAACATCAAGTTTTCTGTCTGGCACTATCTAGTAGTGCCAGCTACTGTCGCAAATCGAGGATTAGGACATGTGTGGTATTGTTGGAATCGTGGGCACAACGCCTGTAAACCAGTCTATTTATGACGCGTTAACGGTGTTACAGCATCGTGGCCAAGATGCCGCTGGTATTTGTACCATAGAAAGCAATCGTTTTCGTCTGCGTAAGGCGAACGGTTTAGTCAAGGATGTATTTGAAGCAAGACACATGCAGCGCCTGCAAGGCGAGGTCGGAATTGGTCATGTTCGTTACCCTACAGCAGGCAGTTCAAGTGCTTCAGAAGCTCAACCTTTCTACGTAAACTCTCCTTTCGGTATTACACTTGCCCACAACGGTAACTTGACTAACGCTAACGAAGTTCGTCAGAAGCTGTTTGAAAAAGATCGCCGTCATATCAATACCACTTCAGACTCTGAAGTATTACTAAATGTACTGGCGCACGAAATTGACTCAGTAAAAGGAAATGTCACGACCGAAGACGTATTCCGCGCAGTCACCAATGTTCATCGCACAATTCGCGGTGCTTATGCTGTGACAGCTATGATCATTGGTCATGGTATGATTGCATTTCGTGACCCACACGGTATTCGCCCGCTGTGTTTAGGTAAGCGTGAAGTTAACGGCAGAGCAGAGTACATGGTTGCGTCTGAATCGGTGGCATTGGATGCGGTCGGTTTTGATTTCGTCCGTGATGTTGCACCTGGTGAAGCGATTTACGCAACGTTTGACGGTGAGCTTTACACGAAGCAGTGTGCAGACAATCCTAAGCTGAACCCTTGTATTTTCGAGTTCGTGTACTTTGCTCGTCCAGATTCGTTCATCGATAAAATTTCGGTATACAGCGCTCGCGTTGAAATGGGTAAAAAGCTGGGCGAACGTATTCGTGAAGATTACGCAAACCTTGATATCGATGTTGTCATTCCTATCCCTGAAACGTCTTGCGACATTGCACTGCAAATCGCTCAAGCGATCGATATCCCTTATCGCCAGGGTTTCGTGAAAAACCGTTATGTTGGACGTACGTTTATCATGCCTGGCCAGCAACAACGTAAGAAATCAGTACGTCGCAAGTTGAATGCTATTCGTTCGGAATTCAAAGGTAAGAATGTGTTGCTGGTGGATGACTCTATTGTTCGAGGTACAACGTCAGAGCAGATTATTGAGATGGCTCGTGATTCTGGTGCCAAGAAAGTGTACATGGTCTCAGCGGCTCCTGAAGTTCGTTTCCCGAACGTATACGGCATTGATATGCCAAGTGCTACAGAGCTTATTGCCCATGGCCGTGACAACGATACAATTTGTAAGCAGATTGGTGCCGATGCGCTTATTTATCAACGTCTAGAAGATTTGGTAGAGGCTGTAGGTCTTGGAAACCAAGACATTACTCAGTTCGATACTTCCGTGTTTAACGGCGAATACGTAACGGGTGATATCGACCAACAATACCTAGATTTCTTAGATGGTCTTCGTAATGATGATGCGAAAACACAACTTGAAATCCAACAGGATTTAGCAAACCTAGAGCTTCATAACGAAGGCGCATAGGATGCGCTTTCTTAAGTCGTAAAAAAACCAGAGCTTCGGCTCTGGTTTTTTGTTTTCGCTATCTAGTTAGTGAATGTTATAAGCGATCACAAAGTCAATAAAGAGGCGAACTTTCTCTGGCAGGTGGTCTTTGTGGTTGTAAAGCATATAAATGTCGCGCGGGTTTGCACTCCAATCTGGCAGTACGCGTACCAAATCGCCGCTCTCGATGTACTCTTTGATCATTACATCTGGCATTAGTGTGATGCCTAAACCTTCGGAACAAGCGCTGCGCACCACATTGAGCGCGTTTGCTTGAAAACGACCACGATCAACATTCACCACAGACTCGCCTTTGCTATTAATCAAGGTCCACTTAATAAGTGGGTACCCTTTTAGCAATGAATGGTTAGAGAGCTCTTCTGCATGGTGTGGCGCAGGATTCGAGGTTAGATAGTCAGGGCTTGCAACGAGAATATCCTTCACTTCGCCAATCTTACGCGCGATGAGGCTAGAGTCGCGTTGCGGTCCCACTCGAAAAATTACATCCCATTCAGTAGGGTCAAGCTTGTCCGCATTATTCTCTGTCGTTAGCTCAATGTTGATGTCCGGGTACTGCTTCATAAAGCTGTTGAACATCGGCATCATCATTCGTTTAGTTAAGTTGTAAGGCGCGGATATCTTAATCTTGCCGGATGCTCCTCGGCAGTCGTCAGTGATTTCCTCTGCTGCGGTTGTTAGCCTTTGTAGTAAAGGAGAGCACTCATGGTAAAAACGTTCCCCTGCTTCAGTGAGCGAGAGTTTGCGAGCATGACGGTTCAATAGTCGAAGATTGACAGAGTCTTCTAGCGCTTGAATGCGTCGGGTGATGGTCGCAACCGGGATCATGGTTTTTCGCGAAGTTGCGGTGTAGCTCCCATTTTCGACAACCAGTCGAAACAGGTTTAAGTCATCTAATTTCATATTTCCAGACACATTAAATTACCGATTACGGTTAATTTATAATTAACTTTGTGATCAAAGCTTGCTTTAAGTCAACATGTTGCATCATTTGAACACAGCAACCCTGTTTGAGTAAATACTGTTATACGCCGTAATATTTGTATTAATGCAGTTTCCGAGCTAAGTTTTATAACAAGGCAAAGCGGCCTCAGGTCTTGCTGTGACACGTTTTGCTGGAAGTAAACACAACAAAAATAATGACTTAATAATAAATCTGTTTTTTTGACTGAGCTTTGTGAGGGATAAAGGTATGTTTAAGACTCACAGTCAAACGGCAATGGTCTCGGCACAGGAAGTGATTAATCAAAAACTAATAATGTTGGTGGACGATGATCCAATATTTCGTAAAGTAACCAATGCCTATTTAGAAAGTCAGGGTTTTAAAGTAGTAGAAGCAGAAAACGGCCTAGAAGCGCTTCAACAACTCAGGGAATGCCAACCCGATCTTATCTTATGTGATTTATCGATGCCGGTCTTAGATGGTATCGAGTTCGTCGAAGAAGTTAGTCTCGAATACCCATATATGCCGCTTATCGTGGTATCAGGCACGGATGAAATGTCCGATGTCGCGAAAGCGTTGCGATTTGGTATTAAAGATTTTCTTCCTAAACCGATAGGTAATTATGAGCACCTATCTCAGGCGATAGAGAATACGCTAGAAGATACCGATAGCCACTTCTCAGAACAACGTGACTTTTCAAGTCAGTGGTTCAGGGTTGATGATGGTGGTGAAATCCCAGATGAACAAGAGCTGTATTGGCATCTGGAATATTTACAACAGAATCCGAGTGCGGCAAGAGATTTACTGCAAGCGCTATTGCCAGAGAAGGATGCTGCTCAGGGAGATTGGCGCTGCTCGTACCGTTTATTGCAATCGACGGATGTGATGCCCTTGGTTTTCGATTATCGTTGGTTAATGAATGGTCAATTTGCGTTTTATCTCGTTGATTCTGCTTCCCAAGCTAATGATGGAGTTGCGACGACATTGCTCGTTAGGGCATTGTTTGACGATTATCTCCGTAACTTGAAAAGTTTCAGTGCTGATCTCAAGGACATGGTAGGGATCATTGAAAAAGGAATTGAGTGTTCGGAGTGTGCGGGTGCAGTCAATGCTGTGTTTGGTGTCGCCGACCTCGCTTCATCCTCGGTCTCTATATTGCCTGCGGGTTTAGATAGCCATTGGTCTGACGGAAATACGAATCAACACATCGCAGCAGGTAACCGTTTAGGGGGAGGAAGTATGAAAAACTTCATCACCCGCGATTTACCGCTTAGTGTTGCAGGACAGTTGTCTATCGGGTGTTTAGGTTCTTCAAGTTTTAGTTTAAGTATTACCCGTAAATCCCGACTAGTATAATTATGACTTGCAAACCAATAAGCAGCGTCCTTACGCTGCTTATTATCTTTTTAGAACCACCAAAACAACATACGTTTAGTTTAATAACCTTACTTTTTACTGGTGTTTAGATTTGGCTGTTTAATGTATAGTCAGCGCTTAAAACAATAATGACCCATTTGTGCAACGATAATTTAACGCTGTGCCTTGGGAGAAGCAAAGTCAACTAGTGAGAAGACACATCATGGCAGACAAAGATTTTAAAGAGCCTTATAATATTTTTTACTTTTTAGGTTTTATTGCAGTTCTTTTGATCCCAACACTTCCTGCAACGCTAACCTGGCTTCGTGTAATGAATGGTTACGCAGGCTTTTAATCTAGCTATTTTGTACCGGAGTTCACCATTCGTATTAAGCGTTACTTTTTCAATACTGTTGGTGGACTCTGTATTGTGCTCGGCATAGCCGGCATAGCCCTTCCACTTTTACCCACCACACCTTTTATTTTGCTTGCTAGCGCATGTTTTATGCGTGGTAGCCCCGCATTTCATCAATGGTTACATAACCACAAAACGTTTGGACCCATTCTCGGCAATTGGCATAAGCATCGGGCTGTTACTTCAAAAGTAAAAAAGCGTGGTGCGATTTTTATTGCGCTTAGTTTCATGGTTTCAATCGTTGTTGTCCCCCTCGTTTGGGTAAAAATTGGTCTTTTAGTGATGCTAATCGTTTTACTCAGCTGGTTTATGCGTCTGCCTGTGATTGAGTTGGTTGCTGACCGAGAAGAAAATCACTAAGATTGTAGAGAATAGTGTGCCCGCTCTTCGAGTGGGCGTTTGTATTTTCAGCGCCTGTGACTTTTACGAAAATAAGCACATAGTGGTGAAAACCTATTGTTCGTTGCCCTCGTGATACTGCGATTAGAGAGGGCGATGAGCCAATCTAAGTAAATCGGTATTATGACTACAGAAACAATTTCACTGATCAAATCTAGCATCAAAAGCATCCAAGACTACCCAAAGCCAGGCATTCTATTTCGTGATGTGACGAGCCTTCTTGAAGACGCGAAAGCATACCAAGCAACGATCAACTTACTTGTTGAACGTTACAAAGATATGGGCTTTACCAAGGTTGTGGGTACGGAAGCTCGTGGCTTTCTATTTGGCGCGCCTTTAGCGCTTGAGCTAGGTGTTGGTTTTGTACCAGTGCGTAAACCAGGCAAGCTACCACGCCCTACTGTTGCTCAATCTTATGAGCTTGAATACGGCGTTGATACACTAGAAATCCATACAGATGCCATCGTTGAAGGCGACAAAGTACTGGTTGTCGACGATTTATTGGCAACGGGCGGTACTATTGAAGCGACGACTAAGCTGATTCGCCAACTGGGTGGTGAAGTTGAGCACGCTGCGTTCGTTATCAACCTACCAGAAATCGGTGGCGATAAACGTTTAGAAGCACTAGGTCTAAACGTGTACAGCATCTGCGATTTTGAAGGACATTAATACATTCAATGAGTTATTTAGCTTTAGCGCGAAAATGGCGTCCTAATCAGTTTGACCAAGTTGTCGGACAAAAACATGTCCTGACGGCGTTGGAAAACGCACTGGCGCAAAACCGTTTACACCATGCTTATCTGTTCAGCGGGACTCGTGGTGTGGGTAAAACGAGTATCGGTAGGCTGTTTGCCAAAGGCTTGAACTGCGAAACCGGCATTACCGCGACACCTTGTGGTAAGTGTGATACTTGTCGTGAAATTGATGAAGGTCGCTTTGTCGATCTTCTTGAAATCGACGCAGCATCACGTACTAAAGTTGAAGACACTCGTGAACTGTTAGACAACGTTCAATACAAACCTGCTCGTGGACGTTTTAAAGTGTACCTCATCGATGAGGTGCACATGCTATCGCGTCACTCTTTCAATGCGTTGTTGAAAACCCTGGAAGAGCCGCCAGAGTATGTGAAGTTCTTACTCGCAACAACTGATCCACAAAAGCTGCCTGTCACTATATTGTCGCGTTGTCTTCAGTTTCATCTGAAACCAATCAGCGTTGATGATATTCACCAGCAACTTGATTACATCCTAGGTCAAGAGCAAGTTTCAGCAGAGCCAAAAGCGTTGGGTATGATCTCACATGCTGCAGATGGCAGTATGCGTGATGCTCTCAGCTTGACTGATCAAGCAATTGCATTAGGTAACGGTGCGGTGCAAGCCGATATTGTCAGCCACATGTTGGGGACGATTGATACCGACCAAGCGATTCACTTACTAGAGTCAATCAGCAGCAAGAAACCTCAACAAGCTATGGATAAAATCCAACAATTAGCGGCAAATGGTGTTGAGTGGGATGGTTTGTTGCAGCAAGTCGCAACACAGTTACACCGAATTGCGATGTATCAAGCGTTGCCCGCGTCGTTAGACCGAGCACAACCAGATGCAGAGAAAATTGAGCTGTTGAGTAAAGCTCTAAGCCCGCAAGACGTTCAGCTTTACTATCAAATTGCATTGAAAGGTCGTGAAGATTTGACCCTCTCGCCAAATGGGCGAGTCGGTTTGGAAATGATTGTGCTGCGTATGATGGCGTTCCGCCCATCAAATAACAGTGGGGCAAATGTTGTTTCTAGTAACTGCGAGCTAGCGTCATCTCCGGCTCAAAGTACCAGTCAACCAAAGGCTGCGCCAGCTCAGACAGCCGCTGCTCCTCGAGCTCAGCAGCCGAGTCCAGCACAAAGCACACCACAAGTGGCGCCTCAACCTTCATCCAGTTCGCAACCTGAGTATCAAGCGAGTGGATATGAGACGGTTCCACCACAGTATGATATGGCGCCGCCGATGAGTGAAAACCCAGCGCCGCAGCATGAAACGCCACCTCAACAAATGCAAGAGAGCGTTTCAACACCAGCGCGCGGTGGTCTAAGCGGTTTACGTCACCAATTACGTTCTCAGCGTCAAGGCCTACAACAGAACACTCCTCAAAATGGTGGCTCAAAAAAGCCTAAAGCGGCATCTGCACAACCAGAATCGGTTATCGACCGAGTAGCGCAATTGCATGGCAATTCCGCGCAGGTGTCGCCAAACTCAGCTCCGAAGTCGACGGAGCCACAAGTTGAGGAAGCGTATCGCTGGCGTCCAAGCAAGCCTGTTGAGACAAAAGTAAATACAAAACTGACACCTACGCAGCTCAAGCAGGCACTTGAGCATGAGAAAACGCCTGAAATGGCACAAAAGCTCATCGATGAGTCATTAGAACATAATGAATGGGCGAAGCTCATCAGCTTAATGGAGATCCCTAAGCTGGTAGAGCAACTTGCGCTAAACTCTCATTATAGTAAGGAAGGAACAACCGTTTCGTTACTATTGAGAAGCAGCCAAGCTCATTTGAATACTGATAGAGCTCAAGCCGAATTGCTCAAAGCACTTAATACCGTGTTAGGTGAAGAGTGCCACATGAGCATCGAAATAGGGGAGAGTGGAGAAACACCACTTGAACTGAGAGATAGGCTCTACCAAGAGAAATTACAGCAAGCGCTGAACAGTTTAGAAAACGATCCAAATGTTCAATTTATTGAACGTCGTTTTGCTGCAGAGCTTGATAAAGATAGTGTGCGCCCTATCTAATAATCGAATGGAATGGGGTTGAAAACCCAAAGGTATAACCCCATTAATTGATGCAACACCTCATTAAACCAGAGAGATAAACATGTTTGGTAAAGGCGGTATGGGCAACCTAATGAAGCAAGCCCAGCAAATGCAAGATCGCATGCAAAAGCTTCAAGAAGAAATCGCGAATATGGAAGTAACTGGCGAGTCTGGTGCTGGCCTAGTTAAAGTTACTATCACTGGTAGTCACAGCGTACGTCGTGTTGACATCGATGAAAGTTTGATGGAAGACGACAAAGAAATGCTTGAAGATCTGATCGCTGCGGCGTTCAACGATGCAGCCCGTCGTGTTGAAGAAACTCAAAAAGAGAAAATGGCTTCTGTAACTGGCGGTATGCAACTACCACCAGGCATGAAAATGCCATTCTAATCTGCTGATATTTAATTAAGCGGACTTTTAATGCGTACCAGTCATATGCTGGAGCAATTGATGGAGGCCTTACGTTGTCTACCTGGGGTTGGCCCCAAGTCAGCGCAGCGTATGGCCTTTCATTTGTTACAGCGCGATAGAAAAGGCGGTTTGCAGCTTGCAGATGCGCTGAGTCAGGCAATGACAGAAATAGGTCATTGTACTGAGTGTCGAACCTTCACCGAAGAAGAAGTCTGTCACATTTGTACCAACCCAAAACGCCAAGAAAATGGTCAAATTTGTGTGGTAGAAAGCCCGGCAGACATCGCAGCCGTTGAAGCAACAGGCCAATATTCTGGTCGGTATTTTGTTCTTATGGGGCATTTGTCGCCATTAGATGGTATTGGTCCAAGTGATATTGGATTGGATGTCCTTGATTACCGCTTACGTCGCGGTGATATTACCGAAGTGATTTTGGCGACAAACCCAACAGTTGAAGGTGAAGCCACTGCCCACTACATCGCAGAGCTATGTAAAGAGCACCAAGTTGATGCCAGCCGCATCGCGCATGGTGTGCCTGTCGGTGGGGAGCTAGAGCTTGTTGATGGCACGACGTTGTCACATTCGCTATTAGGTCGACACAGAATTTAATAAAAAGCCGCTGAATTCAGCGGCTTTTTTGATTTTGGGAGTTAGGAACGATTAATCGTTCGATTCTTTACCAAGAAGGTTTTTGTAGATAACCGCACCAAGCACGCCACCCACAATAGGAGCAATCCAGAACAGCCATAGCTGAGAAACCGCCCAGTCACCCACATATACTGCGACTGCCGTGCTACGAGCAGGGTTTACTGACGTATTGGTGACAGGAATGCTGATCAGGTGAATGAGAGTCAAACACAGGCCAATTGCGATAGGTGCAAAGCCTTGTGGCGCACGTTTGTCTGTTGCACCCATAATGACAATCAGGAACATCATCGTCATGACAACTTCAGTCACAAGTGCAGCGATCATCGAGTATTGGCCTGGAGAGTGTTCACCATAACCATTGGCGGCAAAGCCAGAACCCACAACATCGAATCCTGCTTGTCCAGATGCAATAACGTAAAGCACGCCACCTGCGATAAGCCCGCCGATAACCTGTGAGATGATGTAGGGAGCAACGTCTTTTGTTTCAAAACGACCGCCTGCCCAAAGGCCAACTGTCACTGCAGGGTTCAAGTGACAACCTGAAATATGACCGATAGCAAATGCCATCGTCAGAACGGTTAAACCGAATGCCAAAGAAACGCCCAACAGACCAATACCCACTTCAGGGAAACCCGCAGCCAACACCGCGCTACCACAGCCGCCTAACACTAGCCAGAACGTGCCAAAAGCCTCAGCCAAATACTTATTCATGTTCTTTCCTGATCTTTAATTAAATGACCCGCTGAACATAGTCGAGAATTGTCAATAAATTGTGAGGGAGATCGCGCGAAAACCGCAAATGGAACGCTATGTGGCAAGAGTTCTCAAGGGTGAGATAAAAAGCAGAGGGGGAAAGTGCTAAATCTTGAGTTTGCTTTGATTACTGCCTCGGAGAGAAACAACCGAGGTACTAACTTTAAACGTGTGGTCTAGAGTCGCATTACGTCAATTGTTCTAATTCAGTGATGTTGTCGAGTGCTTCTTGATTGGTCTTGCCGCATACAATCGGACACGGTTTAAAATCGTGACAGACTTTAGGGCGTTCAGGCTTACCAAATAGCTTGCACAAATTGTCGTCGTTGAGTTGCACACAACGAACACCTGCAGGTTTGCCCTTGGGCATTCCAGGTATTGGTGAAGAGATACTTGGCGCAATACAGCACGCTCCACATCCTAATCGACAATCCATAATGTAAACCTCTTAAAAAATTAAGGGGGCAATTATGGTCATTTTGACGTGGATTGGAAGAGTGAAGAAAGAAAAAAACAAAAGGGCGCGCTTAACATTACGCTCCCTTTTTGGTTTTTTGCTTTTAAATCATCGTGATTATTTTAAGAAACGGTTATAAACAAACAACAGAATAAATGCGCCTAGTGTTGCGGTAATGATACTACCAATGTTGACGCCAGTTGCTCCGCCGAAACCGAGAATGCCGCCAAGGAAGCCACCTACAAATGCCCCTGCAATACCAAGTAACATTGTTGCAATCCAACCGCCCCCATCTTTTCCTGGCATGAGCCATTTAGCAAGTGCGCCGGCGATTAAGCCCAAAATAATCCAAGAAATAATACCCATGAAAACTCCTTAATGCCTTCTTGATCAATTGAGTAATGGAAACTTGTTTAAGGATAGAACAGTAAAACGAAAGTAGTTGAATATCTCCACCGTTATGTGGGAAGGATGCAAGATCTTCTCAAAACTTGAACTTTTGCGTTGAGAAGAGTATAAATCGCCCCCTAAATTCCCTTGGTGAGACCTGAAGTATGAGCACTCCATTTTGGCAAAGTAAATCGTTAGAGCAGATGACAGAAGAGGAATGGGAATCTCTCTGTGATGGTTGTGGCAAATGTTGTTTGCATAAGCTGATGGATGAAGATACCGATGAAATCTACTATACCAATGTGGCTTGTAGCTGGCTGAACAGTAAAACGTGTTCATGTAAGGATTACCCAAACCGTTTCACTTCGGGTGAAGAGTGCACCAAGCTGACCCGAGAAGACATCGACGATTTTACTTGGCTGCCACACACGTGCGCTTACCGTCTGTTGGCTGAAAAGCAGCCTTTACCAGAATGGCATCCGTTGATTACAGGCTCTAAGTCCGCAATGCATGCGGCTGGGGAAAGTGTCCGTAACAAAGTTGTTTACGAGATTGATGTGGTGGATTGGGAAGACCATATTTTAAATCATCCCAACCGTCCTTAGTCGAATAAAAACAAGCCTTTCATTGATTAAATGAAAGGCTTGTTTGCTATTGGGGCTCCCAACTTTGACGTCTCGCTAACGAAATGCTGCTCAGTTTATTATTTAGTGTTGTAAACTTAGGAGTATGATTTCAACGCTTTACACTTCTATTCCTGATTGTTTTGATCAGGATTGTTCCCTATGAGGTAAACATGACGTTTCATTTCCCCCAGAAACTGCGCCTGACATCTTGGGTGACATTATTCGCACTTGCCGTCATTATGTTCTCCCCAATGGCTGTTCATGCGACTGCTACTGACGATATCCAAGAGCCTTCTGCTGCCGAAATCTCGATTGACAACTTGAACCGAGAGATTGTGGATTTATCCCAAAGCCTCTCGCAAGCGAGTGGCGACGAGCGTGACGCCCTTCAACTGCAACTATTCCAAAAGAATGAAGAATTAAGAAGCCAGTTAGCGTCAGCGATTGAACGTGAAACTATCTCTCGCGACAAGCTGATCTTGCTAGTTAAAAAACAAGAACAATACTCTGAGGACGCGACGAACTATCTATCGGAAAAAATAAAGAAAGTCGTCGAGGATTTAAATAAGGCTAAGGATGAAGAGAAGCTTGCTCTTGTTAACGATTATCGAGAGCTACAGCGTTATCTTGATGTTAGCTTCGATTCGAGCTGGCAAAATCTCGCTTGGTTGAAGGAGCTAGGGGCCCAAAACGAGCGCGCAGAAGCGGAACTAAAAGATAAAATTGATAAACGTATGCGCTTACTGTCTGCTTCAATTGAGTACTTGAGTCAGCAAAGTGAGATCATTGGCTCCCAACTTTCGTCTAGCCCAGAGTCGGAAAAAGCGTCGTTGCAACTTAGTCAGCTCATTACTAAACAAAGGCTAAATATTGCGACAGAAAGCTTACGCAACCTGATTTCAATTGGTGATAAAGTCGGTTTAGAAACGTCTGAATACAAACGCCAAATTTTTGAAGTGACGGGTAATATCACCCATGATTTACTGAATACCAAAGTTGTGTGGTCAATACTGAGTCACTGGTCCAACTCGGCACTGGATTGGTTTGCCGAGAATGCACCGCAGCATATCTTCCAGTTGTTTGTTTTTGCGCTGATTTTATTGATCGCTCGCGGACTGGCTAAGTTAACTCGCAAAGTCGTCCGTAAAGCAGTTGCATCGAAAAACTTAAAACTTTCCCACTTGATGCAGGACTTCTTTATCTCGATGTCCGGCAAATTCGTGTGGGTGATCGGTATCATGGTGGGCTTATCTCAGCTTGGTTTGAACCTAGCGCCAATCCTAACCGGTTTCGGTATTGCTGGTGTGATTATTGGTTTCGCGTTGCAAGACACGTTATCCAACTTCGCGGCGGGTATGATGCTGCTTATTTATCGCCCATTTGATGTTGGTGATTTTGTGTATGCTGGCGGTGTGGATGGCAAGGTAAGCCATATGAGTTTGGTGAACACCACAATCCGTACGTTTGATAACCAAATTATTATTGTGCCTAACAGCAAAATCTGGGGAGATGTTATTAAGAACGTCACGCATGAACGCATTCGCCGCGTGGATATGGTGTTTGGCATTGGCTATGCGGATGACCTCTTAAAAGCGGAGTCAGTATTGTCTGATATCATTACCTCTCACCCTTCGGTACTTCGCACTCCAGAGCCAATGATCAAAGTTCATACATTAAATACGTCTTCTGTAGATTTTATTGTGCGTCCTTGGGTAAAAACGGATGATTACTGGGATGTATACTGGGATGTGACAAAAGAAGTGAAACTACGCTTCGACCGAGAAGGTATTTCGATTCCTTTCCCACAACAAGATGTGCATTTGCATATGGTGGAGAAGCAAGACGCTTAATCACAGGTCCTAACAAGTGAAAGGCACTCTAGGTAGAGTGCCTTTTTTGATCTTCGGTTAGCGTTATTGTTACAGTTCGTCGAAGAACACCAGTTTCGGCTCGCATTCTAACAAGTTGTCGATCTGGCTAATCAAAAGAGCAAAGTGTTCTGTTTTACCATGAAGCTCAAATGCTTGTTGGTCTTTAAATTGCTCCTGAAAAACGAAGTGGCATGCATTGTCTTTATCTTGGAACAATTGATAACGAACGCAACCTTCTTCATTGGGAGTAGGTTCAAGCGCTTGGGTAAGTACCTCTTTCAACTCTTGTTCTTTTCCCGGTTGTGCATGAAAGGTAGCCGTCAAGTGCATCATAATGTTTACTCTTTTTGTTATAGGTAACGCCCTTGGCGTTGCAGGAACTCAATTTTGTAACCATCAGGGTCGGTTACAAAAAAGAACGTTGCTAAATGCTTTTGTTGATGGTCAAAGGCTTTGATGTCACCAGTTTCAATGCCGAGAGATTGAATGCGTTTGTGGGCTTGTTCAATGTCCTCCACGCTGACGGCAAGGTGGCCGTAGCCTGAGCCGTGAGTGTAGGGCTCACTTTGGTCGTGATTGTGCGTCAGTTCCAATTCAAAGCCAGTTTCTTGGTTGGCTAGATAGGTTAGAGAAAAGCCATCAAAGATGTATTGATCAGCGACTTCTAGTTCAAGTACGTCACAGTAAAATTGTAGAGAGCGGTCCAGATCACTTACTCGGATCATGGTGTGAATCATTTTTGTCATGGGTACTCCTTGATAGTCCGCATAGGTTAGCGATTTCAAAAGGAGTCTGGGTAGTACTCTAGTACGACAAATTAGAAGATGCTCAAGGGGTTATAATACGGATACATAGCTTAGGATGGTTATTGGTCGGTTGGTTGCTATTAACTGTTAAGTTGCGCAAGTGCTTGACGAGTGGTCTCTTGAGGTTGGCGAGCGTACGTGAGGCAGGCGCATCTGAGTAAGGAGGCAAAGTTGTTCACTTCACCATTGTATTCGAGTGCTTCTTGATAAACAGTGCTTATGAATTTAGGAACCGTCATGTTTTGAGCACTAGCGATTTCCTCAAGAATTGTCCAAAAGCTCGCTTCAAGTTTTACACTGGTCGCGTGACCATCAATACGGATAGAGCGGGTGATGAACTGATAGTTGTCTTGGGGTTGCTTAGCAAAGATTTCGCACATTTTCTTTATTCATATAATTAAAGACCCATAATTATTGTGGTGTACGATTTAAAACGTCAACTGTTTTCATGCATAAAAAAACGCTCCCTTGCGAGAGCGTTGAAACATCACGAGTTGTGAAGTAAGTGCAAGTTGATTATTTAATTTGTTGCTTCAAGTACTCGCCTAGTTGCGAGTGGTGCATGATTTTTGATACTGGAAGGATAGTTTCTGCAGGTCCCCAAGCAAATACGTTGACAGGAGTATGCGTATGAGTACCCGTCCCCCATACTGTGTTTTGCTTTGTTGCATGCTCACGCGCTAGCAAGTTGCCACGGTCGTTGTAAGGAAAGAAAGCATCAAAGTCATTGATTGTCGGAACGTTCTCTTCGCTTAAGTATTTGTGTCCAGCGAGTCGGTATGGATTTGGTTTACTTGCTAATACGCGTTCTGCTTGCTCAGGCGTAATCGAAAAATCGCTATTTGCGTTCACGACTTCCGCAAACTTCTCTGGAGTTTGCTCTTTCTTATCAAGCGCTTGGAATTCACTGATCATGCCGTAGTAACTTTTCTTTTGGTTGTATAAACCATCGAGGATCTCGAACTGACCAAAGTTGAAGTTTGGCGCGTAATCCTGATTTTTGAATGCTTCGCCGTCGCGTTTTTGTGGTTTAGGCAAGTTTGCTGATGAGTAGCTAAAGCCAAAAGAGCCGGTTTCGTGGTCAGCAGTAACAATGATCAGGGTGTCATCACGGCCTTTTGCCCACTCATAAACTGAGTTTACCGCTTCATCGAATTTAAGCATTTCATGCAGCATCGTACCTGCATCGTTACTGTGGCCAGCCCAGTCAATTTGGCCGCCTTCAACCATCAAGAAAAAACCGTCTTTGTCTTTTGAAAGAATGTCGATTGCTTTGGTGGTCATTTCTTTCAGCGATGGCTGCGTGCGTTTTGGATCGTTTTTGCTTTGACTGTAGGCAATACCATCGTTCATGCCCGAGTAAGCAAAAAGTCCAAGTAATTTGTCACCTTTAGCTTGTGTGAGCATATCGCGGCTGAAAGCCAGGTTGTAACCTTGGTCTTGCGCTTCGGCAAGCAAGTTGCGTTCGTCTTTGCGTTTCGATTTTAGGTAGACATTACCTTGAGTGAGCTTTTCAAGTTGCTCGTATGTCTCTCCCTTGTCGTTTGTCGACTTTGGAATCCAATGACGAAGTCCCCCAGACATCATCACGTCTACGCCAGTTTCGAGCATATCCGCCGCAATACTGTTTTCTAGTGAACGATGTGGTTGATGAGCGGCAAATGCTGCTGGCGTTGCGTGGGTCATGCGCGTATCAGAGACGAGCCCAGTTGCTTTACCTTTACTTTTGGCTTTTTCCAAAATAGTTTCGACATGGTTGCCTTGGCTATCAATGCCAATGACTTCAGAAGCGGTAGGGATTCCTGTCGCTAGCATCGTAGCTGAGCACGCAGAGTCGACGACAATTGCGTCTTCTGGATTGGTCAGTGATGATCCAATCACACCTTCTTGAGCGAGTTTGTATAACGCTGTGCTTTCGCCTTTGTAAACCGAGTTAGGTGCGTGTTTTGCGTAGGTCTCGAGTAAACCAACTTGTTGAGGACCCATGCCGTCGCCGATCATCAAAATGACGTTTTTGATTTCAGCTGAGAGTGCGTTGAAAGAGAGGGTAGATGCAGCCACTGCCGTAACGATTGGAGATACTAAGCGCTTCATTATATTTTCCTTGTTTATTGAAAGCGCAGGCATTAAAGCAATGATTTATGAAGGTTTTGTGTCGGTAATAAAAGTTTAACCAAATTGTCGTTTTTGTTTGGTTTTGCAGAAAAAATGAGTCGCTCTCTAACGTTCGTTAGTTTGGAAAGAAGAAAGCCCACAAACGTGGGCTTGGATTACGCTTAGGAGTTGAAAGCATGGACTAAAGTTATCCATTCAGTGCCTTCACAAGAAACCTAGTTTAGGGAGCAATAAACGAGCATGTATTATCGGGCCACAAGAGCGGTCGAATTCACTTACGTTTGCATCATATCGTTCTTTGGCTTATTAAATTATGGGCTGCAGTAAGTGTTTGGTTCAAATAGGATTTGTTGTCGTGACGATTATCAGACTGGTTATCAGACTAATGCCAGTATGATGCCACCAACGGTAAGTGCCGCAGAAAGGTATTGACCCGCAGAATATGAGCCATCCTCTTCTTTCTCGATTTTATTGGGGTGATCCATGCCAAGCGCACCATGCGTGAAAGATTCGACCTTTTCACCAACAGATTTATCTTCTGCTTCTATTTTCTTGCTGTCGTGCTCGATTTGTTGCAGAGCGGCAAGTAGCGCTTTGCCTTCGGTCGAAAGCGTCACCTTATTGTGTTCGACTTTCAGCGGCGAAGCACTAGTTTCTTCTTGTGCAATACTTGCTTGTTTAGAGGCGACAGATTGTTTGGCATAGCTATTAACAGAAGTGCTTCCTACTGGATTCATCGAATACTCCTTGGAACATCGACACTCGGTCACTGAGTGCGGGCAAAAAGCAGTTATATTTTTATCGGCGGCAAAGTTTATTTCTGAAGCTATTTGGATAAAAACAGGTCTGCTTTTGCCGCTTCTAGTTTCTATTGGTGATCATTAGCAAAAAATAGACCAGCAGGAAGCAGACCCTTGTCACTCGATGAACTCGGAGCGGTGTGATGATGCAACGCAACGACAAGGTAGTAACTTAAATTGAAGACCAGCTACTTACATTGAAGATCGTTATTGCGTTTAGTTAGATGTTGATATGCCGCCATGCGGTGAGCTTCTTGTACATACCGTACTGGTGGTGCGAGAACCTCTAACTGATAGTCTGTATTATCAGAAAGCACGTTATCTGTTGGGCTAATTACAACCACTTTTAAGCTCGGGTTGCGGCTTAAGATTGATGCTGCCGTACCCAACCCTTGCTCGGTGTGAAACTTGCCTGCAACATGGACAACCTGAGCGCCTGGGGTGTCGTCTAGGTAGCTAACGATAGATTCCGCCATAGTTTCATCCCAAGTAACTTGAGCTGCAAACTGTTTTTCCGTCTGCTCTGGCTTACCGTGATGCATGGATGCCATGAACTTTTCTTTGTACGGACTACTACCAGTGTTGATGGCTTGTGCAATGAACATCCGCTGATCATCATCGAGCTTGTTAATGTAATCTAGCCCTTGTCGACCAATGCATCGAACAATGCTCTTTGGTGCATTTGCTGCAATGACCGGGAGATTTTTCTGCTTAGCAAACTCCACGAGAGGGCGATAGTCGCTTTCATAATTGGGCCAAGCGTTGGCTTGTTTCATTAAGTACTGTTCGCCGATCTCCCCACGTAGGTAAGCGTCAACAACAGGTTGTTTGTCGCGGGTAAATTGTTCCATAGATAACGCGAGTGAGCGGTCGTAGGACGTAAGTTGTTTGAGCATATCGGTTTGAAAGCGATGAATGCCGGCGTGTGTGTGCCATTCACCAATAAGAATGACATCTGCTTGTTGCAGCTCAATTGGCAGTTTGCTTAGAGCGATGTGCTCGCCAGAAGGGGTGTATAGTTGGTAGTCGTAAAAACTAGTGACTTCCGCTGAGGTTGCGTGAGAGTTGGTGTGCGTATATGAAGAGCAACCAGTAAGTAAGCCTGCAAAGAGCAAGCTCAAAGTAGAAAAGCGCATTGAAAAGCCTCCAAAAATGTCCGGATGATATTAATGGAGGCTGAGCAATGAATCAATATAAATGATAACTATTTGCGTTTGTTGTTTTTTTGACGTATTAATTGAGTGTTTTTTTGCGATATACACGCAACATAAAATCAGCCTCACATTGGAAAAGTGTAGCGGATTTCAACTCTTCACGAAGAGCATCGGTTGCTTTCCATGCGAATGGCGTCATTTGCAATAAATCGACTGCGGCTCCGTTTTTCAAGTCCATAACATAGTTAAGATGCTGCTGGTGCTCTAATTCAAACCCTTCAATATGTTCTGGTTCTTCATTGTGAAGACGAACTTCTTGATAAATCCGCTCACGCAGTTGGTATAAGTGGCGACTAGCAGGAGTAACCGTGACAACAACGCCGTCGTTTTTTACAACGCGCTGCAGCTCCTCAGCTTTACACGGGGCATAAATGCGCAAAATGGCATCTAAGGATTCATTTGCGAAGGGAAGTCGGTGACTAGAAGCCACACTAAAGTTGCAGTGCGTGTAACGCTTCGCCGCGTAACGAATGGCAACTTTGGAAATGTCTAAGCCATAAATCGTGGCATGGTTCGCTTGTGTTTCTATCGTCTTTTGTACTTGATCTGTGTAGTAACCTTCACCACAACCAATATCTAATAATTGATGGGTGCTCCCCTCAGTGTATGTTGCACACAGCTGCGCCACTTCTTGGCGCATTGGGTTGTAGTAATCTCCTTCGAGGAATCGACGACGAGCTTGCATCATCTCTTTGTTGTCACCAGGATCTTTAGAACGTTTGTGGTGCGCTGGCATCAAGTTAACGTAGCCTTCTTTTGCTAAGTCAAACTGATGATTGTTTTCGCACTTAAACGTTTTTTCATTTAACGCTAGAGCTTGGTGGCATAGAGGGCATTGATAGTTCATGACGATCTCGAACAGAAAGTAGGGCGGCAAATTCTATCAAAAAGCATGGTCTCAAGTGAAACAAAAAGAGCCGACTGGGTCGGCTCTTATTAAGTATTAGTGGAAGAAGTCGACTTGCTCTTTCAAGTTTCGTGCTTGTTGTTGAAGTTCAATGGCACTTTGTGAGGTTTTTGCGCTCGTGTTGCGGCTTTCTCGGTTAAGTTCACTGATAGAATGGGCATTTGCTGCAATTTCTTGTGAAACTTGAGCTTGTTCTTCTGAAGTCGCTGCAATGGCGTCGGCTTGAGAGGCTATCGACTGCACTTGTACTGCTATGGCTTCTAATGCTGTGCCCGCGTCTTGTGCTTTGTCCAAGACCTGGTTTGCACTGCGTTGGCTGTCTGTCATCATATTAACTGCATTATGAGTCGACCCTTTTAGTTTCTCGATAATTTCCACGACATCTTGAACTGAGCTTTGGGTTCGGTGCGCAAGTGTGCGCACTTCATCTGCTACAACAGCGAAGCCACGGCCTTGCTCACCTGCTCGTGCTGCTTCAATGGCGGCATTCAAGGCAAGTAAATTGGTTTGCTCAGCAATTTCATCAATCATTTTAGTGACGGTTTGAATACTCTCGCTATCGCGATTTACTTGCTCGATAGCCGTTGCTGATTGATCCAATTGATCGTTAAGTTGAGCAACGTCGATACATACGCCTTCAACAATCGCGAGACCAGACTGGCTATCGGTATTTGCTGAGCGTACGTTTTCCGCAATGCTTTCGACTTGTTGTGCGACAGATTGAGCGGAAGAGGCCATTTCTTCAATCGCTGTCACAACTTGCTCGACTTCTTGTTGTTGTCGGTCGGCTTGGGTCAAATTGCTATGTGCATCGTTGGCAACGCTGGTGGAGTTGCTCTCCACTAAGTCGCTTGTTGAACGGATCTTACCAACGAGTTCATTGAGCTGACTTGCCATACTGGCGACACCCGAGCTCAGGTTCGTAATTTCATTCTTTGATGCTTTACGAGACGCTGGAATGTTCAAGCTGACTTCGCCGCCCGCTAAGCGAGTCATGTATGAGTTGAGAGTTGTGAGAGGTTGTAAGCTGCGATTCAAGAAAAGTGTCAGTACAACAAAAGTAATGATTGCCGCTACCGAAGAAATGATGGCAATGAGTGTGAGAAGCGTGTCGCTACCTTTTGTTACTTCTTTGATAAACGTACCACCTAGCAGTTTCCAGTTCCAACCTGGAACCTCTGTGTAGACAAGATACTTTTCGCCTACGTTACCTTGGTACTCGAAAGGGTAGCGAATTAATCCACTAGATTGTTCGAAAATCTGACCAAAAGGCTTGTGACCATTGTAGTCGGCGACTTCTAGTATTGACGAATCTGAGCCGCTTTTTGCTGGATGAAGTAGGTATTTACCAAGATTGTTGTCGTCGTTATCAACGATAATGGTGTAACCAGTGTCGCCCCATTTTATCTCTTCGAGTGCATCGAACAAGGTTTGTGTCGCTTGGTCTACTGGTAAGCCAATAAACGATAGGCCTGCTACCTTTCCTGTCGCATCTTTGATTGGGGCATAGTAGGTAATGTAGCGCTCGCCATACAATTTAATTTGAGCGTAATACGGTTGTCCTGCTTTAAGTTGCTGATAACCAGGATGGTTGATGCCTAGCGTGGTTCCGACCGCTCGCTGACCTTGTGGATCTTTTAGGGAGGTGGACACCCGAATAAAGTCGTCACCCAATGGTGCGAATAGCGTTGCTATAGCGCCGGTATCACGTGTGAAACTGTCGACCAACTTGGTGTCATTAATTAAGCTTTCACTGTATTGAGTGATGTTTGGTACTTCATGTCCCATGAAGTCAACCGTGTAATTTTCGACATAGACACCGGCAAGGTAGCCATTGCGAAAAGTAGATTCGAGGACTTTAGCGGTGTGCAGGTAAGCATCGAATTGGCCAGCAATGGTTTTTGCCATTGATTCTACTTTAGATTGGTGTTCTTTCAGTGTGCTTTCCAATAGAACATCGGAAGCGTTGCGGTAAACAAGCGCTGCAATACTGCTGAAAGCAATGAATAGACACAAAGTGATCACCAGTTTCAACTGGAATCCGACACTTTGATTTCGGTATCTCTCTAACATAGACTAATTCCTGATATTTTTATTATTTATGAGTTTTGTATCGGTATGCTATCGGTTTATATGATCAATTTTTTTGATATTTATTAATGAAACCGTCAAAAGTGACCAGTAACCAATAAGTTAGTAAAGATAGGACCATCTAAGCAGAGTTTTTATTACAAAAAAAGCCGGGTATCCCCGGCCTTTATATGGTGATTCTTACTGCGCTGAAATGACAGTGACAAGTTCATGTGTCTCACCTGGTTGGAGGGTTTGACCTTGCTCAATACTTGGTGCATGAACAGCAGACTCCACACACAACATGGTTTGATAACCATCGTCAGCCATGTCACCCATGCTTTGCGCACCTTCTGCCCAAGGGTTCCATAATACTGCTGAGTTGTGGCCTTGGTTGTGTACGCTTAGCGTACGATCCAATACCGGGTCTTTTACCAAAATTTTCGCTTCTGGTTGCGTGTAAACGCGATCAATGGTGTCAGTTAGTTGTAGAACATTACCACCTTGGCATACCGCATCAGCTTTCAAGCTATCAATGTACTCGGCACCCATGCCTGTCGTTTGTGCTTGCTTAATGTCTCCAACGTTTAGGTAAGTATGTAATGCGCCAGAGAAGGTCCAAGCCTCGTCATCAATGTTCATGACTTTGAGCGTCACTTTTAGCTCATCGCCCACTTCAATCACCAAACGAGCGTCAAACATATGGGGCCAAATATCGTGGATTTCTTCTGTCGGGAACAGAGCAAGTTCAACAATCACACCGTTATGGTTCTCACGATGTTCAACCAACTCCCATTCTGCGGTGCGGGCAAAGCCGTGAGCTGGAGCAGCAATACGCCCAAACCAAGGCCAACAAACCGGAATGCCACCGCGAAGAGCAGCTTTACCATCGAAGACAGCTTTTTCGCTCATCCAGATCAGATCTTCTTGACCTTTAGGCGTGAACGACACGACATGACCACCGTGTAGCGAGATGCCTGCCGTTGCTTTGTCATGAATCACGCGGACGATTTTTATCTGATCAACTTCAACGATAGTGACGTTATCAGATAGCACCGTTAGGGCTGGGAGAGTTTTTAAATCCATGTGTAGTTTCCTATCGCTGGGGGAGAGCTTTTAGACGCGCTTCGCACATTAAATGCAACATCGAGCCTGCATTCTCTCAAATTCCAGATACAAAAAAGGCGACTCTAGAGCCGCCTTTTCTTTAACGAAGTTATTCGCTAATTGCTAACTTTCTAATTACTTAGAGATGTGAGCGATTAGGTCTAGAACTTTGTTTGAGTAACCGATTTCGTTGTCGTACCAAGATACAACTTTAACGAATTTGTCAGTTAGCGCGATACCAGCTTTAGCATCGAATACTGAAGTGCAAACTTCGCCGATGAAGTCTTGAGATACAACTGCATCTTCAGTGTAGCCTAGAACGCCTTTTAGTTCGCCTTCAGAAGCTTCTTTCATCGCTTTACAGATGTCTTCGTAAGAAGCACCGTTAACTAGGTTAACAGTTAGGTCAACTACAGAAACGTTAGCAGTTGGTACGCGGAAAGCCATACCAGTTAGTTTGCCGTTTACTTCTGGAAGTACAACGCCTACAGCTTTAGCAGCACCAGTTGAAGATGGGATGATGTTTTGAGAAGCACCACGACCACCGCGCCAGTCTTTAGCAGAAGGACCATCTACAGTTTTTTGAGTTGCTGTAGTTGCGTGAACTGTAGTCATAAGACCAGATTCGATACCGAACTTGTCGTTAAGAACTTTAGCGATAGGCGCTAGACAGTTAGTAGTACAAGAAGCGTTAGAAACGATGTCTTGACCAGCGTAAGTGTCGAAGTTTACGCCGTTAACGAACATTGGAGTAGCGTCTTTAGAAGGACCAGTTAGTACAACTTTTTTCGCGCCAGCAGTGATGTGCTTACGTGCAGTCTCGTCAGTTAGGAAAAGACCAGTTGCTTCAGCTACAACGTCAACACCGATTTCGTCCCATTTTAGGTCTTCAGGGTTGCGCTCTGCAGTAACACGTACAGTTTTACCGTTAACGATTAGGTTACCGCCTTCAACTTCAACAGTACCGTTGAAACGGCCGTGAGTTGAGTCATACTTAAGCATGTATGCCATGTAATCTACATCGATAAGGTCGTTAATACCTACTACTTCGATGTCGTTGCGCTCTTGCGCTGCACGGAATACGAAACGACCGATACGGCCAAAACCGTTAATACCTACTTTGATAGTCATTATAGTTGCTCCACAACTTAATTTCTGATTAAAGATAACTGGTAGTAAAATTACAGAATCCAGTAAACATCTGCAAGTGATAATCGGACTTAACTTGTTTAAAGTCAAAAAAAAGCGACGCTTTTTTTAACAATTCTTTGCAAATGTACGTTTTTTAAACTTTTAACTGATTCTTCTGCAGCCCAGTTGGCGTAATATAACTGGTGAGATAAGTGCTCTTATCAAATTAATTACGCATGGTGTCCTGGTGAGAAAGTATGTGCTACAACTGTTAAGAGAAGCAAGTTTTTTGCTAAAAAAGTCAATACCAAGAACAGTAAATAAGGAGCCGAAAGTCGTGGAACAAAGCGGGAAAAAAGTGACGAAGTCAGATGAACAGTGGCGTGAGCAACTGTCTGATGAAGAGTTCCGTGTTTGCCGAGAGCAAGGTACAGAGCCTCCTTTCAGCGGTAAGCTACTGCATAATAAGGAAACTGGTGTTTATGCTTGTACTTGTTGTAATGCCCCTCTCTTTGTCTCTGATAACAAGTATGACTCTGGCTGCGGATGGCCAAGTTTTGATGCGCCTATCAACGATCAAGCGGTGCGCTATTTAGAAGATCTAAGTCACGGAATGGTACGTACAGAGATTCGTTGTGCAACGTGTGATAGCCATCTAGGGCACGTTTTTGAAGATGGCCCACAGACCACAGGAGAGCGTTTTTGTGTTAATTCTGTGTCGTTAATTTTCAACAAATCAGAATAATAACGACAAAATTGTGCTCGAGATTGTTTTATCCTTTCAGGATGATTCAAGCTCAACAGTGATCTGAGTGTCGCTCGACTTAAATAAAAACTCCCGCTCATTGCGGGAGTTTTTCGTTTATATCTCAGTGGGTATCATTGTTGGGGAATAGATACCTTTCTCTATGGCTTTCGCCACCGATTCGGCTAATTCATCCAACTGCTTATATCGCTCTGGATGACTGAAATTGAACATACGTTGGAGCTGCTTTTCATCAGCAAGCGGTACGTCGAATCTCTTCGCGACCATTGCCCATAGATACGCTTGCTCTTTGTCTCCAAGCCCTTGATGAATACTTGCCATTGACTTGAGAATGACCGGATTGATGTTGTCTTCATCAGATAAAGACAACGCGTTATTAAGAAGCTCCAGGGTTTTCTTGGTATCTCGGTTGGTATAAAAAGTGGCTAATGCATATTGCATCTCAGCATTATTTAATTGGGGAGACCCTTCCATTTGTAAAAATGCGCGCCGAGCTTGAGTATCTCCCGTTTGAGACCATAAGAAATACAAAGTAGCCGGGTCTTCTGAGCCTTTTAACTCGTTTACGATGCGCTCTAGCTCATCAATACTGTGTACCAATGCATTAAAGCGTTGTCTTTTGAGAGCACTTTGATCAATAGGGGTGATCTGGGAGGCGAGTTCTAAGCATTTCCTATATTCAGCGACCAGACCGTATTCGATGATTTGGTTGGCCTCTGATGGGTTTTTCAATTGCTCAAACCGATGCCAAACCAAATTTGTTCTTGGAATTCGACATTGGCCGTCATCCATATTGAGCTGCTCGCAACGTAGCTCTGGTGTTTTTTGGCACAACTCTTCGGTTGTCACGTTACCTTCAAAACAGCCCGATAGCGCAAAACATGCGAGGCTGAGAAGTAACCAGTTTGTTCTTTTCATGGCTTTGCTTGTGATCCGTTACACCAATTCATTTTCGTATTCTTGACTCAATTTCTTAACCCGTTATGTTCTGTAAATAGAATGTAATAAGAAGGTACACTATGGACGCAGAACAACTATTACAAGCGATGACTCCAGAAGTTTATGATCGCTTAGTGTATGCAGTAGAAACGGGAAGATGGCCTGAGGGTACAACACTTTCTAAAGAGCAGCGAGATTCGTGTATGCAAGCTGTGATGTTGTATCAATCAAAACATAATACTGATGCGCAGCATATGACGGTTGCAGCCGGTGGTGAAATCAGTTTTAAATCAAAACAAGAGCTTAAAAAACAATTCAGCGGAGAAGAGAGCGATATTGTTCGTGTCAATCCGAACATTGATTAATCCTTACGCCTTATTTCTTAAAATTTTATTATTTTGATTTTGAAAGAAAAAAGCCCAAATTGTATTGGGCTTTTTAGATCGCAGAAAGCTTGAACTTACAGGCTCATTTCACCACGCAGTACTTGTTGCATTCTCTCTTTTACTTCTTCGTAAGAAAGGTTTTGGCTTAGAAGGTAGTGTAGTTTTGCTAGCGCCGCTTCGGGCGTCATGTCAAAGCCACTGATAACACCAGAGTCTGCGAGCGCACAACCTGTGGCATATCCGCCCATATTCACTTTACCTGCCAAACACTGAGTCAGGTTGACGACAATAACGCCGCGCTCAGAGGCTTCTTTCAGGTGACCAAGCAGCTCAGGGTTCTGAGGAGCATTACCGACACCAAAAGTCAGAAGAATCATCGCATTCACGGGCTGACGAAGCGTGTTGCGGATAACTTCGTGTGAAATACCAGGGTACATGGTGATCACACCGATTGGTTGTGGCGTGATGTTGTGAACCTTAAACTCGCCTTCTGGTTGTGCACCAACGGTTACGCTGTTGCTAACTTGAATATTGATCCCAGCTTCCAATAGTGGAGGAAGGTTTGGTGAAGTAAAGGCATTAAAACCGTCTGCATGAGATTTTGTGCTGCGGTTACCACGCATCAATTGATTATTGAAGAACAAAGTTACTTCGTTGATCGGGTAGTTTGCCGCAATATGTAGCGCGTTTAATAGGTTTGCTTGGCCGTCAGAACGCAGCTCTGCGAGAGGGATTTGTGAACCCGTTACAATCACTGGCTTACCAAGGTTTTCAAGCATGAAAGACAATGCGGACGCTGTGTACGCCATGGTGTCAGTACCATGTAGGATAACGAAACCATCGTATTTGTCATAGTTGTCACGAATATCATTCGCAATCTGCTGCCAGTCAGCAGGTGTCATATCTGATGAGTCAATCAGAGGGTCGTATTCGTGGATGGTGTAATCCGGCATTTCAGGACGATGGAATTCTGGCATGCTTGCTAATTGCTTTTCCATAAAGCCAGCAACAGGCACATAGCCGTGGTCGGATTTTTGCATTCCGATGGTACCACCGGTGTAAGCGATGTAGATGTGTTTTCTAGTCATCGTTTTTTCTTTCGTGTAGGGGAACAGAGGCGGGGATTATATACCTAAATAACCTTGAGATGCGAGGCTATACGCACAGCATCAGAAAGTCATCTGAGGAGATGCAAAGCCTAATAAAAAGGGCACTTCAAGTAGAAGTGCCCTTTGTAATATTGATGGAAAAACTACTGCACTTGGCAGTTCAAACAAAATGCGTATTGACCTTTAGGATCGTTGAAGCTTTGGAGCAAGCTTGCGTCTTGTTCGAATTGTTGAGCTACGGGTTGAAGACTTTTTGGTAGCAAGCTTGTTGCATCAATACCTAGAGAGACTTTCACCTGTTTCATAAACTCTTGCAGAAATAGTTCAGTAGGTGAAAGAGGCTCTTCTACCCAGTAAATGCCGTAATCGGTCACGTTCGCTAGTTTCGCCGCTAGCTCTACAGCATCATCAAAGTCACCCATTTGATCGACAAGACCAAAGGATAGTGCATCTTGGCCAGTCCAAACTCGACCTTGAGCAACTTTGTCAACTTCCTCTAGAGACATATCGCGATTCTCGCCAACTAGAGAAATAAAGCGCTTGTAACCGTGTTCGATACCTAATTGGAACACTTGAGACGCGCCCTCAGAAAGGCCAGTGGTAATACCGTCACCTGAGAACGGCGATGTGCCAACGCCATCAGTATTAATACCTAACTTGCTAAAGCCTTTTTCAAACGTGGTGATGACACTAAATATACCAATGGAGCCCGTCAGGGTTGTTGGCTGAGCAACGATTTTGTCTGCGCTCATTGAAATCCAATAACCACCAGAAGCGGCCAAACTCGACATGGATACAACAACCGGCTTACCTGCTTGCTTCAGAGCTTCTACTTCGTTACGAATCACTTCTGAAGCAAAGGCACTGCCTCCTGGACTATCTACTCGTAACACGACCGCTTTCACTTTTTCATCATTGCGTGCTTGACGCAGCAAGCTTGCGACCGTGTCACCACCAACAGTTCCGCGAGGTTGTTGACCGTCCATAATCGCGCCACTGGCTAGAACAACGGCGATGTCGTGCTGAGGTAGTGTGTAATCGGGACGAATCGTTGCAAGGTAGTCGTAGTAACCAATCGCGTTGTAGCTGTCTTTGCCGTCACTACCAAACTGCTTTGCAAATAGAGTGCGAATGTCTTGGCGTGTCGCAAGTTCATCCACTAGCCCCAGTTTGACTGCGAGCTGAGCAATATCGCCATTTACAGACTTCATCTCGTTAATCAGTTCATCCATGGTTGGATTAAGCACTTTCGCATCAATGTTTCGGTTTGTTGTTACGTCATCAACAAAAGCACTCCACAATTGAGTAACCCAGCGTGTTGCTGACTCTTTCGCCGCATCGGACATGTCATCACGAATAAACGGTTCGATAGCGGATTTATAAGTACCTACGCGAAAAACATGAGTAGAAACGTCAAGCTTTTCAAGTAACGTTTTGTAGTACATTGAGTAAGCGCTGTAACCTTTAATCAATACACCACCATCAGGTGCCAGATAAACTTTGTCAGCGTAACTTGCCAAGTAATATTGGCTTTGGTTGTAGAAATCACCTACGGCGTAAACGGGTTTGCCTGACGCTTTAAATTCGTTCAACGCTTTCGCGATGTAACGTAGTTTCGTGAGATTTGTTTCTGGCATGTCTCGCAGTGCTAGCACTAATCCAGACACTTTAGGATCGTCTTTCGCGTAGCGAATAGTATCAACGATATCGAAAAGGACGTTTTCTTTCGGTAGCTCATTACCCAAAAGGGAACCAGCAAAAGAGTCCATTGGGTTTACATAACGTCTTTGTTCGACAATTGGGCCTGAAAGGTTCATCACCAATGCCGATTCTTTTTCGACGACAGGTTGACCGTCTCCGGTATAAGTAAAGGCAAAGTAGAAAACGGCAATCATCAGCAAGAAAATTAGGTTTGCCAGTGCGAGTCTGATGAAAGTGATACTTTTCCATATCCCTTTAAATATCAAACCAATAAATTTGAAGAGTTTTTTCATCTTGTCTCCATAACGAGATAGTTACGCCGAGTCTAACAAAGTATGGGTTCTTATCTCTAAGATCTCAAAAGATAACATTTTTTTAGCTTATCACGACCACTCTACAATTGGCATATTTTCACACGAGATTGATCGGTGTTACAAAAATGTAAACGCTTGTTTGATTTTTTGGTTGAGCAGGCTTAATCTGGTCAGACCATGATAATAACAATGGATGTTAAGTGATGTCTGCCATGTACCCAAACCTATTAAAGCCACTGGACCTCGGTTTCACACAATTACGAAACCGAGTTCTGATGGGATCAATGCACACGGGCTTAGAAGAGCACAAAGAAGGATTACAGAAGCTCGCTGCTTTTTATGAAGAACGCGCGAAAGGCGGTGTCGGACTGATTGTAACCGGAGGTTTTTCTCCTAACTTACGTGGTCGTTTACACCCGTTGAGTGCTGAATTCAGCAAGCCAAAACATGCTAAAGCCCATAAAGTTGTGACAGAAGCGGTGCACAAGCACGGTGGTAAAATTGCGTTGCAAATTCTCCATGCTGGGCGTTATGCAATGCATCCATTCTCGCAAAGTGCATCTGGCATTAAAGCGCCGATTGCAAAGTTTGCTCCGAGTGAAATGAGCGACCGCCAGATAAAGAAAACCATCGACGCGTTTGCTAATAGTGCGGAGTTAGCACAGCTTGCTGGTTATGATGGCGTCGAGTTAATGGGCTCGGAAGGTTACTTGATAAACCAATTCTTATGTAAACGTACTAATATGCGTTACGACGAATGGGGTGGCAGCTATAAAAAACGTATGCGCTTTCCGCTAGAAATTGTTAAAGCGGTACGCAAGGCGGTGGGTGACAAGTTCATCATCATCTTCCGTCTTTCTATGCTGGATCTTGTCGAGCAGGGCAGCACTTTTGAAGACGTTATCGAATTGGCGAAAGCACTTGAAGAGGCTGGCGTCACGATTATTAATACGGGTATCGGTTGGCATGAGGCTCGAATTCCGACCATTGCGACTCAAGTACCACGTGGTGCGTTTACATGGGTTACGGAAAAAGTTAAACCTCACGTTTCGGTTCCTATTATCACTTGCAACCGTATAAATACGCCAGATGAAGCAGAACGTATTTTATCTTCAGGTCATGCCGACATGGTTTCGATGGCGCGCCCATTCTTGGCCGATCCTTACTTTGTTGCTAAAGCCGAACAGGAAAAAGCGCAGCTTATTAATACGTGTATTGGTTGTAATCAGGCGTGTCTAGATAACGTGTTTAAAGGTAAGCGCGCCAGTTGCTTAGTGAACCCTCTAGCGTGCTATGAAACCGAAATTGTTGTTGAACCAGCCTTTAAAAAGAAAAACATTGCAGTTGTTGGTGCTGGACCTGCGGGCTTGGCTTGTGCGACCACACTGGCTGAACGTGGCCATAAGGTTGATTTGTTCGAAAAGAACGACCGCATCGGTGGTCAGTTCCGTCTTGCGATGCAGATCCCTGGTAAGGAAGAGTTTCGAGAGACGATACGATATTTCGCTAACCGTATTGATGAAACAGGCGTGAATCTGCACTTATCGACGGAAGCGAACTATGACTTACTCACAGAATATGATGAGATAGTGATGGCATCGGGTGTTGAGCCACGTAAAGTCAATATTGATGGAATTGATAACCCAGAGAAAGTCGTCGACTATCAAACTCTCATTCGAGACAAAACGCCAGTCGGTGAGAAAGTGGCTATCGTAGGTGCTGGTGGCATTGGCGTAGATGTCGCGACCATGCTCACAGAGCCAGTTGGACAAACGTTGGATGACTGGTTGCATGAATGGGGAATCGACAAGGAGATGTCTCAGCCGGGCGGTTTATACCCTTACCCTGATGCGGTCAGCGATAAAGAAGTCTGGGTACTTCAGCGTCGTAAAGGTCGTGTAGGTAAAGGTCCGGGTAAAACGACAGGTTGGATCCATAAACGTACCCTTGAAAAACGGGGCGTACATTTAGTCGGTGGCGTGTCTTACGATAAAATTGATGATCAAGGTTTGCACATTCATGTAGACGGAAGCGCGCAGGTACTTAATGCAGACAAAGTGATCATTTGTGCTGGACAAGAGTCTGTACGTCCGTTTGAAGATAAATGGTCTGAACTTGGAGAGAAGATTCATATCATTGGCGGAGCTGACCATGCGGGTGAACTTGATGCTGTGCGTGCGATTCGTCAAGGTGTTAAATTGGCGGTAAAACTCTAGCCTTTTAATGTGTATTTACCATAAAAGCTGCGCTTTGAGCGCAGCTTTTTTGTATAGAACTAGTCACTGATATCTGGCAGTTGTTTGGCCATTACCACGCCAGCAAAAGTAATAAAAGAGAACACTAACACCACAGCTGAAAGGCTCAAGAAGTTCGACATAACACCAAGAGAGCTCATTAGAAGCAGCATTATCCCAACCACTGTGTTACTCACGGCTACATAGCTCGTCCGTTTGTCACCTTCTGCGATATCAACTAAATAGGTTTTTCGTCCGACTCGTATTCCGTCGTGGGCAATACAAACACAAAAGTAAAGCAGAGGAATCACGAATAGGCCGCTTTGGCTAGCGGTGACCCATGTATCGTAAACAAATAACACAACACCAAGTAGCGCGCTCATCATTGCGCCTATGACCATCACACTGCGGCTAGAGCGATCGGACATTCTTCCCCAGAAAGGACCTGACACAAAGGAGGCCAAGCCACTCGCAAACATAAAGAGAGCTAGCACCCAGAGCTGTCCCCCCAGAGATTGCTGTGCCAGCACAACGTAGTACGGAGCACTCAGCGCAGAACATAAAAATAGTGTCCGCGTGATAACGAATCGACGAAAGGTCACGTCTGTCTTAAGTAACGCGAGTTGTTTAAATGCTTCGAGGACGCCATTTCGACCACCGTCTACCTCACCGGCATACTCATTAATTCGCGCATAGACGAATGCCGCGATGAGCCATATGACGCCCGCTAAGCCTAAACTCAGACCGTAAAAGCGCTCTGTCGGCTCTACGTCCCATAACCAGGCTAGTGCCAGAAGGCTAGCGAAAAGCAGCGTAACCAGGCCAGCAGCGCTTGAAGACCAGCCGTTGACTTGACCTCGTTGGTTTTTAGGGATGGTTTTGCCCAATACATCTTTTGATGCGACGGAATTTAAACCGCGTGAGAGGCTGAAGATCACAAGACATGCAATTACACCATAACCCGCAGCTGCTCCTGTTAGAGTTAATGCGACCAATCCGATTGCAAATATGGAAAGAGCCTGCAAGATGCTGCCAATTACCCAGACCCATTTTCTTACTGGAATGCGTCGGATGTAGTGCGCGATGCTAAGTTGTGGGATAAGGGATCCTGACTCACGAATAGGAACCAGCCAACCAATTAAGTAAACCGGAGCCCCGAGACTTTGTAGTATCCACGGCAACGTGACTTTAGGATTGATTAACGCATCGCCGACTTTCGTTAAAAACTGAGCGAGAATGATTTTAAGAAAGTTGCCGGGAACTTGATGACAAGCTGATTCAGGAATCGCCTTACAGGCACGGGCATCTTCGTCATTAACGATCTTTTCGTAAATGCTGTTTTGTTTGTCCTTGTTCATCAACCTGCCTATGTTCAACTTATTCATTTCGCGAATAAATTAACATTAAACCCAGATTGATGTTAAGTGAAGCACGTTATCAAGCCCACAGAAAACCGGTTGTTATTCGCAGGAGCAGATTGTGCTAAAGTGGCGTAAACAAAATAACAACGATATTCAATAAGGATTCTTTCATGGACGCTCTCGATCTTTTGCTCAATCGCCGATCTATCGCGAAGTTATCCGCGCCTGCACCAGAAGGTAAAGCTCTTGAGAACATCATTCGTGCTGGCCTTCGTGCGCCTGACCATGCGGGATTAACCCCTTGGCGTTTCGTTATCGCACAGGGCGATGGTTTGAAAAAACTGTCAGATATCTTGGTAAAAGCGGCAGAAGCTGAAAATAGTGATGAAGCGGTGGTCGAAAAGGTAAAGAATGCCCCATTTCGCGCACCAATGGTGATCACGGTGATTGCTAAAGTAACAGAACATGAGAAAGTACCAGCACTAGAGCAACACTTATCTGCGGGATGCGCTGTACAAGCGATGCAAATGGCAGCCGTAGCGCAAGGCTTTCAAGGGTTTTGGCGCTCAGGTAAGTGGATGTTCCATCCAGAAGTTCATCAAGCATTTGGTTTAGAAGGTGACGATGAGATTGTTGGTTTCTTGTACTTAGGCACGCCTGGTTGTACACCGATGAAAGTTCCTGAGCGTGACCTTTCTCAGTTTGTTGAATTTCTATAACTGAAAACTTAAATAAACTGACTGTTTATTTATACAGTTTTTCTTGATTTATTAGGGCTACATTCGTTAATGTGGCCCTAATTATATTTATTTCCAAAACGTTATGTCTCGTCTGTTTATTGCTGAAAAACCAAGCTTAGGCCGTGCGATTGCCGCTGCACTGCCAAACCCTCAAAAGAAAGATCAAGGATTCATCCGCTGTGGGAACGGGGATATCGTTACTTGGTGTATCGGCCATTTGCTCGAACAAGTCGAACCTGACGCTTACGATGAGCGTTATAAAAAGTGGAATATGGCAGATTTACCAATTGTTCCGCAGCAATGGCAGCTCAGACCGAGGAAAAGCGCAAGTAAGCAATTAACAGTGATTCGTAAATTGCTCAAAGAAGCTAACGAAGTCATTCATGCAGGAGACCCAGATCGAGAGGGTCAGCTGTTAGTTGATGAAGTTCTGGACTATTGCAAGTTATCTAAAACCAAGAAGGAATCCACACAGCGTTTGCTGATTTCCGACTTGAACTTACCTGCGGTTAAACGCGCACTCAGTTCTATGCGCAGTAATCGCGAGTTTATCCCACTTTCAGTTTCTGCATTGGCCCGCTCTCGGGCTGATTGGCTGTATGGTATGAACATGTCTCGTGCTTATACCTTGCTTGGTCAAAAAGCAGGGTATCAAGGTGTTCTCTCGGTAGGGCGAGTGCAAACGCCAGTTCTTGGCTTAGTGGTGCGTCGTGATGAAGAAATCGAAAACTTTGTCCCGAAGGACTATTTTACCCTACATGCTCTGATCCCATATCAAGATGCCAATGGTACTTTTGATATTCGTGCTCGTTGGAAGCCAAGTGAGGCATGCAAGCCTTGGCAGGACGAAGAAGGTCGAGTATTAAACCGTAAGTTGGTAGAAAATGTTGCAAACCGTATTGCAAATCAACCCGCAAAAGTGACAGAGTCGGAACAAAAGCAAACCAAGCAATCAGCACCATTACCTTATTCGTTATCTGCTTTACAGATCGATGCCGCGAAGCGCTATGGTATGAGTGCGCAACAAGTACTAGATACTTGTCAGGCATTGTATGAAAAGCACAAGTTGATCACTTACCCGCGTTCAGATTGTCGCTATTTGCCGATGGAACACTACTCACAAGCAGGGACGGTGACAACTGCTATTGCGAATAACGCAAAAGAGTTGCAAGTTGCCGTTCAGGGAGCAGACTTAACATTAAAGTCCAAAGCCTGGAACGATAAAAAAGTGGATGCGCACCATGCGATTATCCCTACACCGAAGCAAGCTAATGTGAATGCGCTTTCCGGCAATGAGATGAAAGTGTATCAATTGATTGCGCGCCAGTACCTCATGCAGTTCTATCCGGCGGCGGTTTACGCAGAAGCGAAATTGGTTTTCGATATCGCTGGTGGTACGTTTGTCGCGAAAGGTCGTCAGTTAGTTTCGCCGGGTTGGAAAGCGCTAATGGGCAAAACTGACAAGGAAGATGAAGGTATTGATGCCGTGCCACCGCTACCCGAAGGCACCGTGTTAACTTGTCGTGAAGGGGAAATAAAAGACCGAAAAACCGAGCCACCAAAGCATTTTACCGAGGCATCGCTGTTGCAAGCGATGACCGGGATCGCCCGTTATGTTGCGGATAAAGAACTGAAAAAAATCCTTCGTGACACTGATGGGCTAGGCACGGAAGCGACTCGCGCTGGTATTTTGGACACGCTGTTCAAACGCCAACTGCTTACGCGTCAAGGTAAGTCAATTCTCAGTTCTCCTGCGGGAAGAGGTCTCATTCATGCCTTGCCAGAAGATTCAACATACCCTGATATGACGGCTCATTGGGAGCACCAGTTACAAGGTATGGCAGAGAGAAATCAAGCATATCAGCCGTTCATGCAAGCACTGGAACAACGCATTGATAGCTTGATGGCACAAGTAAAAGCAGGCCCTATCCCTGATTCATTACGTCATCTACCCAAGGTGGAACGTCCTGCGTTTAAACGTAAAAAGCGCAGTTATTCAAAGAATGGTGGCGCGACTAAATCTCGT
Source organism: Vibrio sp. Y176 (assembly GCF_033438945.1). Classification (NCBI taxonomy): domain Bacteria; kingdom Pseudomonadati; phylum Pseudomonadota; class Gammaproteobacteria; order Vibrionales; family Vibrionaceae; genus Vibrio; species Vibrio sp. Y176. The sequence continues at coordinate 291,846 of NZ_JAWOQS010000005.1, read as the reverse complement.
GCAACCAAAGGTAAGCAGGCATAGGACAAGCGCGGCGTAATTAAACTCCGCGCATGCTTGAAAATAGATTACTCGAACAGATCACCGTGGTTTTGGATCGCGCCTCTTACTTCACCTTGAGTTAACACGCGTTTGTCCAGTACCTCTTTCACCTGGTTGCCCAAGTCAACTAATGTATCTCGATTCGCTTGAGTTTGGCGTTTACCAGCACTTCTCAAGCAGTAATTTAGTTCGTGCTCTTCGCTAAAATTAACCAAATCCCTATCTGCTGCCATCGTGCTTTCTCCTTATTTGTTCTACTTTTTCCTAAGTCTGGATTGGATGTAGATAAATTCAAGTTAGATTGCGCGAATTATGCTGGTGGATCACTGATGAACATTATGTTTGCCAACCAAGTCACGATTATGAAGCCTGGCTTTGATGGTATTTGGTTTAGTGACGGTTGTGTCTTAATGCTGCTACCAAGGTAACTCAGTACCATCGTAGTTAATAAATCGACCTGAAAGCAGCGGTGTGCTCAGCTCTATCACGTTCGCTAGGCCTTGCGCGGAGGTTTGCGTATCTATCAAAGCATTTGGCCCGCCCATCGCCGTTTTTACCCAACCAGGGTGAAGCGCTAAAACGGTAAATCCTTCAGGTGTTAAATCATTACTTAAGCTTTTCACAACCGAGTTAAGCGCCGCTTTCGATGAGCGATAAATATAACCGCCACCGGACGTATTTTCGGTCATGCTCCCCACTTTTGATGAGATACAAGCAATCTTTTTTATCTTGCCTTGTTGTAAGCGAGGGTAACAGTGCTCAACCAGTTTTAACGGTGCAATGGTGTTTACTTCGAAGGCTTTACGCCATTCTTCTACGTCAGTGTTTCCAAAGCCATATCCCTTGGGGCCGTAATATCCTGCATTATTGATGAGTAAGTCGATGGCAGGGAGTTTATCGGCAAGCTTAGCGACTTGTTCGTAGTGAGTGACATCCAGTTCGTGCAAAACCAGATTGCTGAATTGTGAGGCTAGAGTTTGTAGTTCTGAACTGTTCTCTAAGGAACGGCTAGTAGCATGTACTTGGTGGCCTTGCTTCAGGTACAGCTCAGTTAAGCTAAGGCCAATGCCGCGATTTGCTCCGGTAATAAAGACGGTTTGACTCATACAAACACCTATGTTTTTTTGATTTCAGTTGAAAGTCATTGTGTTAGCTAAGCACCATAAAATCAACCAACCACCACGCACCAACAACAAGAGATGAAAATAGGGACAGAGCACAAAGAGAGCCAAACAGTGCGCCGAGAATAGCAAAGAAAGTAGAATTCATATGTATATTAAATTTAATTGATATTGAAAATCATTATCAATTAAATTGCATTTTATTCAACCCTTGAAGTTGATACTATTTCGTTACCATTGTTATTAAGAATTTCTCATGCTGCCATTTATCTACCACCCGATTTATTCTCAACTTGAGTTGCCAGAGGGGCATCGTTACCCAATTATGAAATACCAGTACCTCTATGAATCGGTATTGGTGCATATAGAGAAAGATAACTGGAAAGAGCACGCGCAGTTTTTCCAGCCCGAAGCATTAACTGTTGGGGAAGTAAAACGTGTTCATGACGAGGAATACGTCGAGTTACTTGTTAGTGGAAACATGCCAGCTGCGAAGATGCGCCGAATAGGTTTTCCTTGGAGTGAGTCTCTCATTACCAGAACGCTAACTTCAGCAGCGGGCACGGCTCTGACCGCAAAAAAGGCACTTGAGTACGGTGTGGCCATTCATTTGAGTGGTGGGTATCACCACGCACACAAAGAGTTTGGCAGTGGTTTTTGTTTATTTAATGACTTAGTGATCGCGGCCAGGCAAGCGCTCGAAGTCGAGCATGTCGATAAAGTATTGATCATTGATAGTGATGTTCACCATGGGGATGGAACAGCAACTTTATGTGACGATGAGCCAGATATCATCACGCTTTCTTTCCACTGTGATAAAAACTTTCCAGCGAGGAAGCCTCAGTCTGACCTAGATGTGCCTTTGGTGCGAGGAACAGGTGATGAGGATTTTTTAATGGCGTTTAAAGAAGTGGTCGATATGGCACTTAATCTTCATCGCCCTGATTTGGTTATCTACGATGCTGGTGTCGATATACATCAAGACGATGAGCTTGGATATTTTGATGTGTCGACGCAAGGGATTTTAGAACGTGATAGATTTTTAATGCAAACAGTGAAATCTCGAGGTATCCCTGTCGCAGCTGTCGTTGGAGGTGGATATCGAACGAATCATGCTGACCTCGTCCCAATCCATTTGCAGCTTATCAATGCCGCTAAAGAAGTCTTTATTGATGAGTAGATACAACTAGACGTAAATATCAAATTGATTCAACACTGGAACGAACGAAAAGGGCATTAATTTTTTGTGGGTTCTTTCTGAGTGTGGCGGAGTGCTTAGTTGCGTTCAAGAAGTGATAAGTGATTTGTACAAATCTTTTTAAGTCTGGAGATGCGAAAAAGCCCGCTAATTTCTTAGCGGGCTTTTTCTAAATGTGGCGGAGAGATAGGGATTTGAACCCTAGATACGCTATTAACGTATGCCGGTTTTCAAGACCGGTGCTTTCAACCACTCAGCCATCTCTCCGTTGTTGAGGCGCATAATATAAGGCTTTGAAAATGTTGTAAACCCCTAGTTGAACTGATTGGATGTTTACTGCGCAAATTTGTGGTTTGTGTTGTTGAAATAAACAAAAACTCCCCAAAAAGGGGAGTTTGAATAGTATATGGATTGCTAGGTATTAATCGTTTTTAGAATAAAAACGCTGTAACTCAGTTAAACCTTGCATCAAAACTGGCAACTTCGGTGCATCATCTCGAAGTCGTTTGTAGTTTTTGTCATACAGCTTGTAGTTGCCAAACTTATCGATCACTGTGGTTTGTGAGCTAGTAATCAAGGCAAGCTCGCGAGTATCGCCCGCCAAGATCCAGCGACGACGACTTTCATCGAATAGGTTGCGACCACTACTGTAATCATATGGGTTGGAAGATACGCCGAGCATATCTTGCAACAGTGTAACTGAGAGGTCCAAGTGACTTGTGCTGTGATTAAATTCGCCAGCCAGCATTCCAGGCCAATGGATCACCATCGGAACTTGTAATTGATAACGGCTGTAGTTGCTGTTTGCTCCCCAGCTGTTCGTATTGGTTTCGTTAAATTCACTACCGTGATTAGAAGTGATGATTACGATGGTGTTTGTCAGTTGTCCCGTCGTTTCCAGTTCATCAATAATACCGGCGATAGTTCTATCCGCCGACTTCACTGCATATTCATAAGCTTTTTTGAATCGCTCACTTGCAGGCATTTCTTCGTCATTATTTGAAGGAATCGATTCAAAATTATCAACGGTGGTGACTTCGATGTAACTAAACCATGGCTGACTTGCTTTCTCTGCTAACCATGTATTCCAGTTTGCGATAGATTGTTTATCGGTATGAGCTTGCGTGCCATCTAGGTCTTCCGCTAAGTTCAAGTCGCGGAAAATAATTTCTGAGTAGAGATCATCTTCAAACCCACTGCCACTGAATAAACCAAAGTTGTAGCCCTGATCTTTCAGTACATCGAGCAATACTGGGGAAGCACCTTGCGCCTTGATGCTTGATGCATAACTGGTCGGTAAGCCATAGAACAAACCAAAGGCCCCGTATGTATCATTACTTGAGCTGTAATGATTACGGAAGTTCTGATTGTTTTCAGCAAACTCATAGAGGTTAGGCATCTCTTCTTGGTTCAGCGCATCCGCTCGTAAATTGTTTATGCTGATCATCAACACATTGAGCTTATTAACTCGGCGGTTAAACTCAAGCTTTTCAAGAGGGTAGTTGACTAACTCTACGTTGCCTTCGTTTTCTGCCAAACGTTTTAGGTATTCCTCACGGTCAAGTAGACCATGTTTTTCCATAAAACTCTTCGCCGTCATCGGGTAAGACAAAGGGAAGTTTGAACGCTGGCTAGTAATTGGGTTGTAAAAATACGCATCTGCCCAAATGTAAACCAAATGGCTGGTCATAAAGCTGAGGAAAAAGACGGCCGCGAGAGGGCGTCCTACGTGCTTATGAGATAGTTTGCGCTGTTTTCGCCATACCCATTCGGATAGTGCGAGTTGAATAAGGAAGATCAGCGGCATCACAACAAATAAATGTTGTAGGTCAGTGCTGAGCGCACTTTTGTCTTCGCTGAATAGTAACTCCCAGACAACGGGAGTTAAGTGCAAATTGATCGACTGATACGCTTGGGTATCAATTAATAATATGGTTTGCCCAACGGTTGCGAAAATCACTGCCACCAAACGGAACAACTTCCGCGATGGCAGGATAAACGTCAACGGGAATAGAACAAGCAAGTAAAGTGCGAAAACTAGAAAGCCAAAGTGACCAACCCAAGAAACCGCCAGATAAAACTGACCAAGTAACGTCTCGGGCCAAGGAGACTGAACAATGTAGCGTGTGCCTATCAACATCGACGCAACGATATTGAAGAATGCAAACCAGTGACCCCAACCAACTAGTCGAGATACACGTTCGCCGTATGAGTTTCCGCTGTCTACCATGTATGTGTTCTATTGTCCGTGATTAGTGTGTTTTTGGTGTTTCTAAAGAAGACATCAGCGCCTGAGCAAATTTTTCAGCAATCGCTTTGCGTTGTGAAGCAGCAACACGTTGATTTAAGACATTGGTTGCGATATTTCCGGCAATCATTAGCGTCAACTCAGGAGAAGCAGCATGTTTTTCAAGAACTGTTGCTACTTCAGCAAGAATTTTTTCTACTTGCTCGTCAGTATATTTAGATGTAATCGGCATAAAGACTCTAATAATGATAGTAAAAGCGGCTTATGATAACCTACAATGCCCATCAACTAAAACCTTGTAGCAAGATAAAATCACTATGAGTCTTCATCTTTCAAACGTTATTCTGCATCAACTGTGCAAAAACGATCAGGACGAGCTGGTTGTAAACTTTCGTCCAGCATCATTAGAGAACGATGCATCTACAGAAAACTTAGTCGCTGAGCTTCACCGAGTATTCCATTCTAAAGCTGGTAAAGGTTTTGGCGCTTTCCAGTCAGACAGCGAATTTCAATTTTGGCTTCAAGAAATGCGCAAAGGAGAGCGAGATTTTTACGACTTCTCACAAATTAGTGCAAATCGCTTGAAAGAAGAGTTGATTAAGTACCCATTTGCGGATGAAGGTATCTTGGTTTTCGCTGAGTATCAGAGTTTAGCAACGGACTACTTGTTCATCGGTATCTTACCAATGAATCAGAGTTTAAAAGTGACCGAAGGTTTGGACATCAGTGCGACAGATTACCTTGATATCACCAAAATGGATATTGCCGCACGCATCGACCTGTCGAGCTACGAGACCGACAAGGAATCCAATCGTTATCTGCAATACATTAAAGGACGCGTTGGCCGTAAAGTGGCGGACTTCTTCCTAGATTTTCTGCAAGCGGATATTGGCTTAGATACTAAACAACAAAACTTAGTGTTGATGCAGGCGGTGGATGATTTTTGTGCTGACTCGAAGCTAGAAAAGCAAGAAGTGAACGAGTACAAGAAACAAGTTTACGACTACTGCAATGAGCAAATTAAATCCGGTGATGAAGTTCAAATCTCAGAGCTTTCTGGAGAACTTCCTCCAAGCCAAGATGGCACAAGCTTTATGGATTTTACCAAAGAGCAAGGGTACGAGCTTGAAGAGTCTTTCCCAGGTGATCGTGCGACGGTTCGCAAACTGACTAAATTTGTTGGAGCTGGTGGTGGTTTGAATATTAGCTTCGATAGTCTCTTACTTGGCGAGCGTATTTTTTATGATCCAGAGACGGATACCTTAACGATTAAAGGGACGCCTCCAAATCTAAAAGATCAGTTAAGTCGCAATTAAAATCATATCGTTAAATAAAGAGAGCAAACGGCTCTCTTTTTTTATGTGAATAAGAAACATCCATAGTATATGCTTGTAATTAATGGAGATATGCGAGGGGCAAGTGTTGCTGAAGCTAAAAGAAGGAATACGGCGGTTTGTTTGGTTCTGGTTCGTTTTGTGGTGTGTTTTAGCACTTGGCATTTGGCTGCAAGCCAAACAAACGATTCAAACGATTTCGACTGTAAATGAGTTAGGAAGTAAAGTTGAAGAAGTCAGGCACTTTTTTAACTTCGATCTGCCTTACCGTGTTAAACACGTCGACCAAATTTCACTGAAACTTCAGTTGGCTTATGCAGTTCGCTTACAGCTTGAAAGTGAGTTTTCTGAAGGGAAAATCACACCAGACATCACTCAATTGCTTTATACGACCGACCGATTTTTAGAAAGTGCTCGAGCTTTTGTAAGAAGTGACAGTGAATTGGTTTCGTTAGCAGAACAGTTACGAAGCAGCCGTGCTCGAACAGAAAACTCTGATCAAATCCAGGCAATGTACTATCGCTTAGGTGCGCTTGTTTTTGAGTCTGTCTTTAGTGACTCTGCAACGAATAGCGATACTTACCGTGACTTAGACCGACTTTTTATTGAATCAGAGACGCTCTCTCCCGAAGAGCGAAGTGCTCTTCAGCGCCAGCTTGCTCAAACCTCAAGCGCACTATCTGCTCAGGCACAGGGCAGTTATTTATCCAATCAACTGCTTAATCCAGATTTCCCGAACCAGTTAACTTCGATAAATGATCAGTTGGAACAGAAGCTAATGACTTTTATTGTTTGGTTGTCTGTAATCAGTGGTTTGCTCCTTTTCCTCATTTCATGGGGAGCCTTCTCCCCAAAAACGATTCAACCGATACCACTACCCAGAACCGATGATAAAAAGTCAGAGCAAGTTGGCGATGATGAAAATGGAGCTAACGCTGTTCCCTCAGCTCAGTCAGAAAATTTTCAAAACGTCCAAATGAACGAAGAAAGTTGTAATGAGGTGAATTCATCACAAGTGGAAGTAGTGGAACGTGAGCCGTACATAGATATCAATAAAATGTTAGATTCTCTGTCTGGTGACGAGGGCGCTGTGCGGATGTTACTGGAGGTCTTTATTCAGGATCACTCTGGCGATGGCACTAAAATGTATCAGCTGTTAGAAGAGGATAAAGAGCAAGCGCAAAGAGCCGCACACAGTCTTAAAGGGGTCTCAGGGAGTTTAGGTGCAATGCCATTGCACTGTATTTCGGGTGATATTGAACTGTTGATTAAACAAGGGCAAAAAGTGCCGGAAGAGAAGTTGGCATGTTTAGATGATGTCCTAAAACAAACCATACTTTTTGCTAATAATGTTCTCAATAGTGAAAAGATAACAGAAGCGCTAACAGATTGATATTGCTCTGACTTAATGTCATAAGAGTTGAGGTAATAAAGGCTCGAACTATATGACTTAGTTCGCTTTATTCCCGTTCTATACAATTTGTTAAAGGTGTTTTCATGTCCGTTCGCCGAATGTCTTCAATGATGTTGATAGGGCTGGTTATGATGCTTTCAGGGTGCTCCCTGCTCGAAGTCAAGATCGAGAGTCAAACCGTCCCTCTTACCAAACAAGAGCTCAATATGCGTCTTTTGACTCGTGAGTATGCGCAGCAGTTTTTTGCTCAGGTTGAGCAAGCAGCAGATGCACTACACGAACAATATGAGCCTCATGATAAAGTTCATCAATCTTATATTTTACTTTGGAAGATAAATGCTGAAGAAGGCATCCAAGCTTCTGCGTATCAAGTGTCCCCAATGGCTGCACTGATTGATACATGGACTTTCACGCTACAAATGGAACAGTTCTTTACTACCGCTTCTGGTAATGAGCTCTTTGCGTCTGATGAGGCCAAGTTAGTTTCCGTTTATTTAGCGAAAGAGGTAGATAAACTGGCTCAATCTTTATTGAAGAAAGAAGCATACATCAAGACACAAACGTTTGTTGCAGAGTTCGCCAAGCAGCATCAATTCGCTGATTTAAGCATGATTAGGACTCCGGCTTACCGTAAGTGGTTAGATGCAAACCAAATTAGCGAAGAGGAAGCCGTTACAACGTTAGGCACGATGCCAGAAGCACTTGGGGATGTCTCTGATCGTCTAAGTCTGGTATCAGAACAGACACCAAAAATAATGACGTGGAAAGCGCAGTTGTTGGCCTTGAATAGCTCTGCCAGCATCGAAAAAGTCAATGCGGCGCTCAATAGTTTGCAAGTTACCGCTGATTCGATGAGGGATTTTATCGATAACAACCCAGAGTACATGCGTTATTTGGCAGAACAAATGGCGCTGGAGTTACAACCTTTGGTTGACGATATCGATCAAAGGACGGAGGCGCGTTTATCTCAGTTGGGTGAAGAACGCCAAGCTATAGAGCTGATGGTTGCCAGAGAGCGCCAAGAAATCGCACAGATCATTACCCATGAGCGCGAGAAGTTTGCTCAAGATATGGATCGAGTGTCGCAAGAGGTTGTGAATCTCGCCATGACTAAGCTGATTGAACTTGTCAAAAGTACCATCATCTACTTTATTCTGTTCATTGCCGTTATATTCTTTGCACCGCTTGGATTGGGCTATTGGTTTGGGAAGCGTGCAGCCGTGAAAACGCCAGTCAAACAAAGCTAACGATTTGTTTTGGAAATAAAAAAAGAGCGCTTTAAAGCGCTCTTTTTTAGTATTGAATTCGGAAGGGAGGTTCTTCCTATCTCTGCGAAGTTAAGCGGTTTGCTGCTTTAATTCGCCTTCAGCTTCTTCAACTGCTTCTGCTGTTGGTTCGCACTTATCAACAAACCAACCCATGTAAGAAGTGAAGATCGTTACGATGATACATACAAAACTCAGCCACATGAACGGGGCATAAGACAGTGTAGCAACACCCAAAATACTGGCCATGTAGATACCGTTGTCACTCCAAGGGACCATACCTGAGGTTAGCGTGCCGCCAAATTCTGCGTTACGAGACAAATTCTTACGTTTGTAGCCTAGACGGTCATAGTTCTTCGCACAGATTTTTGGGGTCAGAATAAGTGAAACGTACATCGCTGAACCAAATACGTTGCCCATAAAGGCCGTACCAATTGTGCTTGTTGCCAATGAACCTGCACTTTGAACGCGTTTTTCAAACAGCTTCGCGATAGTCTCTAGCACGCCTACTTTATCTAGTAGACCGCCAAAACCAAGGCCGAATACGATAACCGCTACCGACCCAAGCATTGAAGACATGCCGCCACGGTTAAGGATTGAGTCAATGAAATCTACGCCAGATGAGATTGCAAACGGAGCCCAAGCCGTGTTGAACGCGGTTAGGAAATCGACATCTTGGATCATCACTGCCCAAATAATACCTAGCAGAGAACCAAAACTGATCACTGGGAATGAAGGCATACGCATCGCTAGAAGTGACAATACGATGATCACAGGAACAAATGAGTAAGGGGTGATGTAGAACTGCTGTTCCATCGCTTTAATGACAGAGTCTACCTGGCTCATGTCAACTTGACCTGCGTAGTGGAAGCCAAATGCAGTAAACATAATGCCTGTAATAATGTAGCTAATGAGTGCTATCGGCAACATGCCTTTAATATGTTCCATCACTTCAACGTTAGACATAGATGAAGCAAGGATTACTGAATCCGATAGAGGCGACATTTTGTCACCAAAGTAACAGCCTGAAAGTACGGCACCTGCAGTGATTGGCGCAGGAACACCAAGACCTTGACCGATACCCATCATTGCAATACCTGCTGTGCCAGCAGCTCCCCAAGATGTGCCAGTCGCTAGCGCAGTCAATGAACAGATGATCATGGTCGCGAGCAAAAAGATGGAAGGGTGGATTGCTTTAAGGCCGTAGTAAATAATGGTTGGAACAATACCACCAGAGATCCAAGTACCTACAAGCGCGCCAACGGCCAAAAGGATTAAAACGGCTCCAAGTCCATTGGAAATGCCATTTAGTGCTGCTTTTTCCAGATCTTTATACTGATGGCCAAGCTTTATGCCCAATATCATGACAATGAACCAACCGATGTATAGCGCTAGCTGAATCGGTAGGTCTAGCTTGGCTGTGAACGAAAATGCCAGCAGGAGAAATAAACCGAGCGAGATAAATACCTGTATCAAGCTTGGTAGGCGTGGTGTAACTTGCTTCATATGTGCCTCTGTCAATCTTGGAGCAATAGAGGAAGGCGCTCCTTGTTGTAATCGCGCATAACATACATTAACAAAAATTATATTTCGAACATTTGGTGCTTTATCTTGATGTTCGTCGGTAAAAACGTTTGCTTGTGAAATTAACTGTTAGTTTGTTTTAACTTTTTTGGTTTTAAATGTTGTGTAATGTGAAATTATTGTGCTTCATGTGTTATTTTCTCACTGAGTGGTAAGACCAATTAGGGGGCTAAAGTACTTTCCCTACTTGAAAAATGGTTAAAACCGCAAACCAAACACTAAAAAATCTCGTGTAACCCGGTTTTTCAGAGGAAAAGGTTAAAAAACGCGCTTATTTACAAAATAGGGGTTGAGATTTTGCTGTGAAAAATTAACTATGGGGTAGGTTTTTTAATACATGGAGAGTTAATACGATGAGAGTTGGTTTAGTTGGTTGGCGCGGTATGGTTGGTTCAGTCCTTATGCAGCGTATGGTTGAAGAGAAAGACTTCGACCTAATCGAACCAGTATTCTACAGTACTTCTCAAGTTGGTATTCCTGCTCCTAACTTAGGAAAAGACGCAGGCTTACTGCAAGACGCGTATGATATTGAAAGCTTAAAACAGCTTGATGCGGTAATCACCTGTCAAGGTGGTAGCTATACAGAAAAAGTTTTCCCTGCACTTCGTCAGGCTGGTTGGAAAGGCTACTGGATTGACGCGGCCTCTACGCTACGTATGGCTGAAGATTCGATCATCACACTTGATCCAGTGAACTTAAAGCAAATCCAACAAGGCATCCACGGTGGCACGAACACATTTGTCGGTGGTAACTGTACGGTTAGTTTAATGCTAATGGGGCTAGGTGGTCTATTTGAGAAAGGCCTTGTTGAGTGGACAAGCGCAATGACTTACCAAGCCGCATCTGGTGCTGGTGCGCAAAATATGCGTGAATTGATCTCGCAAATGGGCGTTATCAATGACTCTGTGAGCTCTGAACTTGCAAACCCATCAAGCTCTATCCTAGATATTGATAAGAAAGTCGCGGATACAATGCGCAGCGGCTCTTTCCCTACCGATAAATTCGGTGTGCCACTAGCTGGTTCGTTGATCCCATGGATCGATGTGAAGCGCGATAATGGTCAGAGTAAAGAAGAGTGGAAAGCGGGCGCTGAGGCGAATAAAATTTTGGGTTCTCAAAGTTCACCTGTTCCAATTGACGGTACTTGTGTGCGTATTGGCGCGATGCGTTGTCACTCTCAAGCACTTACTATCAAGCTTAAACAAAATGTACCAATGGACGAAATCGAAGAAATCATCGCCACTCATAACGATTGGGTGAAAGTGATTCCTAACGACCGTGACATCACTGCTCAAGAGCTAACGCCGGCAAAAGTTACGGGCACAATGTCTGTACCAGTGGGTCGTCTACGTAAGATGGCAATGGGTGATGATTTCCTAAATGCTTTCACTGTTGGTGACCAACTGCTTTGGGGTGCTGCGGAGCCATTGCGTCGTACTCTGAGAATTATTCTGTCTGAGAAAGCATAATCACATCAATCCTTTATTTGATGACAAAATAAAAGAGCTCCGTAGGGAGCTCTTTTTTCATGCGTCGTCTTCCGTTCGAACGACTCTTTTGTCTGGATCGGCCAGTTCACTACCACAATGTTTACAGTAAATTGCGTCAGAGTCGTGCCCTGCGTGGGAGCAGTTTGGGCATTTCACCAATACTTTGTGCGATTGCATCTCTTGGTGCAGTTCGGCAGTGAAAATACCTGTAGGTACCGCCAAAATGGAATAACCCAGTAACATGGTGAGTGATGCAAGCCCTTTACCTAGGTCTGTTTGAGGGACCAAGTCACCATACCCAACCGTTGTGATGGTCACGATCGCCCAATAAATACTCTTAGGAATGCTAGTAAATCCGTTTTCAGGTCCTTCAATGATAAAAATCAACGAGCCGAAAATCGTTACCATAATGGCGACGGAACTAAAGAAGATAAAAATCTTTCTGCGCGCCATAAGCAGTGAACGTAAGAGGATATTGGACTCTTGGAGGTATCGGACTAACTTGAGTATGCGGAATATTCGCATCACTCGCAGCGCCCTGATCACACCCATAAACGAAGCGGATGGGAAGAAGAGTGCTAAATAAGTGGGCAAAATCGCAAGTAAATCGACGACACCATAAAAACTCTTTGCGTAGGCGGCAGGTTTGGGGGAGCAATAAAGCCTTAGAAGGTATTCAATCGTGAATAGGCCAGTAAATGTGTATTCAATAAACTTCAGCTCTTTTTCCCACTCGGCCCGAACGGAGGGTATCGAATCTAACACCAGTACGATTAACGAACTGATGATCGCGATAATGAGAGCAATATCGAACGTTTTACCAGCTTTGGTATGAGTACCAAAAATGGTGACATATAGAGTATGTTTAAGAGAGTCAGTCGTCATGACAAAGCGATCCATTGTTGAATCGCTCTATCATACAATTTTATAGAAACTCAGGCTAATCCTGGAAATAAGTTGCGTAAGCCATTCGCAATAAACTCTATGCCAAGCGCGCCCAATATCAAACCCATGATACGAGTAATGACGTTGATTCCAGTTTGACCTAAAAATCGTACGATCAATGGGGCAGAACGGAATAATAGCCATGAACAAAGGCAGAACAAACCAATCGTAATACTAATGCCCACGGTATCGAACATGCTTGGGTAGCGTGCACCATAAACAATAGTCGAACTGATTGCACCAGGACCTGCCATTAAAGGCATTGCAAGAGGGACCACACCAATCTGTTCACGACTGACGTATTCCGTTTTCTCTTGTTTGTTCTGCTTATCTTCCCCCAGTTTACCGCTCATCATCGAGAATGCGATGCTAAGTAATAGCAACCCGCCAGCGACACGAAACGAATCCAGAGAAATACTGAACATGTCTAACAGTAACTGACCAGCAAAAAGCGAAATGATCAGGATGATCGCAACAGCCACATTTGCTGTTGTTGCCGTATTGCGCTTTTCGTCTGGTGTCATATGCCCGGTTAGTGACACAAACACAGGCATGATACCAACAGGGTTTACTGCGGCGACCAAACCGAGAAAAAACTGCAAGAAGATAGCAAGTTCAAAAGTTTGCATGTTGCGTACTCATCAAAGTTCACATTAGTGAAAAGGAGAAGGGGTAATTTGGGCGTAATGTAAGGCAAAAGTTAGGTTGTAAGAAATGAAAAAAACTAACGCATTCCCTGCCATTTAAGTGAGAAAAACTAATTCTTTAATAAACTGTATCTAATCTGGAAAGGAAATGTTACGTATAAAGTTGCTGATAAATTGCACTGTTTTACATAAACGTTAACATTCGCACATTTTTGATAAAAACCAAGGTGGTTTGTAGAGAGATGTATTCGGTTCGATATACTCTCAGTAGCACACAGAATTGGGCCTACATGTAATTTTGTTGGTCAAAAATGAAACTTTTTTACAGGTTGTTGTAGTTTCTTTTATTTATTTGTCCATTTGCTTCTTTTTTACTCAATAAAAAATGAAAGTTAATTTATTTGTTTATCAGTGATTTATGTCATTTTGGTGTGATGAGGCACCACTTTGGTAGTATTTAGGTGGTGAGAACTGATCCAAGTCAATTTTTTTCACACTCTGAAATATTATACTCAGTCCTGAAAGCAATTTACTAAGACGTTTGTTTTCTAAGTTACTGATAAACAGTAAAAACGATAAGTAATAGCCTTAGTAAAAAGTTTTTAATATTTGTTAATTTTAGGAGATTCCCTATGCCTGTAACTAATATGGCTGAACTAGATGCAATGGTTGCTCGCGTTAAGAAAGCGCAAGAAGAGTTCGCTACTTACTCTCAAGAGCAAGTAGATAAAATCTTTCGTGCAGCATCGCTTGCAGCTAACCAGGCCCGTATCCCGCTAGCTCAACAAGCGGTAGAAGAATCTGGTATGGGTATTGTTGAAGATAAAGTAATCAAGAACCACTTCGCTTCTGAGTTTATCTACAACAAATACAAAGACGAACAAACGTGTGGCATCTTAGAAGAGGATGACAACCTAGGTACTATGACTATCGCTGAGCCTGTAGGCATCATCTGCGGTATCGTACCAACGACTAACCCAACTTCTACAGCGATCTTCAAATCTCTAATCTCTTTGAAGACTCGTAACGGTATCATCTTCTCACCACACCCACGTGCGAAAAACTCAACTAACGATGCAGCTAAACTCGTTCTAGATGCAGCAGTAGCAGCAGGCGCACCAAAAGACATCATCGGTTGGATCGACCAGCCTTCTGTTGAGCTTTCAAACGCTCTAATGAAACACGATGACATCGCTCTTATCCTTGCAACTGGTGGTCCAGGCATGGTTAAAGCCGCTTACTCTTCTGGTAAGCCAGCAATCGGTGTAGGTGCAGGTAACGTTCCGGTTGTTATCGATGAAACAGCAGACATCAAACGTGCTGTTGCTTCTATCCTTATGTCTAAGACTTTCGACAACGGTGTAGTATGTGCTTCTGAGCAAGCTGCAATCGTAGTTGATGAAGTATACGACGAAGTGAAAGAGCGTTTTGCTTCTCACAAAGCTTATGTCCTAAGTAAAGCAGAAGCTGATAAAGTTCGTAAAGTGCTTCTTATCGATGGCGCGCTAAACGCGAAAATCGTAGGTCAGCCAGCAGCAGCAATCGCTGAAATGGCAGGCGTTAAAGTTCCAGCAGACACTAAAGTTCTTGTTGGTGAAGGTCTGGGCAAAGTATCTCACGATGACGCATTCGCTCACGAGAAACTATCTCCAACTCTAGGTCTATTCCGTGCTGACAACTTCGAAGACGCGGTTGCTCAAGCGGTAACTATGGTTGAGATTGGTGGTATCGGCCACACATCTGGTCTTTACACTAACCAAGATACTAACGCTGACCGTATCCGTTACTTCGGTGACAAGATGAAGACAGCTCGTATCCTAATCAACATCCCGACTACTCACGGCGGTATCGGTGACTTGTACAACTTCAACGTTGCGCCATCTCTAACGCTAGGTTGTGGTTCTTGGGGTGGTAACTCTATCTCTGAGAACGTAGGTCCTAAACACCTAATCAACAAGAAAACTGTAGCGAAGCGAGCTGAAAACATGTTGTGGCATAAACTACCTAAGTCAATCTACTTCCGTCGTGGTAGCCTTCCAATCGCGCTTGGCGACCTAGAAGGCAAGAAACGTGCATTCCTAGTAACTGACCGTTTCCTATTCAACAACGGTTACGCAGATGACGTAGTAAGCCTACTGAAAGCTCAAGGCATGGAAGTTCAAACATTCTTCGATGTTGAAGCTGACCCAACACTGTCTGTAGTAGAAAAAGGTGCGGCTCAAATGGCTAGCTACCAACCTGACGTTATCCTAGCGCTAGGCGGTGGTTCACCAATGGATGCAGCGAAAATCATGTGGGTAATGTACGAGCACCCAGAAACTCACTTTGAAGAACTAGCAATGCGCTTTATGGACATCCGTAAACGTATCTACAAGTTCCCTAAAATGGGTAAAAAAGCTGAGCTTGTATGTATCACTACAACTTCAGGTACTGGTTCAGAAGTTACTCCATTCGCGGTTGTTACTGACGACAAGACTGGTGCTAAATACCCACTAGCTGACTACGAAATCACGCCAAACATGGCAATCGTTGATGCGAACCTAGTAATGAACATGCCTAAGTCTCTAACAGCATTTGGTGGTTACGATGCAGTAACTCACGCTCTAGAAGCTTACGTTTCTGTTCTTGCTAACGAATACTCAGATGGCCAAGCTCTTCAAGCACTTAAGATGCTAAAAGAGTACCTACCATCAAGCTATGCGAACGGTGCAAATGACCCAATCGCTCGTGAGAAAGTACACAACGCAGCTACTATCGCTGGTGTTGCATTTGCGAACGCATTCCTAGGTGTTTGTCACTCAATGGCTCACAAACTGGGTGCTGAGTTCCACTTGCCACACGGCCTAGCTAACGCACTACTTATCTCTAACGTGGTACGTTACAACGCGAACGACAATCCAACTAAACAAACTGCGTTCTCTCAATACGACCGTCCACAAGCACGTCGTCGTTACGCTGAAGTTGCTGACCACCTAGGCCTAAGCCAAGAAGGTGACCGTACTGCTCAGAAGATTGAACGTCTACTAGCATGGTTGGATGAACTAAAAGTTAACCTAGACATCCCAATGTCTATCCAAGCGGCAGGTGTTGCTGAATCAGATTTCGTAGCGAAACTGGATGAGCTAGCGGTAGAAGCGTTCGATGACCAATGTACTGGTGCGAACCCACGTTACCCTCTAATCAGCGAACTTAAAGATGTGTTGATGGCTTCTTACTACGGTAAAGCATTTGTTGAAGGCGAAACTTTCGAAGGTACAACTGTTATCAAGAAGAAAGCAGACCAAGAAGCAGCAAAAGCAGCACCTAAAGCAAAGAAAGAAAAAGCTGACGCGTAATTAAAAAATCGAGTGAGCAAGGTTTTCGCTAGCACGGAACCTTAATCGGGAAAAGGTTAAAGCCCCAGTCAAATGACTGGGGCTTTTTTTATTTTGGTGCAGGAGTTACATCTGGCTTGGGAAAACAGAGTTGCTGTGTATGCTTACACTTCGGTCGCAACTACTCGGCCACTGAAGTATTCATTCGCGACGATGTATGCTGTGTTGCGGACTAGTTCGTCTTGGATCTCAGCCCAGTGTCTCTCGTTGAGCTCTTCTTTTGTATGATTTACCGAGGGAATAACGCCGCCCACTCGAATGTTGAATGGTGTGAGTTCTTTTGCCCAGCTGTGAGTAAAACCTGACACCAACGCCGCCATGCTTTCAACTCCCGTAAAGTCTTCATGGTTGTCATGAGAAATGACGTTAACAATGACGCCTTTCTTGTTTCTGGCTCGAAAGCGCTCTGCTCCTACTTGGCCGTAGGTATAAAGGAAGCGTGCCGCAGACGACAAGTGATCAATGTAAGTACTCATTGGTTCTGGCGCCATTAAGCCAGGCATAGGGGAGCTGGTCCAGCAATTAACAATCACATCTGGTGTCGCACGTAGCTGTGATTCTATCTGGTCAAACAATAAGTTAATGGACGTTGTGTTATCACTACACACATTCATCGCATACACTTTGTCAGTGAAAGCGCTGATTTGCTCATAGCTCGCTCTCAAAGCGCTAGAATTTTGGTCACAAAGAATCAACGTTGCTCCAAGGTGAGCAAAGTGATTTGCACAGGTTCTTCCTATAACTGAACCTGCAGACGTGACGAGAATAATTGATTCTTTGATATCCATAGCACCTTCACTGTATCCATATGTGAAAAACAATACACCAGTGGTTTGTGCTAATAGCATGGTTGAAATTCGTTGGGTTCAGTGTGAAAGGCTTCAAACTAACGCTTTCGAGTGAGGACTATTGTGCGGTAATTTGTAAGATGTCACATTTCTGACGTGTAGGTATTGCAAGCTATTGGATAAAAAGCGGATCTCTATGCTTTAGCTTGAATTTGATGCTGACGTTGAGCCGTCACTAGCTGATTATATAGCCCAGCATCTGGGATCAGTTGTTTGTTGCGTTCGCCCAATCTGCGTCGCTCATGACCAGATAGGTTGTGATAAACCTCCTCTGGTAGGTTGAATGTGTCTTCAGGCAGGTAAGTCAGCGCATCTGGTTTTAGGTAATGGCTCAGCTTTGCGGAAGGCAATCCTGCATCGTGAAACTGTTTCGCTTGTTCAGCTGCGAGTTCATAGCTGCTGCTATCAGAACGAAGAGCTTGAGGTTGCGATAAACCCAATTGTTGGCGAAGAATACTGTCACTGGTGATGACTTCCTGGACCTCTTCAACTGGGACCACATCGCGAACATCATTAGAGAACATAGACAGAATCAGCGAGAAATCTGCACGACGACCTTCGTGTACGGCATGGTTAATACCATTACCGAACTGAAGTTCGTTGATAATTGCAGCTTTGTCTAACGTATGAATTTGCATGATGTTCCTCGCTCGATGCTCTTTTAACGGCGTGGATAAGAAGAACTTTAGTAAAAGAGGGAATTATTTAAAGGTGCTAGGGAAGGCGAAACAAAAAAGCCCGCTAAATAGCGAGCTTTTGAATAAGACTAAATTGAACTTAGGGGGAAGTATATTACTTCGCTAGGTTCTCAGCTACGAAGTCCCAGTTTACTAGAGCCCAGAAGCCGTTCATGTAATCAGGACGTACGTTGCGGTAATCGATGTAGTACGCGTGTTCCCATAGGTCAACAGTTAGAAGTGGTGTTGTACCTTCTTCTGTTAGAGGAGTAGCAGCGTTAGAAGTGTTAACGATCTCTAGAGAGCCGTCAGCTTTCTTAACAAGCCAAGTCCATGAAGAACCGAAGTTGTTGATTGCTGAATCAGTAAACTTCGCTTTGAATTCTTCAAAAGAACCGAATGCTGCGTTGATAGCGTCTGCAACTGCGCCAGTTGGCTCGCCGCCCGCATTTGGAGCAAGACAGTGCCAGTAGAACGTGTGGTTCCAGATTTGCGCTGCGTTGTTGAATACGCCACCAGTAGAAGTCTTGATGATCTCTTCTAGAGTTTTGCCTTCGAACTCAGTACCAGGGATAAGACCGTTAAGCTTAACAACGTAAGTGTTGTGGTGCTTACCGTGGTGGTAGTCTAGAGTCTCTGCTGAGATGTGTGGTTCTAGTGCGTCTTTCGCGTAAGGAAGAGCTGGTAGTTCAAATGCCATTACTCGATTCTCCATTGATTTGAAAGGATGACCTTTCGATTGCTTCCAGTGTTTTTTATAGCTATGTCGCCTTTAAGGCTGACTTGCTAAGTATTTTAGCAAGTTTTTACTTTATTAAAACCCCGATATGAAAATATTTTAAGAGGTTAGCAGTGGTGAAGTGCTGCATTGCTCGCCAATGAGCAATCTAAAATTAAGCCTTATTAATTATATGGTTTTTATTCTGTCGTTATTGAGTAGAATGTGGCAAATAAATAAAGTTCAAACCCATGAATGAGGAAGCGATGGAAACTATCGACAAAATCAAACAGCAGATCTCTGAAAACTCAATCCTGCTGTACATGAAAGGATCACCGAAACTACCTAGCTGTGGTTTCTCTTCTCAAGCGTCACAGGCACTAATGGCATGTGGTGAGAAGTTCGCTTACGTAGACATTCTGCAAAACCCAGATATCCGTGCTGAGTTACCAAAGTACGCGCAATGGCCAACTTTCCCTCAACTATGGGTTGAAGGCGAGCTTATCGGCGGTTGTGACATTATTCTAGAAATGTTCCAAAAAGGTGAACTGCAGCCTCTAATCAAAGAAGCAGCAGCGCGCGCTGAAGATCAAGCTGAGTAATTCGTAAATACTCACATTTAGCGATAGAATACGAAGGAGCCGTACTGGCTCCTTTTTCTTTTTAGGTTAGTGGAATGAACATAAAGCTTTGTTCTAACTGCCTATCTCGTAAACCTCGCGAAGCCATGTTAATCCCGCCTAGTGTATACAAAAATTCCAGTATGAATTTTGATGTATATTGGCGTGTAATTACGATGTATGCTGCCATCTATTTCGTAAAGTCGTTTTCAAACATCATTGCTTACACGTCTTTGATAAGGGAGTTGCTACAAATGGTATTTGGTTAAGGAATTACACTAAAGGCAATTTAACTCCCCAGAATTTTTAGGCCAACTTATTTCGGCACAAAATGCACTCGAAGAGTAAGCCCCATCATAAATCAGCATTGGACGCTAAGAACCAAGTTTTGGGAGGATTATGACAGTTTACAAGATAATAGATAATTTAAGAGAATTTCAAACGGTCTGCTCTGGTCCCGATGAAATCGCTAGCCAGTTAGGTGACTTCGACTATTTTGAGAGGATCTTATTACAGGCTATTAAAAACCAATCTCTGCAAGATATTTGGAAGCCTGTGGAGGTAAAGTTTCAAGATGTATTTAAGTACAATTCTCTATTGCCTGATATTAGTTTATGGGCGCGAACATACCTTGTTTTATCTCCGAGGGCATATGAAATATTGAATGCTTATCTAAGTGAACACGGGGAGTTTTTACCTGCTAACTACCAAGGTGGGCAATGGTATTTATATGCATCACTGACTTTTGGACAGGAAAACAAGAGAAAGTGTGTAGAAAAAATCGCATATGGGAGCCGAGATGGGTTAGATACCCTTGTTTTTATTGACGATGATGTTAAAGACAAAATGGTTTTCAAGTCTCGGTTAGAAGGAGCGGGCACCTTGTACTGTACAGATAAGTTTAAGGCTTTGTGTGAACAAAATCAGCTCAATGGCATCATGTTTTCTTCTAATTTGACAGATCCATTTAATTAGTGATTTTTATTAATATGAAAATACTATTTCTCTGATTTTGAGGTTTGTAAGCACTGTAATGGTCGACGAGAAAATTAGCTTTCTCCTCTAAAACGCAGCTTTTTTAGGCCTGTTTCCTTCATGAAAAATGATTTGAAAAGTAACTTACCCATAGGTAGCACTTGGTAGTAAAACATGAGGAGTTGATAGATTAATGACGGTTTATAAAATTTTCGACTGTCACAATGAATATAAAATCGTGAGCACTACGCCTAGTTCTGTAGCTAGGCAGTTAGGTGACATGGATTTAATAGAAAAAATCTTTGTGCAGCCATTAGAAAACTTTTCTTTCAAAAGTATATGGGGTGAAGTAGATATTGAGTTTGAAGATGTTCTCAAGAAAGACTCATTACTTCCTGATATCAGTTTATGGTTACGGGTTTTCTTAGTGCTTTGCCCTAAAGCTTATGCATCTTTAAAAGAGCCATTGAGCAAAGTAGGCGAGTTCTTATCGATTCGCTATAAAGAAGAGGAATGGTACCTGTATACACCGTTGGAGTTTGGGCAAGAAGATGAAGATAAGTGCGTCCAAAAAATTGAATATGGCAGCTTAGCAGGTGTAGAGGTGTTAGTATTTAATGAAAGCGACGTTGCAGAAAAGGTTGTTTTCAAGTCAAAGATGCTAGGAGCGAGCTTTCTGTATTGTACTGAACATTTTAAGAGTTTGTGCGAACAAAATGAGCTAGGTGGGCTAGAGTTCTCAGCTGACAGACTTGTTTATCTAACCTAAGATCTACAATGAAACTTAACACGCCTCGTATAGACTGGCTTTAGAGCGAATTATTAAGATAAAGCAGTTTTTCAACTTATGAGACTGTATAATTACTCTGAGATTTTGAGATGATTTTAAAGGTTTAATTATTAAAGTGGATATAAAGCTTTACTACGTGCATGACCCAATGTGCAGTTGGTGTTGGGGTTACAAACCAACGCTGGATAAACTAAAACAGCAACTGCCAGGTGTGATTCAGTTTGAGTATGTGGTTGGTGGTCTTGCGCCAGATACTAATTTACCGATGCCGCCCGAGATGCAACAAAAACTCGAAGGTATTTGGAAGCAGATTGAGCGCCAGTTAGGCACTAAGTTTAACTACGATTTCTGGAAGCTTTGTACGCCAGTTAGAAGCACTTACCAATCTTGTCGTGCGGTTATTGCAGCGGGCTTTCAAGACTCTTATGAACAGATGCTAGAAGCGATTCAGCATGCGTATTACTTACGTGCGATGCCTCCTCATGAAGAAGCCACTCACTTGCAACTAGCGAGAGAAATTGGCTTGAATGTTCAGCAATTCAAGAATGACATGGATGGCTCTTTCTTAGAAGGTGTGTTCGAAGATCAATTGAGCCTTGCAAAGAGCCTAGGTGTGAGCTCTTACCCTAGCTTGGTTCTTAAAATTAACGACGCTTATTTTCCGATTGCCATCGATTACCTGTCGACAGAACCAACCTTGAAGCTGATTCGTGAGCGTATTATTGACAATATGCCAGCGCAATAACCACAGTTATGAATAACAAAAAGCCGCTCATTGAGCGGCTTTTTCGTAACTAAATGTATATCCATCCAAACAATAGTATTAAAGCACCATTGCTGCAATCCAACCAAAGATGATTAGAGGGATATTGTAATGGATAAAGGTTGGAACGACTGTTTCCCAAATGTGCTCATGTTGACCGTCGGCATTTAGACCAGATGTAGGGCCTAATGTAGAGTCAGAAGCTGGAGAGCCTGCATCACCTAACGCCGCCGCAGTACCTACCAGTGCAATCGTTGCCATCGGCGAGAAGCCAAATGCTAGCGCAAGAGGCACATAGATAGTTGCAAGGATTGGAATCGTAGAGAACGATGAACCAATGCCCATTGTTACTAATAGGCCAACGATCAGCATCAGTAGTGCAGCTAAAGGCTTATTGTCACCGATGCTGGTTGATAGCGATTGTACTAGTGTTTCAACACCGCCAGTTTGCTTCATTACTGCTGCAAAACCTGCCGCTGCAATCATGATGAAGCCAATCATTGCCATCATGTGTACACCTTTAGTGAATACGTCGTGCGTCTCTTTCCATGCAATAACGCCGCCGAAAGTGAACACCATAAAGCCAGCTAGAGCACCGATAATCATTGAACCCGTGTAAAGCTGAACACCCAAAGCAGCGACAATACCAAGTGCCGCAACTAAGATGTGCTTTTTATTAATGACGTGATCGGTTTCGTCAACGACAGTCAACTCAGTTTCTTTGTAGACACGCGGTTTACGATAGCTCACAAAGATAGCCAGTAATAGACCAAACAGCATCCCTGCACCTGGCAGTAACATGGCGGTTGGGACTTGGCTTGCAACCACATTCTCCAAACCGTTGTCATGTAGGTTCTTTAATAGAATGTTGTTTAAGAAAATACCGCCGAAACCAACAGGTAAGATCATGTAAGGTGTGATCAAACCGAAGGTAAGAACACACGCGACCAAACGTCGGTCGAGCTTAAGTTTCGCGAATACGCCCAAAAGAGGTGGAATCAAAATTGGAATAAAGGCGATATGGACCGGAATTACGTTCTGAGATGACATCGTGACAAGCACTAATGCCACCAACACGGCGTACTTTAACCCGGTAGTTGACGCCGAGTTTTCTTTACCATTTAAGCGCTTGATAACACTTTTGGCCAGTAGATCCGTGATGCCTGATTTCGAGATGGCAACAGCGAAAGTACCTAACATGGCGTAGCTTAGCGCGATAGTTGCACCGCCACCTAGACCACTTTCAAATGCGGCAACCGTATCCCCAAGGCTCATGCCTGCGACTAGGCCGCCTACGATGGCACTAAACGTGAGGGCAACCACCACGTTTACGCGCATCAATGCTAACACGAGCATGACGCACACTGATATAACGACAGGATTCATACTTTTCCTAATATGTTGTGTTTACTTATTATTCTTCGTCGACAAGCGGCCAACCGCCGAGGGCCTTCCATTTGTTGACAATTCCGCAGAATAATTCTGCTGTTTTTTGTGTATCGTAAAGCGCAGAGTGTGCTTCACGGTTATCAAATTCCATCCCGGCTGTTTTGCATGCTTTAGCGAGAACTGTTTGGCCATAAGCAAGGCCACTTAATGTAGCCGTATCAAAAGTAGCAAAGGGATGAAAAGGGACTCTTTTTAGTTTACAGCGTTCATTTGCTGCGTTTACAAAACCCAAGTCGAATGCTGCGTTATGAGCAACCATAATTGCACGTGAGCAATCTGCGGCTTTTTGTTCTTTGCGAATAAGCTTATAAATTTCCTTTAGCGCCTCTTGCTCAGAAACAGCACCACGAAGAGGGCTGAAAGGGTCACGAATACCATTGAATTCAAGCGCTTCTTTTTCTAAGTTAGCGCCTTCAAATGGTTCCACATGAAAATGAATGGTGGAGGCCGGATGCAACACGCCATGTTCGTCCATTTTCAACGTAACGGCACAGATTTCTAAAAGTGCATCAGTTTGAGCATTGAAACCAGCGGTCTCAACGTCTACTACCACAGGGAAATAACCACGAAAGCGTTTTTTCAAGGTTAGAGCTTCATTTTCTAGTGTCATGTTGGCTTATTTTTGTGTGACGAAGGCTGCATTATTGCAGATTATACCGATGAGAAAAACCGCAATTTAAGAGAAAACCGGAATTCTATTTTGCATCCAATCAATAAGTTTGTATTGCATATTATGTAGACGTTTATTCGCCATACTTTGCATCATGTAAACCGATAAAACATGAGTAAGTAAAACGCTAAGTGGCGGTTAAGGTGATTGGAACACGGTGGCTCACATTAATGGCAGTGTGACAGATAACCCTATATTGGCGAGATTTTTGCATGCCGGTTGAAGTGGTTTTATTGATGCAAATTGACGGCAACAGACTGCCGTTTAAGAGACAGTATTAGATGAAGAAATGGCTGATTACCAGTGGTGTTGTATTTTCGTTGTTTAGCACAAGCAGCTTCGCTTTGATGGGCAAACGTTATGCTGCAACTCCACAGCAATCTCAATGGGAAATGGTGGTCAATACACCATTAGAATGTCAGCTTGTACACCCCATTCCAAGCTTTGGAGATGCGGTATTTTCATCTCGTGCGAATAAAAAAATCAATTTAGACTTTGAGTTAAAAATGCGTCGCCCGATGGGAGAAACACGTAACGTCAGTCTCATTTCTATGCCGCCACCTTGGCGACCAGGTGAACACGCCGATCGAATTACAAACCTAAAGTTTTTTAAACAGTTTGATGGTTATGTCGGAGGGCAAACAGCATGGGGCATTTTGTCTGAGCTGGAAAAAGGCCGTTATCCGACCTTTAGTTACCAAGATTGGCAGAGCCGAGATCAGAGAATTGAAGTCGCATTGTCATCAGTACTATTTCAAAACAAGTACAACGCGTTTAGCGACTGTATTTCCAACTTATTGAAATACAGTTTCGAGGACATTGCTTTTACGATTTTGCACTACGAAAGACAAGGTGATCAGTTAACCAAGGCTTCTAAAAAGCGTTTATCACAAATTGCAGATTATATCCGACATAATCAAGATATCGATCTCGTGCTGGTGGCGACGTACACAGATTCAACCGATGGTAAAAGTGCGAGTCAAAGTTTATCAGAGCGACGTGCAGAGTCACTTCGTGATTACTTTCAGTCTCTAGGGCTACCGGAAGATCGAATTCAAGTGCAAGGGTACGGCAAGCGTCGTCCTATTGCAGATAACGGTTCGCCAATAGGAAAAGACAAAAACCGCCGAGTCGTGATATCTCTAGGGCGAACCCAAGTGTGATGCATATAAAAACGCCGAAGCTGAAAGCTTCGGCGTTTTTGATTTACTGACGTTGTTAATAATATTTTAGTGGTATTTTGCCAAGCACCTTTCGGTGATTCTTGCTGTATAATTTGAATGTTAGTTTAAGCGGAATTTGGCAATGACTTCGCAATTGGTTGCGGTATCTATTTTTTCAACCTGTTTGGCAATAGCCGGATTAGGGTGACGCTTCATAAAGTCTATCAACGCCTTAGTACAGCATCCTATCGAGTCGATAAAGCTTGCACACTCTTTATTTGGGCATTGTGGGATAAGTGTTAAGACTTTCTCAGAGGCCAGTTGAAGGTATTTGAGTTCATAGTCAGTATCTCCGGCCCAACGCCAGAACTGAGCTAAGTTATGACAAGAAATCACAGAAATTAATAATCGCTCGTCCGCCTCAATTTCCACACATTCGCTAATATCTTCACTCAGGCTTAGGGCTTGCTGGTAATGAAGAATGCTGCGAACAGGGTCATCTAGTTGAAGTGCCGTATCGGCTAGAAGTGTGTGTTTTTCCCATTCACTGATCATTATCGTAATCCCGCATATCGAAGTTGCGGATAAATCTAAACGATAACCATTATCAAGTAAAGAGTTTTGTTTATAAAAGGACAGGCAGATCGCAGACCTGCCTGTAATCGGAGTTCAACTTGCAGTACAAGTGATTATTAGAAGTGCCGCTTAGCCTTCAAGACCTGCTGAAGCTTGCTTATTTTGAATAAGCTCAATCATATAACCATCTGGGTCTTTTACGAATGCAATGTGCGTGCTTCCGCCTTTTACTGGACCTGGCTCACGTGTCACATTACCGCCCGCCGCTTTGATAGCGTCGCAAGTTGTGTAGATATCGTCAACACCAATGGCGATATGACCAAAAGCGGTACCTAAGTCATACTCAGTTTTACCCCAGTTGTAAGTCAGTTCGATCACTGCACCTTGGGATTCGTCACCATAACCAAGAAACGCTAGCGTGTATTCGTACTCTTTATTTTCGTTAGTACGAAGCAGCTGCATGCCCATAACTTCAGTGTAAAACTTGATGGATTTGTCTAGATCACCTACGCGAAGCATAGTGTGGAGAATTCGACCGTTTGACATTTTTTGCTCCTAGCTTTGATTTACAAATAGCGTTAGCTATCTGGGTATACTTTCTCTTTATATTCGCACAAATCTTCGATAATGCAGCTACCGCAGCGAGGCTTTCTTGCTACGCACGTATAACGACCATGAAGAATGAGCCAGTGGTGCACATCGAGTTTGAACTCTTTTGGCACAACTTTTAATAGCTTCTGCTCGACATCATCAACCGTTTTTCCCATCGCAAATTTAGTGCGATTCGACACGCGATAAATGTGCGTATCGACGGCAATAGTTGGCCAACCAAAAGCGGTGTTGAGCACGACGTTTGCGGTCTTGCGACCTACGCCTGGTAGCGCTTCTAACGCGGCACGATCTTCAGGAACTTCACCATTGTGTTTTTCCAACAAGATCTTACAAGTCTTGATTGTGTTTTCTGCCTTTGAGTTAAACAAACCGATGGTCTTTATGTATTCTTTTAAGCCATCGACTCCCAAATCAAGAATGCTTTGAGGTGTATTCGCTACAGGGAAAAGCTTGTCGGTGGCTTTATTGACGCTTACATCGGTTGCTTGAGCTGATAGTAATACAGCGATTAGCAGCTCAAAAGGGGAGCTCCAGTTAAGCTCAGTTTGAGGATTCGGATTGTTTTCTCGTAATCGCTCAAGAATTTCGATTCTTTTTATTTTGTTCATTGCTGACTTCCAATACCGTCTCTGCGGTTTATGAAAAAGGCTCCTATGACAGAGCCTTATCTTGTTATGCGTTAGTGACGCGAGCACGTTCTATGGTTGGTTTTTCTTCTTTTGGTTGACGTGCCTGAATTGAATTATCTATGACATTTTTGAGCGCTATCAACAGCCCAACACCGATAAATGCACCAGGTGGGAGAAGCGCTAACAGGAAGCTATTGTCAAATTGGAAAACTTGAATCCGTAGAGCTGAAGCCCAGTCTCCTAGGAGAAGGTCTGCTCCGTCGAATAGTGTGCCATTACCAATCAATTCGCGCATGGCACCTAAAACAACCAAGACGCTCGTCATACCAAGGCCCATCCACAAACCATCTAGCGCAGCGGGTGCAACATCATTTTTTGACGCGTAAGCTTCTGCTCGGCCAATAATAATGCAGTTCGTTACAATCAGAGGAATAAAGATACCTAGAGACAGGTACAAACCGTACGCATAGGCATTCATTAACAACTGAACGCAGGTAACGAGTGAGGCAATGATCATAACGAATACAGGTATACGGATCTCTTTTGGCACATAGTTACGAATAAGAGAAACTGTTACGTTGGATCCAACTAGCACGAGTAAGGTTGCAATACCAAGACCTAATGCATTGGTTATCGTGGAAGAAACCGCTAGCAGTGGACATAAGCCCAGCAGTTGTACGAGAGCGGGGTTGTTACTCCACATACCGTTTTTCATCAGTAATTTATTCTCATTCATTACTGCTCTCCTTCACAGCCTAACGGCTGGTTAAGAATGTCTTCACGAGATTGGTTTACGTAGTTAACGGTATTTCGCACCACTTTTACGACGGCTCTTGGCGTGATCGTTGCACCAGTAAATTGATCGAAATCGCCGCCATCTTTACGAACTTTCCACGAATTCCAATTGTTTTCCGTGACTTGTTTTCCTGTAAAGCTCAGGATCCAGTCGGTGACACGAAGATCGATTTTATCGCCCAGACCAGGAGTTTCTTGGTGGTTTAGGACGCGTGTCCCCAAAATATTGCCCTGATTATCAATCCCAGTAATCACTTTTATCTCACCATTGTAGCCATCTGGCGCGATAGATTCTATTGCGATTGCTGTTGGTTCACCATTCTTCGTGGCGAGGTAGGCTGGCATCGCACGTAATGTCCCCAGATCTGGAGACGTGACCATTGTACAAGCTTGCGTGAGTGCGTTGTCATGCATGTTTTCTGGAATGACTTGATTCAAAACAGAAAGTAATTGTTTTTGCTCTTGTACCTTGATTTGGTCTTTTGTTAGGTACTGAGTAAGGGCGACTAATCCGGTTGTTGCACATGCAAATATCGCGAGTGTCAGACCATTTTTTCTAATAGCGGTTAACATGTTTACCTCAGTGACCGTAAGTTCTAGGTTTGGTGTAGTAATCGATCAGTGGCACACACATATTTGCAAGCAACACTGCAAATGCAACACCATCTGGGAAACTGCCCCAACTGCGAATGATAAAAACCAAAGCACCAATAAGCGCACCGAAGATTAAACGTCCTTTGACGGTGGTAGACGCCGAAACGGGATCGGTTGCAATAAAGAATGCGCCAAGCATGGTTGCACCAGATAACAAGTGTAAAATTGGCGACGCAGTTTCCCCTGGCGTCAGCAACGTGAACACTAGGCTAAACAGAGTCAGACTCGCAAGGAAACCTGCTGGAATATACCATTGGATGATACGCTTTTTGATCATGACTATGCCGCCAAGAAGGTAAGCAAGGTTTACCCATTGCCAACCAATACCACCTAAGCCATCAAATATCGGCTGCGACATTACTTCGCTTGGAGTGGCACCTGTAAGAATGCCAGTCTTAAATGCATCAAGTGGTGTCGCCATTGTCACACCGTCAACACCTGAGCGAACTTGCTGAAGTGATAAGCCGTCGTAATCATAGCCCGTAAAAATTAAAGAGAGTGTATCTGCAAAATTTACATGATCAGGTATGAGTGATGTCGGTGCACTCCAACTCGTCATTTGTACTGGGAAAGAGATCAACAAGACCACATAAGCGACCATTGCAGGGTTGAATAAGTTTTGTCCAAGGCCACCATAGAGGTGTTTAGCGATTACTATCGCAAAAATAAGCCCGATCACCATAATCCACCACGGAGACCATGGTGGTATAGCAACGGCTAACAACCAAGCGGTAACTATTGCACTGTTATCACGTAGCGCTCTCATTGGTGAGCGTTTACGACAGATCATGACTAAGGCTTCAAGGGATACAGTGACTGCAATGGCAAAAATCAGCTGAATCAGCGTACCCCAGCCAAAGAAGTAGGTTTGAGCTACTAAACCTGGAAGTGCGCAAAGTGCCACCCATTTCATTAAGTCTGGCGTATTACGACGACTGTGGGTATGCGGTGAACTGGCAATAAAAAACGACACTACTCGTTCTCCTCAGTATTATTTTTATTAGCTTCTTGTTGCGCTTTGCGTGCCTTCGCGCGCGCAATTGCTGCGGCAACCGCGGCTTTCTTCGGATCCACTTCTGGTTCTTCGGAGGTTGCTTCTTCAACAGGCTCTGTTTGCGTTTCTTGCTTCGCTTTGCGCGCTTTGGCACGTGCAATGGCAGCGGCAACTGCGGCTTTTTTCGGATCGTCGGTTTGCTCGGCAGGTGCGTCAGCTTCTTCCGCTTCAGTTGAGTCTGCTTGCTTCGCTTTTCGCGCTTTGGCACGTGCAATCGCAGCAGCCACGGCGGCTTTTTTCGGATCGTCGGTTTGCTCAGTAGGTGCTTCAGCTTCTTCCGCTTCAGTTGAGTCTGCTTGCTTCGCTTTACGTGCTTTGGCACGTGCAATCGCAGCAGCCACGGCGGCTTTTTTCGGATCTTCGGTTTGCTCGGCAGGTGCTTCAGCTTCTTCCGCTTCAGTTGAGTCTGCTTGTTTCGCTTTACGAGCCTTCGCGCGCGCAATTGCTGCGGCAACCGCGGCTTTTTTCGGATCCACTTCTGGTTCTTCGGAGGTTGCTTCTTCAACAGGCTCTGTTTGCGTTTCTTGCTTAGCTTTACGCGTTTTGGCACGTGCAATGGCAGCTGCCACGGCGGCTTTTTTCGGATCTTCGGTTTGCTCGGCAGGTGCGTCAGCTTCTTCCGCTTCGGTTGAGTCTGCTTGCTTAGCTTTGCGCGCTTTGGCTCGAGCAATTGCAGCGGCAACTGCGGCTTTTTTCGGATCGTCGGTTTGCTCAGCAGGTGCGTCAGCTTCTTCCGCTTCAGTTGAGTCTGCTTGCTTCGCTTTACGTGCTTTGGCACGTGCAATGGCAGCAGCAACCGCGGCTTTCTTCGGATCGCTGTCTTGCTGTGCAGACGTTTCCGATTCTACAGATTCAGTTGAATCTTCTTGTTGTGCTTTTTTCGCTTTAGCTCGGGCGATGGCGGCCGCAACTGCCGACTTTTTATCATCAGCGTTATTGTCTGGCGTTTCGCCTTGTTCTTTTTGCGCTTTCCGTTCGCGAGCAAGACGTTTGCGCTCTTCGCGCAGTTTTGCCATTTCTGAGTTATCAGGTTCACTAGAGCCTGCTTTAGCTGCTGCCGCTTGTTTCGCCTTCGCTTTGGCAATGGCTGCCGCTACGGCTGGTTTTACTGCTGGCTCTGTTTTTTCTGTGGTTTCTGTCTTTTGAGCTTTCACTCGTGCGATTGCTGCTGCTATCGCATCATCGCCGCCAGAAGACTTCATCTCTTTACGGCGCTGATCGGCAGCTTTCTTGAAGCGATTTTCACGTTCTGCTTTTTCGCGTTCCATACGCGCTTTTTTCTCTTCAAAACGCAGTTTTGCTCGCTCTGCAGCTTCCGCTTCTTGTGTTCTAGTTCTAATTTCTGCTTTCGCTTGGCGGTAGTACTGTACGAGCGGAATTTCACTTGGACATACAAACGCACAAGCGCCGCACTCGATACAATCCTTTAAGTTTAATTCTTCGAGTTTGTCATACTCTTCAGCTTTTGCATGCCATTGCAGTTGTTGAGGCAGCAGCGAAGCAGGGCACGCTTCTGCACATTGGCTACAGCGAATACATTCCATCTCATACTGGTGCGGAGAGATCTCACGACGAGTCGGAGCAAGGATACAGTTTGCTGTCTTGGTAATCGGCACTTGGGAGTGAGGAAGGGTAAAGCCCATCATTGGCCCACCCATAATTAAACGCTGTAACTTCTTATCTGCTTTATAGCCAAACTCATCCAACAGTGCTTGTACTGGTGTCCCTAATAATGCCCAAACGTTGCGTGGTTGTTTGAAGGTTTTACCAGTGAGAGTCACGATGCGTTTTATCATCGGCTCACCGTCGATGACTGCGCGTTTTATAGCGTAAAGAGAACCAACATTCTGGACCAAAATACCAATATCTGCTGGAATCGCGCCACTTGGCACTTCTTTATTGGTTAAAATTTTGATCAGCTGTTTTTCACCGCCAGAAGGGTATTTAGTTGGGATAACGCGAATAACGATGTCTTTGTTTATAGCCGCAGCTTCTAGCGCTTTGATTGCTTCTGGTTTGTTGTCTTCAATGCCAATAATCGTGAGCTTTGGTGTCAGGATATGTTCGACAATTTCGATACCTTGAATAAGCTCTTCGGCATGTTCTTGCATGAGCTTGTCATCAGACGTGATGTATGGCTCGCACTCTGCTGCATTAACGATAAGAATCTCGGTACGAGCAAAACCTGATTGGATTTTTTTTGCAGTAGGGAAGCCTGCGCCACCCATACCAGAAATACCAGCGAGACGAATAATATCAATCAGTGCGTCAGGGGTTTCTTGTTGGTAATCTGCGACGGGGTTTCTTTCACACCATGCATCTTTCCCATCAGGCGTGATGACTGCGCACAACTCACTTAACCCAGAAGGGTGCGCGACAGTTCGTGGCTCAATCGCGGTGAGCGTACCTGATGTTGGAGCATGCACTGGAACCGTAAAGCCGGTCTCCGATTGCGTTAATGGCTGACCTTTTAATACGTAGTCACCTTCGGCAACCAGTAGGTTACCCGCTTTACCAATGTGCTGTTTTAGCGGCAATACAATTTCTGACGGGATAGCCGCATGAGCGAGTTCAGTTTTGTTGGACTGCTTTTTATTTTCTGCCGGATGCACACCACCTGGGAAATCCCAAAGCGCGCCTGTACGAATTTGTTCAATCAAAGACAACATGTGAAACCTTACTTAATTGAATCTTTCACGTTCGCTGCATTGTCGGCAGCATCCGTAATGTTAAGTACCGGAATGGAGTGAAGTTGCCACTTCCAGCTTTCTGTGGTCGTTGCCACAGGAATCATTTCAATACAATCAGTCGGACATGGGGCAACACACAAGTCACAGCCCGTACATTCGTCTTTGATTACGGTATGGACCGCCTTTGTTCCGCCTACAATTGCATCCACCGGACACGCCTGAATACACTTAGTGCAGCCAATACACATGTCTTCATGAATAAACGCAACGGTTGGAATTTTGCTGTCGAGATCGTGCGCAGATTCTTCTGGCTCAACACCCATTAAGTCGGCGAGCTTTTCGATTGTTGCCTGACCACCAGGTGGACATTTGTTGATGTGGTCGCCATTTGCAATTGCTTCAGCATAAGGGCGGCAACCAGGGTAGCCACATTGACCGCATTGAGTTTGCGGTAAAATGGCGTCGATTTGATCCACAATAGGGTCCGCTTCAACTTTAAAGCGAATAGAAGCAAAACCAAGTATCGCGCCGAAAATCGCAGCCAGAACCGCTAACGCGATAATCGCAATTAAAATCGTACTCATCGCTTACTTCACCAAACCTGTAAAGCCCATAAAGGCGAGTGACATTAAACCTGCTGTAATCATTGCTATTGATGCACCTTTAAAAGGTACAGGAACGTCGGCGGCGGCTATGCGCTCTCGCATGGATGCAAAAAGTATCAACACCAATGAGAAACCAACAGCGGCGCCGAAGCCGTAGATGATCGATTCAATAAAGTTATGGTTTTCATTAATGTTAAGAAGTGCCACGCCCAATACTGCGCAGTTTGTTGTGATCAGCGGTAAGAAAATGCCAAGCAAGCGATAAAGCGTCGGGCTGGTTTTGTGCACAACCATTTCGGTGAACTGCACCACAACGGCTATCACCAAAATAAAACTCATGGTTCGAAGGTACTCAATACCCAGTGGACGAAGGATGTAGCTTTCCACTAAATACGCACACACTGACGCGAGCGTTAGCACAAAAGTTGTCGCTAAGCCCATACCTATTGCTGTTTCCAGTTTTTTGGACACACCCATGATAGGACATAGGCCCAAAAACTTCACCAGTACAAAGTTGTTCACCAGCACAGTGCCGACCAACAACAAAACATATTCGGTCATAGTTATTACGTTCTTAAAATCCGATCTTGATATTATCGTGTTTTGTGACACCAATAACAACCAGTGAACGATGTGGTTTTACATACACGATGGAAAAATAGTCGTCTATTTGATCTATTTTGATGAATCAATAAGAAATTGAATCGTTTGCTGAATGTATTGTTAGCGAGAGGATACTACCTATTAATTTTCATCTAATGTGTGATTTTAAAAAAAGCCCGCCTCTCCCAGGTAGAAAAGAGAAGCGGGCAATGCATATTTACAAGCTAATTATTTAAATCTTCTGAGTGCTTGATGGACTATGTTTATATCTTACTTGTGAAAGTACGAGTGATGACGTCTTGCTGTTGCTCTGTCGTTAGAGAGTTAAAACGTACCGCATAACCAGACACTCGAATCGTCAACTGAGGGTATTTCTCTGGATGTTCAACAGCATCCAATAACATCTCTCGGTCTAGAACGTTGACGTTAAGGTGTTGACCACCTTCAATCGCAATGCCCTCGTTGCTTGCTTCGTGATGGAAGTAACCATCCATTAGCG
This sequence comes from Vibrio sp. Y176, assembly GCF_033438945.1. Classification (NCBI taxonomy): domain Bacteria; kingdom Pseudomonadati; phylum Pseudomonadota; class Gammaproteobacteria; order Vibrionales; family Vibrionaceae; genus Vibrio; species Vibrio sp. Y176. Next base: position 257,794 of record NZ_JAWOQS010000005.1, on the reverse strand, counting down.
CAGCTAGGTTCTTCTTCTGACTCAAGTCATCTTTACCCAATGCGTTAGGCACAATTGAGAAAGTGTAAGAAATACCATCTTTAGCGTAAGCGAACGGTAATTTAGAAACCGATGCCAGAGACGCAACCGCCCCTTTTTCATCACGACCGTGCATTGGGTTTGCACCCGGGCCAAAAGGCATACCTGCGCGACGGCCATCTGGTGTATTACCCGTTTTTTTGCCGTAAACCACGTTAGATGTGATCGTTAGGATCGATTGAGTTGGCACTGCTTCGCGGTAGGTGTGCATCTTCTGAATTTTCTTCATGAAGCGCTCAACCAGATCACAAGCGATGTCATCAACACGGGCATCATTGTTACCAAATTTTGGATAATCACCTTCGATTTCAAAATCAACGGCGATGCCATCTTCATCACGAACAGGCTTTACCGTTGCGTATTTAATTGCTGCCAAAGAGTCTGCGACAACAGACAGACCTGCAATACCACACGCCATCGTGCGGTGCACGTCGCGATCCATCAGTGCCATCAGTGACGCTTCGTAGCTGTAACGGTCATGTGAGTAATGGATGATGTTCAACGCTGTGACGTATTGCGTTGCTAACCATTCCAACATGTTGTCGAAACGAGGCATCAAAGCGTCAAAGTCGAGAATTTCATCTTGAACTTTGTCCACTACCGGACCCACTTGCGCTTTCGATTTTTCATCGATACCACCATTGATGGTGTAAAGCAGTGCTTTTGCAAGGTTGGCACGTGCACCAAAGAATTGCATGTGCTGACCAACAACCTGCGGGCTCACACAACAGGCAATCGCGTAGTCGTCATTGTTGAAATCAGGGCGCATTAGATCGTCGTTTTCGTATTGAACCGAAGAGGTATCAATCGACACTTTTGCAGCGTATTGCTTGAACGCTTCAGGTAATTGCTCTGACCAAAGAATCGTCATGTTTGGCTCAGGAGCAGGGCCCATAGTATGTAGTGTATGTAAGTACCGGAATGTCGTTTTAGATACTAGCGTACGGCCATCAACGCCCATACCAGCCATGGCTTCGGTTGCCCAGATTGGGTCGCCAGAGAACAATGAATCGTATTCTGGTGTGCGTAGGAAGCGAACCATGCGTAGCTTCATGATGAAGTGATCAATCATTTCTTGCGCTTGTGATTCATCAATCAAACCGTTTGCGATATCGCGTTCTAGATAGACGTCTAGGAAAGTCGAAGTACGGCCCAGTGACATTGCTGCGCCGTTTTGCGATTTAACCGCCGCTAGGTAGCCAAAGTAGGTAAATTGGATCGCTTCTTGTGCTGTTTTTGCAGGTAGCGACATATCAATGCCGTATTTCAGACCCATTTGACGAATGTCTTCAAGCGCTTGAACTTGATCGGCTATTTCTTCGCGCAGACGAAGTGTTTTCTCAAGATCGTTGCCTTGTTCTAAGAACGTTTGTGTTGAGTTGTATTGTTCTTTTTTGTCTGCTTTTAAGAAGTCGATACCGTATAGGGCGAGACGGCGATAGTCACCAATGATACGACCACGGCCATAGGCATCAGGAAGGCCCGTGATGATGCCGGATTTACGACAGGCTAGAATTTCTTTGGTGTAAAGGTCGAAACACGCTTTGTTGTGAGTTTTACGGTATTCAGTGAAGATCTTTTCAACCGTTGGATCCAGTTCGCGGCCATAAACTTCGCACGAGTTTTTTACCATGCGAATCCCGCCATTGGCGATGATTGCACGTTTTAGCGGTTGATCAGTTTGTAAGCCAACGATCTTTTCCAGATCTTTGTTGATGTAGCCTGCATCGTGGGAAGTGATTGTTGAGGGCAAGTCTGTGTCAAAATCAATAGGGGCGTGTGTGCGGCTTTCTTGTTTTATGCCTTCAAGCACTTGGTTCCATAATGCTGAAGTGGATTTGCTAACCTCGGCTAAGAAAGACTCGTCTCCCTCATAGGGTGTATAGTTTTTTTGGATGAAGTCACGAGTGTTGACAGAGTTTTGCCATTCACCAGCAGTAAATCCAGCCCATGCATCTAGCATGTCAGTTGTCGGAATAGTCATAAGTAAATCCCTAAGTTATTGATAATTAGAATGGAGGCGACGAGTAGGACGGAACCATTCTTAACCTTTTTAATCGTATGGATTTATTTGATATGAGTAAAATGAATGCTTTTCATTTTTTCAATGATTAAATTGCATTAATAATAGATTCAATTGGTTATGATTGTTTTTTGCTAGAAAAGAGACAGAATTAAATGTGTGGTACTGTGAGAACACTATCTATGACAATGTTATGAGTTCTGTAATTTGAACTTATTTCGGTGTGATTTTATGACGCCTAGATTGGCTTAGATTTCATGGCGATTAAGATACAAAAAAAGCCGTGTCTTGCGACACGGCTTTTCTATAATCTGGCTCCTCCTGCTGGGCTCGAACCAGCGACCTGCGGATTAACAGTCCGTCGCTCTACCAACTGAGCTAAGGAGGAATTGCTTTGCTTGAAAGCGGGACGAATCTTACCGAGCACTCAAACTACTGTCAACAGTAAAAAAATACATTTTTAGAAAAAAATATTGAGTTAAGGGCTTTACTTTTCTGTATGGCTTGCCAGTAAAGGCTCGAGGTTAGTTATCCACTAAATTTGTGGATAAGTATGTTGATGAGATCTGGGTAAAGAAAATTGATATGCAACTAAGTTTTTATTTAATGAATCTTTAGTCAGAGTTATGCGTAAAATAAGCAAATAAAACAGAGATTTATCGATGTTAATCAAAAGGTATTCAAAGTGGATAAAAATCAATCTTTTGGGGATAAGAAAGTTTTAAGCTAATTTTTGGGGAAAAGTTGTGGAAACTATAATGTGAAGAATGTGTGTAGCTCTTCAACTAGGGCGAAGTACTATATCAGAGTCACTTTTGTATGGCTATAGCATTCTAGACAAACAAGAAAATTTATTAACAATGATGGTTAAATTCTCGATAGACGTAGATTTCATTAGCTAAGGTGTATATATATACAGCCAAAGCGCAGTAAAATTGAGGAAGGGTATGAGTAAAGTCTATGAATTGGTCTCCGATTATCAGCCGTCGGGCGATCAACCAGGAGCGATCAATCAGTTGCTTGAGGGGCTCGATGCTGGGCTAGCACATCAAACCTTGTTGGGGGTCACAGGCTCAGGTAAAACCTTCACACTAGCGAATGTGATTGCTCAAGCCCAACGACCTGCAATATTACTTGCGCCAAACAAAACGCTTGCTGCTCAGTTATATGGTGAGATGAAGTCATTCTTTCCTAATAATGCGGTTGAGTATTTTGTTTCTTACTACGATTACTACCAACCTGAAGCATACGTTCCCACAACAGATACTTTCATTGAAAAGGACGCTTCGGTTAACGCCCACATTGAGCAAATGCGACTGTCTGCCACTAAAGCTTTATTGGAACGGAAAGACGCTATTATAGTTGCTTCGGTTTCAGCTATCTATGGTTTGGGTGATCCGGAATCCTACTTACAAATGATGCTTCATTTGCGACGTGGAGATGTGATTGATCAGCGTGATATGCTTCGTCGCCTAGCGGAGCTCCAATACTCGCGCAATGATGTTGCTTTTGAGCGAGGGCAGTTCCGTGTCCGTGGCGAGGTGATTGATATATTCCCTGCTGAATCAGACCAAGACGCTGTGCGCGTTGAGATGTTTGACGATGAGGTGGATTGCATCAGTGTGTTCGATCCATTGACAGGCGTGGTGAAACAACGAGACTTGCCGCGCTATACCATCTATCCCAAGACGCACTATGTGACGCCAAGAGATCGCATTCTTGAAGCGATTGAAAATATTAAAGTCGAACTAGAAGTGCGCAAAAAGCAGCTTCTAGATAACAACAAGCTACTGGAAGAGCAGCGAATTAGCCAGCGCACTCAATTCGATATCGAAATGATGAATGAGTTGGGCTTTTGCTCCGGTATCGAAAACTATTCTCGTTATCTCAGTGGACGCTCGGAAGGTGAGCCGCCACCAACCCTGTTTGACTACTTACCTCATGATGGCTTGTTGATCATCGATGAATCTCACGTGACAGTACCGCAGATAGGTGCCATGTATAAAGGCGACCGTTCGCGTAAAGAAACGCTGGTGGAGTTTGGTTTCCGGTTACCTTCAGCTTTGGATAATCGTCCACTGAAGTTTGAGGAGTTTGAAGCACTAGCGCCACAAACGATTTTCGTCTCTGCTACTCCTGGAAATTACGAACTAGAAAAATCGGCGGGTGATGTAGCGGATCAAGTCGTTCGTCCTACAGGCTTGCTTGACCCTGAGTTGGAAGTTCGCCCAGTAGCGACCCAAGTCGACGACCTATTGTCTGAGATCCGTATTCGCGCAGCTAAAGATGAACGAGTTCTGGTTACAACACTGACCAAACGAATGGCTGAAGATCTCACCGAATACCTTCACGAACATGATGTTAAGGTACGTTATTTACACTCAGACATTGATACTGTTGAGCGTGTGGAAATTATCCGTGACCTTCGTCTTGGGGAATTTGACGTGCTGGTGGGAATAAACTTATTGAGAGAGGGCCTGGATATGCCAGAGGTCTCGTTAGTTGCAATTTTGGATGCGGATAAAGAGGGCTTCTTGCGGTCTGAACGCTCACTCATTCAGACCATTGGTCGTGCTGCGCGAAACATCGAAGGTAAGGCGATTCTATACGCTGACCGAATCACCAACTCAATGAAAAAGGCGATGGATGAAACTAACCGTCGTCGCGAGAAGCAGGAAGCGTACAACGAAGAAATGGGTATTTCGCCACAAGCGCTCAAACGAAATATCAAAGACATCATGGAACTTGGCGATATCACTAAGTCTAAACGCCAGCGTAACACTAAACAGGTACCATTATCGAAAGTGGCGGAGCCTTCGCAAACTTACGAGGCACTGTCCCCTCAGCAGCTAGAAAAAGAAATCAGTCGACTGGAGGCGGCGATGTATCAGCATGCGCAAGATTTAGAATTTGAGTTAGCGGCACAAAAGCGTGACGAGATTGAAAAACTACGAGCGCAGTTCATCGCAAATAGTTGAACAAACTTACCGATTTAGCTATCCAAGCATTTTAGGTCGCTTGTAAAAAAAAGAAGCCAATAGGCAGTCGGGTCTATTGGCTTGTTTTGTGAACATATCGTTCACTAACAACGTCAGTTGGCTAGGTGACCCGAGGGGTCACTATCGTTACAGCATGGTTTGTGCCACTTTTTAAATAATTGATATTATTTTTGAATTTTTTCCTTTGCCCATAATTTAGCTAATGTTATTTGCAAAATGCAAAGCGTAATGCGATTATTGTTTAAAACACAACAAAATAATAGCTAGGTTATGCAACAAAAACCCGAAGGCCCAAAGTCTCGTTACCTTTTAATGGTCGAGGACACCGCATCTGTTGCGGCTCTGTACCGCTCATACCTGACACCGCTTGGCATAGATATCAATATTGTCGGCACAGGTAGGGATGCCATTGAGAGCCTAAATCATCGAATTCCAGATCTTATTTTACTCGATCTCCGTCTGCCAGATATGACGGGGATGGACGTTTTACATGCCGTTAAAAAGAGTCATCCCGACGTACCTATAATCTTTATGACAGCGCATGGTTCTATCGATACCGCGGTCGAGGCCATGCGTCATGGCTCACAAGACTTTCTAATTAAACCGTGTGAAGCAGACCGTTTACGTGTCACGGTTAACAATGCAATTCGTAAAGCGACCAAGCTAAAAAATGAAGCCGATAATCCAGGCAATCAGAGCTATCAGGGGTTTATCGGCAGTAGCCAAACCATGCAGCAGGTTTACCGTACGATAGATTCAGCGGCGAGCAGTAAAGCGAGTATTTTTATCACAGGTGAAAGTGGTACTGGTAAAGAGGTATGTGCTGAGGCTATTCACGCAGCAAGTAAACGTGGTGACAAACCTTTTATTGCAATTAACTGTGCTGCAATTCCAAAAGATTTGATTGAGAGTGAACTGTTTGGTCACGTAAAAGGGGCCTTTACTGGCGCTGCGAATGATCGTCAAGGGGCAGCTGAGTTAGCGGATGGCGGCACACTTTTTCTAGATGAGCTTTGTGAGATGGACTTGGATTTACAAACCAAGTTGCTACGATTTATTCAAACGGGCACATTCCAAAAAGTGGGTTCCTCAAAAATGAAGAGCGTGGATGTGCGCTTTGTTTGTGCCACTAACCGTGATCCCTGGAAAGAGGTACAAGAAGGTCGATTCCGTGAAGATTTGTACTATCGTTTGTATGTCATTCCTTTGCATTTACCGCCTTTACGCGAACGAGGCGAAGATGTTATTGAAATTGCATACTCACTGCTAGGTTACATGTCACACGAAGAAGGAAAAAGCTTCATACGTTTTGCGCCTGATGTCATCGAGCGATTCAACAGCTATGAGTGGCCGGGTAACGTTCGTCAGTTACAAAACGTGCTACGCAATATCGTTGTTCTAAACAACGGTAAAGAGATTACGTTGGACATGTTACCGCCACCGTTGAATCAACCGCTTGACCGTCCGTCGTCTGTGGCTAAATTAATTGAGCCGAAAGCGATGACCGCATCTGAGATTATGCCATTATGGATGACGGAAAAAATGGCAATCGAGCAAGCGATTGAAGCATGTGATGGCAATATTCCTCGAGCGGCGGGATACCTTGATGTCAGTCCGTCGACGATTTACCGCAAGTTACAGGCATGGAACGGCAAGGAAGAGCGGCAAAAAGTATGAGTGTAAATGTATTAAATCAGCAAAAAATAGATGAACTGTCGATGGAAATTGGCAGTGACAACGTACCTGTACTGTTCGATATCTTCCTAGGAGAAATGGATACCTATATCGAGAACTTATCCCAACTGCAGGGGGCAGAGCGATTAGCTTACTCAAAAGAAATCAGCCACGCGTTGAAAAGTAGTGCTGCGAGCTTTGGGGCAGATCGCCTTTGTGAACTGGCTATGTCCATAGACAAAAAAGCGAAAGCCGGTGAGTTGACTGCGGAGTCTGAGGAGTTAGAGGCTATGTTCGATCTTTTGCACGAAACTCGAGATGCTTATCGCTCTTGGCGACAGTAGCTATTTTTTCTATTAACCTAAACATCTGTTTTTACTGGATGCCTGAACTAAAACCCTTCGATGACAGAAGGGTTTTCATTATCAATAAACACCTTAAAAGAGGGCGCTAGCCAGGTAACGTGCTCTTAAATAGAAAGTTGTAGCTGATTTTCAATCGCTAGTTTGAGCTTGTTTCTATCGTGACGCCAGTCTCGGTTAGAGGAGGCGAGTGACTCCGTCACTACATTCCATTGACTTAAGACGTCTTGCTCGGTTTTCTCTGCTAGAACCACGTCTATTTTTCTTCCTTGACAGGCACGTTCACACCATTCTAATTTTTGAGCCATCGTCATTCGTCCCGCTGGGCCGTATTCTGGACTCAGGTTAGCAACAAAAATGACTTTTGCTTTTGTGTTTGCTGCAATCGCTTTGCCGAGTTCAGGCAGCAATAAAGGAGGCATGATACTAGTTAAAAAACTGCCAGGGCCAAGAATAATCGCGTCCGCTTCCGCCAAAGCTGTGATGGCTTCTTTGGTAGCAGGCACTTCTGGTGAAAGATCCAAACGTCGCAAGTCTGCTTTCATTTCGTCGACATTTGTTTCTCCCGTAACCCACTTCCCATCTACGGATAACGCGGAAAGATCCGAAGGGTGTTCGGACATAGGAAGGATGTTAACGTCGACTTTTAACATATTGCGAATCAGATTAATGGCATCTAAAGGTCTGACCGATAAGTTATCGAGTGCAGTAAGCATCAAATTACCAAGATTATGACCATCAAGTTCGCCAGTGCCTTTGAAGCGATATTCAAACATCATAGAACTGATCGAAGGCTCTGTAATGAGCTGATTAATACAGTTACGTGTGTCTCCCCAAGCGATTCCTCCTTGGCAGTGACGAATTCTTCCTGTTGAACCACCATTGTCAGTCGTGGCAACAATCCCAGTTGCATTGCTGCCAAAATCTCGTAATGCGGCCAGCATTCGACCTAAGCCATGACCACCGCCAACAGCGACCACTTTTTTATCTGTGTAGATATTCATTATGTTCTTCTAATAATCTAATAAAAAACGGCTACAATTTATCCTAAGGAGTGTCTTAAAGGTACTCACTTAGCGGTAAATTGTGTCTCTAGAGAGTTTTTTATCACTCAAGTCTGGATTCCATTACAAATATTAAGTATTTTACACCGCAAAGCTATCAGAGATTTCATATCTCTGGTTGCCATAACTCCGAGCTCACTATTGCTAAGTCCTTGGATAAGCGTTTTGAGCCAGTGGCATACTGTCACAAGGGCATGATTGGAAATGGCCATGCCTCCCGTGTTTGGAAAGGTGTTCCGTGGCGCAACAATTCGAAGACAAATTTCATCGTAAGTTTTATTACTTGCGTCTGTCTGTGACCGACGTATGTAATTTCAAATGTACCTATTGCCTTCCTGATGGCTATAAGCCTTCGGGCAATAAAAACTCGTCTTTTTTATCTCTCCCTGAAATCAAACGGGTCGTAAAAGCATTCGCTGATTGTGGCACGTCAAAAGTGCGCATCACTGGTGGTGAGCCTAGCTTACGCAAAGATTTTACCGACATTATCCATTCAGTAGCGGCGACGCCTGGCATTCAAAAAGTTGCAACGACAACCAATGGCTATCGCATGGCAAAACAAGTCGCAGATTGGCGTGAAGCGGGTTTAACCCACATTAATGTCAGTGTGGATAGCCTTGACCCGCGTATGTTTCATCAAATCACAGGTGAAAATAAGTTTACTGAAGTCATGAATGGTATCGAACGTGCGTTCGAGGTCGGTTATGAGCAAGTAAAAGTTAATGTGGTGTTGATGAAAGATCTGAACCATCACGAGCTGCCAGCGTTTCTTAACTGGATAAAAGATCGTCCAATCCAACTGCGTTTCATTGAGTTGATGCAAACGGGTGAGATGGATGAGCTATTTAATAAGCACCATGTATCCGGAGTGGCAATTCGTAACCAGCTAATTGCAAATGGTTGGTTGCTGAAAGTGCGCTCGCATAATGATGGTCCTGCGCAAGTATTTGTTCATCCTGATTACAAGGGTGAAATAGGTCTTATCATGCCTTATGAAAAAGACTTTTGTGAAAGCTGCAACCGACTGCGCGTTTCTGCGATGGGTAAGCTGCACCTATGTCTGTTTGGAGACCACGGTGTAGAATTGCGTGATCTTTTGGAACGTGATGAGCAAGAGAGTGAGCTTATTGAACGTATCCAGGCGCAGTTACAAACCAAGTCGGTAAGCCATTTCTTGCATGATGGCAATACTGGTATGACGCCACACCTCGCGTCTATCGGCGGCTAACTTCATTCAATTTTTAGAGCGAGTTCACTGATAAGCTGGCTCTAACTTTTTCCGAATCGATACCAAGCGTATCAAAGCTAATTAAGAGAATAGGTGAACAAATGGGTCACGCTGAAAGCAAATTCCAACCTGCAAATATTGCCGTTCTAACGGTATCTGACACTCGTACTGAAGAAAACGATACCTCTGGTCGTTACCTAGCTGAGCATGCTCAAGAAGCGGGTCACAACGTAGTAGACAAGCAAATTGTTATTGATGACATGTATAAGATCCGCGCGATTGTTTCTCAATGGATTGCTGATGAAAGCGTACAAGCGATCATGATTACTGGCGGTACAGGTTTCACCTCACGTGATAGCACGCCAGAAGCACTTAAGCCCCTATTTGATAAAGAAGTTGAAGGTTTTGGTGAGTTGTTCCGTATGGTGTCGTACGAAGAGATCGGTACGTCTACGATTCAGTCTCGTGCGATTGCTGGTTTTGCTAACCACACCGTGATCTTCGCAATGCCAGGTTCAACTGGTGCGTGCCGCACAGGCTGGACAAAAATTATTAAACAGCAGTTGGATGCAAGTCATCGCCCTTGTAACTTCATGCCACACCTATCTGTATAACCTTTCCTAAAAGCGAAGGAAAAACAATGACCCAATTTACACATATCAATGCTTCTGGCGAAGCAAACATGGTTGACGTGTCAGCAAAAACGGAGACGGTTCGTGAAGCTCGTGCTGAAGCATTTGTTCACATGGCCCCAGAAACACTTCAACTGATTGTCTCTGGCCAGCACCACAAAGGTGATGTATTTGCGACGGCTCGTATTGCTGGTATTCAAGCTGCGAAGAAAACCTGGGATTTGATTCCACTTTGTCATCCGCTACTACTCTCTAAAGTTGAAGTTCAACTGGAAGCTATCGAAGCAGAAAACAAAGTTCGCATCGAATCAGTATGTAAACTTGCGGGTAAAACTGGTGTGGAAATGGAAGCGCTCACGGCAGCTTCCGTTGCTGCTCTAACGATTTACGATATGTGTAAAGCAGTACAAAAAGACATGGTCATTGGTCAAGTTCGTCTACTAGAGAAAACGGGTGGTAAATCTGGTCACTTTAAGGTGGAATCATGATTAAAGTACTTTTCTTTGCTCAAACTCGCGAGCTGATTGGCATCGACAGTGTCGAGTTAGACGGGCCGTTTGAAACGGTTGAATCAATTCGTGCACATCTAGTGGAAGAAGGCACTAAGAAAGATGGCAAGTGGGATTTAGCGCTCGAGCCAGGAAAGCTACTTGCTGCAGTGAACCAATCCATCGTCCCTTTGGATACACAAGTAAAAGCAGGTGACGAAGTTGCGTTTTTCCCGCCGGTAACTGGGGGTTAAGATGGATTCTCGTGTTTCTGTACAAATTGAAGATTTTTCGGTCGAGCAAGAATATCAACGTCTATCTGAAGGGACGGCTGCCGGCGCTGTCGTTACATTCGTTGGTAAAGTTCGAGATATGAACCTTGGGGATAATGTCATTGGTTTACATCTAGAGCACTATCCGGGGATGACAGAGAAGAGCTTGAGCGACATTTGCGATCAAGCTGAGTCTCGCTGGCCACTATTAGGTGTACGCGTGATTCATCGTGTCGGAGACATGGATAGCGGTGATCAAATTGTATTTGTGGGCGTTTCCAGTGCGCACCGCGGCGCGGCATTTGATGCGTGCGAGTTCATCATGGATTATCTGAAAACCCAAGCACCATTTTGGAAAAAAGAGCGTACGACGAATGAAGATCGTTGGGTTGAGTCGCGCGACACCGATCATCAAGCTGCACAGCGTTGGGAAAAATAGAACTAACCCGCATTCTAGTGAAAAAAGCTAAGTGCTAATGGTACTTAGCTTTTTTTGTATTTATCTTCATTGTATTGCTCACTTTGTTTCAATATTTCCTATCTTTTGTCTGGTGATATTCTTCACAATAAAAGTTTTTTGCCCAATATATAAACAATTATTTGTTAGACTTGATTTGTCATAAATGTTAAATGATGTGTAAATATCTAGCATAAGATGCTAGTAAATGGTTTAAACTCAGATTAATCGAAAGTTTCGCCTGTTAAATGTCGCTTCTGGTCTTTATTTGGCTGGTGAATGCTTTGGGGTTAGAGTTTACTGCTAGATATGTGTGGTTTAGTCAGCATTATTGGTTTTTTTGCTACATTTTTATGGCAAATTACTTCAATGATTGCTAATGTGTGCCGCAGTCTTTGTAAGGTTTTAGACTTTTGTGCTCAGAAAGTGCACTAAAAAAATCTAAAACTCTGACCGTTCCAGGCCCTTACAAAGAAGTCATGGATGCTAACGAAAAAATTTGGAGTTTTACGCATGTATAAGAATAAAATCACGCGCGCTTTATTTATTGGTGCTGGTCTTTCTCTCGCTCTAGCTGGTTGTGGTGAAAAGCCTGCGGAGAAACAAGCTGCTGAGCCTGCTCCGGCTCCAGCCCCTGAAGCTAAATCTGATTCTAAAGAGCCAAAACTTGCTGCTGTTCAAGAATTGGTGCGTGGTAACGGTACAGAAGTTGCGACAATAGACCCTCATAAATCTCAAGGTGTTCCAGAATCCCACGTGATTCGCGATCTTCTTGAAGGCCTTGTAAACCAAGATGCGGACGGTAACACTATCCCTGGTGTTGCAGAATCTTGGGAAACTGAAGACAACAAAACATACACTTTCCACTTACGTGAAGACGCAAAATGGTCAAACGGTGATCCTGTCACTGCAGGTGATTTCGTTTACAGCTTCCAACGTGCAGTCGATCCAGCAACCGCCTCTCCATATGCTTGGTACATGGAATACACCAAGATGAAGAACGCAAAAGACATTGTTGCGGGTAAAAAAGATAAGAGCGAGTTAGGTGTTAAAGCGGTTGACGACCACACGTTAGTGGTTGAGTTAGATACTGCAGTACCATATTTTGTAATGATGATGGGCCACACGACAGTGAAACCTGTTCATCAAGCAACTGTTGAAAAGTTCGGCGATCAATGGACGAAGCCAGAGAACTTTGTAGGTAACGGTGCTTATGTTGTTGACAACTGGGTTGTAAACGAGCGTTTGGTTCTAAAACGTAACGAACAGTACTGGGACAACGAAAACACGACGCTTGACCAAGTTACTTTCCTACCAATCGAGAACCAAGTAGCGGAAATGAACCGCTTCCTAGCGGGTGAAATCGACTTCACGAACGAGCTGCCTACAGAGCACTTCAAGCGTCTGAAGAAAGAGCACCCACAAGAAGTGTCTGTAACCGGTAACTTATGTACTTACTACTACATCTTCAATACGAAGAAAAAGCCGTTTGATGATGTTCGTGTGCGTAAAGCGATTTCTTATGCGATTGACCGTAACATTGTGACTGATGCGATTTTAGGTCAAGGTCAAAAGCCAGCTTACTTCCTAACACCTGAAATTACGGCAGGTTTCAACCCAGAAATCCCTGCATACGGCAAAATGACGCAAGAAGAGCGTAACGCAGAAGCTGCGCGTCTATTGGAAGAAGCGGGTTACGGCGCAGACAACCCTCTTGAATTTAACCTTCTATACAATACATCAGAGAACCACAAGAAACTTGCGGTTGCACTGGGTTCAATGTGGAAGAAGACGCTTGGTCTAGACGTTACGCTAGAAAACCAAGAGTGGAAAACTTACCTATCTACCAAAGATTCTGGCAACTTTGAGGTTGCTCGTGCAGGTTGGTGTGGCGACTACAACGAAGCTTCATCTTTCCTAACGCTGATGATGAGTAATAACACTACTGGTGGTATTCACTACGACAGCAAAGAGTACGATGCGATCATGAACAAAGCATTTGCTTCAACCTCTGACGAAGAGCGCCAAGCACTTTACCTAGAAGCAGAGAAGTTGATGGCAAAAGATATGCCAATCGCACCTATCTACCAGTACGTGAAATCACGTCTACTATCACCGAAAGTTGGTGGCTTCCCAGTAAATAACGCGGAAGACAAGATTTACTCTAAAGATCTCTACATCACAGAGTAATTCGTAACTCGATAGAACTATAAAAATGAGGCTCTACATGTGAGAAATTGCATGTAGCGCCTATCTTTAGTCCAAAAGAATTGGACGACTTCTTTAATTTAACTGTCACAGACTGAAAGAGTGAGTTTATGCTTAAATTCATCGCAAAAAGGATATTTGAGGCGATCCCAACAATGTTGGTTTTGATCACCGTATCTTTCTTTCTTATGCGCTTTGCACCGGGAAACCCTTTCTCGACAGAGCGTCCATTGCCACCCGAAGTAATGGCAAATATCGAAGCTAAATATGGCTTGGATAAACCTGTATTTGAACAATACACCACGTATTTGACCAATGTTATCCAAGGTGATTTCGGACCGTCATTTAAATACCTTGATTACTCAGTAAACGAGCTGATCGCGGTTGCCTTACCTGTTTCGGCTAAAGTGGGCTTCATCGCCTTTATCTTTACTTTGATAATGGGGGTTACCGTCGGTACCATTGCTGCGCTCAAGCAAAATACTTGGATTGATTACACCATTATGTCGACTGCGATGCTTGGTGTCGTAATGCCATCCTTTGTATTGGCGCCTGCGCTTATCTACATATTCTCGCTTCACTGGAATATCTTCCCTGCGGGCGGTTGGCAAGATGGTAGCTGGCAGTATTTAGTGCTTCCTGTTATTGGTATGTCGCTACTGTATGTTGCTACCTTTGCTCGTATCACGCGTGGTTCGATGATCGAAACCCTAAACAGTAACTTTATTCGTACGGCACGTGCTAAAGGTCTAAGTTACCGTTACATCATTATCAAACACGCTCTTAAGCCGGCACTTCTCCCTGTTGTTTCTTACATGGGTCCAGCTTTCGTAGGTATCATCACCGGTTCCGTTGTTATCGAAACCATTTTTGGTCTGCCTGGTATTGGTAAACTATTCGTTAACGCTGCGTTTAACCGTGACTACTCGCTAGTAATGGGGGTAACCATTCTGATTGGTTTCCTATTTATTCTATTCAACGCGATTGTAGATATTTTACTTGCAATGATTGACCCGAAAATTCGCTACTAACAGGGACGTTTGGTTATGTTAACGAAAAAAGAAAACCTAGAAGCGATTGAGAAATTCTCCGAAAACTTGGAGATTGAAGGTCGCAGTCTTTGGCAAGATGCTCGTATCCGTTTCATGCGCAACAAAGCGGCGATGGTGAGCTTATTCCTTCTTGTTCTAATGACGTTGGCGGTTATTATCCTGCCAATGATCGCACCGTACACATTTGATGATACTGACTGGTACGCGATGCACGTTGCACCGAATGCTGACCATTGGTTTGGTACTGACAGCTTAGGCCGTGATTTATACGTGCGTACGCTAATTGGAGGTCGTATTTCGTTGATGGTAGGTGTTATGGGGGCATTTGTAGCGGTACTGATTGGTACGCTCTACGGCGCAGCATCTGGTTTCATCGGCGGTAAAGTTGACCGCGTAATGATGCGTATTCTAGAAATTTTATACGCGGTACCGTTTATGTTCCTGGTGATTGTACTGGTAACATTCTTCGGTCGTAACATCATGCTGATCTTCGTTGCGATTGGTGCTATCGCATGGCTAGATATGGCGCGTATCGTACGTGGTCAGACTCTTAGTCTACGTAGCAAGGAGTTTATCGAAGCGGCACATGTGTGTGGTGTAAGCAACTGGAAAATCATTACTCGTCATATCGTACCGAACGTACTGGGTATTGTAGCGGTATACTCTACGCTGCTTATCCCAAGTATGATTCTAACGGAATCATTCCTATCATTCCTTGGTCTTGGTGTTCAGGAACCAATGACAAGTTGGGGCGCTCTTCTACAAGAAGGTGCACAGACAATGGAAGTAGCAATCTGGCAGCTGGCATTCCCAGCAGTGTTCATGGTTGTGACGCTATTCTGCTTCAACTACGTTGGTGACGGCCTGCGCGATGCGCTGGATCCAAAAGACAGATAATTAAAAGATAAGATTAAGGAAGCAATGATGAGCTTATTAGATGTCAAAGATCTGCGCGTCGAATTCACCACGCAAGATGGTATCGTAACCGCAGTAAACGATTTGAACTTCTCTCTCAACCAAGGCGAAACCTTAGGTATCGTTGGAGAGTCGGGATCAGGTAAATCTCAAACCGTATTCGCAATCATGGGCCTTTTGGCTAAGAACGGTATTATTTCTGGTAGCGCAAAGTTTGAAGGCAAAGAAATCCTAAACTTACCAGAAAAAGAACTGAACAAAGTGCGTGCGGAACAGATCGCAATGATCTTCCAAGACCCAATGACATCACTGAACCCTTACATGAAAGTGAGTGATCAGTTGATGGAAGTGCTTATGCTGCACAAAGGCATGGGCAAAGCGGAAGCATTTGAAGAATCAGTACGCATGCTGGAAGCGGTAAAAATCCCTGAAGCGCGTAAGCGTATCACGATGTACCCGCATGAGTTTTCAGGCGGTATGCGTCAGCGTGTAATGATCGCGATGGCGTTGTTATGTCGTCCTAAACTGCTTATTGCCGATGAGCCAACAACAGCACTTGATGTGACGGTACAAGCACAGATCATGGACTTGTTGAATGAGCTGAAATCTGAGTTCAACACAGCGATCATCATGATCACGCACGACCTTGGTGTGGTTGCAGGTTCGTGTGACAAGGTGCTGGTGATGTATGCAGGCCGTACTATGGAGTACGGTAACGTAAACGAAATTTTCTACAATCCAAGCCATCCTTATGCGGAGGGGCTGCTGAAGGCGATTCCTCGCCTCGATACTGAAGGTGAAATTCTGCCGACCATTCCTGGTAATCCACCAAACTTGCTTCGTCTACCGCCGGGCTGCCCTTATCAAGAGCGCTGTCACCGTGTGATGGATCGTTGTAAGCGCGAGGCGCCAATTCTGACACCATTTGGTGATGGTCGTCAGCGTGCATGTTTTTCTGAATGGGAGGCTTGGAACAAATGAACGCAGTAGACAAAAAACTAATTCTGGACATTTCTGAGCTGAAAGTTCACTTCAGCATTGCCTCAAAGTCGGCATGGCCGTGGTCAAAGCCTTCGAGCTTGAAAGCGGTAGATGGCGTGAACGTTCGACTATACGAAGGGGAAACGCTTGGTGTAGTAGGTGAATCAGGTTGTGGTAAATCGACGTTTGCTCGTGCCATCATTGGTCTGGTTGAAGCTACTGACGGCCAAGTAGTTTGGTTGGGTCAAGACCTTACTAAAATGAAAAGCGTTCAGCGCCGTGAGACGCGTAAAGAAATTCAGATGATTTTCCAAGACCCATTGGCATCGCTGAATCCGCGTATGACTGTTGGTGATATCATTGCTGAACCTCTTGAGACATTCTATCCAGAACTGTCTAAGCAGGAAGTGAAAGATCGCGTTAAAGAGATGATGGCGAAAGTTGGCCTATTACCTAACGTGATTAACCGTTACCCACACGAGTTCTCGGGTGGTCAGTGTCAGCGTATCGGGATAGCGCGTGCGCTTATCCTTAAGCCTAAGATGATCATTTGTGACGAGCCAGTATCGGCGCTTGATGTATCTATTCAAGCTCAGGTGGTTAACCTACTTAAAGAGATTCAAAAAGAGTTAGGGCTTTCTCTGGTATTCATTGCGCATGACTTGTCTGTCGTTAAACACATTTCAGATCGCGTTTTAGTTATGTATTTAGGTAATGCCGTGGAACTTGGCGAGGCCGAGGCTCTGTTTGCTGATCCTAAGCACCCATATACGCGTGCGCTGATGTCTGCGGTTCCGATCCCGGACCCGGATATTGAGCGCAATAAGAAAATCCAAATGCTAGAGGGTGATCTTCCTTCACCTATCAACCCACCGTCGGGTTGTGTATTCCGCACTCGTTGCCCACAAGCAACCGAAGAGTGTGCGAAGACAAAGCCAACCATTTTAGGTAATGACGTTCACGCGGTATCTTGTTTACACGTTAGTGTATAAATTCAGCCTGTGACGGGCTTAAGCGCGACACCTTCATCGGGTCGCGCTTTTTTTATGTGTCTGATTTATACATTCGAATTTCTTGAACATGATGTCCTAAGTTCGATGATTCTCTGTTTGATAGGAAACGCTAATATAGACACAAACAGAACGAGAGGAGAGCAATCATGGGTAAGTTGGTTGAAGGTGTTTGGCAAGATGTCTGGTATGACACAAAATCAAATGGTGGCAAATTTGTGCGCGAAGATGCCGGATTCCGTAACTGGGTTAAAAACGACCCTGATGCGGAGTTTACGCCAGAGTCCGGTCGATACCATTTGTATGTCTCTCTTGCTTGTCCTTGGGCACATCGAACCCTCATTTTCCGCAAGCTGAAAGGTTTAGAACCACATATTGATGTCACGGTCGTTTGTCCTGATATGCTCAGCCAAGGTTGGCAAATGGGGCTTCCTGAGCCATTGTTTGGTCACACGCGCATGTATCAAATTTACACGCAGGCCAAACCCGATTACACGGGCCGCGTAACCGTGCCTGTACTTTGGGATAAAAAGACCAATACTATTGTGTCGAACGAGTCGTCAGAGATCATTCGTATGTTTAACTCGGAGTTCAATGCGTTAACAGGGAATCACGACGACTACTATCCAGAACATCTAAAACACGTTATTGATGAGTGGAACGATTTTGTTTATCCGAATGTCAACAACGGAGTGTATCGTTGTGGCTTCGCGACTACGCAAGAGGCGTATGAAGAAGCGTTTGATTCTTTGTTTAATGCGTTAGATAAAATCGATGCTCACCTAGCGACGCATCGTTACTTAGCAGGGAACACAATTACTGAGGCGGATTGGCGTTTGTTTACGACTCTTATTCGTTTTGATGCGGTGTATGTGGGGCATTTCAAGTGTAACAAGCAGCGCATCGCAGACTACGAAAATATACAAGGCTACTTAAAAGAGTTGTATCAAGTTGAAGGCGTCGAAGAAACGACGGATTTCTATCACATTAAACGCCACTACTACTTCAGCCACACTGGGATTAATCCGACGCAAGTTGTACCAAAAGGGCCTGATTTAGACATAAATACTCCTCATGGAAGAGAAAGGGTTGGCTAGTTTGCTGCTTCCATCGCAAATGAAAAAGTACTTAACGGTTAGCAATGCCGTTAAGTACTTTTGTGTCATCTAAATACCGGGAGTAGGAAGTTTACTTTTTCATTCATCGTCACCTTACTTAGCGCGTACGATGTCCATCACTAGCTTTCCGTCCACTTTTACAGGACCGTCCTCTTTAGCGCCGAGCGTATACTCAAACACACCAGTCTTCATGCCACCTTTCTCTCCGTGGACCATTAACATCAGCATATCGCCTGATTCTACTGGTTCCATCAAAATTGCATTTACGTTTTCATTCTTTCCCATTTTTAACGGAGCGTAGCCGATAATAGGACCAGGCTTCATTGATTCGTCTGTTCGGTGGACAACCATCCACCCATTGTCATCAGCATGAGCCATTTCAGCGGTCACCGTTCCTCCGGACATATCTTGATCGACGCCTTTAATACTCGGGGCGGAAAAGCTGAATGAAGAAAAACTAATCAGAAACGCAGCTAAACCAAACTTTATCAGTGATGTATTGATGAAATCCTTCATATATATTCCTTAGCAGTCAATGAGTTTGTGCATTGCAGTAGCTTTTACGTATTTCCTAGCAAAAAAGTTTAGCTAAAACGTAAATAATGTCGATAAATTGAACAGGGACCGTGCTGCTTTGGAGCCAATGCATTTTGGGGAGTGGGTCAATCGGTGTAAGAACAAGCACGAGCAATGTCGATTAGGTATGGAGGGCGATAGGGAGAAAAGCTTTGTGCACCAGTAATTATAGGTTGTGCAGTGATTGGTATAAAAAATAAATAAGTGTTCTGGCCAGCAATAGAAAAAGCCCTCGACGAATCGAGGGCTTTGTATCTATATCCAACTAGATGTAAGAAGCTATTATTTAGCTTCTTGGTCTGCTTGGATAGCTGTTAGAGCGATGGTGTACACGATGTCGTCTACTAGCGCGCCACGAGACAAGTCGTTTACAGGCTTACGCATACCTTGCAGCATTGGACCGATAGATACTAGGTCAGCTGAACGTTGTACCGCTTTGTAAGTTGTGTTACCCGTGTTTAGGTCTGGGAATACAAATACTGTCGCTTTACCTGCAACTGGAGAGTTTGGTGCTTTAGAAGCAGCAACGTTTTCCATAATAGCAGCGTCGTACTGTAGAGGACCGTCAATGATAAGATCAGGACGTTTCTCTTGAGCCAGTTTTGTTGCTTCACGTACTTTATCAACGTCTGCACCCTTACCAGATTCACCAGTAGAGTAAGAGATCATTGCAACGCGTGGTTCGATACCGAATGCTGCTGCAGAGTCGGCAGATTGGATAGCGATTTCAGCAAGCTGTTCAGCAGTTGGATCTGGGTTGATTGCACAGTCACCGTAAACCAGTACTTGATCAGGCAGAAGCATGAAGAATACTGAAGATACGATAGACGCATTTGGTGCCGTCTTGATGATTTGGAACGGAGGAACGATAGTGTTCGCCGTAGTGTGAACAGCACCAGAAACTAGGCCGTCAACTTCGTCGTTCTCAAGCATCATTGTGCCTAGGAATACTGAATCTTGTAGCTTCTCACGAGCCACAACTTCAGTCATGCCTTTCGCACCGCGCAACTCAACTAGGCGAGCAACGTAGTTTTCACGAACAGCATCTGCATCGATGATGGTTACACCAGTACCTAGCTCAACGCCTTGTTGAGCCGCTACGCGACGGATTTCATCTGGGTTACCTAGAAGTACACAGTCTGCAATGCCGCGTTCAGCACAGATTGCCGCTGCTTTAACTGTGCGTGGTTCGTCACCTTCTGGAAGAACGATACGCTTACCTGCTTTACGAGCAAGTTCAGTTAGCTGGTAACGGAACGCTGGTGGGCTTAGACGACGAGACTTCTGAGTGCCTTCAGTCATAGACTCGATCCAGTTACCGTCGATGTGGCCAGCAACGTGTTCGTTGATGAACTCGATACGCTCTTTATCGTCTGCAGGCACTTCGATGCTGAAGCTCTGTAGGTTTAGAGACGTTTGCCAAGTGTTACCTTGTGCTTTGAAGATAGGTAGACCAGTGTCGAATGCTGGTTTACATAGGCCTTCGATTTCGCTAGGGATATCGTAACCGCCAGTTAGCAGTACTGCACCAATATCCACACCGTTCATTGCAGCAAGAGAAGCAGCAACGATAACATCAGGACGGTCTGCAGAAGTAACAAGTAGAGAGCCCGGTTTGAAGTGCTCAATCATGTTTGGCAGAGAACGTGCACAGAAAGTGATGCTCTTGATGCGACGAGTGTTGATGTCACCTTCGTTGATGATATCTGCTTTCAGGTGTTTAGCCATGTCGATTGCACGAGTCGCAATCAGATCAATGCTCCATGGCACACAACCTAGAACACGAATTGGAGAAGTGTTGAAAATTTCCATCACTTTCAATTCGTTTTGTTTCGCGCTGTCTGCATCGTCAAAGATTTCAGATAGGTCAGGGCGAGTACGGCCAGCTTCGTCAACAGGAGCGTTTAGCTTGTTGATGATAACACCAGAGATGTTTTTGTTTTTAGTGCCGCCGAAGTTAGAACATGCTACTTCGATACGCTCTTTCAGTTGCGCAGGGTTATCAGTACCTGGAGTCGCAACTAGCACGATTTCTGCACCAAGTGTTGCCGCGATTTCCGCGTTTACTTGGTTTGCAAATGGGTGCTTACGAGTAGGTACAAGACCTTCGATTAGCGTAACGTCTGCGTCTTTGTTGATTTGGTTGTAACGTTCAACAACGGTTTCTAGCAGCTCGTCCATGTTGTCGTTACCGATTAGGCTTTCAGCAACAGACATCGCCATTGGTTCACCGATCTTCATATCGCTGTTACGACCAACGATAGTTGAAGTCAGATCTGGCTGATCACCACCTGAACGTGGCTGACAGATTGGCTTATAGAAAGAAACTTTAACGCCTTTACGCTCCATAGCGCGAAGAACACCCATGCTAACGCTTGTTAGGCCAACGCCTGCGCTAGTAGGGATAAGCATAATAGTACGAGACATTCGTAGAGTACCTTTAGCTATTTGGGGGATAAAAGCTCAACTCTTATTCCATGAAGCTCGAAGAATAGGAGTTGAGCCCCTAAGAAATTCGTTTGAATGAAAACTGGCTAGCCGAGTGGCTAGCCAGGAATTCAATTAAAGACCTGTCAGGCGAGCAGTGTCTTCAGCGATGACTAGCTCTTCGTTAGTAGAGATAACCATTGCAGGGATACGGCTGTTTTCAGTCGTGATAACGCCTTCGCCGCCGAAGCGAGCTTTAAGGTTAGCTTCGCTATCTACTTCGATACCGAAGATGCCAAGACGGTTTAGAACCATTTCACGGATAGGGCCAGAGTTCTCGCCGATACCGCCAGTGAAAGTGATTGCGTCTAGACGGCCTTCCATTGAAGCAGTGTAGCCAGCAACGTATTTAGCTAGACGGTGGCAGAACACGTCCATTGCGCGTGTTGCTTCTTCTTTTTGACCGTAGTTGTCTTCAACGAAACGACAGTCAGAAGTCACTTCAGTTAGACCTTGAAGACCAGATTCTTTAGTTAGCATCGTGTTGATTTGATCAACAGAGTAACCTAGAGCGTCGTGTAGGTGGAAGACGATAGCAGGGTCGATGTCGCCACAGCGAGTACCCATTACCAGACCTTCAAGTGGAGTAAGACCCATAGAAGTGTCTACAGATTGACCGTTCTTGATCGCACATACAGATGCGCCGTTACCTAGGTGACAGTTGATGATGTTTACTTCTTCAACTGGTTTGTTTAGTAGGCCTGCAACTTCACGAGTGATGAACAAGTGAGAAGTACCGTGCATGCCGTAACGACGGATACCGTGTTCTTTGTATAGGTTGTATGGAAGAGCGTATAGGTAAGACTCTTCAGGCATAGTTTGGTGGAACGCAGTGTCAAATACAGCAACGTTTTTCAGCTCTGGGAAGTTTTTCTTAGCCGCTTCGATACCGATGATGTGAGCAGGGTTATGAAGAGGTGCAAATGTTGCAGCGTCTTGAATACCTTTTAGAACTTCATCAGTAATTAGTGCAGATTGAGTGAACTGCTCGCCGCCGTGAACGATACGGTGACCGATTGCGCCTAGGTTAGCTTTAAGCTCTGGCTTAGAAGCAAGAATAGTTTCTACCATAAACGCTAGTGCTTCTTCGTGAGCTGCACCATTGCCTAGTTGAGCTTCGTGCTTGCCATCAAGTTTCCACTTGATGCGAGCTTCAGGAAGGTGAAGACACTCAGCAAGACCTGACAAGTGCTCGTCGCCGTTCTCGGCATCAACAACGGCAAATTTAAGAGAAGAACTACCGCAGTTTAAAACTAAAACTAGCTTAGACATGTATGACTACCTGTTATTCGTCTGATAAAAAATCAGTTAAAGAATGAAAAATTAATCACAAGAATAGCCGATACCCAGAAGGCTGCGTACTAATCCTGGTCAAAAATTGTTCTAATTCCATATAAAGAAATAGTGATGAACCCTTCCATCACTATGATGCGATCCGTGCAGATAGATATCTCGGAGTTGCTTAAATTGTAAATAACAGCAACAATGAGATTGAGGGTCTGCAAAGGATAGCGATAATAAGCAATGATAACAAAAAAAATTTGAAAGAATATTAACTTTCATCAATTTTTTGTACCTTCAGTTGAAATGTTCAACTATTTTTTAGTGAGAGAGCGGTATGAGTAATAAAGTCGGATTGATCCATAGCCTGAAAGATGGCCAGAATTACATGGAGATCTGGCCAGTTCGTAAAGAGCTAAGCGCCATATTTCCGGAACAGCGTATCATTAAGGCGACTCGCTTTGGCATTAAAGTCATGCCGGCCGTTGCTGCGATCAGCGTACTCACTCAAATGGCATTCAACAATTACCACGCGTTACCTCAATCCATTGTTGTTGCCTTGTTTGCGATTAGCTTGCCACTTCAAGGCATTTGGTGGCTTGGTGCTCGATCCAACACGAAATTGCCGCCTTCTTTGGCCTCTTGGTATCGGGAGTTGCATCAAAAAATTGTGGAAACAGGTTTTGCATTAGAGCCTGTCAAAGCTCGCCCTCGTTACAAAGAGCTTGCGATAATACTGAACCGAGCGTTTCGCCAGCTCGATAAATCGTCATTAGAGCGTTGGTTCTAATTTAAATTGTTTGAAATGGAGTGTGCACTGGCCGCTCCATTTTTGATCCTGCCTCTATTACCTACTTTGACGGTCGTTGATGAAGCGAGCGAAGCTTTGTTTACCAAAGATTCTTTCCGGATGAAGAAGTCCCCCCGATCACAAATGTTGCTTTAGTGTTAAATCTTTCTTTTCTTTACTAAGACTTAGTAGTAATAATAAAAACAAGATGCGCAAGAAGTGCACAGTTATATGAACACAACAATACCGCCTTCAAACATTTGAATTCACGAGTCGATACACATATTGAAAGCTCGTGAAACAAGGACGAAGTCACATCAAGGAGTTATGATGAAAACGAAACGTTTATTAGCCACTGCCGTTCTATCAGCTACTGCTATTTTCTCTTCTACCAATGTACTGGCCGCCACTGCAACTGTCGCAGTTTCACAGATTGTCGAACACCCGGCGTTAGACGCGACGCGCCAAGGATTGCTTGATGGTTTGAAAGCGAAAGGCTACGAAGAAGGCAAAAATCTAGAATTTGATTATAAGACCGCACAGGGTAATCCAGCGATTGCGGTGCAAATTGCCCGTCAGTACGTCGGTGAAAATCCTGATGTGTTAGTTGGCATCGCGACACCTTCGGCACAAGCCTTGGTGTCGGCTACTCGCTCTATTCCTGTTGTCTTTACTGCGGTAACAGATCCGGTTGGTGCGAAATTGGTTAAGTCGATGGAACAACCAGGCAAAAACGTAACTGGCCTGTCTGATCTTTCACCCGTTGCTCAGCATGTCGATCTCATCCAAGAAATTCTTCCTCAGGTGAAAAGCATCGGGGTTGTATTTAATCCCGGTGAAGCTAATGCCGTGACTTTAGTTGAATTACTAAAAGAAAGCGCAAAAGCAAAAGGCATACAAGTGGTTGAAGCGACCGCACTAAAAAGTGCTGATGTTCAGTCTGCGACTCAAGCGATTGCAGCGAAATCAGACATTCTTTACGCCCCAACAGACAATACAGTTGCAAGTGCGATTGAAGGGATGATTGTTGCAGCGAATCAAGCGAAGAAACCTGTATTTGGTGGCGCGACGTCGTATGTCGAAAAGGGTGCAATTGCAGGCTTAGGTTTTGACTACTACCAGGTTGGTGTACAAACCGCGGATTACGTGGCGGCGATTCTTGATGGTCAAGAACCAGGCAAGCTGGATGTAAAAGTCGCGACGGGCTCTGACCTTGTAATTAATGAAAGCGCAGCATCTAAGCTCGGTATCAAGCTGCCAAGTTCTGTGATTGAACGTGCGACAAGCATGCAATAAGTAACGCTTTTTGGGGTTAAGCCTGTCACGTTGATAGAGGCTTGCCCCAAAATTGATACTCGCCAGATTTCTCGTGTAAAGCATTCTGCTAGAGAAGAAGGGGAGTATACGTTAGAAGTCTTACGTTCAGGTTGGTATTAGCCAGCCTGAGTATGCAGAAAGGAGCAGTTATGTCTGCATTTGCTTTTTTTGGCGCACTCGAAATTGGCTTGATTTATGGCCTAGTCGCTCTGGGTGTGTATCTTACGTTCCGTGTTCTCGATTTCCCCGATTTGAGTGTGGATGGCAGCTTTCCAATGGGAGCGGCGGTGGCTGCAACGGCGATTGTCGCAGGTATTAATCCTTGGCTTGCGACAATAATGGCGATGATAGCTGGTAGTATGACGGGGTGGGTAACCGCTTTTCTGGCTGTTCGGTGTGGTATTTTACACCTGTTAGCTTCCATTCTTACCATGATAGCTGCATTTTCAATTAATATTCGTATTATGGGCAAACCTAATATGGCGTTGCTTGGAGAGGATACTATTCTCACTCCGTTTGAAGCATTGGGCGATGCGATGTTTATTCGCCCTCTGGTTGTTGGGGTCTTAGTTCTTCTGTCCGCTTTCTTTGTCATTCGCCTGCTGAACAGCGACTTTGGTCTTGGTTTACGAGCCACGGGTGTGAATGCGCGTATGGTTTCTGCGCAAGGGGCTAGCACTGGCTTTTATACCTACTTTGGCTTGGCTTTATCCAACGGGTTTGTGGGATTCGCAGGCGCGTTGTTTGCACAAACGAACAGCTTTGCGGATGTGACCTCTGGCGTGGGCACCATTGTCGTTGGTTTGGCTGCTGTGATTTTGGGGCAGACCCTTATTCCCGGGCGCAAGATTTGGGTTGCGGTATTTGCGGTCATCATCGGTTCGGTACTTTATCGTCTTGCAGTGGCTTTCGCTTTGAGTTCTGGCATGTTTGGTTTACAAGCTTCAGACCTCAACCTGGTTACCGCAGTATTGGTGGCTGTGGCGCTTATTGCTCCAAAGCTAAAACAGAGCATGAGAGCGAAACAACGCGTTACTGATGCTAAACAAGCGGCATCAAAAAATGGTTCTGGGGAGGCATTATGATCGAACTAAATAACATTCAGGTCACGTTCAACCCAGGGACGATTTTGGAAAATCGTGCATTGAAAGGCGTCTCTTTAGAGGTTCCAGAGCATCAATTTCTTACCGTGATTGGTTCTAATGGCGCAGGAAAATCGACGTTGCTTGGTGCGGTGACAGGTGAGACGCCGATGATAGGTGGTCAGGTGATCATTGATGGCAAAGACGTCACCAAGCAGACGGTAGCCCAACGTGCGACGCAATGTGCCCGAGTGTTTCAAGATCCATTGGCCGGGACTTGTGGTGAACTGACGATAGAAGAGAACATGGCTCTAGCGCACATGCGTGGTAAAAAACGCAGCTGGGGGTTGGCGCTCTCTACTAAACGTCGCAAGCTGTTCCAAGAGAGAATTAGCATCCTTGGTCTTGGTTTAGAAGACCGCTTGGGCGATAGCATTGGGTTGCTGTCTGGTGGGCAACGACAAGCAGTTAGCCTTGTGATGGCGACGTTATCGGAGAGTAAGTTGTTATTGCTTGATGAACACACGGCTGCGCTTGATCCTCGTATGGCGGCGTTTGTTATCGACTTAACTAAACGTATTGTCGATGAGTTCGACTTAACCGTGATGATGGTGACGCATTCGATGAAAGACGCATTAGCATGTGGCGATAGGACCGTAATGCTTCACCAAGGTGAAATTGTGCTTGATGTGGCTGGAGAGCAGCGTGCTAACATGCAAGTACCAGACTTGCTGGATATGTTCTCTAAAGTGCGTGGTGAAGAGCTGGCAGATGACAGTCTTTTGTTGAACTAAGCGGTATCCGACAAGTCACTACGCCTACTAAGTGTGATCCTCCTTGGGAAAATTGGTTGATATGTCAACTCGCAGGGAGGATTTCTTGTCTCTAATTCTTCAATAACATAGTGGCATATCCGATGACGAGGAGTGCCCATAATGAACCTGCCATTTATTTTTCATAGTCAAACTATTGATGGTTTAGCTTTTAATGACGAGCAAGTTACAGTCAGACTGAAAACCGAGACATTGGATTTTGATTCCGTCTATGTGCGTATTGAGCCGGACAATGAAGAATATCTGGTCGACATGGCTCAAGTAGGAACGGCTGGTGAATTATTACTATGGGAGGCATCGTTTCGACCAAATCAAGATCGAGATGTCACACATTATGTGTTTAAGCTCCTCAAAGACGGACAACAATACTGGCTCGATGCACGAGGCGTACAAAAGCGTATTCCACCCAAAGAGTTCCACTTTAAGTTGAATGTGGAGCATCAACCACCAAGCTGGGTCCAAGAGCAAGTTTTCTATCAAATCTTTCCTGACCGTTTTTCTGCTAGTAAAAGTGAGTCCGATATTCGCCACGCTTATGCTCAGTATGATTCTGCATCGATCGTCAAGGCGTGGGGAGACGCGGTAGGCTCTCACCAAAATACCGGGGCGCGTGAATTCTTTGGCGGCGACCTCAAAGGTGTGGAGCAAAAGTTGGACTATCTTGAACAGCTCGGCGTTACTGCGCTTTATTTTAATCCGATCTTTTCTTCACCAAGTAATCATAAATACGACACCACCGATTACTTCACTGTTGACCCTATGTTCGGCACCAATGATCAGTTTGCTGAACTGTGTGAGAAAATCCGCGGTAAGAATATGAAGATTGTCTTAGACGCGGTGTTTAACCACACATCAGTGCATCATCCTTGGTTTGATATAGAACAAAAAGGAGAAGGAGCGTATGGCAATCCGCAGTCAAAGTTCCGTGATTACTACTTTTTCGAAGGCGAAACCAATCACTACATTGGTTGGAAAGGCATTGGTAACTTACCGGTTCTGAACTTTGAAAATGAACAGGTGCGCGACTACATCTACCAAAGTGAAGATTCTGTCATCAAGTATTGGCTGAAGCCACCGTACTTGGTTGATGGCTGGCGGTTTGATGTAATCCATATGCTTGGCGAAGGAGACGGCGCGAAAAACAATGCTCATTATGTGGCAGCGTTTCGTAATGCGACTAAGTCAGTAAACCCGAATGCTTATGTGTTAGGTGAGCACTTTTTTGAAGCAACGCAGTGGTTGCAAGGTGATCAAGAGGATGGGGCGATGAACTACTACGGTTTTGCTCATCCAGTTCGAGCTTTTATCGCACGACAAGACATTATGTACGATCCAATCAACATTGATGGTTTGGAGTTTAAAGCATGGTTGGACGAAGCCAGAGCAAAAATCCCATTTTCTAATCAGCTATCGCAGCTAAATCAACTCGATAGTCACGATACTGCTCGGTTTATCACACTGGTTGATGGTGATAAGCGTAAAATGAACATCGCGCTAGCAATGCTTATGACTTACGTTGGCACGCCTTGTCTTTACTACGGGAGTGAAGTCGGTCTAGAAGGAGGTCTAGACCCGGATAATCGTCGCTGTTTTCCTTGGAATGAAATCGAAAGTTCACAATGGCTATCGCTTTACCAACAATGGATCAAGATACGTAAACAATGTAAGCCTTTACAGTCGGGCTGTATTCAATGGCTGCATTGCACTGACAACCAGTTGGCGTACGCACGTGTACTAGGTCGTGAAGCAGTCGTTGTTATGATTAATCTCAGTGGTAATGAATGTTCAATCGATTTACCTATGTGGCAACTGGGCTTGGAGGTTAGCCAAGTTGTATCGTTGTTAGATGACACAGAACAGCTTGATTATAAAGGTCATATCTCTGTCAATATGTCGGCACAGAGCTGCAAATTATGGCGACTAAAGTGACACCACACTCTATATTGATTAAACTCCTTTAATATATAAACGGTCTCAAACAGCGCGCACACATTTGTTTGGTCTCTTGTTATCTGGTGCTGCATTGCATGCGTCACCAGATAACGAGTATCAATTTAATAGCAGTCATAAGAGACTATTGACCTTTCATATGCATGGTACTCAATGGTAAACCAAAGGCGATTTAGCCTCTCATTTGTCATCTTTTTTCCTCTGGCGTTATTTGTAGTGGTTTTACTCGTGACAACGAAAAATTACTATGATGCGGTTAACCGCTATATCGATTCTGAGTATTCGCGTATCGAGCGTGCAATGTCTCGCGGTATTAAAGTACTCACGGCTTTAGATTACAGCTTCACCAACTATACCAATTACGCTAACCCACTGTTTGAAGAACATAATTCTTTAGTCAAAGAAGGGCTTTGTTATCTTTGGCCTATAGATGTGTTATTACTCGAAAGTGTTTATAGTGAAGGGTTACCTGCGGTTGACCTTGATTATATGATCGTAGGGGACGAAAGCTTATGTCAGCAAGGTTCAACGATTAACCAGTTAGCTGAACAAAAGGCGGGTTTTGCGCCGTCATTGTCATTTCTGCACGATATTGAATCGCACATTGTTGGAATCCATTACATTGACAAGCGCGGTTACGTTATCTCCTCACCCGATACCTACGCAAAAAATTTCACAAGAGAGCTTTTGTCAACGCTAAAAGCCCGACCTTTTTGGCAAAAAACCGCGCAAGATAAAGTGAACATTACCTTGGCTGGACCAGGGCCTGTGTTGGACTCGATGGAAGGTCAAGTCATTAGTATGACGGTACCCGTCTATGAGAAAGGAGAACATCAAGGTGTTTTGTCTATTGATTTTGACATCAATACGCTCATGGCTTCGTCGCTAGGTCTTGTTGGTCAGTTTCATTTGGTTTCCAATTTACAATCCATTCCTTCAAACAGTACACGAATCAAACCAGTCGAATTAGAGCGATTGAGTGCGAATCACAGCATGTACTACGAGTACAACCTTTGGGATGAAGCTAAGAACCTAGCGGTTTTTGAAAAATACAGCCTTATTGTCGCACTATTTATTTACGTGCTGAGTACAGTCGTCTTGTTCTATGTGAATATGCATAGCGAGCGACGTTACTTTAAAGAACTGGCAGCAAGAGACCCAATGACCAGCTTATTGAATCGTCGAGGTATGCAAACCGTGTGGCGTAATAAGATGACAAAAAAACAGGTTGCTTTGGCAGTGTTCGATATTGATAACTTCAAGAAGATCAACGACACCTATGGTCATGATGTCGGTGATTCTGCAATTCAGCTTGTTGCAAAATGTATACGTGAAAATATTCGCCATACCGATGTTGCCTCAAGGTTTGGTGGCGAAGAGTTCGTTTTAGCTATTTATGACGAAGATTCAGAAGGCATTAAACTCATTTTAGACAGAGTAAAAAAAGCCATAGATGAGCGCTCGATACGCGTAACGAAAGAAGGCTTTACGATCTCTGGCGGTGTGGTGTTTAGTAAAGAGAGCCGAGTAGAAAACTTTGATGAATTGTTTAAAGCGGCGGATGAAAAGTTATATCAAGCCAAAAGTACCGGCAAAAATAAGATCTGTTACTAGGATTTAGGTACAAAAAAGGACGAGATATTCGTCCTTTTTTGTGTTCGGGAGTTATGCAACCTGAGAGTTTAAGTCATCGCGGTAGCGTTGAATATGCTCAACAATTGGTGCGGCTTTGTTGAACGTTCTGATTTCTCTAAATAGGTCTTTTGCTTCAGGATAAGCCTGACGTAAGTAAGAGAACCATTGTTTTACGCGGTTTGGGTAATACAAGCCTTTATCGCCTTTCATCTCAAACTTGGAATAATAGATGAGCAACTCAACCACCTCGGGCCATGACATTGGCTGGTGGTTATGTTTTACCATATTGCCTAAGTTAGGGATATTGAAAGCGCCTCGGCACACCATCAAAGAGTTAACGCCAGTCGTTTCAATGCAACGTTGACCGTCTTCATAATTCCAAATTTCACCATTCGCTATCAGTGGGATATCGAAACGTTCGCGAATTTGGTTGATGTAATCCCATTTTATCTCAGAAGCTTTATAACCACCTTGTTTAGTACGTGCGTGTACGGTCAATTCATTTGCGCCAGCAGACTGAATGGCATCGACAATTTCAAAGCAATCTTCAGGGTTCTCCCAGCCAAGACGAATTTTTGCAGTTACGGGAATGGCTTCTGGAACGGCTTCTCGACAAGCTTTAACCACACGGTGAATGAGCTCTGGATGCTGGAGTAGCGCTGCTCCACCTTTACTTTTGTTGACCATTTTGGCTGGGCAACCAAAGTTTATATCAATACCTCTGGCGCCAAGGTTTGCCGCTTTAATTGCGTTCTCAGCCATCCAGTTCGGTTCTTGTCCCAACAATTGCACATGTACTGGCACACCAGATGCAGTCTGAGAACCTTGCAACAGCTCCGGGCATAAACGGTGAAATACATGATCGGGTAATAGCTGGTCGATTACGCGAACAAACTCCGTAACACACAGGTCATAGTCGTTTATCTCGGTCAGGATTTGGCGCATCAAATGATCTAAAACGCCTTCCATTGGGCCTAGTACAACTCGCATAGCTTGCCTAATACAGTTTGGTGGTAAAAAGGAGGGCGATTGTAGCGATGTAAGTTAAGTTTGTCATTAAAAGAGTCGAAGCGCCCAATGCAGTCAAACACACAACGTTAGGTTACGTGCTTTTGAGCTCTGAGGTATAATGCCGCCAAATTTATGGGAAACCAGATGTCATGCAATACACATTGATTGAAAAAGGTGAAGTTCACGTCGATGAATCTTGCCTATTTATCGAAGGCGCAGTGTTAGCTGCGAATCTGACGACAAAACCACTCGCTCCTGAAAAGTGGTTAGAGCCGCTATTAGGTGAGGGATTCAAAGCGATTCAACCAGCTGTGGAAGAGCAAATTCACAAGCAGCATAACCGAATTCAACGAAACGAATATTCCGTGCTAGAGCTAACAGGCAAAGAACCTGAACAACTTGCTGATTTTGCCGAAGGCTTTATGTCTGTTTGGCCAATGATTGAAGAACAGTGGCAAGACGTTGAGCTCAATGATGGATTACAGCGTATGCTGCAAGCATTACTGACCACTTTGATGCTGGCGATCGATGAGCCAGCAACGCAGCAACAGATGCGTGACGCAGGTATTGAAACGCCACCGGCCCTGACAGATTTAGTCGACCAGCTTGATTTAATGGTCGGTGAAGTCGCGCTGGGCGCGGATGAGTTGATGGTAGGCAATAAAGCTCAAAGCCTAAACCCATTCAAAGGTATCGGGCGCAATGATCCCTGTCCTTGTGAGAGCGGAAAAAAATTCAAGCAGTGCTGTGGTCAATCACGCGGCTAAAGCGAATCGCCGCGCTATCCACTTAACAAAAAGCCGACCAGATGGTCGGCTTTTTGTTAATTTTTACGCGTCAGTAGGATTAACGAATTGGATTAACGCGTTTTGCAGGGAAGAATTGTGCAATTACAATTAATGCCAAAGCGATTAAATTGCCTGCAAAAATTACTACTAACCATTGTGGCATTGATAAATCAAGGAGCTGCCACACAACCTTAGAGCAATCACCATATGCTTCAAAC
Source organism: Vibrio sp. Y176 (assembly GCF_033438945.1). Lineage (NCBI taxonomy): Bacteria > Pseudomonadati > Pseudomonadota > Gammaproteobacteria > Vibrionales > Vibrionaceae > Vibrio > Vibrio sp. Y176. Next base: position 225,265 of record NZ_JAWOQS010000005.1, on the reverse strand, counting down.
ATCCAAGGAACCCACTGATTGAGCGGAGCCCAGCTGGGGAATGTGACGAATAAATCGCAAGTCGCGAATGGTGATGGATTAAACTGGTAGTCAACGTGCTGCATTGCAAGTAACAAACCCTTGTAAGCACTTAATCCCCAGCCTATCAAACCTAGCCAGCGGAAAATTGGGTTCTTGGGTGCCAATATACCAACCATTGCAGCGACGCCCACTCCCATCATCGCGACTCTTTCATAAATACACATGACACATGGTGCAAGCATCATGACGTGCTGAAAATAGAGGGCGCATGCTTCAAAGAAAACGACGAATAGCAGAAGCAGTAGCCACGATAAACGTCCCTTTGAAAACTGGTTAAGTGAATTTAAAATAGTCACGTTTTTGTTCCTGTCTGAAATAGAAAAAGCTCTGAATACTCAGAGCTTTTTATCGTGGATAAGTTTCCTAATCAACTCAAATTTTAGTGACCACCGGATACTACGGGAGTCAGATCACCACTATGAGGTAAAATCCAACCAGCTTCGTAGAAAGAAGCTGTTGCAGGCTCTAGGAAGAACATGATTCCCATCAGACCGACAATCGCAAGAACGACGGTGTAAGGCAGCGCCATGATAACCATTCGACCGTAAGACAGACGAATTAATGGAGCGAGAGCCGATGTGAGTAAGAATAGGAATGCCGCTTGACCGTTTGGCGTTGCAACAGAAGGCAGGTTAGTACCAGTATTGATTGCCACCGCCAGTAAGTCGAACTGATCACGAGTAATGAGACCCTCAATGAGTGCAGTTTTTACTTCATTGATGTAAACCGTACCAACGAACACGTTATCCGACACCATAGATAATAAGCCATTCGCCACATAGAACAGAGCTAGCTGAGTACCTTTATCTTCAACGGCAAGCACCGCATCGATGACTGGTTTAAACAGCTCTTGGTCAATGATTACGGCAACGATCGAGAAAAATACTGCAAGCAGTGCAGTGAAAGGCAGGGCCTCTTCAAACGCTTTCCCCATGGAGTGCTCTTCAATGACACCAGTAAATGCGGTCGCTAATATGATCACAGAAAGGCCAATTAAGCCGACAGCCGCTAAGTGCAAAGCGAGTGCAACGATCAACCAAACCGCAATAAGACCTTGAACCCAGAGTTTTGCGACATCTTGATTTGTTCGCGTTTTACGCTCTTCACGGTCAAAATCGACGAGGATCTGACGAACGTTATTAGGAAGCTTCGCGCCGTAGCCAAACACTTTAAGCTTTTCAACTAAAGCACAAGTGATGAGACCACAGAAAAATACAGGTAGTGTCACTGGAGACATACGGATTAGGAATTCACCAAATAACCAACCCGCTTGGTCTGCAATAATTAAGTTTTGAGGTTCACCAACCATCGTGGTTACGCCACCTAAGGCAGTACCTACACCAGCATGCATCAACAAAGAGCGCAAAAACGCACGATAGTTTTCTAGGTCATCACGCGTTAGTTCAGTGATCGTGTCATCTTGTGTATGGTCATGGTCACCGATAGGGTTACCAGACGCTACTTTGTGATATATAGAGTAAAAGCCGATCGCCACGCTGATAACAACGGCGATAACCGTCAAGGCATCCAAAAATGCAGACAAAAATGCCGCAGCAAAGCAGAACGCGAGTGATAGTAGGGTTTTAGAGCGAATGCCAAGTAAAATTTTGGTAAAAATGAACAGCAATAGCTGCTTCATGAAGTAGATGCCCGCAACCATAAACACCAGAAGTAGCAGTACTTCGATATTTGCTACTAATTCGTGCTTAACTTGCGCAGGGCTAGTCATGCCGATAGCAATGGCTTCAATAGCAAGTAAACCGCCAGGTTGTAATGGGTAGCATTTTAATGCCATTGCTAGCGTGAAAATAAATTCAGCGACCAACAACCATCCAGCTACAAATGGGTTTATTAGGAAGAATACAATCGGGTTAATTATTAAGAAGGCTATAATGGCAACTTTGTACCAATCAGGCGCTTTACCAAGGAAGTTCTTGATAAAAGCGTTTCCGAGCGATATCGGCATGATAATTCTCTTTATAACAAAATTATGAATAGACACTACAATAGTGCTTAAGTATCTGTTTGTTAGACTTATTAACTAGTCTTTAAAAACAATAACTTAGTAAAACAACAATCCTTTGTTTATTGTAGTCTTGCCAAGTTACTTCCCCTGAACTCAAGCACCGCTCACTTTCGACCGCAAACTCTACACTCAGGCATTTATTAGTCAATAACAAAACGTGATGCTACCGACTAAAATGACTTTTTAAATGTAATAACGCGATCAAAACGGCGTTACTATACCATGAAAGTCTTAAAAAAATCCTCTTGGATTTTAAATGACGGTCAGTGACGAGAAAAGGCAAATTAAGAAAGAATATTAACTGTGATATACAAAGTAATTTTTCATATTTTGAATATAAAAATGTGACACGGTTGTCTTTATTTCTCCGAGATTTGTGAGCTGTTTAATTAAATGAAAATTCATATTTTACTGCTTTCGCTCGCATGTTAGAGCCTCTTAAATTGACACAACATATAGAGTATTAACTCTATGTTATGGAGTCATTTCCACTATTGATCGTAAATTTTCTCAAACCGCTAAGTAGTGGTATGATGAGTAGTATCGACCCTCAGAAATCAATATTGGATAAAAAGTAGAATGGTCATAAAGGCGAAAAGCCCTGCGGGATTCGCAGAAAAATATATTATCGAGAGCATTTGGAACGGCCGTTTTCCTCCAGGCTCAATTTTACCTGCTGAGCGCGAGCTGTCCGAACTGATTGGTGTTACTCGAACGACTTTAAGAGAGGTTCTTCAACGACTAGCCCGTGACGGATGGTTAACTATCCAGCACGGCAAACCTACGAAAGTTAACCAATTTATGGAGACCTCTGGCCTGCATATTTTGGATACTTTAATGACGCTAGACGTTGATAATGCGACAAACATTGTAGAAGATCTGCTTGCGGCACGTACCAACATCAGTCCTATCTTTATGCGCTATGCATTTAAAGCGAACAAAGAGAGCTCTGAGCGTACAATTAAGAACGTAATCGAATCTTGTGAAGCTTTAATGAATGCGGCTTCCTGGGACGAATTCATCGCTTCTTCGCCGTATGCTGAAAAAGTTCTGCAGAATGTGAAAGAAGATAACGAGAAAGATGAAGCGAAGCGTCAAGAAATCTTGATTGCTAAAACGTTCAACTTTTACGATTATATGCTTTTCCAGCGCCTAGCATTCCATTCAGGAAATCAAATTTACGGTTTGATCTTTAATGGTTTGAAGAAGCTCTACGATCGTGTCGGTAGCTACTACTTCTCAAATCCAGCTTCTCGTGAGCTAGCTCTGAAGTTTTACCATCAATTGCTCGAAACTTGTGAAAGTGGCCAGCGTGAGCAACTACCAGTAGTGATTCGTCATTATGGTATGGAAAGTGCGTTGATCTGGAACGAAATGAAAAAGCAATTACCAACGAACTTCACGGAAGACGACAGCTAAGCGCTGACAAGTTGGATAAACGAAAACCGCAGTGCCTTAGGCCTGCGGTTTTTTTGTTTTTATTTATAAGTCGGCGACGAACCAAGCACCAATAATAAGGTATGGAACGTTTATCCTGCTAGTGAGAGTCTGGGTAACGGTAGATATAATGACTCTACGACATCTGAAAGGACATGGTCGTAAGTATTGAAGATGGTCAATGACAAGTCCGATGTGACGCCATAAAGCTCTGCTTCTGTTAAGTCGACATGACTCCCTGTCACGTATTCATTTAGCGTCTGTATTGAGCGCGTGGAAGCAGGAGAGGTAATGCTAAGTGGAGCGATAACCGCTAGTTGGTTTAGCTTACGCATCATGACCGATGCATAGTTTTTGAAACGCTCATTTCCGCCTTGTTCTCCTAAATCTTGAATGCTGATTCGTAACTGAGTCAGGGTCTCCAAGCTATCCATAATGTTTTGCCAGTTCATGTGATACTCATTATGCAAGTCATCTCTTTGCTCAACCGCTAGCCATGCGATGGTTACTTCATCCATCAAAAACAAGCAATGACGAATTAACTTACCATGCTCCATCTGGTTTCTTGCAACACTATGGTCATTCCATTGTTCAAGTAGTTTCCCTACTTTAATCTGTAATACGCGATACATGGGTTTGTTTTCAAACCGTGATGTTTCGACTAAAAGATGCAGCTTGTTAGTCAGAGCATCATGAAGAGCGTCCAATTTTTGTTGATCGTTTTGTTGGAATTGAAGCGAGTAGTGAGTAGCAGCTCGGTGGTGTCTCAGAAGGTGAACAACATCTCGCAACAATGTTAACAGCTGATATTTGCGCGCATGTTGCTGCTCTCGTTTAGAAGATAAGTGATATATTCCGGCTAAAATAGCGATGGACAATAGTGTGGAAATCAAAACAAACATAACCAACTCCTTGTTAGTGTTTGGACCTAACAAGGAAGATTGCAGTTTTGATGCCAAACAAAAACTCAATTTAAACAATTGGTTATATTGAATGTTCTTTTTGAATGGTCGTTGTTGGTGCATGGATTCACCAAATTTGTGAATATGGTTGATTATTCGGTGTCGATGCTTGGTGTACGCGTTATTCTTTGTGAGTTACATATTGATTACTTTTTGTAGTCTGATTCAAGTCACAATGTTTAGAAATTAAAATACTCGAACACTTCATATGATATAAGTTGTCTATTTTGTTGATTGTTCGAGGTAATTAATTTGTCTAATAAATTCGACCTATGCTTCAGTACTCACTCAAAGATAACGCTCCCTATCGATACAAATGATGAGGATAGGTACCTTCAGTTTCGTAAGGACAACCCACATATATTTGGTAGTTTTATTCCCGCAGGTACTCCTTTCATACTGAACGAAGGCTCTGTGAACAACATAGCTAAGTTGCGTAGCGAGAGACCTGATATAGCTTGTGCTCTTGATACTGTAAAAAGTTGGTCACAAGAAACCAAAAGAAATGTAGCCAATCTAACACGTGAGTTTGGCGATGAAAACTAACAAGCGGTAGCCCTCCTCTATGAAAAAGAGATTAAGCCTTTTTTAGATGCTACTAATCATACTATGGGGGGGGGGAATCGATGAGTATACTGCAGTAGGTGCTGCCGCTACTGCTGTTAATGAAAAGCAAGTCAGATTGAGTAATTTCGGGAAAGCTTTGCTCAAATATCAAAACGCCTTACTAGATGTACGTACAGCCTCACGAAGTGGTGCGCAGAAAAAGGAGCTTGTGAAGCTTGGATATAGAGTTAAAGAAGCTCACAGTTCTTTGAATGCAAAATTTATAAAAGAGCTTGCCCATTATGCAGGACGAGTTAAAAGTAGCCGTGGAAACATTTGGAGCAACCCGAATAGGGCTGTCAATATCGCGCGAAGTGGCAGGGATATAACTAAGTTACATTTAACATCTATAGCTAACATCCGCTCAATTCGATTTCTTGAACAAAGCTCTAGTATTGTGGGTAAAAAGATCATCATGATTGATGCTGGTGTTCGCTTTAACAATGTTCGAAATGCCAAGAATAACGGAGAAAATTGGCAAAAAGAGCAGCAATGGAAGTTGCAGGGTTTGGTGCGAGCAACGCTGCTGGCGTTTGGACCACATCCAAAGTGATTGTATCTGGAATGGGAGTCGCTTTGGCTGCTGGCCCATTTGGAGTAGTAGTATTAATAGGTGTTGGTTTAGGGGCTGGTTATGCGGCTGCAAAAATGGGTGATTGGTTTGGGCAAGGTTTAGCAGAAAAAACCTATGAAACTAGCTCTAAAGTAAATTGGTTTTAAAGGAGTAGTTGTGTTTTGTTTCGATCTTATAGTGATGATTGTTGGTTGGACATGGTTACTGAGCACATTGGTTTTTATTCGTGTATCAGCAAAGCGGATTGAGACAAAAATATTGCAGGATGGTCATGATCCAATTGGCTGGGACAGAAATGGGTGGGGTTTTAGATTTCCCATGTACGCCTCAGTGTTGATGCGAGGTAAACCTGCGAAAGTATCGCTGGTAGAAGACAAACTTATTCTAAAGTACGCGACGGTCTTTGACCGAGTGCTTGCGTATATTGTCACAATAAGCTTCGTGATGGCACTTGCTTTGGGAGCAGTAATGGGGTTGGGGCCTGAAGAGTACTGAGTGAAAACCAGTTAAGCGCAGGGCTCTGTAGAACGGTGAATACAAGCCTAGTTGAAAAGCCAAATCCTAGTAAAGGGAACAAAGTGTTTTATTTTGATATTGTAAACATTATTGTTGGATGCACTTGGCTAGTGAGTACCTTGTTTTTTATTCGTATATCGGTAAAGCGGATTGAGAAAAAGATGTCGAAGGATGGTCATGGCCCTGTCGGTTGGGATAGAGATACCTGGGGGGTTAGATTCCCAATGTATACTACAGTTTTAATGCGAGGCAAGCCTGCGAAAGTATCACTTGTAGATGATCAGTTAATACTAAAATACGCAACGACATTTGATCGAGTTCTCGCTTTTGTAGTCACGATCAGCTTTGTACTTTTCCTTGCATGTGGCGCGATTATTACTTGGGGTCCAGAAGAATTCTCTTTGTAGTACAATCAAGCTTAATCGATAAGCTTAACTGCGAGAAAAGGCTTAACTGATTTAGTTAAGCCTTTTCAATAAAGATACTTACATTACGCGCATGCCAGGTTGAGCGCCTTCGTGTGGCTCAAGGATCCACAGGTCGCTACCACCAGGGCCTGCCGCTAGGATCATACCTTCAGACATACCAAACTTCATCTTACGAGGTTTTAGGTTTGCTACCATTACCGTTAGCTTGCCTTCTAGCTCTTCAGGTTTGTAAGCTGACTTGATGCCAGAGAATACCTGACGAGTTTCACCACCGATGTCCAATTGGAACTTAAGCAGTTTGTTGGCTTTTGGTACTTCTTCACAAGAGATGATACGAGCGATACGCATATCTACTGCAGCAAAAGCATCGAACTCAATCTCTTCAGCGATTGGTTCTTTGTCTAGCTCGGTTTGGCTAGCCTTGTTCTTTTCCGCTTCAGCTTTCTCTTTCGCCGCCATTTCTGCCGCCGCATCTTCTTTAGACGCTTCGATCATCGCTTCAACATTCTTCGGATCGATACGGTTGAACAGTGCTTTGAACTTAGTGATCTCGTGGCCTGTTAGTGGAGCAGCGATGTTTTCCCAAGTTAGCTCTTGGTTTAGAAACGCTTCAGTACGCGCAGCTAGCGATGGCATTACTGGTTTCAGGTAAGTCATCAGTACGCGGAATAGGTTGATACCGACAGAACAGATGTCTTGTAGTTCCTGATCTTTGCCTTCTTCTTTTGCTACAACCCACGGTGCTTTTTCATCAACGTATTGGTTAGCTTTGTCTGCCAATGCCGTGATTTCACGGATTGCACGACCAAACTCACGCGTTTCGTAAAGCTCAGCGATACGGTCAGCCGCAGCAACAAATTCGTTGTAAAGTTCAGGCTCTGCAAAGTTGTCAGACAGTTTGCCTTCAAAACGTTTCGCGATGAAACCTGCGTTACGAGATGCCAGGTTAACGATCTTGTTAACAACGTCAGCGTTTACGCGCTGAGTGAAGTCTTCAAGGTTAAGGTCTAGATCGTCGATACGGCTGTTTAGTTTCGCAGCGTAGTAGTAACGTAGACACTCAGGGTCTAGGTGCTCTAGGTAAGTGCTTGCTTTTACAAATGTACCTTTAGACTTCGACATTTTTGCGCCGTTTACGGTTACGTAACCGTGTACGAATACGTTGTTAGGCTTGCGGAAGCCAGAACCTTCTAGCATTGCTGGCCAAAATAGGCTGTGGAAGTAAACGATGTCTTTACCGATGAAGTGGTACAGCTCTGCTGAGCTGTCTTTTTTCCAATACTCGTCGAAATCTAGGTCGTCGCGCTTGTCACATAGATTTTTGAAAGAGCCCATGTAGCCGATAGGCGCGTCTAGCCACACGTAGAAGAATTTGTTTTTCTCACCAGGGATCTCGAAGCCAAAGTATGGTGCGTCACGTGAGATATCCCATTGCTGCAAACCAGATTCGAACCATTCTTGCATTTTGTTCGCTGTTTCAGCTTGTAGCGAGCCAGAGCGAGTCCACTCTTTTAGCATGCTTTCAAACTGAGGTAGGTCGAAGAAGAAGTGCTCTGAATCTTTCATTACTGGCGTCGCACCAGAAACCGCAGATTTAGGATTGATCAGTTCTGTTGGGCTGTAAGTCTCACCACAGTTGTCACAGTTGTCACCGTACTGGTCTTCAGACTTACATTTTGGACAGGTACCTTTTACGAAACGGTCCGGTAAGAACATCTCTTTTTCTGGATCGAACAGCTGAGAGATAGTGCGGCTAGAGATAAAGCCATTTTTCTTCAACTCAAGATAAATGTGTGACGCTAGCTCACGGTTCTCATCTGAGTGTGTGCTGTGGTAGTTATCAAAGCTGATATCAAATCCAGCGAAGTCTTTTTGGTGCTCTTCGCTAACTGCGGCAATCATTTCTTCAGGAGTAATACCCATCTGTTGCGCTTTAAGCATGATTGGCGTGCCGTGAGCATCGTCAGCACAGATGAAGTTTACAGTGTTGCCGCGTAGGCGTTGGTAACGAACCCAAATGTCCGCTTGGATATGCTCAAGCATATGACCAAGGTGGATCGAACCGTTAGCGTACGGAAGGGCACAAGTTACCAGCATTTTCCTTGACGGAAAGTTTTTTGGATCGTTTGCCATACTTAATATTCGCTTTTCTTGATAGGTATAAATAAATTTTGATGGATAATACTACCCCATGAACTGATTAACTCCAAGGTGTCAAACTGCGGAATGCCTTAGTTTTTTTGGGGTTCTGGTTGAGCCTGGACGGTGGTAGCATGACATCTAAAAGGAGGGCTTATGCATCAGTTCACTTCAAAACAAGATTTTTGTCACTGGTTTAACCAATTCCAACATCCACAGTTGGTGGAAAACTGGGCAGATATTCATGGCGCAATTTCGATTACGACACAGGGTTCTATTGATATAACGTTGCCATTCGCAAGTAATGAGCTTCAAACCGTACTGCATGACTGGATCAAACAGCAGCAAGCCTCAGGTAAAGTGGCTGAATTCCCATTTAATATTCGCCTTGGAGTTAAAGCTTTAGAAACTCAAGTGGCTAACTCGGTTAAGGGTGTTACGAACATCATTGCCGTCAGTTCTGCGAAAGGTGGCGTTGGTAAATCTACTACCGCAGTCAACTTAGCGTTGGCGATTGCTCAATCTGGGGCGAAAGTGGGATTGTTGGATGCAGATATCTATGGTCCGTCTGTACCTATGATGTTGGGGCAAGAAGATGCTAAACCAGAAGTTCGTGATGGCAAGTGGATGGAACCCATTTTTGCTCACGGCATCTATACTCATTCTATCGGTTATTTGGTGGATAAATCAGAAGCGGCGATATGGCGCGGTCCAATGGCTTCAAAAGCGTTGTCGCAGTTATTAACTGAAACAGATTGGCCAGATTTGGATTATTTGGTGATTGATATGCCGCCAGGTACGGGGGATATTCAATTGACTCTGTCACAACAAATTCCGGTAACAGGTAGCGTGCTAGTCACAACACCGCAAGATTTAGCCCTTGCCGATGCAAGGAAGGGAGCGGCAATGTTTAACAAAGTCCATGTCCCGGTTATTGGTGTTGTGGAAAACATGAGTTATCACATTTGTAGTCAATGTGGCGCGAAAGAGCATATTTTTGGTATGGGCGGAGCTGAAAAAATGTCGCAAGAATTTGGCTTAGCATTGTTAGGACAAATTCCGCTTCATATCTCTATGCGAGAAGATATTGACGCTGGCGTGCCAACGGTAGCAAGACGCCCAGAAAGTGAGCATGCAGGGTATTATAAGCAACTTGCCGATCGCGTATGTAGCACGATGTTTTGGCAAGGCAAAGCAAAACCAGATGCGATTAGCTTTACAATGGTGAACTAAGTTTACTATGCCTGTTGGTTGATAATTGCACATTTTAACGTTTGCTCGGAGGTTAATCCTCTGAGCAGGCAGAAACTTATGACTAAACCCTAATTCCAACTAGTAACTATGGGGTGAACTCCCTATAATCAGGCAGTTTATCTTTTTATGTGACTAGAAATCATCATCGGGTGCAAACTAATGTCTGATAATAATCAATGCGTCATCGTAGGTATTGCTGGCGCTTCTGCTTCTGGAAAAAGTCTGATCGCGAGCACTATTTATAATGAGCTTCGCGCGAAAGTAGGCGATCATCAAATCGGTGTCATCACGGAAGATTGCTACTACAACGACCAAAGCCACTTAAGCATGGAAGAGCGAGTAAAGACGAACTACGATCACCCGAGTGCGTTGGACCACGACCTACTGTGTGAGCACCTAGAAAAATTGGTACGTGGTGAAGCAGTAGAAGTGCCTGAGTACAGCTACACTGAGCACACAAGAACAATTAACACCACCACAATGACACCTAAAAAGGTGATCATTCTAGAAGGTATCCTTCTTCTTACAGACCCTCGTCTTCGTGATTTGATGCATGCGACAGTATTTATGGACACACCGTTAGATATTTGCTTGCTTCGCCGTGTTAAGCGTGATGTGGAAGAACGAGGCCGAACTATGGAGTCTGTTCTTAAGCAATACCAACAAACAGTACGTCCGATGTTCATGCAGTTTATCGAACCTTCTAAGCAATATGCGGACATTATTGTTCCTCGCGGCGGTAAAAACCGTATCGCAATTGATGTATTAAAAGCTCACATTGCAAGACTTTTGAAAGCTTAAGCCTATAGACGGCTATATCGCTTTATTTTTAAGAGAAGAAGTGGCACCTTAAGTGCCACTTCTTTTTTTGTTTTTAAATTAGTCAGTTGCAGGTTAAAACCAGACACTTTTCACGCTTTTGTGGAACTGTCAGCGGTAAATGGAGTCTGCGCTTATAATTGTAAAAACACTCGAGCAAGGAAAAACAAATGAAGAAACTGCTCTTAATTCTAGCAATACCGATTGTGGTCATTTTGGTCGCAATTTTAGCGTTAACCATCTTCGTCAATCCGAATCAGTTTAAACCCCTTATTGTTGAGCAAGCGCAAAAGCAAACGGGATTAGAGTTGGTGATTGAAGGGGATATCAGTTGGCAATTTTTCCCATCGATTGGCTTTGAGTTGGGACATACAGAATTGCGAAACCCACAAGGCTTTAGTAAACCCAATTTATTCAAAGTTGATACCGTTGGTGTAGACATCTCTGTTATGCCACTTTTTAGTCAACAGCTTGAAATTGGAAACGTCACGCTTGATGGTGCTGAGTTCTACATTGAAACCAAGAAAGATGGCAGCAAGAATATTGATGCATTGACGAAAGCCCAAACACAACAAGCAGAACAAGAGAGCAATGCTGCGCCTACGCAAAATGGTGAAACGCAAACTTCTGGTTCTGATTGGAGTATTAATCTTGCTGGCGTTACGGTTTCTAACGGTTCATTAGGAATGCAGGATAAGCAAGCCGGTAGTTACACCAAACTTTATGATATTTCATTAAACCTTTCCGAATTCGCTTTTGACAACTGGACAACGGCTGATTTTGGCGTGAAGGGCGAAATGAACGACCAAAAGTTCACCGCGAAAGGTCAGGCAGACTTTAAGCTAGAAAAAGGTTTGGCAAACTACGCGCTAAAGAACATCAACTTTGATGCGACATACTCTGACCCTGCCAATAAAATTGAATCGGCAACGATCGGTTTAGACACGTTTGAATTCGATAAAGTAAATAACCTGACTTATGCCATTAAGGGTGTCGCTGGTGGTATGAAGTTAGATATGCAGGGTGCTGGTCAACTTAGCGTGGACAAGGCTATCAGCAAAGTACAGTTGGATAAGTTAACTCTTAAATCGACTTTTGAGGGTGATGCTTTACCTCAGTCCCCGATGAAAGTCGACATGGTGTCTGATCTGTCTTTCGACCTAACGAAAAACCATCTGAGTTTTGTTCTAGAGAAGTTAACAGCGAATGCTATCGCCCTAGATGGTAAGGCAGATGTGACACTCGGTGATATTCCTAAAGTACGCTTTGCTCTCCATAGCCCCAATATCGATCTTGATGAGTTTTTAGGGTTAGATAAGCAAGCTGCCGAAGGTAATAAGCCTGCTTCTGGTGGCGAGAGTGCTCCTGCCGGACCTGAGGTTGAGCCTGATTTGTCTGCGTTGAAAACGTTAGATGTAAAGGGTGACATTACCATCGACAAATTCAAAGCGGCAAATGCGAAGATGGAAGCGGTAAAAACGAGCTTCACTGTAAATCGTGGCGTGTTTGAGCTTACATCTTTTAGTTCGAAGTTGTACCAAGGCTCAATCTCAGCGACAGCGAAGTTAGATGCACGCCAATCACCAGCGACTTACAGTGTTAAAAAGTCAATCAAAGGCGTGAAAGTTCAACCGCTACTTATAGACGTTGCTGAAAACGACAAACTTGAAGGGACAGGTAACATTGATGTGAATGTTACAGGTAAGAGTCTCACGCCTACCGGTATCAAGAAGAATCTATCTGGTACGGTTGTTATCAATTTTGCTGACGGTGCGGTGAATGGCATCAACGTTGCTCAGTTGATTCGTGAAAACTATGCGAAATTTAAAGGGCAAAAAGTTGAAGGCACCAATGAAGCTAAGAAAACAGACTTCAGTGCGATGACGGCGACATTGAAACTCAACAAAGGTGTTGTATCAACGGATAATATGCAAGCTCAGTCTCCATTGTTACGTGTTCGTGGTAAAGGTACCGCAAACTACATTAATGAAACAGTCGACTTTACTATCAGCACGTCAGTTGTAGGCAGCCTAGAAGGCCAGGGCGGTAAAGATATAGATGAGCTGAAAGACATCACGATTCCAATCAATGTGTCTGGTAAGTGGGCAGAACCTAAATTCAAGCTCGTATTCGATGATGTTCTGAAGCAGAAAGCTCAGAAAGAAATCGATCGTGGCGTAGAGAAGCTAACGGACAAAATCAAAGACGAGAAAACCAAAGATGCGGTCGATGGTTTATTGAAGAATCTTTTCAACTAACCGTGCGTGAAAATCAAAAGGGTTGGCATTTTGCCAACCCTTTTTAAATTACTCTGCGAGTGTTACCAATCGACGCCTTTGAGGGCTTTTACGCCAGATTCAAATGCGTGCTTTACATTTTTCACTTCAGAAACGGTATCGGCCATTTCAATCAGGGTTCGATGTGCGCCACGCCCAGTAATAATAACCGACTGCATTTTAGGTCGGTTGCTCAGCGCTTCGACCACTTCGTCTAAGTCGATGTAGCCGTAGCTCACCATATAAGTTAGCTCGTCAAACAAGATGACATCGATAGAGTCGTCTTGCAGCATGCGCTTACATTCTTGCCATACGCCTTGCGCTGCTTCGGTATCAGCGGCTTTGTTTTGAGTTTCCCACGTAAAGCCGGTTGCCATTACTTGGAATTCAACGCCGAGTTTCTCAAGTAGGTTGCGCTCACCGTTGTCCCAAGTACCTTTAATAAACTGCGCGACAGCACAATTCAAACCATGACCCACTGCGCGTGCGATCGTACCGAATCCTGATGTCGATTTACCTTTACCATTTCCGGTAATGATCAGTAGCAGACCTTTTTCCTCTTGAGCAGCAGCGATTTTTGCGTCTACCTGTTCTTTGACTTTTTGTTGGCGAGCTTTATGGCGTGCTTCTTTATTTTCTTCGATAGACATAATACTTCCTCAATTCCTTTTCGTGCTGTGCCCAAGTTAATTTGGGTTCATTGATTTATCTCGCTATGATAGACCAACATATCGTGAAGAAAAACCACCGATAATTCAGGGAATAAAATGAAGAAAATACTTGTTGTTTGTATGGGAAACATTTGTCGGTCACCAACTGGAGAGGCAGTGTTAAGAGCGAAAGCTCAAAAGCTAGGCGTTGAAGTAGAGGTTGATTCGGCAGGTACAATTGGCTACCACGCAGGAAACCGACCGGATTCAAGAGCGATGGCAGCAGGAAAGCAGCGAGGTTATTCTTTTAAAGGAATGCAAGCGCGCCAAGTCACCATTGATGACTTTGAAAAGTTTGACCTTATATTAGCCGCAGATAAAGCAAATTTGGCCGATTTATTGGATATTTGTCCGTTGAAGTATCGACACAAAGTATCGTTATTTTTAAGTCATTCTGAGTCAGGTTACGACGAAGTCCCGGACCCATATTATGGTGGGGAAGATGGCTTTGAACTGGTGCTTGATTTAATCGAAGAGGCATCAGACGCAATTTTGAAGAAGCTATAATCGCCGTGCTTGAAGACAATAGAAAAAGGGATGAGCTCAGCTCATCCCTTTTTATTCGTGTTAACCCGCTAGTATGTCGGTTGCGACTTTGTAGCTTGGGTCTTCCTTCACGTTAATTTCAACCAAGCTGCCAGCTTTGTCCAAAAGTTTACGACAATCTGGGCTTAGGTGACGAAGGTGCAGCGTTTTACCTTGAGCATTGTAACGCTCAGCCAGTGTTTCAATGGCTTCAATTGCAGAGTGATCTGTCACGCGAGAGTCTGCAAAATCGACAATCACATCTTTTGGATCTTCAGGCGCGTTAAACAACTCCAGGAAGTTAGCCGCAGAGCCAAAGAAAATAGGGCCGTGAATCTTGTACTCTTTTGAACCTTCCTCGTTTAAGCACGTGTCGGCATAGATGTGCTTAGCGTGTTGCCATGCAAACATTAATGCAGAAACGATAACACCAACCGCTACGGCAACAGCAAGGTCAGTAAGAACAGTAACAACGGTCACAAGAACAATAACGAAGAAGTCTTGCTTCGGTACGCGGCGTGCTAGCTTAAATGTTGCCCATTCGAATGTACCAATGACAACCATGAACATCACACCAACCAGAGCAGCGAGTGGGATCATTTCAATTAGCGAAGAAGCGAATAAGATAAACATCAATAGAGCGATAGCCGCAACGATACCAGATAGACGGCCGCGACCACCTGAGTTTACGTTGATCATCGACTGACCAATCATCGCACAACCACCCATTGCGCCAAACACAGAACACGTCATGTTTGCCATACCTTGACCGATACATTCGCGGTTAGATTGACCACGAGTATTCGTCATCTCATCTAAAACTGTCAGTGTTAGTAGAGATTCAATTAGACCAATGGCCGCGAGAATGATCGTGTATGGAAGAATGATTTGTAGTGTCTCTAGTGTAAATGGTACCGCAGGAATAGAGAAGGTTGGTAGTGAACCTGCGAGTGTTGCAGCTTCATCACCAGACATTGTACGCAGGAAGTCAACAACAGTGCGAGTTTCCAGATCCAAGCCAACCACTAAAGCCGTCACCGTTACGATCGCAACAAGTGAAGAGGGTACAGCTGTTGTGATTTTTGGTAGAAAGTGAATGATTGCCATAGTCAGCGCAACCAAACCAAGCATTAGCAGCATCTGGTCTTGTGGTAGCCAAGTAAGCATGCCGTTGATGTCTGGCGCTTTAAACTGACCCAACTGAGCTAGGAAGATAACAATAGCCAGACCGTTCACAAAACCGATCATCACAGGGTGAGGTACGATACGGATGAACTTACCCAATTTAAACATACCAGCGGCAATTTGAAGAATACCAGCGAGCATGATGGCTGCGAATAGGTACTGGACACCGTGAGTCGCGACAAGCGAAACCATTACGACTGCCATGGCACCTGTTGCACCAGAGATCATGCCAGGACGACCACCGAAAATGGAAGTAATAAGACCAACGATGAATGCAGCGTAAAGACCGACCATCGGATCTACGCCTGCGACGAACGCAAATGCGACAGCTTCAGGAACCAATGCTAGCGCAACGGTTAAGCCTGATAGCACATCATTTTTTACGGAGTGCTTAGAAAATTGGGGAAATTCGAACATGTTTGTTTTTAAGTTCTCTTTGCAATGAGTTAAACCCGACACATATTCGTATTTGCACAAGCCACTGGAAGGTTGAATTTTAATCAAACATTGCAGTGTAAACCGTAGTATTAAAAGAGCAGCATCAGAATGGTGTCGAAAACTTGAGTCGGCGCATGCTACCGAAAAGTGTGATTAAGTTCAAGAATGATACGAATAATGGCGTACAAATGTGATCACGAATTGGTATTTATATGAACAATTTTTTGGGCAAATATGAAGATAAAAAAGGCTACCAGATGGTAGCCTTTAATTTATTTATGCCGTTAAGCAGTTGAACGTAATGATTTAGCCTAGTTAAAGTTAGGCTTTGTCATCTCTGCCGATGCACGGTTTTTAGCCACTTGGCTACCTGCACCTTTAGCTTGGTAACGTTCGGTTTTGAACGGCGCTGCTGCAACCGTGATTTCGCGTAGCTCTTGAGGGCCAGGTGCTTTCGTCATCGGTGCGCTAGCGTTTAGCTTAGCCGCAACTTTAATGGCTTCGACTTTAGGCTCTGGTTTATCTACTGGCGCTTCGGCTGCAATCTCTTTTGCTGCTTCAACGATAGGCTCTTCAGCAGGTGCCGTTTCTACAATGACATCAACCGGTTCAGCATGTTCAGTTACAGGAGTTTCAACGATAGGCTCTACCGATGCTGTTTCTACTACTGCCGATTCAGCTTTTTCTGCGATTACTGTTTCAACAACAGGTGCTTCTACTACTGGAGCTTCCACTTTCGCTTCAACGGTTTCTTGAACCTTGTGTTCAACAACTGGCGCATCTGTTACGACAGGTTGCTCGCGACGAATAATCACTTTACCCATTGCCATTTCTGGACACGCAAAGCCACCTTGGATTGTAGGTACTGCTGCTACAGCTTCTTCCTTAACTCGCTCTTCCTTCTTAGGTGCTGGTTTCGGAATGTAACGTGGCATTACTTTACCCATAGCCATTTCAGGAGAAGCGACACCTCCCTTACGTAGGCGGAACGGGTTAGGGCGGCGATCACGGCCACGGCGACGACGCTGGCCGCTTGCACGCAGGTGACGTGGCGAACGACGATTACGACGTTGCTTAGACTCTGCTTGCTTGTTGTCTTGCTGTGCCTCTACCGCTGCTTCTGTTGGTTTTTCAACTTTAGCTTCAACCGTTTCTTGAGTCTTAACCGCTGTTTCTTCGGCTTTCTTCTCAATAGCTTCTTGGTCCTTAACGCGTACAGACTTGTTCAATTTGCGACGTTGGCGGCGCTCTTTCACTTTTTCTGCTTTCGCATTTTGCTGCTTCGGTTTGCTCTCTTCTGGTTTTGTTTCAGTACGAGCTTCCGCTGCTAGCTGCAGACCTTTTTCCGCTACTTTTGCGTTTGCTTTCTGCTCTTGGGCTTTATCTGCCTGTTGAGCTTTAGGTTTACGCTTTTGGTTACGGTTTTGCGGTTTATTTGTTTGTTGTTGAGCTTCGTTTTGCTCATTAGCCTGCTCATCACGAGGCTTACGACGACGTCGGTTATCGCGATTGTCGCGGTTATCACGATTATCGCGCTGGTTGCTATTGCGACGACGATCGTTACGATCACGTTTGTTAGGTCGATTATCGCGATTTGGTTTTTTCTCTTCCTGAGGTTTCTGTTCTTCTTTTGTTTCTTCAGAACCACCGAATAGGAAGCTACCAAGTGCTTTAAACAGACGGCTGAACAATCCAGGTTTCTCTTCTTGTTCAACGTTTTGTTCTTTCTTCTTCGCCTCAGGAGCTGGTTTAGCTGCTGGTGCAGGTGCGGTTTGAGACGGAGCCGCAAAGCCTTTAAGAACTGGCTCTTCAATTCGTTTTGGTTTTACGTCAACTTCCGCTGGCTCTTTACCTTCTGCTTCTTTCATTGCTTCCAGTTTCTTAGGAAGTAAGTAAGAAATCAGATCGAACTCTTCGCCTTCACGAACACGGATAACTTCAAAGTGCGGTGTTTCCATATCAGAGTTAGGAACAACCGTAATTTTCACTTCTTGAATGCGTTCGATATGGTTTACTGAACGACGTTTTTCGTTCAATAAGTAAGAGGCGATTGGCACAGGTACGACTGCAAGTACTTGTGCTGTGTTGTCTTTTAGCGCTTCCTCTTCAATTAAACGAAGTACAGAAAGTGCTAGAGATTCGTTGTCGCGAACGACACCAGTTCCGCTACAGCGAGGACAGATGTGATGGCTTGCTTCTGCAAGAGAAGGGCTCAAGCGCTGGCGTGACATCTCCAACAAACCAAAGCGAGAAATACGACCGATTTGTACACGAGCGCGGTCAAGGCGAACGGCTTCACGTAGACGGTTTTCTACTTCTCGTTGGTGACGAACTGGGGTCATATCGATAAAGTCGATAACCACTAAGCCACCTAAGTCACGTAGACGCAATTGGCGAGCAATTTCGTCGGCTGCTTCTAGGTTCGTGTTTAGAGCTGTTTCTTCAATATCGCCGCCCTTGGTTGCACGAGCAGAGTTGATATCGATAGACGTTAGTGCTTCAGTCGGGTCAATAACAATAGAACCACCAGATGGCAGACGCACTTCACGTTGGAAAGCCGATTCAATTTGGCTTTCGATTTGGTAGTGGCTGAATAGTGGAACTTCGCCTTCATATTTCTTAACGCGGTTAAGGAAATCAGGGCGCACCAATTGAATGTGCTCTTTTGCACGTTCGTAGATGGTGTTGCTATCAATTAAGATTTCGCCAATATCACGACGCAAATAGTCACGGATTGCACGAACGATAACGTTACTTTCTTGGTGGATTAAGAATGGAGCAGGGTTAGAGTCCGCTGCACCTTTGATTGCACCCCAGTGGTTAAGTAGTACATTCAAATCCCACTCAAGCTCTTCAGCACTCTTGCCAACGCCAGCAGTACGTACGATTAGGCCCATGCCCTGAGGCAGTTCCAAAGTACTTAATGCGGCTTTTAGTTGAGTACGCTCGTCACCTTCGATTCGACGAGAAATACCGCCAGCACGAGGGTTGTTAGGCATCAGAACAAGGTAACTACCAGCAAGAGAAATGAAAGTAGTAAGAGCTGCGCCCTTGCTTCCACGTTCTTCTTTTTCCACTTGAACGATAACTTCTTGGCCTTCCGTTAGCACTTCTTTGATGCTTGGACGACCTTGGTAGGTGTAACCTTCAGGGAAATATTCGCGGGCAATTTCTTTGAGAGGGAGGAAACCGTGACGCTCGGCGCCGTAATCAACAAATGCGGCTTCTAAGCTTGGTTCGATACGTGTGATACGTCCTTTGTAGATATTCGCTTTTTTAGATTCATGACCTGGACTCTCGATATCAAGATCGAAAAGTCGCTGGCCATCAACCAGAGCGACACGCAACTCTTCTTTTTGAGTTGCGTTAATTAACATTCTTTTCATTGAAAATTCTCGTTGTCTTTTCTTTTATATCTTTCTTGTCGACTTGCCACTGTTTTTTCGCTCTTTCACGGTGCCTGATCCCATGGCTTGTATTTTGCAGCCTCCCGGCTGGAAGGGGATGCTCTCGGGCACTTCAGTCATCACAAGCCTCTTGTGGTTTCTGTTGGAAACGTAGACTTGTGACCCGCTATTTGGGCGGTAGGTACTCAACGTGAATATGCGAGGAGTAGGGTGGCAAGAGTGTTGAATTCGATGTGTCTCACGCCAATGCTGCACTCGACCTTCAACGATCTACTCACATTGCTTGAGGATAAATGATTGGTAATGAATAAAATGTAACCAAACCTTCCTTAGCAGCTGTGAACTATAGCAGTGCGCGTGGCTATCAGCAATCTGCTTTCACGCAAACGATAGAAAATTTGCCGCTAAACTCAAAATTTCTAATTTATAACTGGCTGTTTCATAAGCAATTGAGATGTGCAAACTGTTCAGGACAGAAAACAAATTGAGAACTTGATTGAGAGTTTTAATAATTTAAACAAAAGCTTGGCGAAATTTAGACCAGTATGTGTCACCGAGTGTTTCTTTTACGACAAGAATAATGTGAAGTCGCACGAAATTGAGTTTACAATACGGCTCATGAACGAAATAAGAACAAAAGTCCAGTTCGTCGACATTGACGAAGATATGGCGGGTCAGCGCATTGATAATTTTTTGCGCAACCAATTAAAAGACATTCCTAAAAGCATGATTTATCGAATTGTGCGTAAGGGCGAAGTGCGCGTAAATAAAAAGCGTATAAAAGCAGAGTACAAGTTAAAAGCAGGCGATCTCGTTCGTATTCCACCGGTGACCGTCGAGAAAAAAGATGACGATGTCGCACCAAGTACGAAACTTAACAAAGTCGCTGAGTTGGAAAATATGATTATCTTCGAAGATGATCATATGTTGATTCTAAACAAACCATCTGGCACCGCTGTGCATGGTGGCAGTGGTTTAAAGTTTGGTGCGATTGAAGCGCTTAGGGCTCTGCGACCTCAAGCTCGCTTTCTTGAACTTGTGCATCGTATTGACCGTGATACTTCAGGGATTTTGCTGGTTGCTAAGAAGCGTTCTGCACTTCGTCACTTGCAAGCCCAGTTTCGTGAAAAGACAGTAAAGAAGTTTTACTTAGCTCTTGTCATGGGGCAATGGAAAAGCAGTTGTAAGGTTGTGAACGCGCCACTGCTCAAAAACGAAGTGAACAGTATTGTTCGTGTTAACCCTAATGGTAAGCCGTCAGAAACGCGTTTTAAGATTTTGGAAAAGTTCGAACAAGCTACATTGATTCAGGCGAGTCCGATTACTGGTCGAACTCACCAAATCCGAGTTCATACGCAATACACTGGTCACCCAATCGCTTGGGATGATCGCTACGGTGATCGCCGCTTTGATGCTTATACAGGTCAAGTTGGTTTAGATCGTTTGTTCCTACACGCGGCAAACATTAAGTTCCAACACCCATCAAATGATGAGTGGATGGAAATCAACGCACCGATGGAACCGAAACTAGAAAAAGTGTTGGCGGGTTTAAGAAACGCGTAACCATGTTTTCCTCGCGGATGCAAAAGGGAGCCACAGGCTCCCTTTTATCGTATTTGGGTTAAAGGACATCGAGTCCTTGAACATGCAATATATCAATCAAATCAATCAATGGTAGTCCGACAAGTGTGTTCGGGTCTTTACCAACTAATTTCGTAAACAAACAAATTCCCATGCCTTCGGCTTTAAAGCTGCCTGCGCAGTAAAAAGGTTCTTCCCTGTCGACGTAGCGTTCGATTTGTTCAAGCGTTAAATCTCTAAAGTGCACCTCGAAAGAATCAAAGCCGACTTCTGTATGGTTTGTGACGGTGTTATGTACTGCAAGACCAGTATAGAAAGTGATGACTTTTCCACTTTGAGCCAAAAGTTGATTTATCGCGTTATCTCTATTTAAAGGCTTGCCAACGATTTCACCATTAATGACACAAACTTGGTCACTGCCGATAACTAAACTTGCTGTATCCGTCTGGCAAGATATTGCTTTCTCTTGGGCCAGTCTCTGCACAAGTTCAGTTGGCGTTTCTTGGTCAAAAGGTGTTTCATCGCAATCAGGTGATAAACAAACGAATGGTAGTGAGAGCTTTTCAAGCAGTTGTTTACGAAAAGGGGAGGTTGAGGCTAAAACCAGTTGGTAATTTTTCATTTTGAATTACAATTCGTGGGAGCATTTCCAATAGGATAATCGATCAAAAATGATTCTGGCTAATGCTCTGTATGTTAAGCGTAAAAAAGTACAACTTTTTTGCCTTTTTCTTTGACTAATTTTGATTTGGAAGATAATATTCGCGCCCTATGCAAAAGGTAAAAATACCGCGAACGGTTGACCCAGCTAAAGCTGCACAGAAACGATTGGATTACGATGGCATCATCCAAGCTAGTCTTTTCAAGCGCTTAGTGGAAACAACTGAAGGCGTAAAACGCGACGCAGAAGTCTCATTGTCATTTGGGATGGATGAACAGCGACTCGTTGTTATCTCTGGTAAAGCTAACATCGAAGTCGATTTAGAGTGTCAGCGTTGTAATGAGGTATTCGCACATGAGTGCGAAGTTGAATTCCTTTCTACTCCTTACTACGGTGAGAAAACAGAACAGGAAGCACCAGAAATTTATGATTTGGTAGATCTAAATGAATATGGTGAATTAGACCTCATACAACTTGTTGAAGACGAGTTCATCTTAGCATTACCTCAAATTGCGATGCACGATGAAGCGGATTGTAGCGTTGATTCAAATAACATGGTTTTTGGTGAGATTCCTGAAGAAATTGAGGAAGAAAAACCGAATCCATTCGACGTTTTGAAAAGTCTGAAAAAGTAATAGGTGTGGTAGCCGATTCTTCTTCAGGTTTTTAACCCAATAGTATAGGAGTAGGGTCAATGGCCGTACAGAAAAACCGTAAAACTCGTTCTAAGCGCGGTATGCGTCGTTCACACGATGCGCTAACTACAGCTGCTCTATCTGTAGACGCGACTTCTGGTGAAACTCACCTACGCCACAATGTAACTGCTGAAGGTTACTACCGTGGTCAAAAGGTTATCAACAAGTAAGGTTGAACCTTTGCAAAGTATTACCGTTGCACTTGATGCAATGGGCGGGGATTTCGGTCCACGCGTAACAGTGCCTGCCGCCGTGCAGGCACTGTCTCATTTCCCAGAGCTAAAAGTGATTCTTATTGGTGATCAATCTCTGATCACGTCTCAATTATCTCAACTCGGTACCTCGACCAGTTCCCGCTTGACTATTCTTCACAGCGAGAAAGTTATCTCGAACTCAGAAAAACCTTCATTGGCGTTACGTAATAGCCAAAATAGTTCTATGCGTATGGCTATCGATTTGGTTTCTGAGCAGAAAGCGGATGCTTGTGTTAGTGGTGGCAACACCGGTGCATTAATGGCACTATCGCGTTTCATTCTTAAGTTACTTCCTGGCATTGAACGTCCTGCTTTAGTTTCCGCTTTACCGACGATTACCGGAAAGCGCACTTGGATGCTAGATCTGGGGGCGAATGTATCGTGCGATGCTGATAGCTTGTTCCAATTTGCTGTAATGGGCAGTGCATTAGCTGAAGAACACTTGGGTCGTCCTCCTCGCGTTGCTGTACTCAATATTGGCGCAGAAGAGATTAAAGGTAACGATTTAGTCAAACGTTGCGCAGAAATGCTTTCTCAGACCGATGCGATTAACTTTGTCGGTTATATTGAAGGTAATCAAATTTTGCATGATGTTGCGGACGTCATTGTTTGTGATGGATTTGTCGGCAACGTATGCTTAAAAGCCAGTGAGGGAACAGCTCAACTTTTTATCGAAAAAATTAAAACCAGCATAATGGCATCAACGATAAAGGGTTGGATAGCTAGAAAGTTGTTTTCTAGGCTGTTTAATGAACTAAAAACACTGAACCCCGACCAGTATAACGGCGCAAGTTTGCTAGGATTGCGCGGCATTGTCATAAAAAGCCATGGAAGTGCGGATGTATCTGCGATTGTCAATGCACTTGGCGAGGCAGTACACGAGGTCAAACGACAAGTACCAAGCCGTATTAGCGATCGTTTGGAAGCGGTTTTACTCGAGAGGCATTATTAGTCTTCATGTATAGCAAAATTTTAGGTACTGGCAGCTACCTGCCATCTCAGGTGCGTACAAACGCAGATCTAGAGAAAATGGTAGATACAAGTGATGAGTGGATCGTTGCTCGCACGGGTATTAAAGAGCGTCGAATTGCTGCAGAAAACGAAACTGTAGCAGACATGGCATTCTACGCAGCTGAAAACGCTATCGATATGGCGGGTATTGATAAAAACGATATCGACCTGATTATCGTAGCCACAACGAGCAGTAGCCATACTTTCCCTTCATCTGCGTGTCAGGTGCAGGCAAAGCTTGGCATTAAAGGTTGTCCAGCTTTTGACTTAGCCGCTGCTTGTTCTGGTTTTGTGTACGCATTATCTGTTGCAGACCAACATATCAAATCTGGTATGTGCCAAAACGTACTTGTGATTGGTTCAGATGCTTTGTCTAAAACGTGTGATCCGACAGACCGTTCAACCATCATCCTATTTGGTGATGGTGCCGGAGCCGTTGTCGTAGGCGCTAGCCAAGAGCCTGGCATTATCTCTACCCACATATACTCGGATGGTCAATTCGGAGAGCTTCTAAGCCTACCTGTACCTGTGCGGGGGCAAGATGCGGATAAATGGCTTCATATGGCTGGGAACGAAGTATTCAAAGTCGCTGTCACTCAGCTATCGAAACTAGTAAAAGATACGCTTGAAGCCAACAACATGCATAAGTCTGAACTAGACTGGCTAGTGCCGCACCAAGCGAACTACCGCATTATTTCAGCGACAGCGAAGAAACTTTCGATGTCACTAGACCAAGTCGTGATTACACTTGATAAACACGGCAACACATCAGCTGCTACTGTGCCAACAGCACTAGATGAAGCGGTACGTGATGGTCGTATTAAACGCGGTCAAACTCTGCTTCTTGAAGCGTTTGGCGGCGGATTCACTTGGGGCTCGGCCCTTGTGAAGTTCTAAGTTTCACAAGAATTCAAAATTTAAGGTGCACTTGGTGCATCTTATTTCTTTTTACTTTGCTTAAAGGAAAACAACATGAGCAAGTTTGCTATCGTATTTCCAGGTCAAGGTTCTCAAGCTGTAGGTATGCTTGCAGAACTAGGCGAACAATATGACGTAGTAAAACAAACATTTGCAGAAGCATCTGACGCACTAGGTTACGATCTATGGGCGCTTGTTCAAAATGGACCTGCAGAAGATTTAAACGAGACTTTCCGTACTCAACCAGCTTTGCTAGCTTCATCTGTTGCAATCTGGCGTGTATGGCAGGAACTTGGCTTAGAGCAACCAGCCAACCTAGCTGGTCACAGCCTAGGTGAGTACTCAGCACTTGTATGTGCGGGTGTTATTGACTTTAAAGAAGCCATCAAGCTGGTTGAATTACGTGGTCAACTTATGCAAGAAGCAGTACCAGCTGGTACTGGCGCAATGTACGCGATTATCGGTTTGGCTGATGATGCGATTGCAAAAGCGTGTGAAGACGCAGCGCAAGGCGAAGTGGTCTCTCCAGTAAACTTTAACTCGCCTGGCCAAGTCGTTATCGCTGGTAGCAAAGACGCAGTAGAGCGAGCTGGTGCGCTATGTAAAGAAGCTGGTGCGAAGCGTGCGCTTCCTCTTCCTGTTTCAGTACCTTCACACTGTGCACTTATGAAGCCAGCAGCGGAAAAACTTGCTGTAGCTCTTGAGTCTATCGAATTTAACTCACCACAGCTGCCAGTTATCAACAACGTTGATGTGGTTGCTGAGACAGATCCTGCAAAAATCAAAGATGCGCTTGTTCGTCAGCTACATAGCCCAGTTCGTTGGACTGAAACAGTTGAACTGATGCACGAACAAGGCGTAGAAAATCTTCTTGAGCTTGGCCCTGGTAAAGTTTTAACAGGTCTAACAAAACGTATCGTGAAAACGCTAACTGCAGCAGCAGTGAATGATATCGCATCGCTAGACGCTGCGAAGTAATCCATCAAGCGATAAATTTGCGATAAGAAAAGGAAACACAACATGATGAATCTAGAAGGTAAGATCGCGCTAGTTACCGGCGCAAGCCGTGGTATTGGCCGCGCGATCGCGGAACTTCTTGTCGAGCGAGGTGCTACGGTTATCGGTACTGCTACTTCTGAAAGTGGTGCGGCTGCTATCAGCGAGTATCTTGGTGATAACGGTAAAGGCTTAGCGCTTAACGTGACTGATGTCGAGTCTATCGAAGCGACATTAAAAACGATCAACGAAGAATTTGGTGTGATCGATATTCTGGTGAATAACGCTGGTATTACTCGTGACAACCTATTGATGCGCATGAAAGATGATGAGTGGAACGACATCATCGATACCAACCTAACGCCTATCTACCGCATGTCTAAAGCGGTTTTACGCGGTATGATGAAAAAACGTGCGGGTCGTATCATCAACGTAGGCTCTGTTGTTGGTACCATGGGTAATGCTGGTCAAACTAACTACGCAGCAGCGAAAGCGGGCGTGATTGGTTTTACTAAATCAATGGCTCGTGAAGTTGCGTCTCGTGGTGTAACAGTGAACACTGTTGCTCCTGGTTTCATCGAAACTGACATGACTAAGGCGCTAAGTGATGACCAACGTGCGGCAACTTTGTCGAACGTGCCAGCAGGTCGTTTAGGTGACCCACGTGAAATTGCATCAGCAGTAGTTTTCCTTGCTTCTCCTGAAGCAGCGTACATTACTGGTGAAACTTTGCATGTAAATGGTGGCATGTACATGGTTTAATGCGACAGTTTATGCAAAATAAGCTATTTTACATTGTGAAAAATAGCCTATAGTTGCAGTTAACTGTCATGAACTTGTCATGCTTATGCGCAAGATTTGTGCATGATTTAAGTCAAAAATGTATTGAAATTCGGTTAAATTCGCTAATTTTGTGGTTTGACCAGCAAGGACCCCCTTGCAACTTTCAATAGTTCGAATAAACTACGGAATCATCGCATTAGGCGAAATCTGTAAAGGAAAAGAAAAATGAGCAACATCGAAGAACGCGTAAAGAAAATCATTGTTGAACAGCTAGGTGTAGACGAAGCAGAAGTTAAAAACGAAGCTTCTTTCGTTGACGATCTAGGTGCTGATTCTCTAGACACTGTAGAACTAGTTATGGCTCTAGAAGAGGAATTCGACACTGAGATTCCTGACGAAGAAGCTGAGAAGATCACTACTGTTCAAGCTGCAATCGACTACGTAAACAGCGCTCAGTAATTAGCTCTCCCAGGCGGTCTCCTAGACCGCCTGTGTTCTTTCTAACTTCTTCTATCCTCTCATAGAAATATTCAATTCCCGGAGAATTATATCGTGTCCAAGCGTCGTGTAGTTGTCACTGGCATGGGTATGTTGTCACCGGTAGGCAACACAGTAGAATCATCTTGGAAAGCCCTGCTAGAAGGTCAAAGTGGTATCGTAAATATCGAGCACTTTGATACTACGAACTTCTCAACTCGTTTTGCAGGTCTTGTTAAAGATTTCGATTGCACAGAGTACATGTCTAAAAAAGATGCTCGTAAGATGGACCTTTTCATCCAGTACGGCATTGCAGCGGGTATTCAAGCTCTTGATAACTCTGGCTTACAAATTACCGAAGAAAATGCGGCTCGAGTTGGTGTTGCTATCGGCTCAGGCATTGGAGGTCTTGACCTTATCGAAACTGGCCATACCGCATTAGTAGACAAAGGCCCTCGCAAAGTTAGCCCATTTTTTGTTCCTTCGACCATTGTAAACATGGTTGCAGGTAACCTATCTATCATGCGTGGTCTTCGTGGTCCAAATATCGCGATTTCTACCGCATGTACTACTGGCCTGCATAATATCGGCCATGCAGCACGTATGATTGCCTACGGCGATGCAGATGCGATGGTTGCTGGTGGTGCAGAAAAAGCTTCTACGCCTCTTGGCATGGCTGGCTTCGGTGCAGCTAAAGCGCTATCTACTCGTAATGACGAGCCTCAAAAAGCGTCTCGCCCATGGGATAAAGGCCGTGATGGTTTTGTTCTAGGTGATGGTGCTGGCATGATGGTGCTTGAAGAGTACGAACACGCGAAAGCACGTGGCGCGAAGATTTACGCAGAACTGGTTGGTTTTGGTATGTCTGGTGATGCTTACCACATGACATCTCCAAGCGAAGACGGCTCTGGTGGTGCACTTGCGATGGAAGCGGCGATGCGTGACGCTAACATCACAGGTACTCAAGTAGGTTATGTGAATGCTCACGGTACTTCTACTCCTGCTGGTGATGTTGCAGAAATCAAGGGCGTGAAACGTGCTCTTGGTGAAGAAGGTGCGAAGCAAGTTCTTGTGTCTTCAACTAAGTCGATGACGGGTCACCTATTAGGTGCTGCTGGCTCTGTTGAAGCAATTATCACGGTTATGTCTTTGGTTGACCAAATTGTTCCGCCAACCATTAACCTTGATGATCCAGAAGAAGGTCTAGACATCGACCTTGTGCCGCATACAGCGCGCAAAGTTGAAGGTATGGAGTACGCTATCTGTAACTCGTTTGGCTTTGGTGGTACAAACGGTTCTTTGATCTTCAAGAAGTTCGCTGAGTAACACTATCTAACCTAATTTAGATAAGCGAAACTTGTATTCTAACGGCTCGATGCTTAGCATTGAGCCGTTTTGTTTTATTTGTTGTCTGCTAATTTGAAGGTACGTGAATGTTTTGGGTAAATGGAGTTCCGCAAACGCATGTAGAGCTAGGTGATCGCTCATTCCAATACGGTGATGGAGGCTTTACCACCATCCTGACCCAAAATGGAGAGTTGGTTTACTGGCAGGAACATACTGAGCGCATGAGTGCTTGCCTTGACGCTTTGAAGATCTCTTCACCTGACTGGAAAGTTGTGCATGATTGGGCAAGCAAAGCGGTTTTATCTGACGCACGAGCGGGGGTGAAGATTCACGTTAGCCGCGGTATTGGCGGGCGAGGGTATAGCCCTAATGGGATTGAAAGCCCTATCGTGACGATTTCCAATTTTGCGTTTCCTTCTCATTATTCATCTTGGCAAGAACAAGGTGTGGACTTGGGCGTTTGTAATACTCGTCTAGGGATTCAACCTTTACTTGCGGGACATAAGCACAACAACCGTTTAGAGCAGATTCTCGCCAAGGCTGAAATCGACAATACAGAGTTTGCAGATGCAATAACGTTAAATGTGCAAAACCATGTCATTGAAACTACAATGGCCAACCTTTTTTGGGTTAAAGGTAATAAAGTATTTACGCCGGAGCTGACCTTATCAGGCGTTACGGGCGTAATGCGTCGTAAGGTGCTTGAGTTACTTAAAGTAAGTCATATTGAAGTCATCGAGGGGCGTTTTATACTTCCAGATTTGCTGAGTGCTGACGAGGCTTTCATGTGTAACTCAATATTAGGTGTCGCACCTATTCGCAGCATAGTGACATCGAACTCTAAGACTATATTTCCGATAGGAAAATTGACTCAACGACTGCAAGGGAATTTAACTACGTGATTAAAAAACTGTTGGCTTTTGTTGTGCTGATCGCAGTGATAGGCGCAGCAGCTGTTTTTTATATAATTTCACAGGCTAAACAATACGTTGAAAAGCCTATTCTATTGGAACAACCTCAGCTGTTTACTGTAGAAAGTGGTACAAGCTTTCATCATGTCATGCGCGCCTTAGTTGAAGATGAGGTGATTGAAACATCGGAGTACATCCGTTTAATTCCTCACTTATATCCAGAATTGTTGCAGGTGCGAGCGGGTACTTACCAACTTGAGCCTGGTATGTCGCTTTCGCAAACATTGGAGCATCTGAATACTGGAAAAGAATACCAGTTTGCGATCACTTTTGTTGAAGGCAGCCGCTTTTCTGAATGGGTAGATCAACTAAAAAGTGCTCCTTATTTAAAGCATGATTTAACCGATCTTTCAGAAAAAGAAATGGCTGCGAAGCTCGGAATTGAGAGAGAAAAGCTAGAAGGGTTGTTTTTAGCAGAAACCTACCATTACACAGCGGGTGCGAGTGAAAGCCAGTTATTAAAACGAGCGCATCGAAAACTCAATAAAATACTGGATGCTAGCTGGGAAGCTCGTCAAGAAAAGCTGCCATTACAGGACAAATATGAAGCCTTGATTCTCGCGTCTATCATCGAGAAAGAGACGGCTATTGATTCTGAGCGTGAGCGCGTCGCTTCTGTGTTTATCAACCGATTGAACAAACGTATGCGGTTACAAACTGATCCGACAGTTATTTATGGTATGGGTGACGCCTACGATGGCAACATTCGTAAGAAAGATTTGCGTACGCCGACACCATATAACACCTATACCATCAATGGTTTGCCACCAACACCGATTGCGATGGCTGGTGAAGCTTCCATTGAAGCGGCTTTGAATCCAGAAAGCAGCAACTATTTATATTTTGTAGCAAGTGGAAAGGGCGGACATGTATTCTCGAAATCCCTTGCTGAGCACAACCGTGCTGTTCGTGCCTATTTAAGAGAACTAAGAAAGAACAAATGATGAAAGCAAACTTTATTGTCGTTGAAGGCCTAGAAGGCGCGGGTAAAAGCACTGCGATTAAAACCGTTTTAGATACGCTAAAAGCGGCCGGTATTGAGGATATCGTAAATACCCGTGAGCCAGGAGGCACACCGCTAGCAGAAAAAATGCGCGCTCTGGTGAAAGAAGAGCACGAAGGCGAAGAACTTAAGGACATGACGGAGTTGCTTCTTCTGTACGCTGCACGTGTTCAGTTGGTTGAGAACGTGATCAAACCAGCTTTGGAAAACGGTCAGTGGGTGGTTGGTGACCGACACGATATGTCGTCGCAAGCTTATCAAGGTGGTGGCCGTCAGATTGACGCATCGTTAATGAAAAATCTCCGGGATACAACGCTTGGTGATTTTAAACCTGCTCTCACTCTCTATATGGATATTGACCCTCGTGTTGGGCTTGAGCGTGCACGTGGGCGTGGTGAGTTAGATCGTATAGAGAAGATGGATATTAGTTTCTTCGAGCGTACACGTGAGCGTTATTTGGAGATTGCTCATGCCGATCCTTCCATCGTTATCATTAACGCAGAACAGACGATTGAAGGCGTGTCGCGTGATATTCGGGACGCTCTAAACGAGTGGCTAGCTCGTCAATAAGTGAAACGTAAATTTAGGTGACTCATGTTAAATGATTATCCATGGCTACAGCCAATATGGGATAACCTCAAAGTAGGGTTAGAGTCGGACAGAATACCAGGTGCGCTTTTATTACAAAGCGAGCAGGGCTTGGGCATCGAAAAACTTATCGAGTTTTTTAGCCAAGCACTTCTTTGCCAAAATTACGCGAGTGAAGCATGCGGTTTTTGTCATAGCTGCCAGCTAAATCAATCTCAAAACCACCCTGATTTACACTGGATCAAGCCAGAGAAAGAAGGAAAGGCGATAACGGTGGACCAAATTCGCGCTTGTAACCGTCTTGCTCAGGAATCATCTCAGCTTAATGGTTACCGCCTATTTGTAATAGAACCGGCGGACTCTATGAACGAGTCGGCATCGAATGCGCTGTTAAAGACGCTAGAAGAGCCTGGGGCAAAGTGCTTGTTTTTGCTCGTTACCCACAATCAGGAGCGTCTGCTCCCAACGATTCGTAGCCGTTGCCAACACTGGGTTGTTGCGCCTCCGTCAGCGGAACAAGCGATGCAATGGATGCACGAACAAGGGGCGAAGCAAGTTCCTGCTTATGCCTTAAAACTGAATATGGGCTCTCCAATAAAAACATTGGATGCGTTAAATAATGGCGATCTCGAAGCTTACTTGGCTTTTGAACGCAGTTTTATTAAGGCAATGTCTTCGCCTGTTTCAGACGTTTCTGAGTGTGCTTCTTTAATCGCTAAACACTCAGAGCAATCACTAGACTGGGCATGGTATTTACTGACAGATGCTCAGAAAGCGCAGTTTGGTGTATCAGAAGCTCAAATGCTTCCGGGCGCGACAAAGTTTCAACCGGACAACTATAACGGTTTGTACTCATCAGCGAAGGCGCTGATGAACCTGAAAGCTCAGGTGCAAGCCTTTCCTGGCCTGAACCTTGAGCTACTATCAATGAATTGGTTAATTGAATCACGAGAGGCATTATGTTCGTAGATTCTCATTGTCATTTAGACAAATTGAATTACGACGATCTCCACATCAATGTGGAAGACGTTATTAACAAAGCTAAACAAGCAAACGTAACTGAACTACTTTCTGTTGGAGTAACGCTGGATTCTTTCCCGAAAATGATGGAAATGATCGAGCCTTATGACAATGTTTATGCTTCGTGCGGTGTGCACCCACTTGATGTTGAAAGCGACTTTTCGATGGACGTATTGCGCCACCATGCGTCGAATGCAAAAGTCGTCGCTATTGGCGAAACGGGTTTAGATTATCATTACAAGCCCGAAACGGCCGCGTTACAGAAAGAGCGCTTTGAGCAACACGTTGATCTTGCAGTGGAGCTCAACAAACCTTTAATTATCCATACCAGAAACGCACGTGCGGATACTCTAGATATTTTGCGTAAGGGTGGGGCAGAGAAATGTGGTGGTGTTATCCACTGTTTTACAGAAGATCTTCCATTTGCTGAAGCTGCACTGGAGCTGGGGTTTTATATTTCTATCTCGGGGATTGTTACTTTCCGTCAAGCTACAGAGTTAAAAGAAGTGGTGAAGACTCTACCTTTAGAGAAGCTTCTTATTGAGACAGATTCTCCTTACTTGGCTCCTGTCCCTCATCGTGGCAAAGAGAATCAACCCGCTTATGTTGTCGAAGTCGCTTCTTATATTGCGCAACTCAAATCGTGCTCTCTTTCTGAAGTGGCACAAAAAACCACCGAAAACTTCCGAAATCTTTTTTTGCGATGAAAAAATAATAAGAGCATAAAAAAGGAGCTTAGGCTCCTTTTTTGTTGATAAAAACAACAGATACGCTCACGAGTTTAATGTTTACTAAAAATGTTGATTTAATAACATTCAAAAATCACAAATGTAATTTTGTTACTAAAAATAACATTGAGGCGTATTTTATTTACGCCTTAAAATTAATTATATAAATAATTAATTCTTTATAAAACAGTAATATAAGTGCAATGCAAACCTTTTCATCGGCTGTTTTTGGGTGTGATCCAAGACTTGTTTTGAAACTAAATTTCGTAACTGTGTGGAAAGTTTGAGGGTCATCAATATATATTTAGAGCCGGAAAATATAATGCAGTTGTGGTTACATTTTCATTGGGTGCTAACCTTTAGGCTACGGGGGTGTGCCGTTAGTGCCCAAATAATACTTATAAATTTATCAGGAGCATAAACATGTTTAAGAACCTTTTTGCTAACCTGCAAAAAGTTGGTAAGGCTCTGATGCTTCCAGTATCAGTTTTACCAGTTGCAGGTATTTTATTAGGTGTGGGTGCTGCCCATCTAAGCTTTATTCCAGAGATCGTTTCTAATCTTATGGAACAAGCTGGTGGTTCAGTATTCGGCCAAATGGCACTTCTATTTGCAGTAGGTGTAGCTTTAGGCTTCACTAACAACGACGGTGTTGCAGGTCTTGCAGCTATCGTTGGTTACGGCATCATGACGGCAACGCTAGGTGTAATGGCGGGCGTTATGGGTGTTGAGAAAATCGATACAGGTGTACTAGGTGGTATCCTTGTCGGTGGTGTGGCTGCTTGGGCATTCAACCGTTTCTTCAAAATCCAACTTCCAGAGTACCTTGGCTTCTTCGCTGGTAAGCGCGCAGTGCCAATCATCACTGGTTTTGCTGCGATCATCCTAGGTGTTATCCTTTCTGTTATCTGGCCACCAATTGGCGGTGCAATTTCTGCATTCTCTGATTGGGCTGCACACCAAAACCCACAGCTAGCATTCGGTATCTACGGTGTTGTTGAGCGTTCTCTAATCCCATTCGGTCTACACCACGTATGGAACGTACCGTTCTTCTTCGAAGCAGGTTCTTGTGTTAACGCTGCCGGTGAAGCTCAAAATGGTGTACTAACTTGTTACCTAGTTGCTGATGAAGCATCTCGTGCTGCTGGTAATGGCTTCGGTCAGCTAGCGGGTGGTTACATGTTCAAGATGTTCGGTCTACCAGCTGCAGCAATCGCAATTGCTCATTGTGCTAAACCAGAAAACCGTGCAAAAGTAATGGGTATCATGGCGTCAGCTGCACTGACTTCATTCCTAACTGGTATTACTGAGCCAATCGAATTCTCATTCCTATTCGTTGCTCCACTACTATACGGTATCCACGCTCTACTAGCTGGTTCTGCATACATCGTTTCGAATACTCTAGGCTTTGTACACGGTACTTCTTTCTCTCACGGTCTGATCGACTTCCTAGTTCTATCTGGTAACGCTCAGAAGATGGTGCTAATGATTGCCGTTGGTCTAGTTTACGCAGTAATTTACTACGTAGTGTTCCGTGGTGTAATCACAGCGCTTGACCTAAAAACACCTGGCCGTGAAGATGAAACGGAAAGTGCAGCTGTAACTTCTGGCTCTGATATGGGCGGTGAACTGGTTGCAGCGTTTGGCGGTAAAGCTAACATTACTGGTCTAGATGCATGTATCACACGTCTACGTGTAGCAGTTGCAGATACAGCAGCTGTTGACCAAGACAAGCTAAAACAACTAGGCGCTGCTGGTGTTGTAGTTGTAGCTGGTGGTGTACAGGCTATCTTCGGTACTAAGTCTGATAACCTAAAAACTGAAATGGATGAGTGGATTCGTAACCACGGTTAATCGCAGTCATTCATAGTAATGCATAAAAGGAGGCTTCGGCCTCCTTTTTTAGTTCCTATTTTATTAACTGACAGTTCCTTTTTAGTGTGATCCTAAACTCATCTTTACTTTTGTCAGCTTTTTCATACATCGAGCTTACCCATCGTTGACATATTGATATGCCATTATGTTTGAATAGCGAATAATGTTTTTTTGAATAATTGATAACGTGTATGAAGAACAAATTCATTTTAGTTTTGGGACTAGTTTCTAGTACGGCAATGGCGGCAAGCGAACCAACGGATCTATCAGTTGG
Source organism: Vibrio sp. Y176 (assembly GCF_033438945.1). Taxonomy (NCBI): domain Bacteria; kingdom Pseudomonadati; phylum Pseudomonadota; class Gammaproteobacteria; order Vibrionales; family Vibrionaceae; genus Vibrio; species Vibrio sp. Y176. Next base: position 190,700 of record NZ_JAWOQS010000005.1, on the reverse strand, counting down.
TATGGCTGTCGATCAACAATTAAGTGTTGTTGTAGAGTTAGATAACAAATATCGTGGCATTATCGGAAACGATGGTATGGCGTTTGATTACATCGCTAAGCGTGGAACATTCGATCAAAACATGCCTGTGACTTGGTATGTCGGCGTTGGTGGCTGGTATGAATGGGATGACGAGTTTGGTGTGAGAGTACCACTTGGTGTGAACTGGGATTTATCACGCGGCTGGGACCTTTATGGTCAAATACACCCAGAGCTAGATCTTTACAAAGGTGCTGACTTGCAACTTGGCGGCGCCGTTGGCATCAAGTACAGTTTCTAGAATTGAACTAATGTATGTACAAAAAACGCCGGTAACTACCGGCGTTTTTTTATATGGAACTTAACGTTCTATTGTTTATCCATGGCTCGCTTGATGCAAACGGCAGCGCCGCCCCAAGTGATACCTAAACCAATAACCATCATAATAATTGCGCTGATTGTCATTTTGCTGTCTCCTTGCGGTTCACTGCGTTGATCACTAGACCAAAGATAAAGAGTGCGGCGATAAGTGCCCAGCCTAAAGTTAGATCATAGCCACCGTAGCCTTCAGTAATTAGGGCGTATAGCTTGGTCGCTAAGATAATGGCGAGCATGATTGGTGTAACGAAGCGTAAGCAGATCTCGAACCATTGACCAACAGAGAAATCAGAGCGCTCGTTAACGTAATTACGTACTTCTGGCACGCGCTTCAATAGCCACGCCATCAAGACAATCTCAACCAGACCACCAACCATGATGCCAACGTTGTTTGCAAAGTGGTCTACTAGATCGAGTAGCAGCAGACCGCCATTGGTAGCAAACGCCATAGAGACAACGAAGCCAATACCAATCACAACATTTGCAGCTTTTTTACGGCTCCACTTCAGCTTGTCGATAATGGCTGAAGTTACGGCTTCCATAATTGAAATATGCGAACTTAGACCAGCAACCACCAGTGCAAAGAAGAACAGTGGACCAAGAATATATGGGGCAGGTAGTAGGTTAATTGCCGCAGGTAAAGTAACAAAAGCCAAGCCAACGCCTGCAGATACCACCTCTGTTAACGGCTTACCTTGCTCTTGAGCCATGTAACCCAATACTGAGAAGATCATGATGCCGGCTAGGATCGAGAAGCCACAGTTGATCAACACGGTCATAAACGCGTTATTCGTTATGTCCGACTTTTCTGGTAGGTAGCTAGAGTAAGCTAGCATGATGGCGAAGCCGATACTTAGCGTAAAAAAGATCTGACCATATGCCGCTGCCCATACTTTCACATCCCAAATTTTGCTGAAATCGGGTTCGAACATGTAGTTCACGCCATCTAGAGCTCCTGGCAAGAAAATCATACGTCCGATTAAGAAAATCACCATCAAGAATAGGATTGGCATCATAATTTTAGATGCTCGTTCAATTCCTGATTTCACGCCTTTGGCAATGGCGGTGTAAGTAATTGCCCAAGCAATTACCATGGATAAAGCAATCTTCCATTGAATACTGCCTAAGTCTGTTGGTGAGTTGCCACCTAGCTTTAGGTATTCACTAAAGAAAAATGCGTTGGTATCGGTTCCCCAACCTTGAGTGAACGACAACCCAAAGTAAGAAATCGACCAACCGATAACAGCCACATAGTAAACGGCAATAACTGCAGCCACACCAACTTGGAACCAGCCAAGCCATTCAAATTTAGAATGAATTTTCGCAAGTGTTTTTGGTGCCGAGCCTCGGTATTTTTGTCCCATACTGAACTCAAGGATCATAAATGGAATACCGGCAGTGATCATGGCAAAAATGTAAGGAATAAAAAATGCGCCGCCACCGTTTTCATAGGCCATGTATGGGAAACGCCAAATGTTTCCCAAACCGATAGCAGACCCAACTGCTGCTAAGATGAATCCCGCCCGGGATCCCCATTGTTCTCGCTTCATATTTGACTCCTATAAGACTCCCTGAGGAATGAAGCTCTCTACGTAACACAGTAATAATTGCGCCAACAGTTGGAAGAAAGGACCGCTGTTATCCATCAGCTTTTCTATCCTTAATTCTAACTTCTTATAATTTTATAGAGCTATATTCTGGCTACTGTAAGAGAAAGTAGATTATTAATCTTAAAATTTTGATGTGTGTTTGATAAAACTGAAATATTTATCTGTTTTCACTGATCAGACTAACTTCTAATAATACTTAGCGCAATAGAATCTAAATGTTAATTCAGATGCGTTGTCTGGTTTTAATCTTGTTAAATTTGAGTTTGATTGTGGTTTTGTGTGGGTGGGTGGTTGTTTGTCTGGAATAAATGACTGGGATCTAATAATTGCTTTGGTATTTAAGACTATTTTGATTAATTAGGGCGTACGGCTATCTTTTGTGCACCTATCTAGATGATGCTTCGTTACTTTGCCAAACAATGGTGTTTAGACGATATCCTTTATCGGCTCTGTGCAGGACTCGTTCAGCGTTCTTTGTGACGAGCCCTACAGAGGAACATGCATAAAAATTAGAAGCGGAAACTAAAACCAACATTTGATTGGAATTGGTTCATCCAATCAGTATCGAACTTAATGATACAGTTTGAGCCGTCATTAGGTAGATTACAGGCGCCAGATGTATCGTTATCAACGACCGTTCCTAACCATCTCAGTTGGGCTGTTAATGCAAAGTTCTTTGAAAATTCATATTCCAGCCCTGCAAAAGCGCTAGCCGAAAATCCGTATTTTTTGTCTACCCAATCCACATCGGCATAAGAAGCGCCCAAACCTACACCGATATAGGTTTGCCAATTTTCTGCGACAGGATAGTACATGCTGCTTTGGAAGTGCAGATAATGGATATCTGCTGAGTTGGACAGCTTTTCAAGTTCCGTCGATTGATTGGAGTAAAACAATCCGATCCTTCCTTTTTCTAAGGGAGTCTCGACTGAAAGAGCGTAGTTCACTGCGGGGGCGAGATCGTATGTATTACCACTTTCATCCTCTACTTGGCCGCCTCCTGTATAGCCTATGTATGGTGTAACGATGATATTCGCTTGTGCATTGATAGCAGTACTCATCATCATGATTCCTACTAGCCAGCTGAGTTTTTGGTTCATGCCCTATCTCCTTATTATGACTAAGCTAATTGTGATGGGTTAGTCAAAATTGCGCGACTAAATTAAGCAAATCTTGAACATATTTCACACCGGTGTTATTAATTTGTTACATGTTAAGGAGGTGTTTATGGAACACGATCTAAAATCCGCATTAATCATTGTGGTGACTGTTTTTGCAGTGCTTTTGTCATTTGGCATCATTGCTATTACAACAGCTTAAGATAACCACTTTTACCAAACGTTTTAACAAAATGGCGTGAGCCTATGATACGTAACAGCGGTATAATCACAGAAAGCCATGCAGAGCTTGATGTAAAAGTTTATGAGCACTTTAGGCATGGTAAAACTGCTTTAGTCACTCAAGGTGGAGGGCAGAGAGGGATTTTTACCGCTGGCGTTTTAGACGCCTTTTTACTTTCCAACTTCGATCCTTTCGATGAATTCTATGGCACCTCTGCCGGAGCACTTAACTTATGTTCTTACTTGTGTCGTCAACATGGCATGGGCAAAGCTTTTATTACCGAGCTGACAACGTCTCCTGAATTTTTTAATCTGTTTCGCTATATCCGAAAGCAGCAGTACTTAGGTTTAGAGTGGGCATTAGAACGGATTCAAGATTTCCCATACAAGCTTGACCTTGATTTAGGTCGCAGCGCATTGGGAAAACGAGGAGCGTTTGCTGCGGTAACGAATATAGAGACGCTATCAGATCAATATCTACCAATCTTGGATGACTCGTGGTTTAACACTATGCTAGCGACATGTGCGATTCCCAAGTTGTACCACGGACCTGTCGACGTAAATGGCAATAAGTTTGTTGATGGCGGCGTGTCTGCCTCTATCCCTGTTCAAGAAGCGTGGCGTCAGAATGCTCGCAACATTATTGTCATTCGCACAGAGCCGTTTTCAGAGATTGAAGCGAGAGCCCAAAGTGAAGTGGGGGATGTGCCTGTCGAATGGTATCGAGAGTCTATCAACTCAGTACAGCAATCATGGCAGCAAAAAGTGAATCAGTGGAAGCTGGATTGGGCGTCGTTCTTCCAACAAAAAATTAATGCAGCACATCAATCGAAGCTTGCAGGGAAAATGCTGTTAAATGGAGGCCGTTGGTTGTTCGGTGCCGATAACTTGTATCGTTTAAGTCATCTGATTGGTGAGAATTTTGATTCAGGTTTAGCCGACATGCTGATGATTCATTATCAAACATTTGAGCTCACTCAGGCCTTTATATCTGCTCCACCTGACGACACTTTTATTTTACAAGTTGCGCCTAAAGAGGGACTTCGTTCTTCTTCTTTGTTAAGTGACCAAGAGTCACTAGAGCATGACTATCAACTTGGGCTTCAAGCTGGGTTTAACCTAGTTCAACTCTATGACCAGCTGGATGTTGAAATTGATGGTAGAGAGAGTGCATAAACCTTCTTACGTTCACGATGTGCGCAATATACAAAGCATATAAATAAGGCTCCATTTTCGGAGCCTTATTTGCGGGTTCTTGTGGTTAATTCCAGTTAGGTATAACGACTACGCTTGTAGAATGCGCATGCAGTTGGTTGAGCCCACAACATCCATTACATCGCCTTGAGTAATAATGACTAAATCACCTTTGTGCAAGAACCCTTGCTCTTTAAGGCTAGTAATCGCTGCTTGAGCCGTTGGTAAACCCGCATCACTTTTTGACTCGAAATATACAGGTGTCACGCCTCGGTATAATGCTGCTCGATTTAGTGTCGATTCATTCCGTGATAAGGCAAATATTGGCAAGCCAGAGCTTAAGCGAGACATCATCAACGCAGTCCTGCCGGACTCAGTTAACGAGATCATCGCTTTAATTCCTTCCATGTGATTCGCAGAGTACATGGTTGCCATTGCGATGGTTTCTTCAGCGGTTTCGAAGGTTCTATCTAAGCGATAGGTTGATAGACTTGCCTCCGACATTTTTTCTGCCCCCACACATACTTCGGCCATAGATTTGACCGTTTCTACAGGATATTTACCTGCAGCAGTCTCTCCAGACAGCATCACCGCGTCAGTGCCGTCTAGAACCGCATTGGCTACATCCATCACTTCAGCACGCGTTGGCATTGGGCTAGTAATCATGGATTCCATCATTTGTGTCGCAGTAATCACGATACGGTTTAAACTGCGTGCGCGGCGAATCAGTTTTTTCTGGACACCTATGAGCTCAGGGTCACCGATTTCTACACCAAGGTCACCACGTGCAACCATCACTACATCGGATGCGAGAATAATGTCGTCAATAGACTCATTGGTCGCGACGGTTTCTGCTCGTTCGACTTTAGCCACTAACATGGCTTCAAGGCCTGCATCTCTGGCTAAGCGTCGAGCGTAATGCATGTCTTCGCCGTTACGCGGGAATGAAATAGCAAGGTAGTCTACTTGAATTGCTGCGGCGGTAAGAATGTCGGCTTTATCTTTCTCTGTGAGCGCATCGGCTGACAATCCGCCGCCTTTTTTGTTGATCCCTTTATTGTTGGACAGTGGACCACCGACAATCACACGGGTATGAACTTTATTACCCTCTACTTTGGTAACTTGCAGCTGAACGCGTCCATCATCGAGTAATAAAATGTCATTTGGTGAAACATCTTGCGGTAGTTCTTTATAATCTAACCCTACAGATTCTTGATTGCCTTCACCTTTTGGTAAATCACTATCTAATGTGAATTTATCGCCCACATTCAAAATGACTTGGCCGTCTTTAAACGTTGATACACGGATTTTAGGGCCTTGTAAGTCACCAAGAATTGCAACCTGACGCCCAAGTCTTGCTGCAATGGTACGGACTTTGTTCGCACGTTGAATGTGGTCTTCACTGGTTCCATGTGAAAAATTCATACGGACAACGTTTGCACCGGCTTTGATGATCTCCTCAAGTATATTGTCCTTATCCGTTGAAGGACCCAGCGTAGTGACAATTTTTGTTCGTCTTAATTTGGAAGTCATAGATTCTCCGATGAATGTGTGTGTACAGGTAACTTGAACTCTATCCTTACTTTACGCAATCGCTCTCAAGGTTAGCCTCGCTTAGCCCACACCTTAAAGCTACTTGAATATAAGTATATGCACAGAATGTTTACATTAAGAGTAACCCCGGTAAAACAGACAGATATTCGACAGGCAATGGCCTTATTGATAAAAATACGCTGCTTTAAAGGCATTACTTCATAATTTAGTGAATAAAAATAAGTTATTTTTCAAACAATTTAACAGGAGTAGATTCTTCGTTATTTGATTGAATACACAAACAAACAGGTTTATACGTGATGCTTGTCACGGGGATTTATTAATTCACTTCACAATTAGTTCGCAAAGTAAAAAAATTGTCCCGTTATAGAATTTCGGAGTGCAAGATGTACATGGCTCAACCGGGCCATATTGATCATATCAAACAGGTCAATGCTGGTCGTGTATATAAACTAATTGACCTAAAAGGTCCTATTTCTCGAATTGATTTGTCCAAGCAGAGTGAGCTTGCTCCTGCTAGTATCACCAAAATCACTCGAGAATTAATTGAAGCGCACTTGATTCATGAAACGACAGTACAAGAAGCGACGAGTCGTGGTCGACCTGCTGTCGGTTTGCAGGTCAATAATGAAGGCTGGCAATTTTTGTCAATGCGTTTGGGGCGGGGTTATTTAACCATTGCTTTGCATGAGTTAGGCGGTGATGTACTAATCGATACTAAAATCGAGATACACGAGCTTGATCAAGACGATGTGCTTGAGCGCCTGCTTTACGAAATTGATGAATTCTTTCAGACTTACGCGGATCAACTTGATCGTGTTACCAGTATTGCCCTTACGCTGCCTGGTCTCGTGAACTCAGAGCAAGGTGTCGTTTTGCAGATGCCTCATTACAATGTCGAAAATCTTGCTCTTGGACCAGAGATATACAAAGCAACGGGCTTGCCAGTTTTCATTGCCAATGACACGCGAGCTTGGGCATTAGCAGAAAAGCTTTTTGGTCATTCTCAAGATAATGACAACTCCGTTCTTATCTCTATCCACCACGGTTTAGGTGCGGGCATCATTCTGGATGGGCGCGTTTTGCAAGGCCGTCACGGTAACATTGGTGAACTCGGGCATATTCAAATTGACCCAAATGGAAAACGTTGTCATTGCGGCAATATAGGCTGTTTGGAAACCGTTGCCAGTTCTCAGGCAATTCGTGAAGAAGTCGTAAGACGAATCGCTGATGGCGAAGACTCTATTCTTGCTAAACAAGAGGAAATGAGTATTGAGAGCATTTGTGAAGCCGCTGCAAACGGTGATCCTTTGGCCGTCGATGTGATTGAAAAACTTGGAGGCTACTTAGGCTCTGCAATTGCTATTGTGATCAACTTATTTAACCCTGAGAAAATCTTGATCGGTGGTGTGATTAACCAAGCAAAAGATGTGCTTTATCCTGCGGTTCGTCGCTGTATCGAAGAGCAGAGTTTACCTGTTTATCACCAAGATCTTGAGCTGGTGGAGTCTCGTTTCTATAAGCAAGCCACAATGCCTGGTGCCGCGTTGATTAAGCAAGCGTTGTACGATGGTCAACTATTGATGAAGGTTGTGGAAGGTTAAGTACTTTTTAACATGATGATGTGCCTGGCTGTTGAGACTGCATTTGTAGGTGATTTAGGGTGAGACTTAACGGCTCACCCTTTTTGATCGCCTATTACTAGAATGGGAATTTGAGTTATGTTGCATTGCTATATCTGCGCCATTCATGTAATTTCCTAAAAAGCTCAAGTAAATAAACAAAATGGCTTTCAATGTGCTGCGTGACTTTGCGTCTGATGCAAAGAGAAGTAATACGCTAAAACTGTTGTACTTTAAAGCTGTGCTCGAAAAGCCAAATATTTTAAGGTTATTTGGTTATATAACCTTGCTGTGTCTGTACTGATTTCGAGTAAAATAAGAATTATCCATAATTTAGGTAGTAGTATGTCCGGAGTGTTAAATACGGTTGACCAGCGTACAAACTTGGTTGGTGAAAATCGACTAGAGCTTCTGCTGTTCACTTTAAATAGTCGCCAATTATTTGCGATTAATGTGTTCAAAGTGAAAGAGGTCATCAAGCTTCCACCGTTAACCAAGCTCCCTGGATCGCACTACAATATTCGTGGGGTTGCTTCTCTACGAGGTGAAGCGGTACCAGTGATTGATTTACGAGGCGCAATTGGTTTTCCTGCTTTACGTGGTGAAGCGGAAGAAGAAAATTTGATCGTGACAGAGTACAACCGCACGGTGCAGGGCTTCTTAGTCGGTCCGGTTAAAAACATTATTAATACGGCATGGACTGAAATTCAGCCGCCTCCTTCTACGTCTGGTCGCTCGAATTACCTCACGGCTATCACGCAAATCAAAGAGGGGGATGCCTCTCAAATTGTCGAAATTATTGACGTTGAAAAAGTTTTAGCAGAGATCGTGCATTACGACGTGACTATTTCGGAGGACATTCTCGATCAAGAATTGGCCCAAGCAATGGTCGGGCGTAATGTTCTGATTGTAGATGATTCCTCTACAGCTCGTAATCAAGTTCGCGATACGCTTTCTCAATTGGGTATGAATATCATCGAGTGTCGTGACGGGCTAGAAGCGCTAACGGTTTTAAAACGTTGGTGTGATGAAGGTAAAGATGTAGAAAAAGAGCTGTTGATGATGATTACGGATGCTGAAATGCCTGAAATGGACGGTTATAAACTGACCCATGAAGTGCGCCAAGATCCACGTATGTCTAAGTTGTTTATCACATTGAACACTTCTCTGAGCGGTAGTTTTAATGAAGCCATGGTGCAAAAAGTAGGCTGTGATCGCTTTATATCTAAATTCCAACCGGATCTGCTGGTTGAAGTTGCTCAAGACCGATTACGCCAGATGCTTTCTAAAAGTGCATGATTAGATCTAGTGAAATCAGAGGGAGCGCACCTCTCTCTGATTTTTAACATCTCTCTCCTTAATTCCTCTGTACTAATGGAAATCCCGAGATTTACTTTGTAGATTGTTCAAGTAGTGCGTGCAATCAATCAACTTACCAGCAATGACGTGCGTGACTTCTCCCTCTCTTTCAAGAATGCCTTTCACCATTAATACTTTAGCGCCTAAATACGCTTGCTTTTGGGCTCGTGCTGTCGCTTGCCAAACGACCACATTAATGTTGCCCGTGTCATCTTCTAACGTAAAAAATGTCACGCCAGCGGCGGTGCCTGGAGATTGTCTTCCTGTTACCACACCTACCACTGTGACCAGTGACTTATGCGGTTTCTCTGTCAGTTGCCTCATGCGGGTAAAGTGAGGGAGTTTGCCCGTTTCTTCTAATAATTTAATTGGATGGCGGCTAAGAGATAGTCCCGTGCTTGCGTAATCCTCAATTAAATTTTCATATTCAGAAGGTTGAGTCTGGTAGCTAACATTGGGTTCTTCGACCTTGTGAAACAATGGTAGGTCAGATAAGGAATCCATTGCTGCCCAGCGAGCATTATAACGATTTCCCGATAAGGCCTGAAATGCATTGGCTGAAGCCAATAATTCAATATCACTTCGGTTTCTTAATATCTGCTTTACTTCTTGAATCGATCGGTAACCATTAAGTGGTTTGCGCTCAATAAGCCTTTGTGCGCTTTCTGCGTTAAAGCCTTTCACCAAGCGAAAACCAAGTTGCACGCCGAGCCTGCCATTCGGACGTGAGACGAGATGATGTTGATATTTTGAATGATTGACGCACACCGGCAATACTTCGACGCCATGTCGGCGAGCATCTTGTACTAATTGCGATGGGCTATAAAATCCCATTGGTTGGCTGTTCAACAATGCAGTGCAAAATTCGGCTGGGTAATAATATTTTAACCATGCAGAACAATATGCCAGCACTGCGAAAGACGCTGAATGACTTTCAGGGAAGCCGTACTCACCAAAGCCGCAAATCTGATCGAAAATGCGCTCAGCAAACGCTAAGTCATAACCTCTCTCTTGCATACCATTGATCAGTTTTGGTCTGAATTTAGCGAGATCGCCATTCTTTTTCCATGATGCCATTGCTCGACGGAGTTGATCGGCCTCGCCGCCGCTAAACCCTGCGGCTACCATGGCTAGCTTGATGACTTGCTCTTGGAAAATAGGGACGCCCATAGTCCGCTCAAGAACGCTTTTTACTTCTTCCGATGGATAACTGACAGGCTCTTTGTGATCTCGTCGTTTTAAAAAAGGATGCACCATATCACCCTGAATAGGGCCTGGACGAACAATTGCAATTTGAATCACTAAGTCGTAATAACAAGCAGGCTTTAGGCGAGGAAGCATGCTCATTTGTGCACGAGATTCAATTTGGAATACGCCTATCGTGTCAGCTTTTTGGATCATGCGGTACACGTGTGGATCATCTTGTCGGCGAGTGATTTCGGAAATAGAGAGGGATCGTTGGTGATGTTTCTCGACCAGCTGAAAGCACTTTTTGATGGCGTTTAACATGCCGAGTGCGAGTACATCGACTTTTAGTAGCTTCAAGCTTTCTAAATCGTCTTTATCCCATTGAATGATAGTGCGATCTTCCATCGAGGCATTTTCAACAGGTACCAACTCATATAAAGGGCCAGATGAAATTACAAAGCCACCTACGTGCTGAGATAAATGGCGTGGGAAGCCAATGATCTCGTTGACCAATTGGATGAACTGCTGCCCTTTGAGAGATTCTGGTTGTAAGCCCAGTTCAATAATTTGAGCTTGCCAGCCTTGGCGGCGATCTCGGCGATTAACGTTCTTAATGAAAAAATCCAATTGGGTCTCTTCAATCCCTAGTGCTTTACCGACTTCACGCACGGCACTTTTAAAGCGATAGCTGATCACTGTTGCAGCAAGTGCTGCACGCTCACGGCCATATTTTTTGTAAATATACTGGATAACTTCTTCACGGCGCTCGTGTTCAAAGTCTACATCAATATCCGGCGGTTCCTTACGTTCTTTACTGATAAATCGTTCGAATAAGACAGCGATTTGTCGAGGATCGACGGCGGTAATTTCCAGGCAATAACACACCACAGAGTTTGCAGCGGAACCTCGCCCTTGGTAAAGAATGCCTTGCTGTTTCGCGAACATTACGATGTCGTGAATAGTAAGGAAGTAGTAGTGGTATTTCAGCTCTTGAATAAGCGCTAGTTCATTCTCGATGGTTTGATTGACTTCTGCTGGCACGCCTTCAGGAAAACGCAGCTTTTTACCGCGTTCGACCAACATACGTAAGTAAGAGTCGGGTGTGTAACCATCTGGGATCAGCTCGGTAGGATATTCGTATTTTAAATCGGAGAGCTTAAACTCGCATAAATCGGCGATGTAAGTGCTTTCTTCCAGCCATTCTGGTTTGTAAATCCGAATCAACTTTTTAAAAGGACGAAGTGCTCGCTCAGTATTCGAAATACGATCAAAACCGAGTTTATCGACGCTACACCCATGCTTTATAGCAGTAAGTACATGCTGTAATGGCAAGCGTTCAACATCATGCATGAGAACGCCTCCGCAGGCAGTTATAGGTAATTGAAATTCATGTGCTAACTGCTCGCAGTGCGCAATGTACTCAGTATCGTTGTTACTCAAATGGCGCTGAATCGCTACCCACAAACGATTAGCGTGGTGTTGATTGAGCCAGCGCCCCCAATAGTGATCACTCTCTTGATGTGTGGGCAGCCACAATACCAAACAATGTCGAACCGACATCAAATCCCATTCGAACAGTTGATAGTTGCCTTTTTCACTGCGTCTCCTTGCGTTTGTGATGATACGACACAACTCGGCATAAGCCTTGCGACAAGGGCAAAGCAGTACGATTTGGCATTCATCATTTAACCAAAACATACTTCCAACGATTTGTTTGATATCGAGTTTATGTTGTTCGATGGTCGCATGGGCTTTGACAACGCCCGCGACTGAACATTCATCCGTTATGGCTAGAGCTTGATAGCGATAGAAAGCAGCTTGGAGTACCAGCTCTTCTGCATGAGAAGCCCCAGTCAAAAAAGAAAAGTTAGACTGACAAAATAGTTCCGCGTAACTCATAATGATCCAACAAAAATAACTGTCGATTTAACAAAAATAGCCATGAAGAAACCAGTGCTTGTGCTGATCACGAAATATCCATAACCAGCGGCCTTGCTTGGTGTGTGCAATGTAGTAATCACGCATGATCTCATCACCATCCCACCACCCAGAAACTATTCGCTCAGGTCCGTGGACCAAAGAAACTTGTTCTTGCAATACAATGGGAGTGGGTAATTGCATTGCGGGGCGTAGTATGGAAGGTATGGCGTGCCCCTTTTCATCCGGAGCATCAGCAGGGCGATACTGACTGGCCTTTTCTGGTCTAGGATCGCAAGCAATATTGGGTTTTAAAACGGCACTTTTCCCCAATTTAGCTTGCAGTAAAGAGAGCAGCTCTAAAGCATTCATGTTTCCTTTCTGCCCAGCAAAGAGATCGCGTGATGCACTAAGAGGCTCACCTTGACGGATGACTTTTAACGTTAGCCCTGTGACTGGGCCATTAAGCGAGAGTGACTCTAAGCTCAAACTCGCTAACTGTTGCCAACGCTGACATAGGTAATCACCTTGCGCAGAAGTGAGTTGAAGGTGTTGCTCTTGTTTCTCACGCTGGTGGAGTGTTAAACACAGTTCAAAAGCGACCTTATCTCTTAATTTAAGAAAGGTTTCGAGTTGACGAAGTAATTTGGCCAACGGCTTTTCAATCCACTGAACGTTTTCGATCTCAAACAAGAGCTCTAAATAAACTTGGAAGGATTCGGTAGGGTGATAAAAGTCGACAGGGTGTTTAAACTGCCCAGTCAGTCGACCAACGTAGTTCACCAAATCGATATCAAAGCGTCGTGCGATGTCTTGCAATGGCAGTTCAAGCAGGTTTTGCAATGTGGTGACGCCTACACGTTGTAACTTCTCTACGGTAGCGTTTGATAAATCTGTCAGTTTTAACGGTAGTGGTGATAAAGCTTTTTGTATGGCAGATTTGTCTTCACTGATGACGTTCGCTCCTGATATTGCCATCAATTTGGCAGCAAAAGGCGAAAAACCACATCCGAATTGAAAACTCAGTTTCAGCTCCGATAAGTGAGCTCTGACTTTATTCCAATAGTTTTCAAGCCCTTCATACAGAGCGAGCATTGGAGTAGCACGCAGTAAAATACCTTGGTTTGGCATCAACACAACGTCAGATGTGATCAAATACAGCCATTGAGCAATTTCTTGTAACTTGCTCCATTCGGTGTGCGGATGATAAGGATGCACTTGTAAATCTCGACACAAGGACGCAGCACTGCCTAGTCCCATACCTGGCTTAATGCCTTGTTGTTCGGCAATCTCGTTGTATTGAATAATCTGGCAACGTTGGCTTTCGACAATCACCACGGGTTGTTCTTGGTTATCACCAAAGAGTGCGTCTAGCTGCAGGCGAGGGAAGTGCAAGTAAATCCACAGAGCCATATCACTAACCTTGGTTCGCCAGTGGGAAATTGACCACAGTCGAGTGCACAGTTTCAGATGATGGTTTCACCAGTTGCGGGTAATGGTGTTGGAAGCCGATACTAACGCTACCTCTATTCCAGCCTCCTTTCCTTTTCAGCACTTCAACATTAATCCCTTGCTCGTCGCCTTTCAGTTTTAAACTGAGTGACACAGGCAAAGACAAGCGGTTGATAGTATCTGTTTTAAGCATAAAGAGAGGGCAACTCCCTTGTTCACTTGCTACCTGTAAGCGTTTCACTTGATGTATTTCAAGCTCTTCTTGCCATAACAAAACATTACTGCATACCCCACTTTTCAGACATTGCTCTGCAGCCCAAAGAGCATCTTTGGGGTGAGTTGGAGTAACAACCCACACTTGGTTTATATCCAACCCGATGTAGTGTAAAAACAGAGAATTCACTAGCGCAGGTGGTTGAATAAATGCGGTCATACCATTGGTCTGAGTGGCTTTTAAATAGGGAGCGAGCAAACGCAATTCACCAATACTACCAATAGATTCCATCTCCACTACGCCATGAGGTGGAAAGCCTCCGCCGAGCAAATCATCTAATTCAGAAAAACCGGAACTAGTCTGCAACTGCTGAGGATCTGCTTTCGTTAAATTTGCTTGCCAAACAAGGTGTTGGCTTTTTAAGTTCTGAATAATATCTTGCATAATAAATACCTGTATATACATACAGTATATTTCTGTGGGAGAAAGTCGCAAGATTTTTATGAAGAGAGAGATGAAAAAAGGCAGCGTTTGCTGCCTTTTCAATCGATTATGTGAGGTAACCTGAATGAGTTATTTACGCTTCGGTTGAGCGTCGATGCACTGACCGTTCACATCGGTAACCGCAGGATCCATTAAGTGCAAATATAGCGGCATGATATCCAGTGGCGTTTTGAGAGTATTCGCATCTTCACCCGGATATGCTTTTTCACGCATGCGAGTACGAGTGGCACCAGGGTTAATTGCGTTAACGCGAATCGGTGTATCACTCAGCTCGTCAGCTAAAACTTGCATCATGCCTTCTACGGCAAATTTAGAGATAGCGTATGGCCCCCAGAATGCGCGGCCAGAGTGGCCGACGGTTGAAGAGGTAAAGATAATACGCCCAGCTTCTGATTTACGCATCACAGGCAGTAGTGCTTGAGTCATTAGCACTTCGGCTTTCACGTTGATCTGCATGATATCGTCGAAGTCTTCCTCTTTGATTTGATCAAATGGACACAGCGAACTCAAGACACCTGCGTTGTGTAATAGACCATCCAAGCGACCAAACTGTCCTTCGATTGTCTCTGCCATATCAATGTAATTCTGCTGAGTTGCGCCCTTGAGATCCAATGGAATGATAGCTGCTTGTGGATAGCCAGCAGCTTCAATCTCATCATAGATAGATTCAAGGTTTTGCACATTTCTACCCAAGAGAATAACAGTTGCACCGTGCTCGGCATAAGAAAGCGCGGCTTGACGGCCGATGCCATTACCAGCGCCAGTAACAAGAATGACTTTACCTTTTAGAGCATCAGCTGAAACGGAGTAGTTCACGGCGATAAATCCTTATTATTGTAAGAGGGTCCATGATAGTTAATTGACGCTAAAAAACGCCTGTTTCTCAATGGAAAATCTTGGTAATCGTGACAAGATGGTTACAATACACCAATTCATGTGTTATACCAATTCCAGAACTTTCGTTAGGTATGCTATCAATCAGAACAAGTGGTTACAAACCGCGCTGCCTTCTCGCTGATGTTTCTGCGTAACATACTAACGTCATCTGAAATGAGATAAAGGAGCTCTCGTTGGAATTTTTATTAGATTATGGTCTGTTTCTGGCCAAAATTATCACGGTGGTTGCTGCGATAATTGTTCTGCTCATTATTGCAAAATCGGCTGGTGGCAAATCGGGTGCGGCGAAAGGGGAGTTAGAGATTACCAACCTTTCAGAGCAACACAAACAATCTGTTGAGCAGTTAGAGCATCATTTGCATGACGATGCTTTCATCAAGGCTCGAGATAAAGCCGTCAAGAAAGAAGAAAAAGAGAAGAACAAATCTCGCGAGAAAGAAATCAAACAAGCGAGCAAAGACGGTTCATTAGATAGCAAGCGTGAACCACACCTATTTGTTCTTGATTTCAACGGTAGCATAGACGCAAAAGAAGTCGCGTCTCTACGTGAAGAAATCACCGCTATTTTGGCTGTCGCACGTGAAGGTGATGAAGTGTTACTTCGCTTAGAGTCTGGCGGTGGTATGGTTCATGGTTACGGCCTTGCCTCTTCTCAACTGGACCGAATCAAAGCGGCGGGTCTTCCTCTGACCATCTCTGTTGACAAAGTTGCGGCAAGTGGCGGTTACATGATGGCATGTGTAGCAGATAAGATTGTTTCTGCACCATTTGCAATTGTGGGTTCTATTGGCGTTATCGCACAAATTCCTAACTTCAACAAACTGTTGAAGAAACATGACATTGAGTACGAACAACTAACAGCGGGTGAATATAAACGCACGCTAACGATGTTCGGTGAGAATACCGATAAAGCGCGCGATAAGTTTAAGCAAGAACTTGAAGAAACACATGTCTTGTTTAAAGACTTCATCCGTGAGCGTCGTCCTAGTTTGGACCTAGACAAAGTAGCCACTGGTGAGCACTGGTTCGGTACACAAGCGAAAGAGCTTGGTTTGGTGGATGACATTAGTACATCTGATGATATCGTTGTTGCAGCATGCAAAGATAAAACTGTACTTTCTGTGCATTATGTACAAAAGAAAAAACTGGCCGACAAGCTAGCAGGTGTGGCGGGTAAAGTCGCTGATAGTGTGATTTTAAAGTTAGCTGAGCGTGGTCAAAAGCCGATTGTTTAATCGAGCTTAAGTTCATGATATTTAAAACGGCGAGGGCGGAAGCCCTCGCCGTTTTTGTTGAACTTTATGTTTATTGATGAATCCAATTACGCATTAGGTGTAATGCTTTACACGACATTTTTCCTCGCTCCAAAGACTTATTACCCGTATAATGTGCGCCTCGAAAACCGAGCAAATTGCTGAAAAGAAACTATTGGTGGAGAAGAACATGTCCTCTCAAACTCCGGTTGTAACCGTAGATGGACCTAGTGGTGCAGGTAAAGGCACTTTATGTATGTTGCTGGCGAAAAAGTTGGGTTTCCAACTCTTAGATTCTGGCGCAATTTATCGTGTACTTGCACTCGCTGCGATTCACCACGGTGTCGACACCGAGTCAGAAGATGCTCTTGTCCCACTAGCAACCCACCTAGACGTTCAATTTATCGCGGAAGGTGACTTAGTTAAGGTCATTCTAGAAGGCGAAGACGTGTCAGGGGAGCTTCGCAAAGAAGAAACAGGTATGGCAGCATCTAAAGTTGCGGCTTTGCCACGTGTTCGTGAAGCATTACTACGTCGTCAGCGTGCATTTGAGACCGCTCCGGGTCTGGTTGCTGATGGTCGTGATATGGGCACAATTGTATTCCCGAGTGCGCAAGCAAAAATCTTCCTTGATGCGAGTGCTGAAGAGCGTGCAAATCGACGCCTTAAACAGTTGCAAGAGAAAGGGTTAGATGTTAGATTTGCTGACCTTTTAAGCGAGATCCAAGAGCGTGACGACCGAGATCGTAATCGCCCAGTGGCGCCATTACGCCCTGCCGAGGATGCGCTTGTGCTAGATTCTACGTCGATGACTATCGACGAAGTAGTAGAAAAGGCACTACAATATATCGAATCGAAGCTAGCTGAGTAATAATACTCGACTAGGCTAAGAGCGTTGGTCGCAAGGATGATGACTGGCGAATTTAATAACCCCATGCGGTAGGATACCCGTGGAAGTTTAATTTATTGAAGATTAATTAAATGACTGAATCTTTTGCTCAACTCTTTGAAGAGTTTCTAAACGAAACAGAATTCCAACAAGGCAGCATCGTTAAAGGTACTGTAGTAGCTATCGAGAACGGTTTCGTTCTTGTTGACGCTGGTCTTAAGTCTGAATCTGCTATCCCTGCTGAACAGTTCAAGAACGCTGCTGGCGAACTTGAAGTTGAAGTTGGCGCTGAAGTAGACGTAGCTCTAGACGCTGTTGAAGATGGTTTCGGTGAAACTCAACTTTCTCGTGAGAAAGCTAAGCGTCACGAAGCTTGGATCGTACTTGAGAAAGCTTACGAAGAAGCTGAAACTGTTGTTGGTATCATCAACGGTAAAGTTAAAGGCGGTTTCACTGTTGAACTAAACGGTATCCGTGCTTTCCTTCCTGGCTCTCTAGTAGACGTACGTCCAATCCGCGACACTGCTCACCTAGAAAACAAAGAGCTAGAGTTCAAAGTTATCAAACTTGACCAAAAACGTAACAACGTAGTTGTTTCACGTCGTGCAGTTATCGAATCAGAGAACAGCGTTGAGCGTGACGAGCTTCTAGAAACTCTACAAGAAGGTTCTGAAGTTAAAGGTATCGTTAAGAACCTTACTGACTACGGTGCGTTCGTTGACCTAGGTGGCGTTGACGGTCTTCTACATATCACTGATATGGCTTGGAAGCGCGTTAAGCACCCATCTGAAATCGTTAACGTTGGTGACGAGATCCAAGTTAAAGTTCTTAAGTTCGACCGTGAGCGTACTCGCGTATCACTAGGTCTTAAGCAACTAGGCGAAGATCCATGGGTAGCAATCGCTAAGCGTTACCCAGAAGGTCACAAACTAACTGGTCGCGTAACTAACCTAACTGACTACGGCTGCTTCGTTGAAATCGAAGAAGGCGTTGAAGGTCTAGTTCACGTTTCAGAAATGGATTGGACTAACAAGAACATCCACCCTTCTAAAGTTGTTAATGTTGGCGACGAAGTTGAGGTTATGGTTCTTGAAATCGACGAAGAACGTCGTCGTATCTCTCTAGGTCTGAAACAGTGTAAAGCTAATCCATGGCAGTCATTCGCTGAAGCACAAGCTAAAGGCGACAAAGTTACTGGTAAGATCAAGTCTATCACTGACTTCGGTATCTTCATCGGTCTAGAAGGCGGCATCGACGGTCTAGTTCACCTATCTGACATTTCTTGGAATGTTGCTGGCGAAGAAGCTGTACGTGAGTACAAGAAAGGCGACGAGATCTCTGCAGTTGTTCTAGCAGTAGACGCTGAGCGTGAGCGCATCTCTCTAGGCATCAAGCAAATGGAAAATGACCCATTCAATGCTTACGTTGCTGACAACAAGAAAGGTGTTCTAGTTAACGCTACTGTAACTGCTGTTGACGCTAAAGGCGCTACTGTTGAAATCGCAGAAGGCGTTGAAGGTTACATCCGTGCTTCTGAAGTATCACGCGATCGCGTAGAAGATGCTTCTCTAATCCTAAGCGCTGGTGATGTTGTTGAAGCGAAGTTCACAGGTGTAGACCGTAAGAACCGCGTAATCAACCTATCTATCAAAGCTAAAGACGAAGCTGACGAGCAAGAAGCAATGGCATCTATCAACAAGCAAGATGACAATGCATTCGGTAACGCAATGGCTGACGCTTTCAAAGCTGCTAAAGGCGAATAATATACTCGCTTAAGCAAAAAAGGAGCCGCAAGGCTCCTTTTTTATATTTGGTCATATTTAAGTAGTAATACTAATGACAGTAAACTATCTTAATAAAAGGCATTTCTTCATTGCGCATTTTGCATAAAATTTGTCTAGAATTGTCAGCAAGTGTTTGTTGGAATTAGTATTACTTACTATAATAAGTGATAAAGATACTCAAAGAGGGCAACTATGACTAAGTCTGAACTGATTGAAAGACTCTGCGCTGAGCAAACACACTTATCAGCGAAAGAGGTAGAGGATGCTGTAAAAGATATTTTAGAGCACATGGCCTCTACACTAGAGAGCGGTGACCGTATCGAGATCCGTGGCTTTGGTAGTTTTTCTCTTCATTACCGCGAGCCTCGCGTAGGTCGTAACCCTAAAACGGGCGATAAAGTGGAATTGGAAGGTAAATACGTTCCACATTTCAAACCAGGTAAAGAACTTCGTGAGCGTGTAAATATTGGTTAATGCACTCTTATTAGTTTGAAAAAAGCGGCATACGTTTGTGTATGCCGCTTTTTTGTAATGTATCCAAGTTAGTCATACATCCAAGATCGTTTACTAATCTAATTGTGGATTCAGCCGTTTTCCTTGCTGCTTTCTATACCCAAATAACTTTAACTTCTAAGCATGTCTACAAACTAAGCATCTTGAGGTTACTTGGGTATAGATTATTGCTAATATACGTAGTCTGAAGAAGCATTTTCCTGCATAATCTTACCGACTTACTCCTAGAAGGGTGATGTAACATGAAAATTATAAAAATCGTTGCTGTTTTAGCTCTCTTTTTAATTGCATTGGCGTTAGGTTCCCAAAACCAAGAGCTCGTGACTTTTAACTATCTTCTAGCAAAAGGAGAGTTCCACTTATCTACGCTATTAGGTGTAGTATTTGTGGTTGGCTTTGCTTTAGCGTGGGTTATCTTTGGTAGCATCCAACTGAAAACTCAGCTACAGGTCCGTCGTTTAAAGAAAAAACTGAAAAAGTACGAACCAACTGAATCAAGCAACGCTGCTGATAAGCCAGCCATTGAAAAACAGGCATAAGGATAAGGCTTAACTTTAATGCTTGAACTACTCTTCTTGTTGTTGCCTATAGCTGCTGCGTATGGCTGGTATATGGGGCATCGCAGCGCTCAGCAAGACAAGCAGAAGCAATCTCATCAAATCTCTCGTCAGTATATGACGGGTCTTAATCTGCTGCTCTCTGACCAATCAGATAAGGCTGTCGATCACTTTATTGAATTGCTCCAAGTTGATAACGAGACCATCGATACTCACCTTGCGTTGGGTAACCTGTTCCGGTCTCGTGGTGAAGTCGACCGCGCAATCAGAATTCACCAAAATCTTATTTCTCGTTCAGGCTTAACACTGGACCAAAAGAACCTCGCCCTTCAACAGTTAGCGAAAGACTACATGGTCTCTGGTTTTCTTGATCGTGCAGAGAAAATCTTTGAACAGTTAGTCGAAGAGCCAGATTACAAAGAGGCGGCTCTTCAACAATTAGTGACCATTTATCAGCAAACACGAGAATGGGAAAAGGCGATTTATTACGCGAACCAATTGGCTAAGTTAGGTAATAAACGCTCAAGGATGCGTGCAAATATTGCCCATTTTTGGTGTGAAATAGCCATGCTCGACCAAGCTGATGGGAATACTAATAAGGCAATACAGCATTTTAAAAAAGCGTTAGCGGAAGACCCGAAGTGTGTTCGAGCAAGTATTGCTTTGGGACGAATTTACCTAGAGTCTGAAGACTATAAGCACACCATCAAATATCTGACGGGGGTACTTGAGCAAGATAAAGACTTTATCAGTGATGTCTTGCCAACTATTGCAGAATGCTATCATCATCTGGGTCAGGAAGATGAACTTGTCGAGTTTCTGAGAGCTTGTATTGATAAGAAAGCAGGCGTATCAGCCGAGTTGATGTTGGCTCAATTAGTTGCTCATCACGAGAACGTTGGGGCTGCTCAAGAGTTACTGACGAAACAATTGCTGAAAAACCCAACCATGAAGGGCTTCTACCGTTTAATTGACTACCACATTGCAGAAGCAGAAGATGGTCGAGCGAAAGACAGCCTATCAACACTACAAGCGATGGTGGGTGAACAGTTAAAAGTGAAACCGCATTACCGATGCCGGAAGTGTGGATTTTCTACCCATTCCCTTTATTGGCATTGTCCGTCCTGTAAAGGATGGGGGACGATCAAGCCAATCCGCGGATTGGATGGTGAATAATTCTTAATGCAGCTGGCAGAGTTTCTGTCCGCTGCATTTTTTTAACTTTTTATTTAATAAGAACCAAAACAGTTAGGAGATGAAATGATCGACCAAAAAGTTATTGTCGCACTGGATTATGATAACCAAGCAGATGCACTTGCGTTTGTAGATAGAATTGATCCTGCGTCATGCCGACTAAAAGTTGGCAAGGAGATGTTTACGCTATTTGGTCCTGATTTTGTACGTGAACTCCATAAACGTGGTTTCTCTGTATTCCTAGATTTAAAATTTCACGATATTCCAAACACCTGTTCGAAAGCAGTTCGCGCTGCGGCTGAAATGGGTGTATGGATGGTGAACGTACACGCGAGCGGTGGTGAGCGTATGATGACGGCATCACGTGAAATTCTTGAGCCATATGGTAAAGATCGTCCACTTCTTATCGGTGTAACGGTACTAACCAGTATGGAACAAAGTGATTTAGCTGGTATTGGTTTGAATGTTGCGCCTCAGGAGCAAGTTATTCGTCTAGCAACCTTGACCAAAAACGCAGGCTTAGATGGTGTCGTATGTTCAGCGCAAGAGTCCTCATTACTGAAGAGCGAACTAGGCCAAGAATTTAAATTAGTGACCCCTGGTATTCGACCTGCTGGCTCAGAACAAGGTGACCAACGCCGTATCATGACGCCAGTAGACGCTATCCAATCAGGTTCAGATTATCTTGTGATTGGTCGCCCTATCACTCAAGCGTCAAATCCTGCAGAAGTGCTGAAGTCGATCAATGAGAGCTTATCTAAAATGTAAGCACTGTCTCGATTGTATGGAGAAAAGTGAGGCTAAGATGCCTCACTTTTTATATCGAATGAAAATACTAATCGCGGTAAAAAACCATTCCTTTTAACCAGCTATGTCTGATCATTTACTCGCTGTAACAGGTATATCGGGGCCAATTGAGATAAAGGTTCTGCGGTTTACTCTGAGTAAAGTAGGGCTTGGTACTATGCCGTTCACACTTTTGTAACATAACTCACTGTGATGCCTCGAAAATGCAACCATGTGTTATTGATGGCTTGCGTTACAAATGTCTAAAGAATACTATGGCGAAGATGCATTCACTGCGTTGTAAGGTCTAGGATGACCTAGTGAAACTCTTTGAAATTAATATAGAAGCTGGCAGGACGTCACTTCATATTACGTTCCTATTATTTCCTATCTGCGTATTTTAAATCGCAGCTTTCTGTGAGCTTTCACACGCTGTCTTCCTTGTTACGACCTTAGTGCGCAAACACAACAAGGAAGAAACATGACTAAAAAACTGCCATTTTCAGTACTAGCAACACTGACCGCTGCCAGTTTTCAACTGAGTGCGGCAGAATTGCCAGCTGATATCGAATGGATTTCAAACAACAACGAACCTCTATTTGCCTCTGAAGAGGCGGTACGAGGTGGCACCTATCGCACTTACATTCAGAGCTTTCCGCAAACATTACGAAGTGTTGGTCCAGATGCGAACTCAGGTTTGCGCCAATACTTAATGGATGGTTCACCAAAACTGGCTCAGCGTCATCCAAATACTGGCAAATGGATCCCTCAACTTGCTAAGTCATGGGCATTTGGAGAGGACAACAAAACCGTATTCTTTAAACTCGACGAAACGGCCGAGTGGTCAGATGGTGAAAAAATTACAGCAGATGATTACGTCTTTATGATGAAGTACTACACGTCAAAAGACATTATCGATCCGTGGTATAACGACTTCTTCACAAACAGTATTGTGAGTGTTGAAAAAATTGATGACTACATGATCAAAGTCAATCTTGCTGTAGCTCAAAGTCATGACTCACTTATGGTTATGATTAACATGCCAAGTAATGGTTTTCAGCCTCGTCCTGAACACTTCTTTGAAGGAGAAAAGGACGCAAATAACGATGGCATGCCTGATAACTTCGTCAGAAAGTTTAACTTTAAATCTGAGCCAACCGCAGCGCCTTACTACATTGATCAAGTGAAGAAAGGTAAGAGCGTGACATTCAAACATGTCGGTGAAGATTGGTGGGGATACAACAACCGCTACTATAAAAACCGTTATAACGTTGAAAAGGTTCGCATTAAGGTGATTCGCGATCCTGATATTGCCATGAAGCACTTTGAGAAAGGCAACTTAGACTACTTTGAGATGGTGCTACCAAGCTTTTGGCATGACAAAACCAATAGTGATGTGTACAAAAAAGGCTATATCCAAAAGTACTGGGGCTTTAACGAAGCACCGCAAGGAGCTGGTGGTCTTTGGATGAACACAGCGATGCCGATGTTGGATAACCTAGAAGTGCGTAAAGGTGTTATGGCAGCCACTGACTATGACGGCATGATTGAAAACATCATGCGTGGAGATTATTCACGTAAACCGCATGGACTCGGCTTTGGTCATGGCGAATACGATGATCCTAACAATACACCGCCAAAGTTTGATGCTGATGCGGCGGTTAAACACTTCGAAAAAGCGGGCTTTGACAAAGTGGGCGCAGATGGTATTCGTGTTAACGACAAGGGCCAACGCTTGAGCTTTGCTATCACCTACGGATACAACTCTTGGACACCGCGTATTGCATACCTGAAAGAGCAAGCGAAACTTGCTGGTCTTGAGTTCACGTTAAACTTGGTGGATGGCTCATCTGCGTTTAAATACATTCTTGAGAAAAAGCATCAGTTAGCGTTTTTGAATATGGGCTCTGGTGAGATCCCTGCGTATTGGGAATACCTACACTCGGATAATGCAAATCGACCACAAACGAATGCTCACACCAACTACAGCAGCCCTGAGCTAGACAAGTTAATTGAAGCGTATGATTCTGAGTTTGATCAGGAGAAGCGTTACGACTTGTCGCATCAAATCCAAAACTATGTCAGCAAAGCGAATATCATCGTTCCTGGCTACATGGTGCCTTATTCTCGAGTTGCTCATTGGCGCTGGGTTAAAATTCCTAAAAACGGCATGACAAAAGCGACAGAATGGGTGCTTCATCCAATGGATATCGGTAATTTCTGGATTGATAACCAAGTAAAAGAAGAGACAGAGGAAGCGATGGACGAGGGTAAAACCTTCCCAGAATTAACGGTAATTGATGATCGTTACAAATTGTAAGTCATTAGTTTAGATAGAAAATGATAGCCCCGGTAATGAATTTTATCGGGGCTTTCTTTTTTACTTAATAAGGTAAGACACTTCTAAAAGGTAGGTTTTTGCATCACCAAGCAAAGAGAAAGCTTTATCGATGGTTTTAAATCGATCATCAAGCGAGTCGCTTGATATCAGCTGGCTGAATGTTTGCAACGAGAAAGCTTCGTTTGCTTTGAAGAACTGATGTACGTTTTCAAGCTGCACTTTATGAATATGCTCCACCTTATTTAGGGCGGTGGTTAGATCGGAAATGTTAATCGACATTGCTACTCGGGAACCTTATCAACAAGACCTATATGAGGTCATAGAGTGGGGTTTTATATTTTGCGACAGAGAGTAACACCGAAGAGCAATTTATAGTCTGATGAAGATCAATTTGCCTTATTTAAGCATCTGTAACGCGGCACTAGACGTGTACCTAGAGCTAGTACACGTTACAACGCTTGAATATAGGCTAGGGTTTCACCTGATCAAAAGTAAAAGCCAAGTCCGACTAAAAGCCCTTGAGAAGCTGTATCATATTCAAATACTCCCTCATTTTTGTAATCAACCCAGGTCGACTTGTAAGCTAAGTTGAGATCAGACCATTCGTTAAAACGATAACGAACACCAGTTTGAATGGCATAAGTGAAGTGAGTATCGTTGCCAAGTCCGGCGTCGATGCTGGCATGAAATCGCCAGTTTTCGCTCAATTCATCAATGAGTCGCAAGCCAACTAAAAAATCGACCCAATCTTCTTGTAATGACAGTCTATCTTCTAGTACCCGGTTGTCATTACGATACAGCTTGCCGGTGATGTCATTGTCCCACCAACGTAATCCAAACATATAATCCAGTTTACCAAATGAATATTGTTCGCGTTGGAATGCCTTTGCTTCTAGAACACCTTGCCGTATTTCGATGTCCGCACGATAACGAGCGTTAGGCAGAGCGCCCTTGATATTATTAACATCACCACTTAAGTTCATGAAACTATAATCTATGTAGTAGCCCCACTTACTTTGGTAAATACTCTCGAATCGCAACATCGCCCCAATATCGAGGTGGTCTACGATGAACTTAGGATCGACATCCACCTCTGATGAAAAGCGACCAATACTGGTATCCCCGTGGATATTCAGTCCTAGCATGTACACTTCTATGCTATTTCGCCAACGAGATTCTTGTGTCTCGGCTGAGAGCGCTACTGATGTAGGTAATACAAGAATGAGTGAGGAGAGTGATAGCAGGTTACATGGTTTCATCCAATTTCCTTTTCGGCTTTTCGTCAGCTTTCAGCTTAGTAGAAGTCGCTACACTCTGCATAAAAAAGGGAAGCAACTTGCTTCCCTGTAATTAACATTGACTTAGAGTTGTTTGGCAATGTCTGAGGTTAGGCTTTCTAAGCCTATGGATAAAGCGTTGACGAGCGCTTCATAGCCTTCATCTTGAAGCGGCTTTGAGATTTGTATTGGCGCACTGTTTTCGACCTTACCTTCGGCATTAATGAGTAACCATTCTCCCTCAATTTCGATATTACCTTTGTAGCTGCCATTAAATTTATTTAACGTAAGCTGTAGTTTGGCTTCACCGCTTTGATCCAACAGATTATTCATTTCAGCCGGCCAGTAATGACTTTGCTTGTGACGCAGCTCCGCGACGACTCTCTGAGTGATTTGCTCAGAAATACTGTGCGCCCATTGATTGTGTTTCGCCTGAATAACTTGGGTCTCAGAGGTTCGATAAACAATGCCACTATCATTCAAATAACTCGCCAATGTCACTGGACGAACAACTAAAGTTGGGCGCTGAGCGATATCAGAAGAGCTCAGCGTCACTGGTTCCACCTTAGGTAGAAGGTACATAGCTCCTTTAGTTTGCGGAGCGCTACTGCAACCCGTTAGACCGACAAATAGCGCGATAGACAGAAAGAATACTCGTTTCATTAGTTTTGGCCTTTAACTGGTATTGGGTCACTGATTTCATCTTCTCCAAACACAAGAGAGTTTGGCTTTTCGTTTAGCTGTTTAAGTACGGGTTTAAACTCTGTCATCACGCTTTCTAATTCTTTTAGCGTGGCTTCCATTTCGCTGTACATGGTTGAGTTGGGCCCATAACCATCGAGTGTTTTTTGTAATTGCTGTAAGCTTTGGCGAATATCTGTTGGAATCTCTTGCGTTTCTTTTTGATTCAAAAGTTTATCAATACTGTCCGCCACGCGTTCTGCTGAAGCTAACGTTTTTTCGGACGTTTTTAACGTTGAATTGAGAGAATCTAGCGTTTCTTCCATCGGTAAGTTATTAATCTTATTTAGGAAGTCGTTCACTTGGCGCTGAACCTGCGCAAAACCACCACGCATGGTTGGGAAAACATCTAAATCAGCAAACTTACTCGGTACGTAAGGCTCGTCATTTGGATAGAAGTCGGCGTCAACATACAGTGCGCCTGTTAATAAGTTACCTGTTTTTAAAGTACCACGTAGGCCTTTAGCAAACTCACTCTTCAATTTATCTTTTAACATTGGTAAAGATTGGGATTGGAAATCGCCATAAACACGGCCGAGCTCGATACGTACCAATACAGGGATTTTTTTCGCAGAAAAGTTCTCTTCTGGGGTTGGAAGTCGCATTGGTACACGCATCACAGTACCAACTCTCAAGCCTCGATATTCGACAGGTGCCTTACGTTTAAGTCCTCGTACCGATTCA
The DNA here is from genome assembly GCF_033438945.1 of Vibrio sp. Y176. Classification (NCBI taxonomy): domain Bacteria; kingdom Pseudomonadati; phylum Pseudomonadota; class Gammaproteobacteria; order Vibrionales; family Vibrionaceae; genus Vibrio; species Vibrio sp. Y176. The sequence goes on along the minus strand of NZ_JAWOQS010000005.1, from coordinate 163,434 downwards.
TCAAAAAGCATAACGAATTCAATATAATCATCGTACATACCTTCTCGAAGTTGTTTAATATCATCGTACAAGCGGAAGTTGACCATATTTTCAGTGAGCTGTTCACCGGATTCAAGACCTGGAACGGTATCGAAGGTAACACCACCCGTTAGCATGCTCTCTAATGAGCCAAACTTGACTTCGAACCCTTCAGCATTGAGCTGTAAATCTACGCCAGAATTCAGCCAGAACTTGGTACGAGTGCGCACTAAGCTGTCATAAGGCTTGAAAATAAAGAGTTGGTATAACGCTTTGCGAGTGTCAACATCAAAGCTGGTTTTCTCTACGCGACCAACCGTAAAGCCTTTATAAATGACGGGGTCACCAACGCCTAGCTTACCAGCCTCGCGGTGTGTTAACACAAGGCGTAACCCCTCTGCATCAGGAGAGGCGACTGGGGGAACATCTAAGACCGTAAAGCGCTCTTTCTCTATTTTAGATTTACCCGGCTGAAGTTGGATATAAGCGCCAGAGAGCAAGGTTTCTAAACCTGAAACGCCATCACGGCCAATACGAGGCTTCACCACCCAAAACATGGTGTCATCTCGCAGCATGCGTTCTGCATCCTTGTTCATTTGTGCCTTAGCGATGATGTGATCGTAATTTTCACTGAGAGTGACTTCAGTAATCAGTCCGACTTTTACATTCAATGCTCGGATTTCGGTTTTGCCAACCTCAATCCCATCTGCGGTTGGCAGTTGGAGAGTAATTTGTGGGCCTGTACTGTTGATATATTGGAACAGCATCCACGCTCCCATGGCTAGCGCAAGGATCGGGACAATCCATATCGCAGAAATCTGCTTTTGCGGTTTTATTTGAGCGGTTACGTTGTTCTCATCACTCATATTTGGCTTTCTCGTTTAAGTTGTCAGAAATCGGCTCCTGCACTTCGTTTTGTGGCAATTGCCACAACAAACGTGAGTCAAATATCATTGCAGAAAGCATAGTAAAAATGACCACTGCCGCGAAAGAGAGCGCAGCAGGACCTGGATAAATCGCCATTAAGTTTTGCAGCTGAACCAGTGCAACTAAGATCGCGACGACGAAGATATCGATCATGGACCAACGGCCAATAAACTCAGTTATACGGTAGATCTTTAAGCGTGAAATACTCTCTTCGTGCGGAAGATATCGCGCTTTTTGCGCATTGTAATACAGCCACGCGAGTGCCAGCATTTTCGCCATTGGAATAAATACGCTAGCAAAGAAAATTACCATCGCAATAGGGTAAGAACCTAAATGCCAAAGCAATATTACCCCCTCCATGATAGTTGAACCTTCTGCATGTCCAAGGCTTACGGTGTACATCATAGGGTAGAGGTTCGCAGGGATATAGAAAATGATTGAAGCAAACAAAAGCGCCCAAGCTTTTTGTAAATTGTCTGCGGGGTTGTATTTGTGAATAGGGCTTTTACAACGAATGCAGTGTTGGTGTTTTTTAGCTTCAATAGGGTTGAGCTGGTGGCACGTATGACAACCAATATGGTTGTGGTTATGGTGCGTATCACCCTCTTTTACATCAGGTAGCTCGATAGCTGGAATAAAGTGCCCCCAGAGCCAGCTTTTGTCGACCATTGATATGCATTTGACTACCAGAACGGTATATACACAAAACGCCCAGAATGAAGTGCCCATTCCTATGTCTGCGAGGGAAGCGATTTTAATTAAGCTGACCAACACGCCAATCAAAAATACATCCACCATTAACCAAGGTTCGACTCGAAACAGAAGACGGCATAAAACTTTTGCCATTCGTTGCTGCTTTTTAGAGGGGGTATGTTTACGTGCTTTTAATGCTTCAAGGTGAAGAAAGAGAATGAGACCAACATAGATTGCAGGCAAAACGATAACTGTTGCGAGTAGCAGCACACCCAAAAGCACATTTTGAAACTCAGCCAGCATTTTGGCAGCGTGCAACAAGGTGATTTCTTGCGACAACCCTTGCACGCTGAACGACATAAAAGGGAAAGAAATGCTTAGCACTAACATGATCAAACATGCCGATGATATGGCGATCACGCTTTGGTAAGGCTTGGCATTCACTTTAGTCAGCGAATGCGAACATCGAGGACATTGTGCTTTTTGCTCCTGTTCGATATCGGGAATGCGAACAACAAGGCCGCACTCTTCGCATGAAATTAACTGACGGGAATTAGGTTGAATACTCATCGGGTAGGTTTTAGATTCATTTGCTTTAAGAATACTCTTTTTTCACTAGGCACGCTTGTTTTGATTCAGGAGTTTACGAGTTTCTTACTTTTGGCATTAGAGGATATGGGAGATCTAAGACATAAACGAAGTCGCGTTTGGTACAAGATTTTACGGCGAAGATGAGTATGTTGGAAGTCGAAAATAATGTGATATTGCTTGTCTGTGGAGGGGGGTAATTACTTGTTTTTAAGGGTAAGTAACCCTGCCCAGATAATCAGAGCAGGGAAAAAGAGCATTTTATTTAAGGTACTTAGTTGTACTTTACTTGACCGTTCCGCTCTTAAAGGCATTGGAGCCGACTTGCGTACCGTTGAGCGTTTTGCCGTAATAGCCTTGGTGCTGGTGATATTTCTCCGCGTTTGCGGTGACATTGCCTTTGAATCGAGGATCTTGTGGACGCTCATGGCTGTTGACGTATGCTGCGACATCCCAAGCTTCTTGCTCTGTCAGCTGCACACTTTTCCCAAGCGGCATGTTTTCGTAAATAAAATAGGCCGCTGTGTTAATCCGGTGCATACCTGCGCCCCAGTTATACGCATATTCGCCCCAAAGTGGTGGAATGTATGAATGGTCGTTGGTGTCTTTGATGCCTGAACCGTCGGCGCGATGGCAAGTTTCACAGTTCTTTTCGTAGACCAATGCGCCTCGCTCTATTGATGGTTCTTGCTCAGGGGCGGCGATTTTTGGGTAGCCACGCCCAGAGAGATTACCCCGCTTTTCAATTGGTAATGCTTGTGCGATGGCTTCGGGCAACGGGAAGTCTTTTGCTTTTCCACCAATTTGCAACGTTTTTGCGTCTAGTTCTGGAATGGGTTCATCCGCCATACCATGTTTGTCAAGCAAGCCGCCCATCGCTAACCAGTAGGCGTAAGCACTAAGGGCAACAATTTCTGTCGAATCGTAAGCGGGCGCTTTACCGTTCATGGAATACTCGAAACAACCTTGGATACGGTCAGCATAGCTGTTTACGCGATCGTTTTTCTTACGATATGCCGGGTATGCCATGTAAGCTGCCCACAGTGGCGCAGCGTTTGCTTTTCGTCCTGCCTCCATATGGCAGTTCACACAGTTTTGTTCGTTGCCAACGTATTTTCCGCGCATTTGTTGTGAGTTAACAAAGAGCGAGTAACCGCGTTTTACTTGCTCACCAAATGCGGTGTTTGGGATTGTGCTGAGATCACGCGGTTTTAAGTATTCACCGTGCTTTTCTTTTTCTATCGCAGGTAGCTCTTTCTGGCGGTCCGGTAATGGAGCGTTAGCTAGTACGAGCGTAGAAATGAAAGGCAGTGCGAACAAAGAATAGAAACGTTTCATGACTGCTCCTAGTAACGTAATGAGGCAAAGTAGTAAGCAAGATTTTCGATCTCTTTGTCAGTGAGATTTTTTGCGATGGTCCCCATCATATTGAGCGGGTCGCCACTGCGAGTGCCGTTTTTCCATGCCATCAATTGCGTTTTTAAGTAATCAGCATGTTGGCTTGCGAGGCGAGGGAACTTGTCGACGCCCATACCGCTGGCTCCATGACAAGTTGCGCAAGCTGGAATATTTCTATCCCAATCGCCTTGGAAAATTAACTTACGATACGGGTTACGAATATCAGCTTGGTCGCCGCGTTGTTCTGGATTCGTGAACTCATAGCTCGGGAGGTTAGCAAAGTACTCCATAACTTCCTTACGGCCTGCGGGATCGCTGAGTTCCTTCGCCATGCCTTGCATGACCACATTTTGGCGTTCGCCACTAAGGAATAGTTCGATTTGAGTGTTGAGATAATTCGCGTTTAAACCAGCGATCATCGGCGCGATATTTGGCTGTCCCATGCCATCTTGGCCGTGACAACCGCTACATACGCTGGCTTTTTCCGGAATAGACGAGGCGCTTGCGCCCATAGTGGTTGCTAACAAACAGGCCACCACCACTGGAAGAATTTTTGACATGCTGACTCACTTTAATTTTTATTAATATGTCTAAGTGCTACTTGGTAGTCACTCGGACGATATTGTCGGCCTTGTCAATAATGAAAGGTATTGTGGATTTCCACATATTTAATAAGTGTAAATGGCCGTATTTGTTTTTATTGGTTGTTCTATAAGCTATAAAAACAAAGTGGTGAAGAGCTGCACAAATCGGCAGCTCTAAGTGGTAGAGACGTCTTAACGTGCGGCGTTACGCTTTGCGGATTTTGGCCGGCAAGGACTGACGTGCCGCGGCGCCCACTACCCAATCCAACAATACACCTTTACCTTCTCGGGTAGGATCAATTAAGCCAATGTCGTTAATGTTGACGCCATCTTGGCTGCGCGTTTTTACGGGTTGTTGTTTATCGCCGATCCAGTGCGAGCGTTGTCCTAGCTCGGTATGACCAAACCCATGTTCAAATCCGAGTGTGCCAGGGCGAATCCCGTTGACTATCATCGCAAGTGCTTTGGTGCTTGCAGATGGTGTCTCGATAACAAACTCATCACCCGTTTTAATGCCTGCGCGCTCGGCATCGATTGGATGGATGTACACTGGGTTTACGCCTTTAATCGAGTTCAACCTTGGCGATAGGTTGGATACCGCACTGTGAATATTGGATTTAAAGTTCGTTAGGCTGAAAGGCCATTCTGAGCTTGGGAACTGGTCTTCCATTGGTGTGCCATCGGCCAGTTTTTGTGGATGCCATGTTGGGCAACCCGTGTAGAAATCACCGGTCATGGTGTTTCTTGCGCTGCCGACACGTTCATTCCATATCGCGACAGGTCGTGTCCATTTGTGCTTCATTTGCTCACCTTGATACGCTTCGGTTGCATTTTCAAAACGTCCACCGCGAGCAAAAATAAACGCCACACGTTTCATCTCATCCGCTGTCAGCGTCTTCTGCATGGCTGGCATTAAACGCTCTAGGCCGGACCACGCAATGTCTTCTGCCGAAACTTCAGGCACCCCGCCTTTCACATAAGCCAAGTTTGCCGCGGAACGTAAGTAGAAATCTTCAGCGCTGTGGAGAGCGTGCCAATTCCCTTGCGCATCTTGAATCGCGTTGTCACCAAAGCCGCCTAGTTGCATTTTCTTGGCGACATCAATCAAAAAGTTTTCTAAGCAAATTGAACGACCATCGGCGGTTTTCTCTGTTCGCGCTTCCACAATCGGCCAGCGAGCGGTGACGGTTTTCACCGGAACGTCGTGCCAAGGCGTTGCCATACCCCAGCTTTCGTAGGTGACCGTGTCCGGCACAATATAATCCGACAATGCGGTGGTTTCGTTAATGAACGCATCAACAGACACAATCAAACCGAGTTGTTTTGGATCTTTAAGCTTGTCTTCCAGCAGCGTTTTCAAACCGGGCACACCATACATCGGGTTCGCCATGTGGTTGATCCACGCTTTAACGCGATATGGATAACCATCAATAGCCGCAGATAGGTGTTCTGTCAGCAGTGGCGCTGCAAACGGATACCAAGGTGCGCGAGTTGGATAAGGGGATTCACCAGCCTCAACGCGACGTTTGTATTCGCTGGTTTTGTGGTATGGGAATTTACTGCGCGATAAAAAGACGCCTTTCGGGCCGACTTTGCCAGCAAATTTGGTGAAGTCGTAACGAGGACCCGCAGCGGAAGTTGGGTAGCCACCCGCTTTCGCCATCGCGCCGCCTTTCATGTTGATGTTACCAATCAACGCATTGAGCATCATGATGGTAAACGAGTTATAGAACCCATTGGTGTGCATGTTGCCACCGTGGGTATCGACCACCGCTTTTGTGCCATAGCTTGTGAAGCGTTTCGCTAGTTCTGCGATTTGCTCTACAGGGATCTCACATTGTTGACTGTAGAACGCAAGGCTGTATTTAAACGCCTCTTCTTTGAGCCTTTGTAGAGACGATTTTACTCGCACTTCGCCCGATGCAAGCGAAACCGTTTTATCGACAAACAGTGCCGCTTCCTCAGCTTGGGTATGAACACCAAATTCGCCGCTTTGCTCATCCACGATGACGTACGGGTCGGAGTCAGACAACGCTTCGCCCTCGAATGGCAGATTCAAGTCCGACGCGCGTAAAAACGTGCCGTTTCTCGGGTGCTGATTATCGCTTATCACGAGATGCGTAGCATTACACCAGTGCGCGGTGCCGGCTCGTTTCATCGCGTTTGCCCCCGGCTGCGCCAAGAAGGTTTTGTTGTAGCGTTGGTTTTCGATGATCCACTGGATCATGCCAAGCACGAGGGCAGAGTCGGTGCCCGGTTTGATTGGTATCCAGCGGTTGTTGTCACCGGCAGCCAAGCTCGATGAACCCGCAGGCAAACTTGGCGTGATGATGGAGTATTCCAAGCCACCTTCTGTTCGCGCATTGGCGAGTTGGCGCGCCTGACGCTTAAAAGGGTTGCCAGCTTGCGCAGGCGACATACCGATGAAGATGATGTATTCCGCATTATCAAAATCTGGCTTTAAGTGTGCGTTCTTATCTAAGTCGTTCATAAATGCGCCGCTGCCAGCACGAAATGCGTAGCCGCAGTAAGAGCCGTGATGCCCAAAGTTACGTGTACCATAGCTGTTGAACGCGAAGCGTTTAAATATGTCGTCTCGGCCTTCGTTGCCGGCGTTGGTCATTAACAGTTGGTTGGCTTTCGGCCCATATTCTGGGTTTTCAGGATCAACGGGCGTTGTTAAATCGCGAATGTCGCGTAAGCCATCAACATGGCCTTCACCAAATAAATCACCACCTTCTACGACTTCTTCTATCAATTGCTCGTAGCTGATCGGAATCCATTTTCCTTCGCCGCGTTTTCCAACTCGTTTCAGTGGCTGAGTAATGCGGTACGGGCTGTTGCGAATTTCTAACATCCCATTGCCACGTGCGCATGCTGTTGAACGACCGTCAAGGCCCGCTTCTCCTGCCAAACTTAAATAAGCATCTTTGACTGGCGTTTCGAACGGCATGTGTTGCTGATGAGAGAGTGGGTGATATGGGTTGCCAGTAATGCGCAAAATCTCGTCGCTGCGGTTATCAATGCGTACACGCAATCCGCACAGTGACCAACAACCAAAACACATCGATGGTGCAACGCGCTGATTTGGATTAGGGATTAGGTTGCCTTTGCTGTTGACCGTGTACTCTGGTTCAAGCGAGTTACCGTGGTGAATATCACGCGTTTTTTCTCCCGCAGTGCCTTCGAGCGCACCCTCGACCATGTGTTTGGTGGTGGTGGCGTAACCCGCAGCGAATGCGCCAAGCCCACCCACTGCAATGCCTGATTTCAAAAACTGACGGCGTTTGTTATCCATGATGAAATCCTCTTTGATTAGCGTTCAGTTAAGGTGAGTGATGAGGCTTTTACTTCGATCTTTTGTTTTGGCTGAACCAGCTCCGAACCGAGCAGTGCCAGTGCAAGCCATAATCCGAGCATGCCGATAATGCCTATCCAGCCATTTCCATCCATAGTGAGTTGGTATGGATACAGCCCTGCATCGAACTTGGCGATGGTTTGCACTTCCATGATGGTAAACCAGCGAATCAGCCATGCACTTGCCAGTGCGGCAGCAGACACAAAACTGAGCCCTATGACGTGACGAAATCTGGCTGATGCGGACTTTTTGGTATCGCGCAAGAAGATGAAAGCGAGCAAAACACAACCTAAAACGACAAAAGTGAGCAGGGCAATGTTGTGCATCCATTGTTCGCTAGAATAGAGCGAAAATGCGGAATTGTTGGATGCCCAAATCGGTAGCAGTATCAGCGTTAATACACCGCTGGTAACCACTGATTTTTTAAGTAAATTAGTATCGCCAGATGTCAGCGTCTTTGACTGACTAGGCAGCAAGAGCCAAATCAACAGAGAAAATCCGACCGCGCTCATAAACGCAGTGACAAACCAAAGAACCGGCGACGCGGGTTGGTGCCATAAAGAGCGCGATTTAACGACTACAATTTCAGCGCCTGTGTAGACTGCAATGGTGATGCCTGATAGCACCGTGATAACAGATACCATAAGCATGACTCTACGAGAGAGCGCCCAGTCACCCAGTGACAGCTTTGAAATTAGAGGCAGTACTTTCCCTGGCTGATTACGTAAGTTGATCAGATCCTCGCGGAGATACAGCCATGCAGTCACTACCGCTAAACCTGAGAAAACAGGCAAGAAAAGCGACCCTAAAGACATCCATGACCACGGAGTGATGTGTGCGTAAAAATGCCATGCGCGTCCCGGCTGGTGAAGGTCGCCAGTTAACGCTAATGGCCCCACGATGGCGCCGATGGCCAGCGTCAGAACAAGCGCAGCGCGCAGTCTGTGACTGGTGTGTTTTTCAAATAATAGGGCGATTAGGAATAAAACAGCAGCCGCATAAGCCGAACCGATGTAGAAGAAATACTGCACCGCCCACGGGAGCCAAGCCATCGCTTGAGGTTGGACTAACACTTCGGTGATGTTCATGCGCGATCTCCTTGTGGGTCGTAAATAGCAGGTTGTCCGTCGATGTGGCTGGTGAAGCGTTCATCCATGCCGATGTAAAACACGTGAGGCTTGGTGCCTTCATTGGGTTTTAGCACTTTGATATCGTCTTGGTGCTTCGCAATTAAGCGGCGGACTTCACTTGATGGATCATTCAAATCACCAATTACACGTGCTCCGCCAACACAGGTTTCCACGCAGGCAGGCAATAGACCTTTTTCTAGACGGTGAGCACAGAAGGTACATTTATCTGCGGTGAGCGTGTCCTCATTGATAAAACGAGCATCATAAGGGCAAGCTTGTACACAGTACGCGCAGGCGACGCAGCGACTGTTATCCACCATGACAATACCATCTTCGCGCTGAAAGGTTGCTTGAACCGGACACACTGCCACGCAAGGTGGGTTGTCGCAGTGGTTACAAAGGCGCGGTAGCATAAAGGCTTTTGCTTCTCGCGTGGCTGTAGAGCCATCATCTAACGTAACTTCGTATTGCTTTACGGTGGTTCGGAATTGACCAATTGGCGCTTGGTTTTCAATGCTGCAACCTACGGTGCACGCTTGGCATCCGACACATTTACGCAAATCTATCACCATGGCATAACGCTTGCCGATTTGTCCTTTTCGGTCAGCGGACTGGTTATTTCGAATAATGTTTCCCGCAGTTGCCGTGCCAATGCCTGCGACTGGAATTAACGCGGCTCCGGCTGTGACCGCGCTGAGAAAGCGACGTTTGGTGGAATCCATAACTCACCTGCTTTTTTGTTGTATTTGAATTGACTGATTCCATTGTGAGAAATGCACTGCGAGGCTTATATTGTGGATTTCCACATACCCAGATCAAACTTGATCTAAAACAAATGTGGTTTAGGGAAGGTAGCTGTTATTCTTGTCGTACTCTCTTGACGGAACGATTCGACTCATCATGAAAAAAGCACTGTGGCTTCAGCTTTGGATTCTTTGCTTAGTTGCCTTTGCATCTTTGACTCAGGGCGCAGTTTCTGAACAAGCAGATCTGCAAGGAATGCAAGAGCAAAAAGCAGAGCAGCCACAGGCCAAGCAAAAAGTCGAAGTGGGCGTGTTAGCGATACGCGGCCATCTTTATGCTGAGCAGAGATGGCAACCGACCATTGATTGGCTCAATCAGCAAATTTCCGATGTGCATTTTGTCCTTCATCCCCTTAACTTGGATGAAATGGGCAAAGCGGTGAAGTTTCAGACCATGGATTTCATCTTAACCAACCCAGGTCAGGCAGTGCGATTGGGCAGGCAATACGCGCTGTCGTGGATGGCAACGCTAACCAGCAGAGCCCCACAAAACTCGAATTACGGCATTGGTTCGGCGCTTGTGGTTCGAGCCAATTCAAGTTATCAAACGGTGCAAGATGTCTCAGGACGTCCCGTTGCGGCGGTATCAGAAAAAGCGTTTGGTGGTTATCTAACGATGCGCTATCAAATAGTCGAAATGGGGCTTAATCCAAACGATTTCTTTTCTGATGTCCGCTATCTTGGTTTTCCTATTGATGCCAACCTGTATCAATTACGTGATGGTAATGTGGAAGCGGCCGTCGTCCCTGCTTGTTTATTGGAACAGATGCTAAGTGAAGGGCTTTTACAACCGGGTAATTACCGAGTTTTAAATCAACAGCCGAACGAGCGCTCGTTATGCGCTGTTTCCACACCGCTTTATCCTAACTGGTCATTTGCCAAAACAGAGCGCGGCTCAGCTCAGATCGCCAAACAGATTGCGCAAGTATTGTTAGCGATGCCACCTGAACACCCTGCGGTTATTGTGGCAGGCGCGTCAGGTTGGACGTCCCCCGTCAGCTTGCTGAGCATCGACAAACTTTATCAGGCGTTGGATCTCCATCCGTTGCAACAACCCTGGTGGAGTGAGGCTCTACGCTGGCTGCGTAGTCATCAAGAATGGGCATGGGCTCTGTTCATGTTTGTGATTGTGTTGAACGCGTACCACTTTTGGCTTGAGTATCGATTTAGCAAGAGTAAGCAAGCGTTGGAGCAGACATCGTTACGATTAAAAGAGAAAAGTGAACAGTTAGAACATTCACAAAGGGTCGCGATTGTCGGAGAAATCGGCACTAGTCTTGCCCATGAACTCAATCAGCCATTGGCGGCCATTCGCAATTACAGTGAAGGCGGTTTACTTCGCTTGGCCAAAAAGCGCCCTCATGAAGATATTGTCCCAGTGCTTGAGAAAATACAGGGGCAAGTTGAACGAGCCGATGCAATTATTCAGCGCTTAAGAACGTTGATCCGCAAGCGTAGTGTCGACAAAGCGCCGTGCGATCCTCAAGTACTCATTGATGACACGATTGAGTTGCTCCATTTTCGAATGCAGAAGCAAAATATTTCGATTGTGACCAGTACAGAAGGGAACATTCGTCCGTTACTTGTCGATGCAGTTGGCGTACAACAGGTTTTAGTTAATGTGATCAGTAACGCGATTGATGCGTGTACTTTGTTCCAAGAGAAATATCACTCATCAGGTTATCAAGGTAAAATTGCCCTGCATAGTGACTACCAAGTCAATCAACTTTCCATTCGAGTATTGGACAACGGCACAGGGTTGCAGCAAGAGAATCCAACTCAAGCATTTGTGAGTAGCAAAGAAGAGGGGCTCGGGCTGGGGTTAGCCATTTGTCGTGATGTAATGGAAATGCATGGTGGCGAGTTTCTCATCAGCTCGACAGCACCACATGGTTGTTTGGTTGAGCTTGTATTTCCATATCAAAACTAATCTGAACTAGGCATAGGAGCATTCATGAGCAGCGGTGAAAAGCAGCTATCTGTTTTTGTAGTCGATGATGATGAATCGGTGCGTGACTCTCTCGCTTTTATGCTGGAAGAGCATGACTTCAACGTGACGACTTTTGCTGATGGGCAATCTTTTCTCGATAAAGTGAACATTCATCAGGCCGGATGCGTGATCCTTGATAGTCGAATGCCCAACCTTCGTGGTCAGCAAGTGCACCAAATTTTAAATCAAGCCAACAGCCCGTTGGCCGTTATTTATCTGACAGGGCATGGTGATGTCCCGATGGCGGTCGATGCATTGCAAGCTGGGGCGGTCAATTTCTTCCAAAAACCAGTCAAAGGCGATGAACTGGCACGAGCCATTTTGCAGGGACAGGCACGGTCTGCCACAAACCTCGATATGGCAGCAGCAAAATCGGCTTATGAGTCGCTCACACCTAGAGAAAAAGACATTTTACGTTTGATCATTGAAGGAAAACGCAACATTCGTATTGCTGACGAACTTTGCATAGCAATGCGAACGGTTGAAGTACACCGAGCCAATCTATTGAAGAAGTTCTCGGCAAAAACCGTCGCAGAGTTGGCATATATTTATGGCAAGCTAGATTAAAGCTTAGCGAGTGAAGCCTCTTAAGGCTATTTAGAGGATACAACTTGAGCTTTATGACGACTCGCGTATTATCTTCTTCGTTCTTACTTTATCTGAATTCTTATGAGTTTGTTGACTAAACGACATCACACGCCACATAAGCGGGCAAAATGGCTACTGGCGATAATTGGCTGGGTGGTCGTTGTGTGTCTGATGCAAAATTCAGGCTTTGCATCGTCATGCTCTATGAAATATGAGACGGAATCGCCCGCGGTTTCACTTGCTGATGAGCGTTCGAGCGTCAAGTCGATTGATACTAAAGAAACCAGCAAGTGCGAATTGTCTGAAAAGTTAATTCAGTTTTCTCAACATCAACTCGATGTATTTATTGTTGTTCTGTTTGTCGGTCTTTTTGCTTCGGCAATTTGGTTGTGCAGTGCCTATATTGGTGCGCAACATTGGACGGAACCGATAGGCCGTAAGTATCGAGTCCACCTGACTTTCTGTGTGTTCCGAGAATAAAAGCGTGCTTTCTGACCACTAGCGTCAGTTATTTAGCACCTTTGTCTTTTAACTAGGAATCACTATGAATCAAATTACTAAACTGACTCAGTTTGCGTTCATGTTTTTTATGACGCTTGCTTTGAGTTTGCTCTCTCTAAGTATTTCAGCTCAAACTACTGATACAGGTTGGCTAACCAACCCACAACATCCTCCAGTGCAAACGCGCTTTGTGCTCACTGGTCAACAAGAACCGCAAGCCAAAACACTTACAGGTTATTTGGATGTCAAGTTAACCGGAGACTGGAAAACTTACTGGCGTTCACCTGGTGAGGGCGGCGTAGCACCATCTATTGATTGGCAAAATTCACAAAATTTATCCAAAGTGGATTGGCAATGGCCGCACCCACAAAAATTCGAACTATTAGGTATCGAGACTCTTGGGTACAAAGGCGACACTTTGTTCCCCATGACGCTGCACGTCGAAGACATGTCCAAACCTGTCACGATTGATGCGGTACTGACACTTTCTTCTTGTACGACGATTTGTGTGCTGACGGACTATCAAATTCAATTGACGTTCTTGCCTTCTGATCTAACAGTCGATGAAGACGTGATGTTCAGTTACGCTCAAGCAGTGAGTAACGTGCCGCAGCCATCGCCGTTTATTGATGTTACTCAGGCGAGTTGGGATGCGAACCAATCGAAACTACAAATCAAGTTAAAGAACAGTCAGGGTTGGCAACAACCACAAGTGCTGGTGGATGGTGTCGATGAAGCAACGCGAGACTATAGCTTCAAGCTTGAAGGAATGCATCAAGAAGGAAACATCGTCACCGCGAGCTATATCGTTGATACTTGGCTGGGCGATGTGGAGTTAGATGGTCAGTCGCTGTTTGTGACCATCAAAGACACCAATTTACTAGCAGAAGAAACCACTCAAGCAACTGCTGAGGCAATAGTTGAACCGTTGCCGAGCACGTCTCTAACGAGTGTTTTTCTATTCGCGTTGCTCGGCGGTTTAATTCTTAACATCATGCCTTGCGTTCTTCCGGTTTTGGGGATGAAGCTAAGTAGTATTGTTGCCGCTCAAGGTATCGAGCGTCGTCAAATTCGCGCTCAGTTTGTTGCCTCGTCACTTGGTATATTAACGTCGTTCTGGATTCTCGCTGGTTTTATTTTGGTGCTTAAGCTAACAGGTAATGCCATTGGCTGGGGCGTGCAATTTCAAAGCCCTTGGTTCTTAGGTTTGATGGTGTTGGTCACCACTTTATTTGGGGCAAATATGCTGGGGCTGTTTGAAGTCCGTCTATCATCGGGTACCAATACATGGCTGGCCTCGAAAGGTGATAACTCCCTAGTTGGTCACTATGTTCAAGGTATGTTTGCCACATTGCTTGCGACGCCTTGCTCCGCGCCTTTTCTAGGAACGGCCGTGGCGTTTGCCTTGGGTGCCGACGTATTAACGTTATTTGCAACCTTTACAGCATTAGCATTGGGTATGGCACTGCCTTGGCTCTTAGTCGCTGTGTTTCCAAATATCGCGCTGAAACTACCAAAGCCTGGCTCGTGGATGAATGTCGTTAAAATCGTGTTTGGCATAATGATGCTGGCGACTAGCATTTGGCTACTTTCATTAATGGCAAATCATGTACCGATGTTATGGATTGCACTTATAGCTGTGGTTGCTTTTGTTGTAATGATGGCAAGAGTTAAGAAAGTGTATGGTGAGAAAGCGCTTGCTGTATCCGGAACTGCGTCATTAGTGTTGATAGCTGGTGGCTTATTACTTGGTAGCGTCACTGCCGACCAATGGGCGACACCGCTTCCTGAGGACTTAGCGTGGCAGAAGCTTTCTAACTCGGCGATTGAAGATCACGTCAATAATGGGCGAGTGGTGTTTGTTGATGTAACGGCAGATTGGTGTGTCACGTGTAAAGCGAACAAGATCGGTGTGATCTGGCAAGATCCTGTCTACTCATTGCTGCAAAGCCCTAATGTAGCGACGTTAAAAGGGGATTGGACACATCCGGACGGCTCGGTAACTGACTTTTTACGAGCTCATGGGCGTTACGGTGTGCCGTTTAACATCGTCTATGGCCCGGCGGCGCCACAAGGTATCCCGTTACCTGTTATTCTGACTGATGATGTTGTTTTAAGCGCGGTGAAACAAGCGAGTGGGGGAACCATTCAATGAGTTCGACAAAGCAGCGTAGAACATTCCGATATTGGCTCGTTCAAATCGTACAGATGGTGCTCATTGTCACCGTCATTTCCATCGCGATGGATTGGTATCGCACTAAAGATATTCCTAAACAGGAGTTACCACCATTGAGCTCCGTATTGAGCGCTGGTGAACACTTCGATGCCATCGCGCAAAGTTATGAACAACCTGTCGTTGTTTATTTTTGGGCGACTTGGTGTCCCGCTTGTAAATTTGTAAGCCCAAGCGTGAGCTGGCTGAGTGATTACTACACCGTAGTTGGCGTTTCTGGATCGTCGGGACCGAATGAGCGTGTGGCGCAGTTTATGAGGGCAAAAGAATATCGTTTCGAAAACATAAACGATCCTTCAAGCGATATTATGCGTGAATGGAAAATTAGCGTGACCCCAACCATTTATGTTTTAAGAAATGGTGAAATTTCCTCTGTCACAACTGGCGTTACCACTCCGATAGGAATACTAGCGAGAATTTGGTTAGCTCGATAACGCTATAAAAATCCGATATTCAAAATATTGAGTATCGGATTTTTTCTTTTTATTTTCTCGCTCTAACGGGAATAATAATGTGTGCGTATGGCATACCATTCCACATCACGTATGGGCCATCATAACTTGAACCGGTTGGTAGAGAGTCGAGCAACACTTGGTCTAGGGTAATAATCATCATGTGTGGTTCTTCCACAATCCATTGGTTATCGTCCGTTATTCCTTCTGAAAATGGGTCGGTGTTATTGGCGCCGCCATCACCCGCTAACATGCCAAAAAGTACAATTAACTGAAATGAAATTAGTTAAATAGTCAGATTAATAAATCAAAGCTCAATTTAATAAAAAATTAAAGTTTGATAAATTTAATTATAGATTGATCTTAAAAAGGAGTTTTATTTAAATTTAAAATAGTAATTGATAGTTTTACTATGTTAATTTAAGTGTTCTTTTATAAACATTTTTCGTCTATTAATACGCATGGTTTAAAACATCTGGCTGTTCTGCTTTGAAGCGTGACCAAAAGATGCTAAATAGATGTTTTTAGTGATATGAGCTGAGTTTATTTGTAATCTATATTTTCAACACCTAATTTCCCTCGTATGGCTAATCGTATAAAACAACATTTTATCTTTATTGTTGTCACGCTAAAGCGTACTTTCTTAATTATATGATTGGTTATAAAGGTAACGAGAATGGGATTAAAAATCCGTGGCTCTGTTGGTATAAATGGCACTAATTCGAAAAATGATGTTAAAGCAGTTCAACAATTTTTAAATGATAACCAAAAGAGAATAGGTTTTACCCGACTGTTGGTTGTTGATGGCTCGTTAGGGCGGAGTCCTCATTTGTCGAAAACAGTAGAGGCAATAAAAGTGTGTCAGCGTAAGCTACTTTATATGGTAAAGCCAGATGGTCGGATCGACGTAAATGGTAGAACTCATCGTAAGCTCAATGGATTACCAACCTATAGCTCATTGAAAAATGATCCTCATGATGCTCAAAAACTAGTAACCAAAGTACCTTGGATGAAAACAGCGTTGGGAGAAATTGGACAAAAAGAAGTTTCAGGCACTAAGGGCAATCCAAGGATTTTAGAGTATTTTACAGCATCTAAGTTCTGGGGCACTGATGACTCTGGAGGTCAAAATGCTTGGTGTGGTTCGTTTGCCGCTTGGGTTTTTAAACAACACGGAATCACTCCAGTAAAAGAAGCTTATCGAGCAAAGGAGTGGAAGGGTTTTGGTAAAAACATCTCAGAACCTATACATGGAGCTCTAGGGATTAAATCGAGAAAAGGTGGTGGGCATGTTGCTTTTGTCGTGGGAAAGAGCCCTGATGGTAGGCATTTGTACATGTTAGGAGGAAACCAAAGCAACCAAGTCAACATAGCAAAGTACTCTATTGATGTCTGGGACAAGTTCGTAGTACCGAGTAACTACGATGAAACAAAAGGTACTTTACCTGTATATACAAAAGGCTCTGCCTTAGCAGGAACGGAAAGCTAAATATGAAGAAATTTATAAGTTTGCTAGGCTGTGTGAGCTTATCAGCTTGTGCTTCACAGGGAGTGTACTCTCAGAATGAGGTACTCAAAGATGCGATATTTCAAACGCCCTATTCTGCAGTGGTGAAAATTACAGGTTTTGAAAAGTTTGCTGAACACGAGGAAGATGTTCTCTTTAAAGTTCAAGCAGAAGTGATTCAGAAACTTCGTGGAGACGTTGGGTCTGAGATTACTTTCAGTATGTATGGCGAGCTAGGAGATGAGCCCAATATACACAATGATCCTGTCATTCTCACACTATGTCGTGATAAAGATACATATTATTGGCCTGGAACGGGGGCTGAGTTTGGGGCTAATCAAGAGAACATATTAAACGCTCAAGAAACAGCTGCTCACTTGGATACAGATCAGCGCCATTTTGCACATTGTTCAGAATGAAAAGGGTGGCGGTTGAAACGAGCGGTTACAGAGCTTGTTAGTCGCCATCGTAGACAACGTCTTTGCTGAATGATTCTTTAGTTTTTGATTGTCAGAGCCGACTGACAAAACCATACCAACTGTGACAACCAAACCGCTATTAAAGCAGGATATTATTCCTTCAACTTTGTGTTTTAGGAGTAGTCATTAGACTACCCAATAATTGTTGGAATAAATAATGACGAAACGTTGGTTTGTCTCCGCTGTGAGCTTCGCGCTGCTCGGCGGTGGTACGTATTTCTATCTCCAATCTGCTGCTCAACCAGAATTGCTGCCTACATTGATTGTGGAAAAAGGCACGATTGAAAAACAAGCGGTGGCTGTTGGTAAAATTGTCCCTGCACACTCCGTGTCTATCAAGTCACAAATCGACGGTATCGTCGGTGAAATTTACGCGAAAGTTGGTGAAAAGGTGAAGCAAGGCCAGCCGCTGATCAAAGTGCGTCCAAACCCAACACCCCAAGCATTAACGGATGCATCGGCAGAGCTCATGCGTAGCGAAGCCGATCTGGAATCCGCCAAACAAAAACTGTCCAACTTAGAAAGCTTGGTCAAGCAGGACATTATTCCAAGTAACTACGACGAATACGTAAGTGCGCGCTCGGCAGTCAAATCTGCGCAAGCGGACGTATTGCAAAAGCGCCAGAATCTCGAACTCATCCGCAGTGGTGAGGCGTCTATCGGCGATGCACGTTTAACGTCGACGATCTACGCGCCAATTGATGGCACGGTACTCAACCAGAAAGTTGAGGTCGGAGAGCCGATCATCTCGACTCAATCAAGCCAAGCCGCGACTGAAATGATGTCATTGGCCGACATGAACAGTCTGATTTTTAAAGGTAGCGTCAGTGAGCATGATGCTGCGCAGTTGTCTCCGGGAATGCCCGTTATGTTGACGGTTGCGCCTTATCCTGATGTGGCGATTTCTGGTGTGCTAACCAAAGTGGCGATTCAATCTGAGAACCTTAACTCACCAGAGGGCAATGCTTCTGCAAAAAGTTTTGATAACGGTTTTGAGGTTGAAGTGGGAGAACTCAAGATCCCACAAGATGTGTTGCTTCGTTCTGGTTTTTCATCGACGGCTCAAATCATTCTGAAGAAGTCTGAAAACGTGCTCACTCTACCGGAGCGCGCTCTGCAATTTGATGGTGACGCACCGAATGTTCTGATCCCCGATAGCTCAGAACAAGGGTTTCATAAACAACCTGTGAAACTCGGTCTGTCAGATGGCATCAATGTCGAAGTGCTTGACGGCGTGGAGCTTGATGAAGAGGTTATCGACAACAGTATGATGGGAGCGGCGCATGGTTAAGCTGCAACGACCAACAATCGCCTTTGTATTGTTGGCTACCACGCTCAGTTTGCCTACCTATGCAATTTCTATTGAACAAGCTTGGCAACAAGCAAAGCAGAACGATCCAAATTACGAAAAAGCGAAAATCGGCGTCCAGCTTGGCGAGGTTGGTGTACAGAGTAGCCGCAGTGCGTTATTGCCGGGTTTAAGTGCCAGTGCGTCAGCGGATTGGAATGAGTCCTCAAGCCATTCGAACAGTTACGGCGCTACCTTAACTCAAACTATTTGGGATAGTAGTTTGTGGTCGGAACTGGATCAAGCGAATGCCAATTATCTCAAAGTACAGTTAGAGTTATCTCAAGCGCATAACGAGCTTGCGCAAAAGTTGCTCACCGCTTACCTAGATGTGGCAAGCGCACAGGGCGACCTCAAATTGGCGCAGTCCAAGCTGGAGGAGGGGAAAGAACTTCTCAACATCATCGAGAAACGCTATCGAGCAGGCAAAGTGAAGTCGGTTGATGTCGAAGAGATGAGAGCGAATCAAGTCTCTGAGCAAGCAAGTATCCTCAATGCAAAAGCCGATCTCGAAGTGAAAAAAGCAGAGCTTGCGGCGTTAATCAATCAAATGCCGGAGAGTGTCGACCAAATTCGAACGGATTCTTTGATTCAGCCGCCGATGCTGGTGGACTCTCAGGAGCAATGGCTAAAGCTGGCTAAAGACAGCAGTCCAGAGCTGTTGGTGGCGGCGCAGATGGTGAAAGCGAGCGAGTTCGCGAAAGATTCAGCTAAAGGTGGATACTACCCAACCGTCAAAGGCAGTGTGGGCTACAGCGATGGTGACAATCGTTCAAACGGCGAGTTTAACGCTGGGATTAGTTTGAGTTTGCCGATTGACCTCAATGGTGCAGTGCGAGCGAAAGTGGACGAAGCATCGTTGAACATTTTAAGCGCCAAGCAAGATATGCGTAGAGTGGAAATTGATATTCAGAAACGAATTATTCAGCAGTTTACGCAGGTCGATATCAACTGGAATCAAGTTTTGATAGCGAACGAGCTAGTTGAGTCGCGCGCCAGAGTGTTGCAAAGCAAAGAGAAACTTTACGACGCTGGCCTGCTTGAAGTGTCGGAAGTTATCAGTGCACACAACAGCTTGTTTGAGGCGAAAAACAGTCTGCAAACCAACTTGTACAGCTATTGGCGTAAGAGAATCGGCTTACTGCAAACCGCAGGGAAACTCGATGACGATACCATGGCGTTGATCTCTCGGGCTTTTCATTCATGAGCAGCCTGTTGCAGCAAACTTGGCAAACGTTGATGGCGCACCGCATGAAGAGCGTGCTAGCCATTATCGCGATTGCTTGGGGCGTGATCTCTGTGGTGGTGTTAATCGCACTTGGCGAAGGCTTTTATCGCCATCAGACCCAGTCGTTTTCATTTATGATCAACAATGTGCAAGTGGTGTTTCCGTCGACTACCAGTAAACCGTGGCAAGGGTTACCTTCAAGACGACAAATTGATATTCCACAAGAAAAAGTCGACATGATCAAACAGTCGGGCTTCGTGCAACAGGCGTCGAGCGTTTACGCCAAATGGGATGCGAATATCACCAATCTCAAAGGACAGAATTTATCGAGTACGGTCAGCGGTATTGATACGTCTTACTTTCCTTTAATGCAACGCAAGCTGCAATCCGGTTCGAGAAACCTGTCACCAAGTGATATGGACAACCACACTCGCGTGGCAGTGTTAGGCGATCAAATTGCGCAAATGGGCGGAATCCAAATCGGGGATAGGCTTAAAGTCAACGGCATTCCGTTTTTGGTGATTGGGATAACCGTTGGTGAGGACACTGGCATTTCATTCGGCGATAGCCGCACGGTTTTCATTCCTCAAACAACGTACCGCGATTTGTGGGATGCGAAACCTTGGATGGTATTGATGAAGCCGAGAGAAGGGATGGATGCATCGTCATTTCGACAAAATATCGTAAATTTTTTCGCCAAGCAGCTTCATTTTGACCCAAGTGATAAAGATGCGGTCGAATTACCCGATTTTAGTGAAGGTGCGGCGGTCATCAGTGGAATTTTGCGTGGCATTCAGATTTTTCTCGGAGCGAGCGGTGCGATGACCATGGCGGTCGGTGCGCTTGGTGTTGCCAACATCATGTTTTTATCCGTCACTGAGCGCACGCGTGAAATCGGTGTGCGTTTGGCGATCGGGGCGACTCAAAAATCCATACTCAGTCAGTTTATTCTTGAGGGGCTTATTTTGGTAGCTGTGGGCACGGCATTAGGTCTGATGTTTTCGTATGCCGTGGTATCTGTCCTAAGCAGCATGGGATTACCGGAATGGATTGGTTTGCCTGTGATCACGCCAGATTCCATTGCTTGGTCTTTACTTGTGACGCTTATCTTGGCATTGATGGCATCGTATTTCCCAGCAAGGCGAGCATCACGTCTCACGCCAGTCATTGCTTTGAGTGCGAGGGCTTAGCCATGTTGTTACCGATGAGACAAATTTTCCAAGAAATGGCCGCAGAAAAGCTGAGACTGGGTTTGACCATTCTAGCAGTAGCGTGGGCGACCCTTTGTATCGCTGCTATGTTGGCGGTAGGTGAGGGTATTCGTCAGGGCGTATTGAAAACCGCACAAAATGGTAACGGCAACTTGATTTATTTGACCGGAGGGATGGCCACCGTCGACCACGGTGCTTTTCACCAAGGTAAGTTTCTGACACTAAAAATGGACGATTCAGAGGTTGTTCGAGCGTTACCCGATGTAAAAAGCGTTGCGCCAACGGCGAAGTGGAAAGAGCGCATCACCGTTGGTGACAGAAGCTCGTGGCAAGAGCCGTTAGCGGTCACGAGCGAGTTTCAATCCATGACCAATTTGGTGCCGATGGCGGGGGGACGATGGTTAAACCCACTCGATCAAAAAGAGACGCGCAAAGTCGTTGTACTGGGTTATGAACTGGCAGCCGACTTATTCAACCCGAATGAGGACTTTAGTTGGTTTGCGACAGTCACATTGCAAGTCAACCCTGTGGGGAAAAAGGTAAAAATCGGCAATGAGGAGTTCACTGTTGTGGGCGTATTGGAGAAAAACAGCGCCCAAATAGAACTGGGGGATCTTATCAACTATTCCAGCTTTGTGCCGTTAGCGACGTGGAAGCGATTTCATGTCAACGGTGAAATTGGTGGCATCAATGTGCAGCCACAAGCGGATGTAGACCGAGAAGCCTTAGCAAAGACGATCAGGCAAGTGATTGCCCGTAAACACGGGGCAAGTGTCAGTGATGAACAGGTCGTCCAAGTCGATGATATGTTCCTTAAGCAAAAGAGTATGCAGCAGTTTCTGATAGGTTTGCAGAGTTTCCTTGGCATTATCGGCTTCGTGACGTTAGCTGTTGCTGGTGTTGGCATCGCCAATGTGATGTATGCCACCGTAAAGCGATCTACGCGTGATATCGGTGTGCGCATGGCAGTCGGTGCAACCCCAACGGCTATTCGCATGCACTATTTAGTACAGTCTTTATTGACAATGATGATGGGGGGGGCGTTTGGGTTAGCCGTGACGTACGCGCTGGTGTCTGCCATCAGTTCCATTCCTTTAGAGGGCAATGCTTTTTATGAACAACTGGGTAAACCTGTCCCTGAGTTGTCGTGGGTCGTTGTCGCGATTGTCATCCTCACCTTAGTGATCATTGGTGTGGCATCTGCATGGTTACCTGCAAACCGAGCCGCAAAAGTCAGCCCGTTGGAGGCGCTACAAAGTGAATAACAACAATAACTCTGGAAAGAACATGTCGAACAAGCCGCTTGTTGAGCTGACCAACATCTGTAAATACTACTCAAGCGGGGAGGCGGAAGTTCGCGCGCTAGACGGCGTTGACTTAACCATTAATCAAGGTGAGTTTCTTTCGATTCTTGGCCCGTCCGGTTCAGGCAAATCAACGTTGATGAACATGCTCGGCTGTTTAGATAAGCCCACCGATGGCAAGTACCAACTTGGCGGCCA
The DNA here is from genome assembly GCF_033438945.1 of Vibrio sp. Y176. Taxonomy (NCBI): domain Bacteria; kingdom Pseudomonadati; phylum Pseudomonadota; class Gammaproteobacteria; order Vibrionales; family Vibrionaceae; genus Vibrio; species Vibrio sp. Y176. The sequence continues at coordinate 140,896 of NZ_JAWOQS010000005.1, read as the reverse complement.
AAACGTCGCAAGTTTAAGTGCGAATGAGCTGGCTGGCATTCGTAACCAAAAGATCGGATTTGTCTTCCAAAGCTTTAACTTATTGGAATACGCGACGGCGCTTGATAACGTGGCACTGCCGTTGGTTTACTCTGGTATCAAAGCCAAAGAACGTCGCCAGCGCGCAGCTAAATTGCTAGAGCAAGTCGGGCTAGGGGATCGTTTAGACCATAAACCAAACCAGCTTTCTGGTGGTCAAAAACAGAGGGTCGCGATTGCAAGAGCCTTGGTCAACGATCCGCAAATCATCTTAGCAGATGAACCAACGGGTGCATTGGATTCAAAATCCGGCGCAGAGATTGAAGCCTTGTTCAACCAACTCCACGCCGAAGGTAGAACGCTGATCATCGTGACGCACGATAACGCTCTGGCAGAGCGCACTAAACGCATCATCACCATCAAAGACGGCAAGGTGATTTCGGATAGGGTGCCGGTAAGTAGGGAGAAATGAGCTTTTCTTAATTGAGAACTGAGTTTTAAGGGAAATAGCGATACAGAGGCTATCTCCCTTTACTTTTATTCGCGATGTTCGTTTTGTCTCTCTTTTATCAAGTCATGCTTTTGTTCTTTAAGTAGAGTGATTGCGAGCTTAGTGTCCTCAATCAATTTACTGTTATCGTTGAGATCTTTGCTCTTCAAAGGCAAAACTAGATAATGAATGCTGCCATCTGCATTCTGTACTCCGGTAGCGATGATGACATCACCTTCAGACGCCGTACCAAAATACTCTGATACGACTTTGGTTTCGCTGACACCGTAGCTATCCAAATAGGATGACTCCGTATTGTCAAACAAGATAGGAACCCCTTGCTTAGCTAATGTTCGCAATTGTTTTTGCTTTTGATCGTCGAATGGATAGTCGGTCGTACTGATGTAACTTACCTGTTCAGCTTCAATAAAATCGTACAGTTCATTGCTCAGTTCATTTAATGGGGCAGATATCCAAGGTGTAGCTGGAATGACGTCGGAAGTATCATCATTGCGACTTTGTGGTGTTGGAGCGGTAACCACCTTTTGAGCAGCATTGCTCTCAGGAGGCGTTACACTTATTGTCGCAGCATCTTCTGTCTTGATTTGCTCGTCAAGGCTTGCAACAGGTTCGGTCTGGTCATTCTTGTTATTTGAATTAATTAGAAATATGGCGAGTACTGCACCAAGTGCTAGCGCCGATCCAGTCAAGAGTTTTTTGTTACTTGTCATGTGTCATGTCTTACCGTTTATTTCATTAGTAAATACGGCGGCCACTTATTTATTCCGTGGCCGCAGGCTAATAAGTTAGTGGTAGAGATCGTCATTCCAAGAGATAGTTACGGCTCGGCTAGTCTCTGTCCATTGACTGCTATCACGATTTTTCTTCCAGGTATTTTCTGGAGTGGTATACCAGCTACACCAGTCGCGACCAAAGTAGTAATTGGTTTTTCGCCAACCAGCAACCAGCTTGACCTCTGATGTATCTAGGCCATCTTGAATGTCATTTTTTCTATATACGACGCCGACTTGTGGTTTAAAGTCTGAACGCATAACGACAGGTAACTCATTGTAATCAATCAAATTACCCATGTCACAACTGGTCCAACGATACAATAACCAGTCTTTAGCTGGCGTATTATGGCGGATAGTCTTGTTTTCAATTAACCAATTAATGCTTTCGTTAGCTTGGTTAAAGTCGGCAACCGTTTGAAACTCTGGCTGGTCGTACGTTACACGGTTGCTCCAGGAGATTCCCCCACTAATATTTGGAGAAGTAGAAGCACTAAATCCAAGGTTAAAATCTAGAGACTCACTGACAGATGCCGTTGCAATGGTGTTTTCGGGAGCATGGCTCATGTGGCGTAAAGGGGCACCATTTAAATAGCTCAGTGCCAGCTTAAAAGCCGTTGGAACGGTGTAACGGTAATCTCCCCCAGTGGCAAAACCATAGATTTGTTCTTTGTTTGGAACATTAGTCATGTCGAAGCCAGAGCCGCCATTTAGGATCAACTTAGCTTCTTTAGCGCCATTTGGTAGTAAAGATTGGTTCCAGACATTTTCTAAAGAATAAATTAAGCGGATTTTTTTCGAGCGTGCATCACCATCATCAAGCTGAAGCAACGTCGAAGTGTAAGATTTTAATGTATCTTCAGCATGTGCTGGTGCTAAAGAACCAAGTAAAGCGAGTGCGATAATACTCGCGGAAAGATGCTGTTTTTCCATTATTTTTTCCTATTAGTCAGCCCATAAAGACTTTTGTTTTAAACCATCTTGATGGGCACTTTATAATTATGGACAGGTTATAAATTCAAGCTCAATAAATGAGCGGTGAAATAGTGCATCTTGTTTTTTATTAAAAAAAGAAAAAGGATAGATTCGTGGGATTAATGTCTCATAGTTTTTAAATTCACCACTCAACTATAATAAATAAGAATTTGGTTATTAAGTCTTGTCTTTTTAAGTTATTGCTTAATTTTAATTTTCTAATGTTGTGTTGAGATTTTCTATTGATAAAAGTGAATTTTATAAATGTTATCCATGTTATTTTTAGGGTTTTTGTTATACCAAATTAAGTAAAGTATCGTTATGTGGTTATCTCGGGTTTATGGGTTTAATTCAAATTAAAACAGTGGTTTATGTTTTTTTGTTATTATTTTTTTAGAGCTTAATGTAATAGTTTAGTGATAAAGTCCGTCAATGAAGTTGCCATGTTCGTGTATGAAGTTATATGTGCTTTTACAGCAGGAAATTAAACTTTACGTTTAAGATGGTAAAGATAGAAAAAGAAATAAATAAGATTATTAAATAATCATGTTTCGAGAATATCAAATGTAACGTACTTCTAATTAAACGAATGCTTGAATAAACGATGGAGTGTGAAAAGTGCTATTTAAGTTACGCTGTCCTATATTCCAGTTGGCGTATTGTTTATACAATGCGTTTTCTCGGCTTAAAACTGGTTTACGTACTGCTAATCTCTTATCCGTTTCTTAATTACACATATTGGCAATATGCTCGCCAAGTTACGTGTATTGGTGTCAATGAAAAACAGTATCTACGATAGCTCTCTCAGGGTTGGAACTCCCACTATGAATTTCCTTCATGTTCAATGTGAAACAATACCAATATTACTCAACTCGTGAAGCAAGTATAAAAAAAGGACTGCTCTGGTGTTAGGCACTGCGACGGTCATTTTTGTACGAACCGTTCGTCGTAAGTGCTGTGCAACCTAACGATTGGGAAAACCAAAAAACAAAAAATGTCCCCATGCACAGAGTTAGGAAAAGTCTGCTTTATCTAAGGAAATAGGATACCAACTCACGATGAATAACGATTTCACATTTGCTATCAAAAGCATTCGCTTTGATGAGAATTACCAACCATCAGACAACACGCGAATCACTACCAACTTTGCTAATCTGGCTCGCGGAAACTACCGCCGAGAGAATCTGCGCAATGCGCTCCGAATGATCGACAATCGTTTTAATGCGTTGGCATATTGGGATAACGCGCAAGGTGACCGCTACTCCGTTGAACTTGAAATCATCTCCGTTGATATGGATATCCAAGGTAGTGGCGAAGCCTTCCCATCGATTGAAGTGCTCAAAACTAACATTGTTGATCACAACACTAACGAGCGCATCGAAGGCATTGTGGGCAATAACTTCTCTTCATACGTTCGTGATTACGACTTTAGCGTTTTGCTGTTGGACCACAACAAAAACCAGCCACAGTTCAGCATCCCAGCGAACTTCGGTGATTTGCATGGCAAACTGTTCAAAGCTTTCGTTAATTCTGAGTCTTATAAACAGCATTTCAAAAAGCTGCCAGTGATTTGTCTGAGTGTATCGGACAACAAGGTATATCGACGCACCGAAAACCAACATCCTGTTTTGGGCTTTGAATATCAGCCGAACGAATCTTCGTTGACGGAGCAATACTTCAAAAAGATGGGCTTACAGGTGCGCTACTTTATGCCGCCAAACAGTGTTGCACCATTGGCATTCTACTTCTTCGGTGACTTGTTGAACGATTATTCAAACCTAGAGCTTATCAGCACGATAAGCACGATGGAGACATTCCAGAAGATTTACCGACCTGAGATTTACAATGCCAACGCGGTTGCCGGTAATTGCTACCAGCCAAACTTAAAAAACCTAGACCACTCGCTAACTCAAATCGTTTACGACCGAGAAGAGCGCAGCCAACTGGCGATTGAACAAGGGAAATTTGCCGAGGAGCATTTCATCAAACCTTATCAATCTGTGCTTGAACAATGGTCTGCAAATTACGCGTAAAAGATAACGAGAATCTAGAAAGGAATGACGATGAAAACACTATTACCGACTTCAACGGCTGGCAGCTTACCGAAACCTTCTTGGCTGGCCGAACCAGAAAAACTTTGGTCACCGTGGAAACTGCAAGGTGAAGAACTGATTGATGGCAAACGCGATGCGCTACGTGTCGCTTTGCAAGAACAAGAACTGGCAGGCGTTGATATCGTCAGTGATGGCGAGCAAACTCGGCAACATTTTGTGACGACCTTTATTGAGCATTTAAGCGGCGTAGATTTTGAAAACCGCAAAACGGTGACTATTCGCAACCGTTATGAAGCAAGTGTTCCGACTGTGGTTGGCCCAGTAAGCCGCACAAAGCCCGTGTTTGTTGAAGATGCCAAGTTCTTGCGTCAGCAAACTAAGCAACCTATCAAGTGGGCGCTTCCAGGCCCTATGACGATGATCGACACACTTTATGATGATCATTACGGTAGCCGTGAAAAGCTGGCTTGGGAATTTGCAAAAATCCTCAACCAAGAAGCGAAAGAGCTTGAAGCGGCAGGTGTCGATATCATTCAGTTTGATGAGCCTGCGTTTAATGTGTTTTTCGATGATGTGAACGAGTGGGGCATTGCGTGTTTAGAGCGTGCGATTGAAGGGCTGAAATGTGAAACTGCAGTGCACATCTGCTATGGCTACGGCATCAAAGCGAACACGGATTGGAAGCAAACGCTAGGCACTGAATGGCGACAATACGAAGAAGTATTCCCTAAATTGCAGCAGTCAAATATCGATATTATCTCGCTTGAGTGTCATAACTCGCGAGTGCCTATTGAGTTGCTTGAGTTGATTCGCGGTAAGAAGGTGATGGTTGGTGCGATTGATGTCGCTACTAACGAAATTGAAACGCCAGAAGAAGTAGCGAAAACATTACGAGAGGCGTTGAAGTACGTTGATGCCGACAAGCTTTACCCATGTACCAACTGCGGTATGGCACCTTTGTCTCGTGAAGTATCGACCGCTAAGCTCAATGCGTTAAGTGCGGGTGCGGAGATCATTCGTAAAGAGTTGGTGGGTTGATATTAATACTTAGGCTCCGCGCCATGAACTAAAATTAGGGTCAATCTAGCGAGTTTAAATGAGAATAGGAATCGGATTACAGCTCGCTAGGAAATAGCGATAACTTTCGCACTTCAAAGCACTCGGTGGGTAGATCCTGAATCACCTCGTCCCTCGCTGTTCAGGATGACGGATGTTGGAAGATACATTGCTCGCCACCCACCAGGTATTAGAGCAGCTCCAAGGTAGGGTCATTCCAGCGAGTCTAGACGAGACTAGGAATCTATTAACAACTCACTGGAAAATGGCGATAACCTTAGAACTTCAAAGCACTCGGTGGGTAGCTCCTGAATCACGCTCGTCCCTCGCTGTTCAGGATGATGGATGTTGGAAGATACATCACTCGCCACAAAACCGATATTTGAGCAGCTCCAAGATAGGATCATTCTAGCGAGTTTAAACGAGGCTAGGGATCGGGTTACAGCTTGCTATGAAATAGCGATAACTTTCGCACTTCAAAGTACTCGGTGGGTAGCTCCTGAATCACGCTCGTCCCTCGCTGTTCAGGATGACGGATGTTAAGAGATACGTTACTCATCTACCCAACTATTTGGCTTGTATTCAAATTTGGGTCATTCCAGCGAGTCTAGACGAGACTAGGAATCTACTAACAACTCACTGGAAAATGACGATAACCTTAGAACTTCACAGCACTCGGTGAGTCGATCCTGAACCACGCTCGTTCCTCGATGTTCAGGGTGACCGTTTTAAATAAAAATGCCGCTCACAGTAAAGTGAGCGGCATACATTTCCCGTTTCCAGCCTCGGCCAGGTTTAATTCAACTCCACGTTCTTCATCTCAGGATGCTTTAGCAACATCACACGAATCCAGTGATGCACCACCCACATCACCATTGCGGTGAGCAGAACCGCGACGAAAATCGAGCTGAAACGGTACAAGATCGAAAAGAACGCGTCTTTTTGTTCTGGCACCAATGAGGTCGTCAGCGGAACCGATAGGGCAGACATGGCAGAAAACGCGATAGCCGCTTTAATTTGCCCCTTGGTGAGCCACAAGCAGAATGGCCCCATCGCAATGGTAAAGGCGAGCCAAAAGAGTAGCCCATGCCCATACCAACTGCCCAATATCAGCTGAACAGCCATCCCTGCGATGCAGCCTAGTGCGGTGCCGATGATGCGAATTTTTGCCATGGCGAGCGAGCCCGCTAAAGTCATTGGGGTTAGGATGATCAAAATGGAAGCTTGTGCGGATAACGAGTCATATAAGTCCGCTACTTGGAATACGATAAACGCCGCCATCGCCACTACCCAACCCATGGCAACTTGGCTGATGTAGTCAATATCGCTTTTCACTGGGGTCGACATCTCAATGTGCTCGGTGGGGAACTTTGGCTCAGGGAACAACCAATACGCGAATGCGCAAACAAAAATATTGCTGAACGCCATCACCCACATGTTGACATTGAACTCTTCAATATCCATGAAGTTATAGCTGGCAAAATTCAACACAATTGAACCCACTAACAGCCCCATGTAACCAAACAAATAGGTTTTCTGGCTCATCATTGCAATGCACTTGAACAGCATCATGATTCCGACGGCAATGGTCATTAATGTTGGATGAAACTGCAAGTATTCCAGCAAAAATGTGGCTTGTATGGTTGTCCACACCGCAGAGAAAAACACGATCAATAAAGCCGAAAGATTAAAGTTGTCCATTCTGCCCAATATAAACAGCGGCATCATGATGGCAAAAAATCCGTAAGACCAACCGAAGATCATGCTTAGCGCGAGCCCTAAAGAGCAGCCGAACCAAATTCGTAAGGTTTTCATTGTCGCCGCCTAGTAAATGAAGTGGAACCAGCTTGCGAGGTGAATCTGTGCTTGCGCCATCCACTGCCAGAAAATGCTGTTGTCTGGGTATAAAACAATGGTAGCGCGAGAGCCGACAAACAGTGCTGGTGGTAACTCTTCACTGCTGGTTAGGTTCACTCGTGTACGCTGTGCATCACGTACCCAGCGGTTGTTCACTTCTACTTTGGTTAGTGCGCCATTAGGCGTTTGTTGTGCGGCTGCTACACCGTAATCGCGGCTAGCTAAATCAAAGTCGTACACTGAACCTGGGTTGGCATCAAATGTGACCAAGGCGTGGAAAGTCTTGTCTACGTTCGCGACGGATTTTTCACGAAAATCAGCGGCTACCCAAAGTGATCCTGTTGGTACAAATGTCAGCAATGGCATGTTGGTGTTTGCCATCGTGCCAACTTCTAGTTGCAGGTTGGTCACGACACCATCACTGGGAGCGAGTACCGCGGTATTTGCCAAATCAAGTTGCGCCTTTTCGATGCCATTTTTGGCAATTCGAACGGCGGTGCTTTGACCTTTTTGATCGCCTAATTGCGCCTCAATGACTTTTAAGTTTTGTCGTTCCGCTTTAAGCGCTGCACGTGATACCTGATTTTGGGCAAAGGCATTATCGAGTGTCGATTGAGAGATGACTTTCTGCTTCGATAGTGTCAGTAAGCGGTTGTACTCGCGGTGTGCATTATCAAATGTCGCTCGTGCGCGGGCAATATTGGCAAGAGCGGCTTCGCGTTGAGAATACAGTGTTGCTTCTTTTTCATAAGCGGATTGCAGAGACAGCTCCGCCTGTTCAAGTGCTATCTTGTATTTACGATCATCAATCGTAAACAACACATCGCCTTTTTGAACGGACTGGTTATTCTCGATGAGAACGTCGGTCACTTTACCAGATACCTCGGGTGCGACTTGGACAACGTATCCTTGTACTCGTCCTTCGGTCGTTAAGGGGGCGTGGCGGTCAGCAATGATAATGTACAAAAATAGTACGATGAACAGGACAATCAAAGTTCGCATCCAGTGTTTGAATTTTTGTTCAGCCGTCATTACAAGTTCCGTTAAACATATTGGATAGCGGATTATAGAGAAGTCACCCACAATTCAGTAGAATGATAATACGAACATGAATGACCTAAAAATAGGACAATGAACGTTAGTTTTGATGATATTTACCTATTCACTCAGACGGTGGTTCACCGCGGTATAAGTGCAGCGGCAGAGGCGAATCAACTACAACGCTCAAAAGTGAGTCGTCGCCTGCAAGAATTAGAGAAATCGCTCGGGGTACAGCTTTTGATCCGCACAACTCGCAGCATTGAGTTGACGGAGCACGGGAAACGCTTGTTTGAGTTGGTGGGGCAGCCTATTGACCATATTCAGCAAGGTTTAAATGCCATGCATGAATATCAACAAGAGCTGACGGGCAAGGTGCGTTTAGCCATTCCTTCCGCATTGATGAGCTCTGCCGCGTTTAACGCGATCATCACCGAGTACACAACGCGGTATCCGGATATTTCGGTCGAGATTGAAAACCATCAAGAGAGTGTCGATCTCAAGCGTCAAGCGTTTGATTTGCAGCTTCTTCCGAGCGTGGTCAAAGTCACCGATGACAGCTATGTGCAGTTCAGTCTTTTGCCTTATCGTAGTCACTTTGTTGCGTCAAAAGCCTATCTAGAATCGCATCCGCCAGTAAAAACGGTGGAAGATCTTAAGCAGCATCGCCTTTTAACTAATCGTTACAATGCCGATTTGCTCGATTCAGATCTGCATGTGGCGTTGCGCTCGGACGACCTCAACTTGCTGCGCTCGATGGCGATAGCAGGAAACGGCATCGCGTTTATTCCTCAAATTCATTCCAAGCCTGCACTGAGAGACGGTTTGTTGGTCGAGGTGCTGCCTCAATTCGCGCATCCGAAGCAGCATCTTACTCTGATTTATCCCTCGGCCTTATTTCTGCCCAATAAAGTCAAAGCCTTGATTGAACTAATTCGAGAGAAATTTAAATAGTCAGTTCAAACCACCCTTACCTAAGGGCAAATGTGTGAGCGAAGGTCATCTTTCTAGGTTTTATTGCTCTAACATGAAAGGGTTCTGATACATTAACTGTTGCTCAACTTGTTGAGTATGGTTTGTGGTCGCACAAGATAGGAGATGGAAATGTTATCGAAAGGAAACACGGGCCTGATTGTGGTGGATGTTCAGGGCAAACTCGCTACATTAATGCATGAAAGCGACGCACTGATTGAAAATATCACGAAACTGGTAAAGGGTGCCAAAGCACTAGATTTGCCTATTCTGTGGCTAGAACAGAATCCAGAAAGGTTGGGCCCAACCGCGGAGCCGATTCGTGAAGTGCTTGAAAGCACGCATTTACCTATTACCAAGTACACGTTTGATGGTTGCAAAGAGGCGACGTTTAAGGTCGCGGTGGAGAACGCGAAAGTTGATACCTGGTTGGTTTGCGGTATTGAATCCCACATTTGCGTCTATCAAACCGCGGTTTCTCTGCGCCAGTCCGGTTATCGCGTTGAATTAGTCACGGATTGTGTATCTTCCCGAACCGCTGCCAATAAAGCGCTCGCTCTTGCGAAGTTAACCGCTAACGGTGTGGTGCTCACTGGGCTAGAAATGTGTTTGTATGAAATGGTCGAAGATTGCCGAGCACCTGAATTCAAAGAAATTCTGGCGCTCATCAAATAGTGTAATCACTGGAATCAACAACAACTTTATCTGAACACGCTATTCAAATTCTCGTTGATATCTTGGCAACATCGACTCGTTGCCAAGTAACCCGCCTTGGTGAATGTAAATCACCGTTTTATCTGTGTTCTCTTCCAACCAAGGGGTGAGGCATTGCCACATATACGGGTCGTATAACAGGTCAAATTCGAGGTCGGTTTGCTCAAAGAGTGCTTTCCATGTGATGTAATCTTCTTCGTACAAGCGACCAAAATGGTGTTTGTTGCGGATGGTTAAAATGGTTGGGTGGCTGTTTTCACAGAGCTGGTTGAACTGCTCAGTTAAGTAATCTGCATCGCCTACGCAAGGGCAAGTTAGCACTTCTATGCCGTGTGGGCTTAAATGTTTATGAAGATATAAAGCGGTCGTGCCAGTGCCTGATGGCAGGGCGACGGTAAACTGTTCTTTACCTCTCAATCGCGTCCAATCAAGAATTTCTCGTGCTAACTGTTTGATGCCAGCTTCAGCGAGGTGGGAACGTCCACCCTCTGGAATAAGCAATGTCGACTCATCTAATCTTCGTACCTGGTGGATGTATTCACTAGGGTGGAGTTCGCTACCGATGTCTTGCATGGCGGTGATTTTCATACCCAAATCGAGAGCGCCGCGATAGTTTCCGATGGGGGAGCTTTTTAGCCAAGATGGAATGTGATGAACATAAAACTCAAATGCCCAACCTTTAATCTGGGCGAGAGCCGCTAGCGAATACATCGCGTTGGATTGAGCAGAGCCGTAACTGATGAGGGTTTTGATGTCGCTGTTTTGCGTTTCCATCAACGCCATAAACTTACGTGCTTTGTTCCCAGAAAAGTGAGAATGCAGCATGTCATCACGCTTAAGAAAAAACGTATGACCGTTGAAGTTGTGTTGAGTTATCGGGCTTTCAGAGAGTTTCATGTGACTGCTGACGTGTCCAACCACGCGACCTTGCCGTTAAAAAGGGCGCGTAGTGTAACGCCATTAAACCCAGATAAAAAGTCTGTGTTTCAGTACAACCATTTCGGTTATTCCTGATGCTCTGACGCAAGATCAATTACTGCCTCACAACCACCCTCTGGATGTGTACCAATCTTAAATTGCCAGCCATAGCGTTGGCACAAATCGTCCACAATCATCAAACCTAATCCGTGCCCATCAGAATGTGGAATGGTTGAAAAGCCTTCACCTTCATCGCGCACCGAAATGGTGTTTTCATCCATATTGATATGAATTGATCCCGAAGGTGTTGCGGCGATGCCGTTTCGAATCAGGTTGCCAAGAATAATGGTCAACACGGCATTGGTCGCGCGCGTTCTTGGGTTGCCGTCGATCTGTACATTAAAGCTGAGTGCTTTCTCATCCGCCTGAGCTTGGCTTTGGAAGATGATTTGGTTGAGTTCTTCTTCGGTGATGCTGCGTACTGGTGAGTCATCTGCATTACGCTCGTAACGCACTAAGCCGAGTAGGGCATCCACCATGGTCGACATCTGCTGCGTTGCATCTTGAATTCGGTTCACCTGGCGGGTCTGGAAATCCGTGTTCGCACTTCTTGCCAGTAAACTGCTTGAGCCTTTCATCACTGTTAATGGTGTTCGCAGTTCATGACTCGCGTATCGTGCAAAGGCTTGCTCACGCTTGATGACTTGATTGATTTTGTGGCGGTACTCATTCAGCTCATCTGCAAGGGTTTGGAACTCTTTAGCTGAGCCCTCGGGCACACTAAAAGTTTGCGTAGCATCGCCTTGATGATGGTCGAGTTGAGTTTTAAGCGCATTGACGGGTTCAATCAAGCGTTGTGATAAGCGCAGCAGGAGGCTACCAAACAGGAACACCAGCACGGCGACAATGGACAGCACCATAGCGACGACGAGAATGAATTCCTCTGAGGTGATCTCGATTTCATCAATCAAGGAAACCAGAATAACGGGATGTTCAATGCCTTTGTAGGTGTAAGTGCTCATGTAAACCATGCGCGAGTATTCACCGTCTTCTACTTCATCAAGAAAGTGCTTTTGACCAATCAGGTATTTTTGATAGCGCTCGGCAACCAATGAGATGTCGTTGTATGCAGTGGTGAGTAGGTCAAGCTGAATACTGCCTTGCTCTGGGTGGGACTGGAAATGTTCAATTGCTTCTTTTTTGTCGACCATAATACGACGCTCGCCCACGCGGTCTTCAGACCAAAGCAGGGAGCCGGTAATCAACAAAAAGCAGAAGATGCCAATCACGACCGACACAAAAGAGAAAAACAGAGCGAGTCGCCCTGTCATACTTTGTGTGCTTTGCGTGCTAGCAAGTAAGCGATTGATCATGCACCTGTCTCCAAGCGGAAGCCGACTTTCGGTACGGTGATCAGCACATGTTGTTCAAATGGCTTATCAAGTTGGTTGCGAAGTTGGTAAATGTGGCTGCGCAGAACGTCGTTGTTTGGCTCGTTTTCTTGCCAAAGTTGGAAGGCGATTTCTTCGCGTGTCACCACGTCTGGTGCGCTTTTCACAAGCATTTCCAGAATGGTGTAAGTGGTGGGGTTTAGCGCCAGCAGTTTATCTTGGCGGTAAGCTTTACGCGTTTTTTGGTCGATAGAGACTTCGCCATATTCCAACTTGCTCGACGCGACAGTGCCACGGTAACGGCGGATCAGGGCCATCATGCGCGCTTCAAGAATATCCAGATCGAAAGGCTTGGTCAGATAGTCATCAGCACCGTGTTGGAAGCCTTTGAGCATATCGTCACGGCTATCAAGTGCAGTCAGCATAAGCACTGGTGTGTTGTTGCCCGCGTCGCGAAGTTTATTACACATGGTCAGGCCATCCATGCGTGGCAACATGAGGTCGAGCAAGATGATGTCGAAGGTGTTTTCCATCGCCAGTTTCAAGCCGAGCTCGCCGTTGTCTGCATAATCTAGTTCCATACCTGCACACTCAAAATAATCGAACAGCACGCCTGCGATTTCTCGATTATCTTCGACTAAAAGTACGCGTTTCATGTATTTCTCTCCAAGTGGGCGGGTTTTCGAAAATAAGACTTCGTCTTAACCGAACATTATTCACTAAGAACGTGAAAAAGATGTCAACAACATCTCTTTCACATTGATGTTTGTAGACTGGATTCATTCATCGGATTTAGTGGAAGAGTAGCATGTCAACCTTCAACACTCACGCTGCAACCTTTTCAAAGGTGAGCCAACACACTGAGCCTAAAACAGTTTTGTCTGTTGTGGTGCCATTCTTTAACGAGCAAGAAGTCTTGCCTGAATTTCATCGTCGTTTAGCCGCCGTTTTGGATGAAATGCCAGAACGCTGCGAAATCGTCTATGTGGACGACGGTAGCAAAGATGACAGCCTAATGATCGCGCAAAACTTTTCTCAATCTTCTAGCGACGTTCGTTGTATTGCACTAAGCCGTAACTTCGGCAAAGAGTCCGCCATGAGTGCGGGGCTGGAACACTGCCAAGGTGAAGCGGTGATCGTGATTGATGCTGACTTGCAAGACCCGCCGGAGTTAATCCCGCAAATGGTATCAAAATGGCGTGAAGGGTATGACGTGGTGAACATGCAGCGCAGTGAACGCCACGGCGAAACTTGGTTCAAACGCTTCTCGGCCGCTTGCTTTTACAAAGTGCTGAATAGCATGGCGAAATTGGATGTGCCGGAGAACGTGGGCGATTTCCGTCTACTGAGCGCAAAAGTGGTTAAACACATCAATGCGTTGCCAGAGCGTAACCGGTACATGAAAGGCATCTTTTCTTGGCCGGGTTTCAAGCAAGTGACGGTTCAGTTTGAGCGTGACGCTCGTTTCTGTGGTGAAACCAAATGGAACTACCTCAAGCTGATTGGCCTTGCAATGGACGGCATTACCTCGTTTTCCATTCGTCCTTTGCGTTTAGCGACACTTGCCGGTGCATTGGTGGCGTTCAGTGCCTTTATCTATGGCGCATTCATAGTGATGAAAACTGTTGTGTTTGGTGAGCCTGTCACTGGCTACCCATCCATGATGGTCGTCCAACTTGCATTGGGCGGTGTGCAACTGCTGTCGATTGGCCTTTTGGGTGAATACATTGGCCGCATTTTTGTCGAGACCAAGCAACGTCCTCTTTATCTTGTTCAGTCTGTTTACGAGCAGCCTGCAAAACATCAATCCATCCAAACCATGAAGTTTAAATTGGGAGAAACCGCGTAATCATGAGTATTAATAAAACCCATCTGTGGTTGTTGTTGGCGTTTGCTCTTTTACTCCGTCTTATTTCACTTGCCGCTTACCCTTTGATGGACACCACGGAAGCCCGCTACGGCGAAATGGCGCGCTTAATGGTGGAAACCGGCAATTGGCTTACCCCACAGTTTGATTACGGCGTGCCTTTCTGGGGGAAGCCCCCCCTGTTCACTTGGATGAGTGCTTACGGCATTGAGCTGTTTGGATTGAATGAATTTGCAGTGCGCGCGCCTCATTGGTTAGCGGGTGTTGCGACGATTGTTTTTGTTGCTTTCATGGCGCATCGCGCTGGCTTTAATGCAGTCATCGCAGCGTTGGTACTGGCGACGTGTGGCATCTTTTCAATTGCGGCGGGTGCGGTGATGACAGACATGGCACTGACGTTGGCAATGACGATGGCGATGGTTGGTTTTTACTATTGCTGGCTCGGCAAAGACAAACACAGCCGACTGTGGGGTTACCTCGGTTTCTTTGGCTTGGCTTGCGGGCTGTTAGCGAAAGGTCCAGTGGCGATCGTGATCATGGGCATCGCAGTATTTCCTTGGCTCGTGATTCAGCATGGTTTCTTTGGTGCCTTCAAAGCCTTGTGGCAGCGTTTTCCAATTGTATCGGGGTTGGCGCTCATGCTGGCGATTGCTCTACCTTGGTACATAATGGCTGAAATGGCGACGCCTGGATTTATTGATTACTTCATTGTTGGCGAGCACTTTAAGCGTTTTGTTGTCAGCGGTTGGGAAGGGGACCTGTATGGCTCTGCTCATGATCAACCACGTGGGATGATCTGGGTATTCTGGCTGCAATCGGCTGCGCCTTGGTCAATCGTATTGCCTATTTTGGCATGGAAACGTCGTAAGGTACTCAAAGCCATTGAAACCGATCATCAAGGTTTATTTAGCTTCCTGATGTGTTGGCTGATTTCTCCAATGATCTTGTTCACCATGGCTGGGAATATTTTGCCTGCTTACGTGCTACCGGGTGTGCCTGCATTAGGTATCTTGATTGCGATGCTGGTGGATAAACACGATTTCAAATGGCTGACCGGAACGGCAGCGGTGTTGCCAGCCCTGCTTATGATTGCGATGTTGGTTTTGAATATGGGCAAAGCAGATAGTCGCAGCGACCGCATCATCTTCGCGCAAATTAATGACAACGCTCCGGTCTTTTATATTGGTAAGCGCCCGTTCTCAGGCCAGTTCTATAGTCATGGTCAGGCGAAAAAGCTTGAAGACAAGAATGACTTAAACAATCTGAAGAAATTCCACCTGATTGGTAAATCGCAGCAAGTGGATAGCATGATTCATGAAAATGCGTTGAGTTGTACCAATGAGTTCACAGCAAAATCGAAACGCTCACTCTACACTTGTGTGGTTGGGTAACGGAATGCGCAAATTAACAAAGTTTGCTTCGTTAGAAAGGTTTGCTTCGTTAACAAGGTTTGCTCTGGTAGGTGGTGTCGGCTTTATGGTCGACACCCTTATCTTTTCTGTGTTGTTCCATTGGTTTGGTCTGGAGCTGATGCTGGCTCGTGGGATAGCATTTTTGTTTGCAGCAACCACGACTTGGCTTGGCAATCGCTGGCTGACTTTCTCTCAAGCAGAAAAAACCAACCCTTTCGCTCAATGGCAAAAATTTATGGCGAGTGCCTGTATCAGTGCTTTGCCGAACTTTATTGTGTTCAAAGGCGTAACGCTCGCGCTTGGAACGCAAGGAGTGATGGTCTATTTGGCTTTGATCTTAGGCATATTGGCAGGCATGGTGAGTAACTATTTACTCAGTGCAAAATGGGTGTTTAGTAGAGGATAGAAAGGTTCGGGCTTACTCTCCTATCCTCGAGTTAAAAATTCGTTATTTGAACCAATTTTTCTTTTTGTACATCAGAGTAAACCTAAAGCTTTTCATGGGGATGTAAAAAGGTAAATAAGCCAAGGTTTATACCTTGGCTGCCGTTAGTTCAGATTTTGATTGTTCGATTTCAGACTCGGTTTGCCACTTACCGTTGTAAAGGTATTCACGCTCAGGAAGCGGGGCATTTGACGCTCTTAAATCAAATACCTCTTCGGTTTGATATTCTCTACTACAAACTGGAATACTAAAGAGCCTTGATTCTGGCTTTGCTTCAAACAGCTTTTTATGATCATCGACCTCTTTACAATCCAGTTTGTAGACCTCTGACAGTTGTGTGACCATGGATTTTAAATCCGCTTCAGTTTTAAAGAAAACGTAACAATCGAATCGATCTTGTGAGCGAAAGACAATCTTTTGAGCAGTATCTTGGTATTCGCACCTGTCATACTTAAAATAGAATTGGAGTACTTTTCTTTTCTTATTGTAATCAGCAAAAAGCCAATCTTCTCGCTCTCCAACTCTCACTTCTGTTGGTTCATCAGGCTGGCGTTTTAACATACCAAATGAAAGCAAAATGAAGGCACCTGCTCCCGCTAATGCCATTGGACCAACCAGTGCTACCATAACCAAACACACCACTGTACCTATCCAGCCAACGGCTTGCGTAGCGGTATTTACCCACTTAGGCATATTGCGACGCTTTCTCATCACAAAGCCTTTGCTAGAAAAAATATAGTCATAGCGATAATCGAGGCCAAACAATAGGTAGCTGAGTCCGTACCCCATTATTAGCACACTAACAGCAACATACCCCATCATAGGGTCTTGGCCTAAGGTATACCAAAATAAGAAAAGAACCACTGACATGATGGCAATTGGAACTAAGCTGTCAAATATATATGAAAAACGATTCGCTTCCTCGATATCATATTTACGCCATGTTGTTAAATTGTCTCCTGAGAGGATCTCTTGCTCTTGCGCCTCTTGATAAACCGCCAACTCTTCTGGGGTGATATAAAATGGTGAATATGCCAAGGGTTACTCCTGAAAACCTAATGTACCAACAACGGGTGTGAGTGATTTTTTAATGATGTTTTGTTTGGTATTGTCTGAAATCACGCTATGAGTTGCACTCTGTTTTACGCTATTTTGGAACCAATACTCACGCTTTGATGGGGCATCATCTTCCACATCATACGCTACTTGCATGGCAAGGTATTGATCGGTTTCTTTAATCGGTAATGTTACCTTATACACAAGAAACTCTTTGCTAGCTTGGCTCTGTGTTTGTAGCGTGACTAAATCTGCGTTTTGATACCAAGAGCCGGACGTCAAATCACCCTCTGTTGCCTTGGTGTTGGTACTCACTGTAACACCATTTGTTGCAGCACGACGTGGCAGCTGAATATGCACTTCCAAACCAACTAACTCTCGATGCGTATAGCCGGGATAAGCCTGTATTTTTTCAATAGGCTGATGGTATACCGTTGGCTGCTGAATAATAGATTGTAAGTCAAACAGTGCTTGCTGCACCAATGCTGAATTGTGCTTCTCTCTTTCGGGCAAGCTTGCAGATTGGCTCCACTGAGTACGACTCGGGTGATAACCCCAAGGCAGTTTATCTAACCATTTTTGGAAATCATCTTGTTTCAGTTTGTTGAGTTTATAATTGATGGCTAGGTATGCTAACGTGAGAACAGTTAAAACTGCGGTAACAGGTCCACCAAAGGTTAAGTTTAGTGTTAATTTCCCTGTGAATCCTCCGTACGCTTGGATTATACCGACTATCGACATACCGGTTAATGCAGCAGTATTTGCTACATGCAGATATTTTTCTTGACCATAAGCTTCATCAGCACTCTGCCAAGAACGATATGCCTCAATACCCGCAGCCAACGCTCCTAAAGCCCCTGTAATCGCGAGCCATTTATTGAAGACCTTTAAGTCATCAAGGATCAAGTTTTCAAAGCCATTGGCATTTCGAACGACTAACTTTTTAAGAGTTTTCAGTGAGTGCTTTCTTAGTTTCTCATTCCCTTTAACATTATCCCATAATTTACCCGTCCGAATACCCGTCCAAGCACCGGCCGTGTAAAACAGCTTTTGTTGAATATCCAGGAAATCATCTTGGGTCATGAGCCCAGTTTTTTGAATACTGTTCATTGCATCAGCAAATGCGAGGCAGTTAAAAATCAGAGCTAAGAAGCCCAAACCGCCTACATCTTCAAACCGTTTCTTGAGGTTGTTTAATCGGTTATCCCATATGTCTTTACGCATTCGAATTGTTGCCTCAAGTACGTCATCTGGAAGTTCTATGTACTGAGGGTATTCCAACGTCGCAACGGCCAAGCTTTTTTGAAGGTGCCGCTGTTGCTGGAGAGCCTTCTTATACTGCGTGTTTGATATAGTTTTATCACCCTTGTTGAAGGCTGCTAACACTTCTTTGTTTTGGTTCGATGCGATGAGTTTTTTATCATGATTGGATTTCCAAGAACCAAAACTTTGTGCGTAGCCTTTGTTGATATTGATTGGAGTGTTTATCGACAAACGTTCTACAACGGCAGCTCTTAGGTAAAAACTTGTTCGGGTGAGCGGTTTTGACAATAGAGATATCATTAAGATAGACGCTTGGGCTGTTAGGCTAACGCCAAACTCTATTACCCCCTTGAGTAAAGCGCTGTTAGTCACTTTGAATATGCTATCTAGCCCATCGAATCCTTTTGCTATATCTCTTAGAAATTCGGTTTCTGCAGTATTTGGGTTAGAAATAAAGTCCATTACTTTTGCATACATACCCACACGGTTACTTGCTGTCGAAACGTAGTCCATAAACTGTTTGTCTGAGCTTTCAGTGTCTGGAACAATTTTGGCGACGTCTACTTCACCTACCTGATTTGAAACTTGTTCAGGAATTAATTTCTCCACTTGTTTAAAGAGACTACGACTAAACCCGGAAGTGTAGAGTGCAAGTAAACTGGTTGGTTTTTCCCATTGGCTTTCAGCCCACTGTCGGTCTTCTTCTTGCATCACCAGAGTAAATGACTCAACGGCTTGCTTGTGCAGTTGATACAAGCTGTACTGCGTGTCTTCGCTGTATAGGTCGAAGGTTCTCTCAAGATGATGAGGTGTCAAAGATTCCATTACAGCAATAAAGTCGCGTTTGACCGAAACCACTTGGGCTAGCATGGTTTCTTTTTGTTCTGACAGCTCTTGCATCTCGCTCAGCATTTGCTTCCAGTTGAGCTGCTGACGCCAGCGTTCAGTCGCTATCCATTGTTCGTATTTACCAAAACGGCTCGCAGAAATTCGATATTTGTCCTGTATCGCTTTAGCAATGTCACTTTGGGTATGTTGGTGTGATTCAATCGCTCCAGCGGAAAATTTAGCAGGATAGCCGGACTGAACTGAGCTTTTGTTCTGCTCTGCCAAATTAAGTTGGTGAGAGGAGTCATAATAGTCAGCCATGTCGGTATAAAACGACAGCTCTTCGCCGTTACGCTTAACGCTAGCTGGCATGTCTATCTCGTCACTTGATCCAAACATACACAGTTGCATGGCAGTCTGCATCAAGTTCCACTGGTTTGAAAACTGGTCAGTGAAAAGGCGGTAAGGGCTTGCGGCACCAACAAAATGCAGTGACATATCTTGAATGTCTGCGGCGTAATCTTTTATCGCGACGAAGTAGCCTGATTCTTCTTCTGGAATCGCAGAGGTTAAATCGCTTTCGACTGCGACAGGTTTAAAGACAGAACCATCTTCATCTGCTTTGGTGGCGATGCCAGAATCCGCAAAGCGACCATCATCGACGGCAGAAGATTCAATATCAGCGACTTGGGTTAACTTATCTATTGGTGCAATGTTGTGCTGATTCTCGTTTGAGGACAGAACAATGGTTTGCATGCGATCGATATGATTACTCGGATTGTTAAGTACGCGCATGAACGTGTGCCATGTCCACCGGTGCTCAGAGAAGCAAATCGATAGTACGCTTCCGTTGACGTAAGTAAGGAAGGGCTTTGCATCTTGTGGTGTCCCACGCTGCTCTGATTTTGGGCTTTCTGATTCTCCCAACTTATAGAGCGTGAATTGCGTTCCTTTGATTTCGTATTCGTCTAAGCTTTTGTTGATTGCATCATAGACATACAGCCAACCGTCGCGCAGTTGACGCAGGGTGTAACCAACGGTATTGAGTTTGGCTGGGCCTTGGCCTTTCCATTCTTCAGGCAAACCAAAAGGTTGTGTCTCTTCTGTTTCTAGCTGATCGATGGCATAGCGGACTGGGATAAAGTGCGCAGGTGATGCTTCCGTTGCTTCTTTCTCAGTTTTTAAATTGAGAGGCTCTCGTTCAGACGGCGGTGGCGGATCGATTTTTTTTGTTTCTCCCTCCCAAAACATACTGCGCTCTGGGGGTGAGCCAGCAAGATCATCAGATTCCGTGGTTGGAACGATATTCAGCGATTTCAGTGTACCATCGCTTTCAAATGCCTGAACGGCCTCCTCATAGGTATAGCTGTTGTCATACCAGAACATAGAAGTTTTTGGGGGAAGTGGATTATTCATCGTTAGCCCATGTTTAAGAGTTTTATTCTATTACGCAAATATCGCACCAAAATAAAGCAATTAAAAATCAATGAGTTAGATTTTTATGGTTTTGCTTCAATCAAATAATTGTTTGTTTTTCCAATAAGTTGGTTGGTGTTTACCATTTTTTGTATTGATTGAATCAAAGTTTGAGTTGTGAGTGATGCCTCAATGAGCCGACAAAACAAAAGGGCTCCAGAGTTAACTCTGGAGCCCTTTCTAGTATTTAAGCTCTAAATAATTAGCGACGCTTTGGTTTACGTTGACCAGCTGGTTTGCCTTGTCCTTGCGGGCGACCTTGGCCTTGCGGCTTGCTACCTGCCGGGCGGTTTGCACCGTTGCCGCTAGGACGTTGGCCGTTGCTTGCAGGGCGTTGACCACCTGTAGCTTTGCCCGAACCGTTACGGTTGCCAGATGGTTTACCATCTTTTGAACCGCCTTCAGAGCGTTTGTTCAAATGACCACCGAAGCCTGGTTGGTTTTTGGTATGTTTGGTTGCAAAGCGGTTTGCCCCGTGACGACCAGATTTACGACGTTGCGCAGGTGTTTGTGCTTCAATGTCTTCTGCAGGAACGAGACAGCCTTGTTTGTCACCAATCAAATGTTTTTTACCCATACTGACTAGGGCTTCACGGATCATTGGCCAGTTTGCTGGATCGTGGTAACGCAACAGCGCTTTATGCAGGCGACGTTGACGTTCACCTTTTGCTACAGGTACATCTTCACGTTTTTTGTACTTCACGCGTTTCAGAGGGTTTGTCTCTGAGTAGTACATCGACGTTGCGTTACACATTGGCGAAGGGTAGAAGTTTTGTACTTGGTCACATTCGAAGTTGTTCTTTTTCAGCCACAGAGCAAGGTTCAGCATGTCTTCGTCTTCTGTGCCTGGGTGCGCAGAGATAAAATAAGGGATTAAGTACTGCTTCTTGCCTGCTTCTGCACTGTATTTCTCGAACATCTCTTTAAAGCGATCGTACGTACCCATGCCTGGCTTCATCATTAGATCAAGAGGACCTTTCTCTGTATGTTCCGGTGCAATCTTCAAGTAACCGCCCACGTGGTGAGTCACGAGCTCTTTCACATATTCTGGTGATTCAATCGCAAGGTCGTAACGTACGCCAGATGCAACCATCACTTTCTTCACGCCTTCAACTTTACGCGCTTCGCGGTATAAATCGATCGTGTGTTTGTGGTCTGTGTTTAGCTTGTTACAGATGCCCGGGAATACACAAGAAGGACGACGACAGTTCGCTTCCGCTTTTGGATCTTTACAGCCCAGGCGGTACATGTTTGCGGTCGGGCCACCAAGATCGGAAATTGTGCCAGTAAAGCCCGGAACTTTGTCGCGAATTTCTTCAATCTCGTTGATGATAGATTCTTTCGAGCGGTTTTGAATGATTCGACCTTCATGCTCGGTAATCGAACAGAAAGAACAGCCACCAAAGCAACCACGCATGATGTTCACAGACGTCTTGATCATGTCGTACGCAGGAATTTTTGCTTTGCCGTACATAGGATGAGGAACACGCGCGTAAGGCAGGCCAAACACAAAGTCCATCTCTTCGGTCGTCAATGGAATTGGAGCTTGGTTTACCCAAAGTTCACGATCACCATGGCTTTGAAGTAACGCTCGACCAGAGTACGGGTTCGTTTCTAGATGCAATACACGGCTTGCATGCGCATAAAGAATACGATCGTTTCTTAGCTTTTCAAACGAAGGTAAACGGACCGCAGTCGTCGCAGCATCGTGGCGTGATGGGCGAATCGTGATTGGTTGTGCAACTGGCTCGTCTTTTTTAGTTTCACACTGAGTTTCTACTTCGTATGGGTTCTTTGGTACGAACGCTTCTTTACGAGGTTTTTCAATACGAGAAGAATCAATAACCGTGTAGCCTTCTGGCGCGACTGGCAAGTTCACGGCAGTACCACGAATATTGGTCATGGTGCTGATGTCTTCGCCGTTTGCGATGCGATGTGCTACTTCGACAAGTGCGCGTTCTGCGTTACCAAAAAGTAGGATTTCTGCTTTTGCATCAAATAGTACCGAACGGCGAACTTTATCTGACCAGTAATCGTAGTGCGCAACACGGCGTAGGCTGGCTTCGATACCACCTAAAACAATAGGTACTTCTTTGTAAGCTTCACGACAACGCTGAGAGTAAACCAAAGTCGCGCGGTCTGGGCGTTTGCCACCTTCGTTATTTGGTGTGTACGCGTCATCGTGACGAAGTTTTTTATCCGCAGTGTAACGGTTGATCATGGAGTCCATGTTACCCGCAGTGATCCCGAAGAACAGATTTGGCTTACCAAGTTGCATGAACTCATCTTTATTTTGCCATTCTGGTTGAGCAATGATACCGACACGGAAACCTTGTGCTTCTAGCAGGCGGCCAATGATAGCCATACCAAAGCTTGGGTGATCCACATAAGCGTCACCGGTTACAATGATAATGTCACAGCTATCCCATCCTAGGGCATCCATTTCTTTGCGACTGGTCGGCAAGAAAGGTGCCGTACCAAAACACTCTGCCCAGTATTTTTTGTACTCATGAATAGGAGTGATGTTATTGGTCATATTTTGCTCTCTGTTCCAGGGAGCGCGAATTATAGCGATTTGATTATCAGGTATCTATAACAAACTCATCTATTCCAGCTTAGTTCATCGAGTTTTATTTGGTTTGTAAAAATATCAATGCTCTATCGGCGATTTTCTGTCTAATTTCACCTTGAAAGCCTCATGGTTATAGATCGGTTCATGAAAAATGTCGCAATCTTAATACAAAGTATAAGCAATGGTGTGCTTATATGGGGTAAAGCCTATAATCAAATTAGTGCATATTAAATGCAAAAGGCTGAGCTGCTCTGGAAATAGTTCTAAGTCGATAGGCTTATCGTTGACACAATCCATCTATAAAGAGGATCGGCAGGTCCCAACTGGAATGTCGCGAATTGACTGTGAATTTTGAGCCTTGGGCTAATTACAAAAAAAGGGGCTAGGGTATGAGTGAATCTACGACAACAGTGCATCCAAAAATGCAAACGACTTCCAGTCTAACTCCTGTTATAGAGTGGTCTTACGATATTGATACTCGCGAGTTCGAATGTGATCAGCAAGGAATGGCAAAGGCATTTGGGATAAGTACGCCAGTAACCAGCCTAAATAACTTGTTTGATCATATGCTGATGGGGCAACAAGAAACGCTAAAACAACGAATTCTAGAAGTGGAACTCTTTGGCGGACGGGGGCGGTTTTCTTGTTGCATGATGCTAAAAAACGTTAACTTAGTGCACGTTACTATTAGTTTTGAAAGGCTCAATAAGCGCATTATCCAAGGCACTATCATTCCACAATTAACAATCACTGGTTGCGAGGAGTTAGCGAAAATCCTCGAAACGATTTTTGATTTGCCAAATGTAGGCGTTTTAGTTGCCGATGAAGATACGCGCATCTTAGGTTGTAACCGTGCCTTTGAGTTACAAATGGGCTATCAAAACCGAGATCTGGTTGGGCTTAAAACTCATATATTCAGTACCTCTCACCATAGCCAAGCGTTTTATGATCAGCTGTGGCAGCAAATTAATGATGAAGGATGTTGGTGTGGTAACTTGCTGAGCAAAACAGCAAACGGTAGCAACCAAGCTCATCATCTTTGTATTTACCGACTTACGTTTCACTCTGGACGAATTCTTTATCTCGGATTTTCTACGGATATTTCTGCTTCGTTGTTGTGGATGAAAAATCGTTGTGAACAACAGCATGATTGGGCTGCCTTTTTACCGACGAGGAAAGAATTTGAACTCCAATTAGCTACCTTAGCGAATGAAAGCAGAAATAAAGAACTCAACATTGTTATGACACTAAGACCCAAGTTTTCGGAGAGATACTTGCTTGAACAGCAATTAGGTTTTGCAGATTTTATTATGCGAAGTCGCTACACCAGTATTGCGGGGCAGTTATCTCGGGATGTGTTTGTCGTATGCTTGCAGACCCCTCATTGTCAATGGTTGAGCCCGGTTCGTTTGATCCAAATTGCCATGAAAGGGTTCTTTAATGAGCTTAGAAATGAAATGGGCACAAAAATGCATGCCACTATCGTTAAAGGCCAAACTGGTGTGTCAATCCTTGGCTATGATACGAACCGACCAAGACAAGCGCTAGCACATGCAGCACAAGCAATGTTGTCCTCTATTTCCGGTGAAGGCAGCTATTTCAACTTTTACGACAGTGAACTTCACTCTGAATTAGTGAAGCGCCAACATCTCGAGGCGTTTTTGGAGGCGCAAATAGAGAGTGGGCTAGTGGACGTTTACTTTCAACCGATTATCGACGTTCAAACCGGAAGAGTGGTTAAGTTCGAGGCTCTCGCACGCTTCTATGATGAAAATGATGCGTATTGTACGCAGAAGATGATCGCTATTATTGAAGATCTAGAACTCATAGCGGCACTTGATGATGTGGTCTGCCAAGCTGCGTTGAAGCACTTTCCGCGCTTACAAGAAATTTATGGCGAGGAAGTGGGCGTGACCATCAATCGCTCCCTCAATACGAAATTGGATTCTCTTCAGATCCTTCAGCGGTCGCATGATTTGATTAAAGCCAGTGGTGTAGACCCTAAGCGAGTAACTATCGAGCTAACAGAAACCGCGTATTTTGAACAAGATGAGGAGCACACTCGAGCTCTAGAGGAAGTGCGGAAAGAGGGCATTGAGATCGCGATTGATGACTTCGGTACTGGGTATTCTTCTTTTTCTTATCTAGAAAAAGGGCAGTTTGATTTACTGAAAATAGACCGAAAATTCATCAAGAACATTCATAAAGGGAGCACCAGCTATAACATTGTGAAAATGGTCACCGAGCTTGCACAGCAAATGAATGTAAAAGTGGTTGCTGAAGGCGTGGAATCTAAGCAAGAACTTCAAGTATTGGCAGAAATCGGTGTCGATTACATGCAGGGCTTTCTATTTTCTGCTGCCGTGCCTGTCGATTTGATGGATAAAGCGGACAGTTATGAGCATCTGTTCTCTGACATCGCGATTGAGTCTAAGCAAAGTGATGTGTTGCAATCTGTGAGCCATGAACAAGTCAGGTCTATGGACCCTGGAGAACCGCTCTCCTTGGCAGTGGAGTACATGAATTTGAATCCAAGCTTGCCTTTAGTTGTTCTCAATGAAAATCGTTGTGTTGGGTTAATTACGAAAGAGACGGTGAATTTACACCTAACGCCCTCGATGGGCACAGAGCGAGAAACTGAACGAGAAAGCCGAATTTGGAAACGTCCTGTTAATCAGATAATGAGCACCGAATTTGTGTTGGTTGATGAGGATTTACCTGTCTCTGTTATTCGAGAGTTGGTTAAAACCGGGATTCGTTTCCCTTGGGTACTGTGTAATACCAAAGAAGAGTACCGTGGAGTTTTAACGCAGGAAGACGCGTTGAAGTATCTTGCTTCTCTGTGAATAAAATTGTCTTACCGTTTTAGCTCATTTGGGGGCCGACTTTCGGTGGTTTGGCGATAGTTGATTTGATATTATCGCCCCCCAAAATGACTTTTGAGCGTGCATTCAACATGATTCAACAATTGCTGGTTACTTTCCCTCCGATGCTATTTGGCGCACAAGCGCTACTGACTTTGCTTCTAATCAAGGGCGATATTTGTCCTGGTCAGCGAGGACGTCTTCATAAAATGTTGCCTGCAGTAGCTGTATTGTGGCTCGCTGTTGCGTCACTTCGCATTGAAGCATTTATGATCGTGTTTGCTATTTTCTACTTCTATTCTCAGGTTCAAACCAAGAAAACGCGTGAAAAAGGGCCACTATGGGCGATGCATTTAGCGAATGGTTTGGCCTTTGCGTATGTGAGTATTCAAGTATTTGAGCAATCAAGCTGGCCAGCATCGATAGCGATGGCGCTAATGATATTTTTCCTTGGGGCGTCATTTTCTCAATTGCTGCTTACGATAGCTCGCAGCAGATTACAGGCATTTCACCGTATTTTACCAGTTACGGGCATTGTGTCTGGAATGCTATTAGTCATCGCAACGTTGTTTGCTTCTTACCAGTTAAATGAAGCCACACTAAACGCTGCGACACAGCCGATCTTGCTGTCTTTAGCTATGCTAATTTCTTCAATTATTGTGTGGTGTTGGCATATTTTTACGCATAAGAAACCAGAAAAGGTGCAACTGAGCGTTGCCTTGTTTCTAGCACTCGCGTCGATGACGAGCCTGCAAGGTTTATTCTCTCTCGCGGCTTAACCTCTATTCTAAAGACAAAGCTAGACAGCTTATATCCAAGTGCTTTCTTGGTGCTTGGGTATAAGGTGATCTCGTTTTAGAGCGCACTCACTTTAAATTCGCGTGATTACTACTACGCTTGTTTATATACCTTGTCGAAGAGGAGAGTCGCGATGGATTTAAGCAATGTAGGTAATCTGGACAGCACTATTTTGCTAGGTATCGTCAACGAAAAGCTACGTTTAGAGTGCGACAGTTTTGACGAGTTAGTATCAGTGTATGAGATGGATGTAGAGTCTGTAGTCGGCAAGCTTGATATGCTCGGTTATCAGTACGATCCATTGACTAACCAATTTAAAGCATATCAACGCTAAGCCTTTCATAACCCAAATCTTTTAAGCCACCTTGATTCCGTCAAGGTGGCTTTTACATTGTAGCCTCGCGGTTGCGAAAAAAGCTTGTAAGTAACGCTTTTCTTTCTCTGAGTGACGCGTTGCAGCAAACAAGCGACGCCATAAGCCTTGGCCGAAAGGTTTACTGGTAATAAGACCTTGGCGAGAAAATTCAGAAATCGCCCAATTGGGTAGTGCCGCCACCCCTAATCCAGCAGAGACCATCTGAACTAACATGAGAGTGTTGTCGGCTTGCTTCCATTTCGCAGGTTCTATTCCTGCTGGCTGAAGAAAGTGTTTTACGACGTCTAGCCTTTGTTTTTGAACCGGATAAGAGAGCATGGTTTGATCTGCGAGATCTTGCGGCTCAATAATTTCTTTTTCCGCCAATGGGTGGTTGGTTGCGGTAATTAAACGCATTTCAAAGTCGAATAGAGGCTCGTAGTGGACTTCGGATCGAGGTTGGATATCGGAAGTAATAACGAGATCGAGTTCGCCTGCCAATAGAGCTGGGAGTGGTTCAAAGCCAAAACCAGAGGAAAAGTCCAATGTTACGCTAGGCCAAGCAAGTTGGTACTCCCTAAGTGCAGGCATTAGCCATTGGAAGCAAGAGTGACATTCAATGGCCATATGTAATCGGCCATTGACGTCCTCTTTCAAGCTCGCTAAATCATTTTCTGCTCTTGCGAGTTTCGGAAGGATATCTTCTGCAAGACGCAATAGGATTTCTCCCTCTGAAGTGAACTTCACCGGACGAGTCTTTCTCAGGAACAGTTGCCCTCCAATTCGCGCCTCCAAATCTTTGATCTGATGAGACAGTGCCGACTGAGTGAGATGTAAAGCGGTCGCTGTCGCCGTTAGAGAGCCAGTGTCTCGAAGCGAAGTGAGTGTCCGCAAATGTTTTAGCTCTATCATGAATTCCTTTCATCCTTTGTTGCTCGCTATGAACAGAATAGCAATCGTGTAAATAACTTAACGACAAAAAATGGATATGTAAACGTCTAGACGTCTATTTGTTGTTTTTATTTGCGAATCATGTCGCTTCATGATGAATTTTTTTAATAAACAAGTTGAATAAATGGACGTTGTTCTAATATCAGATGAGAGCGATAGTTTAGCCATCCAGACATCTTATTCTTTACCGAAAGATGCTCTGAACCAAACAAATTGAACAAAATTGAGAAAGGAATAGGGACATGGCGACAACGACTCACATACTAGGTTATCCACGCATTGGTGAAAAAAGAGAATTAAAATTCGCTCAGGAGAAATACTGGCGAGGAGAAATTGATCAAGCTGAGCTTAAAAAGGTTGGGGCAGATCTACGCGCCAAAAACTGGCAAACGCAAACGGATTCAGGTTTGAGTTTTGCCACCGCTGGCGACTTCGCTTGGTACGATCATGTACAGACGACCACGTTGCTATTGGGTCATGTGCCAAAGCGTCACGCTGATGGTTTCCCTAACCTGGATACGTTGTTTAAAGTGGGTCGCGGTCAATCTCAGGCGGGTTGCAGCTGTGCGGGCGCTGCGGCATCGGATATGACCAAATGGTTCAACACAAACTACCATTACATCGTCCCTGAATTCAGTAAGGACGATACGTTTGAAGTGAGCTGGCCGCAACTGTTTGAAGAAGTCAACGAAGCGCTTCAAGCTGGCCACCAAGTGAAGCCTGTTTTGCTTGGCCCAGTCAGTTACCTTTACTTGGGCAAAGAGGTCGAAGAAGGGTTTGACCGCTTAACCCTGCTACCACGCTTACTTACCGCTTACCAAGCTATTTTGGCAAAGCTAGCAAGTCAAGGTGTTGAGTGGGTTCAGATTGATGAGCCAATTTTGTCACTGGAGCTAGAAAGCAAATGGGCTGATTCGTTTAAGCTAGCCTACCAAGTTATTCGAAGCGATGTAAAAGTGCTGCTAACGACGTACTTTGACTCCGTAAGCGATACGCTAGACAAAATTGTAGAGCTACCGGTGGATGGTTTGCATATCGATTTATCTGCCGTCCCTCAGCAGCTTGACGATGTGGTTGCCAAGTTACCGGAGGGGTGGGTGCTTTCTGCTGGCGTTGTGAATGGTCGTAACGTGTGGCGTTCGGATTTAAGTGCCCAACTCGAGCGTCTACAGCCAGTCAAAGAGAAACTGGGCGACAAACTTTGGGTTGCCAGTTCATGTTCTCTGCTACATAGCCCTGTTGATTTAGCACTGGAAACAGAACTAAGCGAAGAAGTAAAAAGTTGGTTTGCCTTTGCAAAACAAAAAGTGGCAGAAGTCGCCTTGCTTGGCCGAGCGCTCGATGGTGACCAAAATGCGATTCTCGCTTGTGATACCTATAGCCAGCCAATCAAAGCGCGCAAGACAGCAACACATGTGAATAAGCCTCAAGTACAAGCGCGTATAAACAACATTACCTCGTCACTTGCCGAGCGCAGCGCACCTTATGCAGAGCGTGCCGCGCATCAAGCTGAAGTATTGGGCTTGCCTTTGTTGCCAACAACGACAATCGGCTCTTTTCCTCAAACGGGTGAAATCCGGGTGCAGCGCAGCGCTTATCGTACAGGTCAATTATCTGAGTCTGAATATATCCAAGCACTTAAAGGACATATTGCTGACGCAGTAAAACGTCAAGAGGCGCTCGACCTAGACGTGCTTGTTCACGGCGAAGCAGAGCGTAACGACATGGTGGAATACTTCGCTGAGAACTTGGCGGGTTTTCAAACGACCAAATTTGGTTGGGTACAGAGTTATGGTTCTCGCTGTGTGAAACCTGCCATTGTAGTTGCTGACATTGAACGTGAAAAACCGATCACAGTTGAATGGTCGACGTACGCACAATCGCTAACCAGCAAACAGATGAAAGGCATGTTGACTGGACCAGTAACGATTTTATGTTGGACGTTCCCACGTGAAGACATCACACGTCAAGAAATTGCGCAGCAACTTGCTTTGGCACTGCGTGATGAGGTGTCTGACCTGCAAGATGCAGGCATCAATATCATTCAAATTGACGAGCCAGCCATTCGAGAAGGTTTACCACTCAAAAAACGCGATCACAAAGCGTACTTAGAATGGGCCGTAAATGCCTTTAAGGTCTCTGCGGCAAGTGCAAAACCAGAAACTCAGATTCACACTCATATGTGTTACAGCGAGTTCAATGAAATCATTGATTCGGTTGCGGCACTCGATGCGGACGTCATTACCATTGAAACATCTCGCTCAAATATGGAGCTGCTGAAAGCATTTGAAGAGTTCAATTACCCGAACGAAATTGGCCCTGGTGTTTATGACATTCACTCACCAAACATTCCTACGGAAGAATGGATTGAAGGTTTAATCAAGAAAGCGGCAGAAAAAATTCCGGCTCAACGTTTGTGGGTAAACCCAGATTGTGGTCTGAAAACACGAAACTGGAAGGAGACAGAAGCCGCATTGGCAAATCTGGTTTCAGCGGCGAAGAAGCTCCGTGCTGAGCTGGCGTAACACATCGTTACAGCAAATAAAAACGGAGACTGTGGTCTCCGTTTTTCTATTCTTAATTGTTAACTTTCGTTTTCAGATTATCCAATAATAGCGAATCATCGTCTCATGCCGAAAGCAACAAAAATTACTGTAGCTACTTCACCTGAGTACAAGTCTGTGCGGAAACCAACTCATCTGCCATCAACTGACCGCGAGAATTACGTACCTTAATACGATACATCAAGCCCATATCAATTTGCTTGCGAACTTCTGGGTTGCTGCAGTAGGTATAGATACTGGTATTCAGTACTTGATTTAACGGCTTTGCACCGAGTGCGCCATCGTTATAAATCATCATCATCTCTACAACATTTTTGTTGGATGAGACACGCATTATTTGCAGTGGACCGTACTCTAAAGGGAGGCCCGCAGACAAGACTCCTGCTCGGTTTGATGCCATAAGCTCAAGTTGGCGCTGATTATCATCGGTTGATGAACAGCCAGCCAGAGCACCAAATACCAAGAAAAGACACAGTAATTTTTTCATAAATTAAAACACTTTTTTGAACGGTTTCACGATTACATGATCGTAAACACCAGCCGCTACATAAGGATCGGCTTCTGCCCACGCTTTAGCATCCTCTAGCGAGGCGAATTCAGCGATGACAGTTGAGCCCGTAAATCCAGCTTCTCCAGGATTGTCAGAATCTATCGCAGGCATCGGACCAGCTGTAAGAAGGCGACCTTCGTCTTGTAGCTTTTGTAAGCGATCCAAGTGTTGTGGGCGAACGCTCATGCGTTTTTCCAACGAGTTCTCAACGTCCTGTGAAAAGATGACATACCACATAGCATAGTTCCTTAATTGGTAGGGTAAAGTGTTAATTTAACGCCTTTTTTGTGTCTCTCACAAGTGAACAACAGAAAATGTGAGATCCTTTCTAACTGTTAGCGTTGTAGGTTGACTAATTCTGAACCGGACGTGGTTTACCTTCACTGTCAATGGCTACGTAGTTGAAGGTCGCATCACAAACCATGAAGCGTTCGCCAACACCGTGAGCTTTGACGGGTTTGACCCATACTTCCAAATCGACACTCATGGATGTGCGGCCGATCTTAGTGCATTCGCCGTAGCAGCATACGACATCGCCCACACCAACAGGTTTTTTGAACGTAATGCTTGATACCGAAACGGTGACAACGCGACCACAAGAGATCTCTTTTGCCAGAATCGCGCCCGCTAAGTCGAGCTGAGACATTATCCAACCGCCAAAAATATCGCCATTGGCGTTTGTATCTGCAGGCATTGCAAGGGTACGAAGCAGCATTTGACCTTTCGGAGAGCTAATTTCTTGACTCATTGTGACATCCTAAATCTTAAAGGCGCTCAAACTAAGCGCCAACATAGTAAATACCTAGAACCAAAGGTCCTTAAAAAACCGCAGATACCGGACCAGAGAAAGTTGGTTTACAGCAGCAAGAATGGTCTGAAAACGGTACGTTGTTTGAGCGGTTTACTGATACATGGAGCAAAACAGCGACCCTAAGGTCGCTGTGAAGTCGCGGATTATAGCAAAACTGAGTTTTTAATCATCAGTGGACACATCGGATGAGTTATTTTTTTGTTCTTTTGGCATGTGTTTATAAATGTAAAAGCCAGTCGCAATCATGTAGGCAAATGTCGCGATCAACATTCCAAATACTTTGAAGTTAACCCAAACATCCAACGGCAATTCGTAAGCAATATAAATGTTTAGGCCAGCGAAGAATGAGAAGAAGCCAACCCAAGCCCAGTTAATCTTTGCCCAAACAGCGTCAGGTAACGTAATTTCCTTGCCTAGCATACCTTTGATGGCTGATTTTCCCAATGCGTGGCTCACTGCTAAGCCAATCGCCAGAATCGCGTAAATGATGGTGACTTTCCACTTTATAAAATTGTCGTCGTGGAAGAAAAGGGTCATGCCGCCGAAGATAGTGACGATAACAAATGTTATTAGCTGTATCTTTTCGACTTTCTTATACAGCGCATAGGTGACGACAAGTTGAATGGCTGTTGCTACGATCAGTGCACCTGTCGCCACGTAGATGTCGTACAGCTTGTATAAAGCGAAGAAAACGATGAGTGGTATAAAGTCTAGGATCTGCTTCATGATGGCAAAATCTACCTAATTATTGAATTGAAGACAGTCTAACGGAATCTGACAAGATGTGAATACTGAGGAAGTTAAGGTAAGAATAGTAACGCTTAGTATATCGTACAGCCCGCAAGCTTCTTCCACGTCGAAACAGCAAATGGAAGGAATAAAAATTGCCGCGTGAAGCGGCAATAGAGTTGAGAGTTTTAAACCTTAAGCCACACGTTGATATTGGGAAATAAGCGTTTTTACATCTTCTAAATAGCCTTCCCGCAGTAAGTTATCGACCGTTGCTTCTAGCTCTTCGAGAGACATCGTGAAGCAAGTGGATTTACCAGTCATCAGGGTCAGATATTGATGATACTCTTCTTCTGTATAGTGGCCTAAGCGATCAAGTAACAGTGTTTTGATTCCATGATGAATCAAGCCGTAGTATGTATGTCGATGAAGTAACATGGCGATCTCCTTATCAAGCTCATACGCTACTCATTTGCAGCCTGCTTGACCTTCTGGATAATTCGATTTACTCCAATAATGCACATCTAGTGCCAATTCTATATTTGCAAATTAAAAAGTGCTGGAAGGTGCAAAATTCTCGTTCTGTAACCATCTTTGGATGACGACTTGAAGTGCATTTAACGTGGTGGGCTTTTCGAGCCTGTCATCCATGAGTTTCGAAATTAGCTCCAACTCTCTAGCTCCAGACTCACCAGATAAGGCAATGATTGGAACGGAGGATGTGATTTGCTTAATCCGCTGGCTGGCGTCAAATCCATTCATTACCGGCATTTGGACATCCATAAGAACGAGATCAATCTTGTGAGAGTGGAATAGTTCTACCGCAGAGGCTCCATTATTTGCTTGTAAGCTGTTGACTCCCAATCTTTTTAAATACATCTGTACCAAGGTGCGTTGCACCTCTTTGTCATCTACAATGAGCACTGTTGGTGCATCTTTACATACTTGTACGTGTTGAGCTGAATGATTTTCAGAATGTGATGCAGTTGCTTTCCAGCTATCAAAGTCCGGTGCTCTTAATGTCTCTGGTTTTGGTGCGTTTGGTACGACTGGGAAATACAAGTAGAATTCTGTGAACTCGTTCAATTCAGACTGGCACTCTATTCGTCCTCCGAAGGAGCGCATAACACGTTGGCAATAGCCCAAACCTAAGCCACTGCCTCCGCTTTTTTGATACGAGAAAAAGTCATCAAATATCTTGTGTAAGATACTGCTATCTATACCTGGCCCACTATCTCGGAAGATCAGAATGTTTTCGTAAGCCCCCGTCTGGGTACGAATCTCAATTTGACTGTCGGGATAAGAATCAAAATAGTAGATAGCGTTACGAATCAAATTGAAAATGACAAAGTTAAACAGGGTCTCATTTAATTTCGCGACAAAATCGTGTGCCTGTGGCAGGTTAATTCTCTCTATTATTTGATCGTTTTCAAAACCATAACGGCTTACTGCTTGGTCGATGGCTTTATGTATGGAAGTGAGAGCTAAAGGCTCATGCTCTGGTGAACTGTCGCTAACTTCTCGTAAAATAATATCGATAAGTTGTCGACCGCGTTGTATAGCGGCTTCACCTTTATCAATTTCTCTTTTTAGCGTATCCAGTGAGGCGTTTGACTCTATATGCTGTTTTAAAGCTTCAAATTGTAATTGTACTTGAGCGAGAGGGTTACGCATTTCATGTGCAATGGAGTTAGCCAGCGCACGGCTTTGGCGTACCTTTCTATCGGCTTCAATGGTGCTCTGGATGCGAACTAATAACGTTTGCAGAGCTGAGATTTCTTCATTAGAAAACAGCTTATTATCTATTTTATGTGAAGAAATCAGCAAGTGAGTAACAGACTTTCCACGACCGAAGAGAGGCATAACGAGCGCAGTATTGCTTGAGCGCATACGCTCGTAGAGCTTTCTCATAGACCCTTTAGAAGAGGAGGCATAATCAATTTCTTCAGACAACTCATCAAGCACGAGAACTGACTTGCTTGACGGCAGGTACTCTTCGTAAAACGTTTCTGTGTAATTGCTAGTGACTAGCTGTAGCTTGTTGTTTGGTATGTTAAGTAACGATGCCAACTGACGCATAGCATCATCTATTGAGCGTTTAAACTCTTCCTCTAACCCAAGGATTTGCTGAACGGGAGTGTGTCGTTTCCCATAAATAAAATACGAAGCGAAACGACTGACTCGCTTAAAAAGCAAGTGCCAAGTGATACCGATAAGCGCACATAAAGGTACCGCAACAAGCCATTGGTTATCTTCAGAGATAGGAATAAATATCGCCCCTAGCGGCAGAACAAAAATGGCGCAGACTAAGAGCGCGCTTACCGTTAAGTACGTGAGATATTTAGCGCTGTAGAAGCGAGAGGTAAGTAGGGCATAGCCCACAAACAACATTTCGCTGATTGAAAGTGCTGGTGGTAACCAAGTTAGGGAGAAGTCGCCAAGGAAATACGTCATTCCAAGGTGTATCACTGCCGTAGATAACATGAATACCAAAATGCCAGCGATCATATAGTTGCTTTTTGCTAGCGTGAGCTTGCTGCTGTTAGCGCGCATGGCAATCAAGTTAAGCAGCGTTAGTACCACGAAAGCTAGCAAACTAATGAAAAAATATGAGGTATGTGGGCCAAATTCAATGACGAACTGGCTTGGACCACTAATGGTGACATTTTCGACAGTAAGATTCGGCACTAAGTTGATGTACAGTGAATACGTTGCTAGTGCGACAAAGACGACTTTTTGCCAGACTTTGACCGCTGCTTTTTTTACATCTGCGGTTAACTGGCAAGAAAAATAGAATGCAAACGCAAAGGCGAAAAAAGACGCTAAGTTCGCTAACTTAGCCATAAAAATGCCACCAACAGAGCCTAATTCTGGCAATAAATCGGTATGGAAATAGGCGTTGCTGCTTATCCAAACAATGATACAGCTGGAATAAGCGATGTAAGGCGCGTGATGCGAGCCTAAGATTGATTCACTCTTCTGTTTTAGGCGATAGCAGTAATACAGTAACCAAGCGAATACTATTAGTACAGTCGCGTACAATGCCATTGCTTTTGGGTAAAAGAGACCGTGCAAATGAACATCAAGCATGCTCATTCACCTTTTTATCCATTCTTTTTGTTCGTACGCAATGTTTGTAGTCGCGAAATTGTATGTCTTGAAATGCTTCAACCATCATACCTAAATTCCAGAAACCGCGGTATGTCTTGGTACCGTCACCGTTAATGTCGCGGTATCCTGAGTGAAAGTAGGCACTTAAATCAATAGATTGATAGAAATTTAACATAAACACTTGCTCAATAATGGTAAAGCCGAGCTTATAGCCTGCTTTATAGAGCTCGCTCATCATAGTTTTTTGCGCCAGATACAAAAAATACAGCTTTTGTTGGATGTTGCCTCCCACCGTAAGGCGCAGCACTTCGCAAACCGCTTCAGTGTTCTTTACACGAGATTGAAACTGAGCATCAAACTCAATAAGAGTGTGCTCATGAGTTAGAGCACGACACTCCAAAATACCCAGTTGATTGAGAACACTGTACCCATGATTAGGAAAGCAAAACTGCCATTGTTCGTTACTAAACTGTGGTGAGTAACTGAGCCAGTTATTTCGTTGATGCCAGCTTTGCACTAAAGCGGAGGAGACCATGATTGGTGAAGATGACGATTTGAACAAGAGCGCAAAGTGCTGCCCTTTTTGAGAGAGTGATAAAAGAGGCAAGATTTCAAACCATTGTTCAGTTTGGACGAAAAGCTCAAGATTACTCAGTGTGACCGCTTCGGAAATCGGCATTAACGCTGCATGATTTGGCAGCATTACCTCAAGATCGCAATCTGCGATATCTTCAATTAACACGCTAGTATAGCTGTGGTCGTCAAACGGAAGCGGAGTAGGAATCGCAGCTTCGTTTGAAGGATATTTTTGCTTGATTGCTTCGATCTCGCATTGACACCAGAAAACCATCCAATGCGGGTAACAATCTGCGGCAAGTTGTTCAAGTAAACGAATCTCTTCGGAGAAACCTGTCGGATACTGTTGCACTAAATCTCGATAATCCATTAACTCAAATAGTGCAGAAAGACTTTTTGATGCGTGTTTAGGAAAGAGAGATTTAAGCAGTTTTATTCGATACAGAGCAACCTGTTGAAAAAGAGCATCTCGTTTTTGTTTCGTTAGGGTAAGAATAACTGAGTCAACCAGTGCCTGCTGCTTTGATTCGATCGGCAAATTTGTTTTGGTGAGATATTCCAAAGATTGCTCAAGACTCATGATATAACCTAGCTCTAACGTTTTGTTATATTTTGTAATGGTTTATATCATTTTGAAAAATTTATGCCATCGGTTTCTATTTGTATAGTTACGTAATGCAAGAAAAGACAAAAAAACCGCTCATTATGAGCGGTTTTTGGTCTATTCAAGAAAGAGTTAGGCTTCTTGCTTTTTAAGCTCAGCTTCTGCCGTTTCTTCTTCAATTAGCGCATCAACGATAACTGCACATGCAGCATCACCTGTGATGTTCAGTGCTGTACGAATCATATCGAAAATACGGTCAAGAGCGAATAGCAGCGGTAGACCTTCAATTGGAATGCCAGCGGCAAGAAGCACTGCAACCACTAGGAAAGAAGGGCCAGGAACACCCGCTTGACCAACCGCACCCAATGTAGACGTTACGATAATTGCAATGTAAGCGCCCATGCCTAGATCGATATTGAACAGTTGAGCAAAGAAGATAGCAACCAAGCCATAGTAAATCGCATTACCTGACATGTTGATCGTTGCGCCTAGAGGCAGAACAAATGATGCAGTTGAATTTTTTACGCCCAGCTCTTTTTCACAGGTGTCCATTGTGACAGGCAGTGTTGCCATAGAAGACGCTGTTGAAAGCGCAACTGCTTGCGGTTTCTTCATTGAAGACAGGAATTTCTTCGCAGATGTCTTCGTGAAAACATGCACCATTGCTGGGTAAACAACGAAACCGAAGATTAGGATGGCAGCAACGTAAACAACGAACAGTTTGAATACCACCATTAGCGCACCAAAACCAAACGTACCGACTGCTTCTGCCATCAGACCAAATACACCGATAGGTGCAATGATCATTACTTTGTTGATCATCCAAACCATTGCGTCAACGATGCAGTTAACACCATTGATGATTGGTTCACGACGTTCTTTTGCTTGCTTAGAAATCGCAATACCAAAGAACATACAGAAAACGAGGATCTGTAGGATGTTTGCTTCATTTAGTGATTGGAAAACGTTGGTTGGGATCATACCAGTGATGGTTGCCCAGAAAGTAGGTAGTTCACCTTTTGAAGCGTATTCTGCTGAGAACATGCCTTCAACGCCAGAGACGTCGATACCCATGCCTGGTTGGAATACTTCACCCATAAATAGTGCAAGTGCAACGGCTAGGGCGGATGTTAAACCAAAATAACCTAGAGTGACGATGCCAACTTTACCTGCTGACTGGCTGTTCCCAAGACCAGCGGCGCCAGAAATCAAGGCTACAGCGACCAAAGGAATAACCAACATTTTGATTAAGTTGATAAAGATAGCACCTAAAGGAGCGAACACTGTCGCATCATGACCCATCATGGCACCAACGGCTGTGCCCACGATCATGGCGATTACGACTTGTACGCCAATGTTGTTTAGCAAACTCTTTTCTTTTAACACTTCCATAACCTCTGTGCTAATAAAATGTAAAATCCTAAAATTACCCACTAACCATAAATGGATTTACGGATAATTATCTCGCCTTGCTTTTTACACTTATCGTTTACAATTGGCAATATGCAGCAAGGTATTATTGATGGATTAATCGATATTTTATTGACGAACGATAAAGTTTTGTTCAATAGCAAACGTTTGCTATTGATTTTTCTTATAAGGGTCGCGCTTAGGATTGTTCAAGTTTATTTTTCTTTATTTGTTTTCTTTTTGTTAATTTTAACCGCTTTTGTATTTGCTATTGCAGTCAGAGTTTTTAGTGACTTGGGTTGATATTTATAACAATTCATCTCTTTCAAGCTCACACTTTTATTAATTTGCCTTCTGAAATGTTAATTGCTTTACATTCTTGGCTCTAATTGCGTTGTAAACATAATGTTAAATTGTAATGACTGGTGAGACTCAAATGCTGACGATCCAGTGTTAGAGATAACTTGCTTAGTTAATGCTCCTGAGCTGATTAGACGAGAAAGACAAGTAAGAGGTGAAGAGACTATGATGAATCTTGCTGCTGCGTTACAAAGAAATGCTGCGAGTAAACCAGATAAAACGGCGTTGATATGTGGCACTGAAAAGATAAATTATGCGCAGTTTGATGCGATCGCCGGCAAGATCGCAGCGTCTTTAATCAATAAAGGCGTAAAGCCAGGTGACCGCGTTGCGATTTCATGCCCAAACATTCCTTTTTTCGCGTTTGTTTATTATGCAATACAAAAAGCTGGCGCGGTTGCAGTCCCATTAAATGTGCTTTTGAAAGCGCGAGAAATTAAGTATCACTTAGAAGATTCAAAAGCGAAGTTTTATTTCTGCTTTGAAGGGACGAAAGAACTGCCAATGGCAAAAGAGGGTGTCAAAGCCTTTGAACAAGTCGATACATGCGAAGGCATAGTCGTATTGACTCAATCTCAAGATGAAAGCTATTGGAATGGTGTAATAACTCTCAATGCGTTTATAGCCGATGTCCAACCGTTGCCGGATTATATACCGCGTAATGCGGATGATACATGTGTGATTTTGTATACATCAGGGACGACAGGCTTACCAAAAGGCGCTGAACTGACTCAGCAGAACATCATAATGAACGCTCTGGTGGCACAAAACATTATGGGCAGCCAGGCCGATGATATTCACTTAGTAACTTTGCCTTTATTTCATACATTTGGTCAAACCGTCCACTTAAATGCTAGTGTTTTGGGCGGCGCAACATTGGTGTTAGTGCCTAGGTTTGAGCCTAAACATGTTCTTGAGCTGGTGGAAAAACATAGGGTGACGATATTTGCTGGTGTGCCAACGATGTACATCGGTCTGCTTCATGTGCAGCATCAATTTGATACCTCGTCATTGCGTGTTGCAGTAAGCGGTGGTGCGCCATTACCAACCGAAATCTTTCGAACCTTTGAAGAAACATTTAATGTGCCGATCTTAGAAGGATACGGGTTGTCGGAGACAAGTCCTATTGCATGTTTTAATCATTTAGATCAGGAGCGTATACCAGGCTCGGTAGGTCAACCGGTTCAAGGCGTCGAAGTAAGAGTTATCGACATTGAAGGCAATGCACTACCGATAGGCGAAGAAGGTGAGATTGTTGTGCGTGGTCATAATGTTATGAAGGGATATCTTGACCGTCCAGAAGTTACTGAATCTGCGCTACAAAATGGTTGGTTCCATACTGGTGATGTGGGCCGCTTTGACAGTTCAGGTAATTTATTTATTGTCGATAGAATGAAAGATCTGATCATTCGAGGTGGATTTAATGTTTATCCCAGAGAAATTGAAGAAGTTTTCATGACTCATCCTGCAGTTTCAATGGTCGCGGTGATAGGGATTCCAAATGAAGAGTATGGCGAAGAGATAAAAGCTTACGTTGTACTTAAACCAAAAGAATACATTGACGCCGATTCATTACAAAAGTGGGGTAAAGAGCAATTAGCCTCGTTTAAATATCCTCGTTATGTCGAAATTCGTGAACACCTCCCGATGAGTGCGACAGGAAAGATTTTGAAACGTGAGTTGAAATCTGAATTGAATATAGCTTAGTCAATTCAATGGTTTTTGTGTCACAGCGCCACTTGCCTAAGTGCAAATGGTGTTGTGCTCTTGACCAATTAGATGCATAAGGTTTTTAGCTATCGTTAGACAATACTTACCGTTTGTTGAATGGATCTATTGCTCGAGTTCTTTAAAGTATTCTTCTAAGCGTTTCGGATTGGTAATGGTTACTGAGCCATAGTTTAGCTCTAGCATCCCAATACTTTCTAATCGTTTTAGTATCTTGTGTACGCTCTGACGAGTTAGCCCCATCATGTTAGCGATATGTTCTCTTGTTACCCTGACAACGCATGGTCGAGTATCGATCGCTTGATTAAGTTGGTATTCAGCAAGCAGCAGCAACCTTTTGGCGACTCGTTCTTCAATTCCTCTAATCGCGTCATCTTCGATAACAGAAATAGCAGACCATAAACGGCGGCTAAGTAAGTCGAGTATAGTGGGGTAACTTTGAGGGTATTTGGCGAGTAACTGGCGAAATTTATCTCCAGGAAGCTCCATTACAGTCACGTCCGAATGCGCGGTCGCACCAAAAATACGAGGCATACCGGGAGAAAAAACATTGTCTCCAAACCAGCCACCAGCTTCGAAAATCATCAGTGTGACTTCTTTGCCTTTTGAACTAATTGAGTTCACTCTCACTGCACCTTGAGCTATGACCATAAGAGAAGATTGAAGTGCACCTTTATTGCAAATCAGTGCTTTTTCGTCGAAGCAGCGAACCTTAGTCATTTGCGCTGCTTCACTGAGCCCTTTATCTGGCAGCCCTGATAGTACAGGACATTTGGCTAGCAGTGTTTTGACTTCTTCCATGTAGCAACCTTACTGCACATTGCTTTATTGAGTTAGTTAAGTGACCCAAGCTTAACACTCTTTGAGTGCTCTGCTTGAGATAGATTTGGAAAGTGCGGGCGTTGAACAAAAAATGACGTGGTATAAACGCGATAGTAAGAAAACGCCCACTAAACATAATGTTAAGCGGGCGTTGTTGTGTCATATCAAACTGAAATTATTTTTGAGTGGCAGCTTTCATTGCAGAAACGAATTCACCTAGCTTGTCGAGCATAATTTGTGGCTGCTCAACGTTCGCTTCAATGATTTTGACCACGGCTGAACCAGAAATTGCACCAGCCGCACCAGATTCTAGTGCTTGTTTCACCTGTGCAGGCTCAGAGATGCCAAAACCAAGTAGCGCTGGTGGTGCATCAAATTGGTTCAGTCTATCGAGCATATGACCTACAGGCATGTTTGCTTTGGTTTCTGCGCCAGTAACACCTGCACGAGAGAGTAGGTAAGTGTAGCCGCCACCTAACTCTGATACTTGCTTCAGTGTTTCATCACTTGCTGTTGGTGGTGCGATGAAGATTGGGTGAATATCAAACTTCTCTGCAGCCGCAACGAACTCAGTACTTTCATTAGTTGGTACGTCTGCAATCAAAACAGAATCGATGCCTGCTTTTGCACAACGCTCATAGAAGTTCTCGATACCACGAGAGTAAACAAGGTTCGCGTACATCAGAAGGCCAATAGGTAGCTCTGGGTACTTAGCTCGGATCTTACCAATTTGTTCGAAGCAGATATCCGGTGTTGCGCCTGAATCTAGAGCACGAATGTTCGCACCTTGGATAGTCGGGCCATCCGCAAGAGGATCTGAAAATGGAATACCGAGTTCAAGGGCATCTGCGCCAGACTCGACCAGTGTTTCCATGATTTTGTAAGACTGCTCGGCGTTTGGATCGCAAACCGTTACGAACGGTACAAATGCGCCTTGGTTCTTTTCGTTTAGGCGCTCAAACATCTTTTCATAACGGCTCATTAGATTGCTCCTTTTTCTTCTAAGATGGCGTGTACGGTGAAGATGTCTTTGTCACCACGACCTGATAGGTTAACGACCAATAATTGCTCTTTTTCTGGATTCTCACGAGCCATACGCAGTGCATGAGCCAGTGCGTGAGAAGATTCTAGAGCAGGGATGATACCTTCGTGACGCGCAATTTCTTGGAATGCTTCTAGTGCTTCATCATCCGTCACGTTGTCATATTCAGCTCGGCCAATTGCGTTTAGATGTGCGTGCTGTGGACCAACTGAAGGGAAATCAAGACCAGCAGAGACAGAGTATGACTCTTCAACCTGACCGTTTGGATCTTGCATCAATGGCGCTTTCATACCAAAGAAAATACCCGTTTTACCATGTTTAAGTGGTGCACCGTGCTGGTCAGTATCGATACCTTTACCTGCTGGCTCAACACCAATTAGGCGAACGCTTTCTTCTTCGATGAAGTCAGCAAACATGCCAATCGCGTTTGAACCACCGCCCACACATGCGATAACCGCATCAGGAAGACGACCTTCACGTGCCAAAATCTGATTCTTCGTTTCTTCACCAATCATGCGTTGGAAGTCACGCACGATGGTTGGGAATGGGTGAGGACCTGCCGCTGTACCTAATAGGTAGTGTGCATCTTCATAAGTTGCAGACCAGTCACGCAGCGCTTCGTTACATGCGTCTTTAAGTGTTGCTGAACCCGAGTGGACAGGAATAACTTCTGCGCCCATTAGCTTCATACGGAATACGTTCGGGCTTTGACGCTCAACGTCTTTTGCACCCATGTACACGCGACACTTAAGGCCAAGCAGTGCACATGCTAGTGCGGTTGCAACACCGTGTTGACCTGCGCCAGTTTCAGCGATGATTTCGTTTTTGCCCATGCGTTTCGCAAGTAGCGCTTGACCCAACACTTGGTTAGTCTTGTGGGCACCACCGTGAAGTAGGTCTTCACGTTTTAGGTACAGTTTGGTTTTCGTACCTTTGGTTAGGTTACGAGTTAGAGTTAAAGCCGTTGGGCGGCCCGCATACTCTTGAAGAAGCGTCATGAATTCGCTGCGGAATTCTGGATCTTCTTGCGCGTCGATAAACGCTTGCTCTAGTTGCTCCAGTGCTGGAACTAGAATTTGCGGAACGTACTGACCGCCGTATTCGCCAAAGTAGGCATTCAGTTTTGCCATCGTTATATTCCTTCTCGTATTTTTCGCTACGAATAGCTTTAAATTTTTTAGCTGATATCCAGCTTTAGTAGCTGCGAATAGCGGTGAATGCCGCGAGCAACTTCTGTGAATCTTTTTTGCCTGGTGCGCTTTCTACACCAGAGTTTAAATCTAATCCCAAGCAACCTAGTGTCGCTGCTTGTTGAGCATTTTCTGG
The DNA here is from genome assembly GCF_033438945.1 of Vibrio sp. Y176. Classification (NCBI taxonomy): domain Bacteria; kingdom Pseudomonadati; phylum Pseudomonadota; class Gammaproteobacteria; order Vibrionales; family Vibrionaceae; genus Vibrio; species Vibrio sp. Y176. The sequence continues at coordinate 97,102 of NZ_JAWOQS010000005.1, read as the reverse complement.
CGACAGTCCGCCCGCTAGCATAATTTGACTTGGGTCGCCGATCAGTGACCAGTCGAACACTTGACCAGTTCCGCCAGTTTGAGTGCCAACTTGCGCATCTAATAAATGGCGATCAATGTTGTCTGCTAGCAGTTCTGGCTTGGCATCAGTCACGCCGTAAGCTTTCCAAATTTCTACCGTTGCTGGCAGTTCGGCTTTGAGTTGGTTTACGTAAGCTTGGTCTTCTTGACCGTGCAGTTGCACCGCTTTTAAACCCAAAGAGGTGACGATAGAAGCAACAAAATCGATATCGTGATTTTGGAAAACGCCTACATAGTTCAGTGGAGCACCGCTCATGGTTAAGCGAGCACTTTCAAGGTCAACCGCACGCTTCGAATTCTCGACAAAAATCAGACCACCAAATACCGCACCAGCTTGGTACGCTTTCGCTGCGTCATCTGGGTGCGTTAAGCCACAGACTTTGTTTTCGCCTAACGTCACTTTACGTACTGCAAGTTCAAGGTTGTCTTCCGCCATCAGTGAACTACCAATCAAGAAGCCGTCTGCGTATTCCGCTAAATCACGAACTTGTTGATGTGTATAAATGCCAGATTCTGAGATTACTGTTGCGTTAGGAGCCAGTTCACGAATGGTCGGTGCCAGTTCTTTCGTACGATTCAAATCAGTACTTAGGTCGCGAAGGTTACGGTTATTGATGCCGATAACGCGTGCGCCTAGCTTAACTGCACGATGAAGCTCTTCTTCGTTGCTCACTTCGGTCAAGATACCCATGTTCAGGCTGTGCGCTGCTTCCTCTAGCGCTTTGTACTCTTCGTCATTAAGGACAGAAAGCATCAGTAGCACGGCATCAGCACTGTAATGACGCGCTAGGTAAACTTGGTAGGTATCTACCATGAAGTCTTTGCACAGAACCGGTTGTTTGACTTGACCACGCACTTGAGGAAGAAAGTCAAAGTTACCTTGGAAGTACTTCTCGTCTGTTAGGACTGAAATCGCATCAGCATGGTTGTTGTAAACCGATGCAATGTAATCCAAGTCGAAGTGATCACGAATCAAACCTTTAGAAGGAGATGCCTTCTTACATTCGGTGATGAAGGCCGTCTTTTCGCCACTCAGAGCATCGTAGAAGCTGCGGTCCGATGGCAGCAAATCAGACTGAAATGTGCTTAGCGGTTGAGACACCTTACGGTCTGCTACCCACTGATATTTGTCGCGGACAATTTTCGCCAGTACTTCTGCCATTTCTGCTTCTTTCTTAGAAACGTGTTCAGACAGGTTGTCAGCTTGCTGAGTGTTGAAGTCAGTCATCTTCTTCAATTCCTTAAGCGTGTGCGGCAAGTTGTTGTACCAATTGGTACGCCTTGCCTGAATTCATTGCCTCAATCGCTTGTTGCGTGTTGGCTTTTAAATCTTCGTGGCCGAATAGACGCATTAGCAGAGCAACGTTTACTGCCACTGCACCCAACTGTGCGTCTGTACCTTTACCCGTCAGGATATTGGTAATGATCGCTTTGTTTTCTTCAGGATCGCCACCTTTGATTGCTTCTAGTGGGTGCGCTTCTAGACCGAAGTCTGCAGGTGTTAATTTGTATTCTGTGATCTTACCGTCTTTGATTTCGGCAACGGTTGTTTCACCGTGAATTGCTACTTCGTCCAAGCCACTGCCGTGAACTACAGCGGCGCGCTTCATACCCATTTGTAGCATGGTTTCTGCGATAGGACGAACCAGTTCTTCACTGTAAACGCCCATCAATTCGATGTTAGGACGAGCAGGGTTAATCAGTGGGCCAAGAATGTTAAAGATGGTGCGGGTTTTCATGGTTTGACGCACTGGCATCGCATGGCGCACACCACCGTGGTACTGAGGTGCAAATAGGAAAGCAACACCAATATCGTCTACCGCTTTGCGCGTATCTTCTGCGCTCATAGCTAGGTTGATACCAAATGAATCAAGAAGGTCAGAAGAACCCGATTTGCTGGAAACGCTGCGGTTACCGTGTTTCGCTACTTTTAGACCACATGCTGCAGCAACAAACGCCGCAGTGGTTGAAATGTTGATGGTGTTGTGACCGTCACCGCCAGTACCTACGATATCTGCGAAATCGTAATCTGGGCGAGGGAATGGATTTGCGTTTGCCAGCAGTGCTTTGGCCGCGCCTGCAATTTCGTCTGGCGTTTCGCCTTTGATTTTTAGTGCAGTTAGTGCTGACGCCATCAAAATTGGGTCTAGTTCCCCACGGATAATGATGTCGAATAGCTGTTGGCTCTCTTCCTGAGTAAGCGATTCTTGCTCGTACAGTTTGGTAATAATAGGGTTGATGATTGCTTCCATATTTCCTCTCCTAAATTTCTTATGTGCCAAGTGCTTTTTAAGCAGTGAGTGGGTTCGCTGAAGTTTGTTCTTCAAGTGCCCATTCGATGGCATTGGCCAACAGTGTTGCTCCGTAGGTCGTCATAATAGATTCCGGGTGGAACTGGAACCCGCAAACTTTATCTTCTTCATGTACAACAGACATTACCAAGTTATCCACTTCTGCTGTGATGGTTAGGCTCTCAGGAACCTTGGTCGCAACCAGCGAGTGGTAACGTGCAATTGCAAGTGGTGATGGTAGGTTTTGGTAAATCGCATGGTTTTGGTGCTCCATCATAGAGACCTTACCGTGAATGATTTCGCCCGCGCCAGCAACGGTGCCACCGTACGCTTCAACAATCGCTTGGTGACCAAGACAAATGCCGATCATCGGCACTTTGCCTTTCATGCGTTGGATAAGCTCAGGCATTGAGCCTGCTTCTGAAGGAGCACCAGGGCCTGGCGATAGCAGAACCACTGGGTTTTCAAGCTCGTTTACCGCTTGTTCGATGGTTTCTGCTGGGATGTTGTTTCGGTAAATCTTGACCGAGTGACCTAACGAGCGGAACTGATCCACAAGGTTGTAGGTGAACGAGTCAAAGTTATCGATAAAAATGATATTAGCCATCTCTGAACCCTATTCCTTATTGTGACTTATGCGCTGCTTGGATAGCAGAGATTACCGCTTGTGCTTTGCCGCGCGTTTCGTCTGCTTCCGCTTGCGGATCAGAGTCGAACACCACGCCAGCACCAGCTTGAACTTGAGCAATGCCGTTCTCAACGTACGCTGAGCGGATCACGATACAGGTGTCGAGTGTGCCTTCACCAGTTAGGTAACCAACCGCACCGCCGTAGCTACCGCGACGTGCGCCTTCCACATCGCGAATCAACTGCATTGCGCGAATCTTTGGTGCACCAGTGAGCGTGCCCATGTTCATACAAGCTTGGTATGCGTGCAGTGCGTCTAGGTCTTCACGCAGTTGACCAACCACACGAGACACCAAGTGCATCACGTGGCTGTAACGGTCGACTTTAAGAAGGTCTGCTACGTGGCGAGTGCCAGCTTGAGCAATACGAGCGACGTCGTTACGTGCTAAGTCAACCAACATCATGTGTTCTGCGTTTTCTTTCATGTCGGTGCGTAGTTCAAGTTCGATGCGGCTATCTAGGTCGAAATCGATCTCTCCATTCGGGCGCTTACCGCGGCGACGTGTGCCTGCAATTGGGTAGATTTCAATTTGGTTGGTATCGGTTTCATACTTAAGCGCGCTTTCAGGTGATGCGCCAAACAGAGTGAACAGCTCATCTTGCATGTAGAACATGTAAGGGCTTGGGTTACTTTGTTTCAGTTCTTTGTAAGCCGCCAGTGGAGAAGGGCAAGGTAGAGTGAATCTACGAGACGGTACAACTTGGAATACATCGCCTTTCACTACGAACTCTTTTAAGTCGCGAACGGTTTGGCAGAAGTCTGCATCAGACACGCTAGGTTCTACCGTTACATCTGTTATTTGCTCTGCACTCGGCAACAGTTTTGGCGCTGCACACTGGGCGCTAATTTCTGCAATACGAGTCTCTAACGCTGTTTTCTCTGAACCATCAACAAACAACGTCGCTTGAAGCTGGCAAGATTCCGTTTGATGGTCGACAACAAGTAGTGTTTCCGCTACGTAGAAAACGTAATCTGGACACTGATTTGTTGCTTCGGCATTACCAAGCGGCTCGAAGTTTGCGACTAAGTCGTAGGCAAACAGACCACCAAGGAAAATCGCGTGTTTGTCTTGCTGTGAAATATCAAAACTATGCTGAACCAAACGCAGCGCATCGAAAGAAGAGGCTTCACGTAGTCGAGAGTCTTCATCTAACGTGTCGCATGGCTGGTTAAACTCCAAAGTTAGCGTTTCGCCATCGAACTTGCTCTCAACGTCACCACGGATGTTCTGGTTTAGGTGAGACAGTAGGTTTTTACCGTTATTGGTCAAGGCGTGCATGCTAACGGTATGGCCGAAGCAAACAATGCGAACCGCTGAATCTACGATTAGCAGGGATTTTAAATTTTGCTTTGAATCGATCTCAGCAGATTCCAGCAATAGGCTGTCAGTTTTGTTCTCACATAGTGTGTGGAACAAGCGAGTCGGGTCTTGAGTATAAGGGACGGAAGCCGTTAGCACTTCAAGCTGTCCAAGTTTCTTAATTTCAATGGCCTTGTTCACAAGACCTCCTTGTAGCTGTTTAAATCTTCCTGCCGTACATAGTCGCATAAAGCAAACGTTCTCCCAATCTAGAGTTGGCTATATTCGATTAATGTTTAGGCAGTTGAATGTGAAATGAGCAACAAAACAAAAAAGCCCGCTTAAGTAGCGGGCTTTACAACGTTTGGTTCTATAAACTAGAAGTATACGTTTGCCCACCAAGAACTAGTCCAAGTGCGCCACCAAGCAAGATCTGATGAGTTTGCCTTATTAAGACAAACCGCAACTTTCGCTTTTTGGTTTTGGTTAAATTCTTGTAACATGGTGAACCTTAAATTACGTACTTTGTATTTGTGTACTAGTTAACTAGTGCGAGAGTAAAAAGTCAACCCCAAAACGGCATTAAAACGATAAAAATATGAGAATTGATTTACATAGTCACACCACTGCATCGGACGGTCGGTTAGAACCTAAAGATTTAGTGGAAAGGGCGCTGAGTTTTGATATCGAGGTTTTGGCGATCACTGATCACGATACGGTTGACGGTTTGGCGTTAGCTAAGCAATACGTTCAAGATAATAATTTGCCGATAAAAATCATCAATGGCATTGAGATATCGACCGTCTGGCAAAACAAAGACATTCATATTGTCGGCCTGAATATCGATCCGGAAAATGAACAATTATCTGCCCTCATAGAACAGCAGAAGCAGCATCGCATAACACGATCTGAGTTAATTGCAGAGCGACTACAAAAAGCAACTCGAGTAGGTGTGCTTGAAGAGGTAAGGCAAATCGCCGGTGATGCTCCAGTGACAAGAGCGCATTTCGCGAAATGGTTGGTAGATAATGGTTACGCAAAAACCATGCAAATGGTGTTTAAAAAATACCTAACGCGTAATAACCCAGGTTATGTACCACCGAATTGGTGTTCGATGAAGGATGCGGTTGATGCTATCCATGCGGCTGGTGGAATGGCGGTATTAGCGCATCCTGGTAGATATAAGTTGACAGCGAAGTGGATTAAGCGTCTTCTAGCAGCGTTTGTCGAAGCGGGTGGTGATGCGATGGAAGTTGCACAGCCACAGCAAGCGCAACAAGAAAGGCGCAACTTGGCTGATTATGCTATACAATACAAACTATTAGCCTCTCAAGGCAGTGATTTTCACTACCCATCACCGTGGATGGAGCTAGGAAGGAACCTATGGTTGCCTGCTGGCGTCGAACCAGTTTGGAAAGATTGGGGAATAGATCCTTCGTTGAATAATACTCAGTAATACGAAGTCGAGAACCCATAAAAATATAGAGCCGAGAGGCTCGATAATGAGGAATTACAATGAGCCAGTTTTTTTACGTTCACCCAGAAAACCCACAGGCTCGCTTGATTAATCAAGCAGTAGCAATCATTCGTAACGGCGGCGTTGTGGTTTACCCTACTGATTCAGGGTACGCACTTGGCTGTCAGTTGGAGAACAAACAGGCACTGGAACGAATCTGTCAGATTCGTCGTCTGGATGATAAGCATAACTTTACTTTACTGTGTCGTGATTTGTCGGAGCTTTCTCTCTATGCGCGAGTGGATAACTCTGCATTCCGACTGCTGAAAAATAACACACCAGGTCCTTACACCTTCATCTTCAAAGGCACAAAAGAGGTGCCGCGTCGTTTGATGAATGCAAAACGTAAGACCATCGGTATCCGTGTTCCAGACAATCAAATTGCCTTGGACTTGTTGGAAGCATTAGGTGAGCCGATGATGTCTACGTCGTTGATTCTACCTGGCAGTGACGTAACAGAATCTGATCCAGAGGATATTCGCGATAAACTAGAACATGCGGTTGATGTGATTCTTAATGGCGGTTACCTAGGTGAACAACCTACGACTGTAATTGACTTTAGCGAAGGTGAACCTGTTGTGGTTCGTTTGGGATCTGGTGACCCTGCACCATTCGAATAGTAGACGCACACCACCGTCAAACAAAATAGGAGGCATCGCGCCTCCTATTTTTGTTATCATATCGAATATCTCATTGAACTTAACTGATTGAGGTTAAGCGAAATCGAAAATGTCGATACCATTTTGTTCTGCATAGTTGATGTATGCAGAGCTCACACCGTTTAGTGTCACTTCAACATTGTATTCATCACTTGAGAATACTGCCCAGCCACATTCATTGTAAGATAAAGTCAGATCATCCGCTGAATCCAAGAACGTATCTCGAATGCCATCGTTATCAGTGTCTCGGCCCATATCAAAGACAAGTTTGTCATGGAAAATATTAAAATCGACAATGTCGGCTTTAACATCAATATCGTTGGAAGACACTGGCTGATCAGGTACACCAATAGCCAGGCGGTTTGTAAGCACGAAGGTGTCGTCTCCACAGCCACCGCTCAGTACTGATTCACCATCACCAACAACGAGCGTGTCGTTACCCCAGCCACCACTCAAGTAGTTGTTGCCTGAATAATCAAAAATTGTGTCGTCGCCGCAGCCACCAAAGAGTTTGTCGTTTCCTAATCCGCCGGATAGGAAATCGTTTCCAAAGCCGCCAGAAACAAAGTCGTTACCTCGGCCACCAAGCAAGGTATCATCTCCCCAGCCACCGAAGACAATATCATTACCTCCGTATCCTACAAACTTATCATCACCACAGAAGCCGAAGAAAATATCGGTTGTTTCAGAGCCTTTTGTGCCTGTCATATCGTCATCTTGAGATGTCCCAAAAATCCAATTTAGGTCGAGATTTAGCATAGACATTGTTCTATTCCTTTTTGTCTGATTTATGCCAATCGCCGAGAGTGCAGAGCGAACCTAGAGAGTCAGAGTACACGATAGCATTAGTGTTATTTTTGATGTGAACTAATGACTTAAAGACAATTTTTGTCTTGTTACCCACGACCTTGCTTTGCTATGAGCGCTCATTGCCTGCGGTGATTGGTATTACTTAGCAGCAAACAGGGACGGCTTATTTTTCGTTGCTTTCTAGCAATACGAACAGTAAACACACCCCAAGTGGTTATTGTTGTAACCCTGACAATTTTATCAGGTACCGCGTGGTTAAAGTGGTTCAGGAAGACCGATATTAGTGGGATTCTCGTTGAGCAATGCCTGCATTAAGTAGTAAAAAAGTTGCAGAATAGGACAAATATTTCGGTCATTTTTGATGTGAATTTTGGTGTGGAGAATGGCGCCGATTTAGCTTACATTAACTAAGAAAGTTACGTATAATGTCCGACCGAAAAATCCCACTGAAATGGGTAAATAGCAAAATGCAGACCAATCCTGGTCTAGACGTCTGTGAAGACGACACATAGGTAGATAAATGAGCGAAAAGTTACAAAAAGTATTAGCACGTGCTGGTCACGGTTCTCGTCGTGAGATTGAATCGTTAATTAAATCTGGTCGCGTTAGCGTGAACGGTGTAGTCGCTAAGCTTGGTGAAAGACTTGAAGACGAGAGCAGCGTAGTTCGTATCGATGGTCACATTGTCTCTGCAAAGATTCAAGAAGAAGTGATTTGTCGTGTACTTGCGTACTACAAACCTGAGGGTGAACTGTGTACTCGTCACGATCCAGAAGGTCGTCGTACTGTTTTTGATCGTCTGCCAAAAATTCGTGGCTCTCGCTGGATTTCAGTTGGTCGTCTGGATGCGAACACTTCTGGTCTTCTACTTTTCACAACGGATGGTGAACTGGCGAACCGCTTAATGCACCCAAGCCGCCAAGTTGAACGTGAATACCTAGTACGTGTGTTCGGTGAAGTAACTGAACAGAAAGTTCGTAATCTAGTGAAAGGTGTTGAACTGGAAGACGGTTTAGCTCGCTTTGAAGATGTTGTTTACGCGGGTGGTGAAGGCATGAACCACACGTTTTACGTTGTTATCAACGAAGGTCGTAACCGCGAAGTTCGTCGACTATGGGAATCGCAAGAGTGTACCGTTAGCCGTCTGAAACGTGTTCGTTACGGCGACATCTTCTTAGACAAGAAACTGCCTCGTGGCGGTTGGATGGAGCTTGACCTGAAAGAAGTAAACTACTTGCGTGAGCTTGTAGAGCTTCGTCCAGAGAAAGAAACCATGCTTGATCTGAACAAAGACAACACGTCACGCAAACGTGAGCGTGCACGCAGCCAAAAAATTCGTCGCGCAGTTAAGCGCCATGAAGAGCGTGTTAACACGCCAAAAGGTCGCAGCAACAACCCTTCTCGTCGTAAGCCGAAGAAGACTGCTGGTGACCAAGGCGCACGCAACAAGCATCGTTAATCGATAGCAAAACATCAGAAAGGCTTGCCAATTCGGCAAGCCTTTTTCTTATCTGTTACATAACAAAAGGATCTAAAGCCTATATAGAGCAGGGTGCTTTGTATAAACAAATATCTCAGCTAGACGAAAACAACAGATAAAAAATACCAGCACTAGGCTGGTATCTTTGTTCATGATGAAGAAACGTTAATCGCGTTTCCAAAGCATATGGCAGAACTTATGTTCAGGGTCTCGGCTGATTAGCATACGAGCAAATACGTCATCAAGAACGTCATTTTCCTCATTTACTAGGCCGATACGAACCTCTGCATATACTTCTTTGTCGATCTCGAAGCCAACATGTTCAACCCAGTCATCACCAGTTTCAACAAGTTCTGCGGCACCACGATCTTCAAATTGCGCAGTAAACAGAATCACGTCAGCAGGCTCTAGGTTATCTGGAGCCATCTCAAGGAAAATGTCGTACGCTGCGTCGATGACGTCGTCGTAAGAAATCAAATCAGACATGCTTATGCTCGGCTCATGTATTTACGTTCAGCTGTGTTAATGATAACTCGGTCACCAGTTGCAATGTACTCAGGAACCTGGATGACAAGACCTGAAGCGAAGCGTGCTGGTTTAGTACGAGCAGATGCAGAAGCACCTTTGATTGAAGGGTCAGTTTCTTCAATCACTAGCTCAACAGAAGATGGTAGTTCAATACCCACTGCAGCACCGTTAACAAGGATAATGTGGATACCTTGTGTATCTTCGTTGATGAACAGCATGTCGTCTTCAACTTCATTGTGCTTGAATGTGTATTGTGAGTAGTCTTCGTTATCCATGAAGATGTGCTCATCGCCGTCAGCGTATGAGTACACAACTGCACGTTTGTTCATTTCTACCGTTTCAACAACGTCATCAGACTTGTAACGCTCATCTACACGTGCGCCCGTGTTTAGATCTGTACAACGCATTTTGTAGATTTTAGCGCCGCCACGACCGCCAGGAGTCGTTACTTCGATGTCTTTAACGAGAAGAGTTTTACCATTAGACTCGATTGCGAAGCCTTTTTTGATTTCACTTGCCTTTGGCATTGTATATTCCTATTCATACTTATTAAGCAAAACTCGGTGATTATAGCGCTAAGTTAGCCGCCTAGCATTAAAATTCATTGCAGAAATTTGTTGTTACTCCCATGACTAAACACCTGAATGGACTTGATTCAGTGAGTCGGCTAAGAGAACATATAGCCCAACTTCTTGAACCATCTGAGAACACGTTTTAAGTCATGTCTCTGCCTGTTATCGATCCTAAACAACCATTTCAACCAGAGTTTGCGCCTTTAATTAGGGAAGTCACCGCTTGTCTCAAAGGTGGACTGGGGCAAAACTTACACAGCGTTTATGTATACGGTAGTGTTGCTCGTAAAACAGCGATCGCAGGGAAGTCGAACTTAGACCTGGTTGTCGTTACTCAATCATCCTTTGAGCACAATCGCGCGACTTTGCTCAACACAATTAAGTGGCGTGCGCAGCAGAGTTACCCTCACGTTAATGGTGTATCGGTCCGTACAGCCTTAGTGAGCGAAGTAGCTAATTTAGATAGTATTTTCACTTGGGGCTTTATGCTTAAGCATTGCTGTGTCTGTGTTTATGGTGATGATCTAGCAGACTGCTTCGGTGATTACGTCCCAAGTTGGGAAATTGCTAAGCACTGGAATATGGATGTGGAAGATTGGATTACGGTGTATCGCAAAAAAATCGTACAAGCGAAGACGATAGAAGAGCAGGTGGCCGCCCAGCGCGTGATTGCTAAAAAGTTACTAAGAGCGTCATACTCTTTGGTGATGTATCGAGATAAACGTTGGTTTGATGACCCCGTAGAGTGTGGCAAGGTATTCTTAACTTATCATCCTGAAAAGCAGCTTGAGATCGAGCGGCTAGAAATTTTACTTTCTGGCCGGGGGATTCCCAAGCGTTCTGTTATCGGGCTAATTGATGCGTTTGGTGATTGGTTAGTCAAACAGTACCAGAAAACAGAGTTTCGTATCGGCTAAAACAACCCCATTTGTGGCGCTGAAAGCCTGTCAAAGTCCGTCCCAATGAAAGGGAGAATCGCATCTGCAACGGGTTTGAGTTGTTTATCAATGTAATGTTGATAATCAATCGGGCTATTGAGGTACTCATAAGGTTCAGGGCCGTTCACGGTAATAATGTATTCAATTCGTCCTTTGTTTTGATACTGTAATGGGCGGCCAAGCTTGGCATTTATCTCATCCGCTAAACGAGCTGCACGCACTTGTGGCGGGACGTTTTTCTGATACTCATGCAGTTTTCTGCGCAGTCGCTTTTGATACACCAACTGTTCATCAATTTCACCGTTGTTAGTTTTCTCAACCATCTCTCGGACATAGTCGCTTGGATCTTCACCATGGAAAATCATGCTATAGAGTGTATTTTGAAATTTCTGTGCTAACGAGGTCCAGTCAGTACGGGCACTTTCTAACCCTTTAAATACAATCCGTTCTTGCTCTCCTTCACCGATTAAACCCGCATAGCGCTTTTTCGAGCCAGTTTCTGCGCCACGAATCGTTGGCATAAGGAATCTGCGATAATGGGTTTCATACTCGATTTCCAACATAGATGTTAGGTTGTACTCAGAACGCAGGTGTTCTTGCCACCAAGAGTTGATGTAATCAACTAATTGATTTCCAACAGCGTCAGCTTCTACTTGACTGTATGGTCGATTCAACGACACGAATGTGGAATCCGTATCGCCGTAAATCACTTGATATCCTTGCTCCTCAATCAGCACCTTAGTTTGCTTCATGATTTCATGTCCGCGCATGGTAATACTAGAAGCTAACCGAGTATCAAAGAAACGACATCCCGATGAGCCCAGTACGCCATAAAAGGAGTTCATGATGATTTTGATTGCCTGAGAAAAAGCTTTTTCATTGTTCTTCTTTGCAACATCACGTGCTGCCCAAAGCTTTTCAATCATTTCTGGTAAAAAGTGTTTCGTACGATGGAACTGCCCACCGCGAAAGCCAGGTACAGCCTGATTTTCTTCTTTTCCAATATCGAGCAATAACCCCTCAACTAACCCCATAGGATCAATCAAGAACGAGCGAATAATCGATGGATATAGACTCTTAAAATCCAATACTAAAACAGAATCATATAGGTTAGGGATGGAGTCCATCACGTAACCGCCGGGGCTCGCAATCCAATTTTCAGGGTGTAGGTTTGGGGCAACGTAGCCTGCTCGGTGTATCTGAGGCATGTATAGGTTTGTGAATGCTGCAACCGAACCGCCGACACGATCTAGTTCGACACCAGTGAGACGAGAGCGCTCTATTGCAAAGTCAAGCAGGTGAGTGTGATTGAAAATCTTGTTCACCAACACGCAGTCTTGTAAGTTATATTTAGCCAGCGATGGTTTGTCGGAGCGGTACATACGATTGATCTCATCCATACGGTCATGCACGTTGTGGATTTCTTTACCTTCCCCCAAGAGTTCTTGAGATACAGACTCTAATGACCAAGATCGAAAGTGGTAAGTAGCCGTTTTTAGCGTATCGATACCATCCATCACAACTCGCCCGGGAATGGAGATAAACCCTTGTTGGCTTTGAGATGAACTTCTAAAAAAGCTGGCTTGGTCTGCTCTGCCAAGCATTAGCTTCATGTTGTGCCATTCTGCTCGTTTGTGTAGCAGACGAAAGTCAAAATCAATGACATTCCAACCGACAATGACATCGGGGTCGAATTTTTTAAACCAATCGATGAGTGCTTCTAGAAGCGCTTTTTCATCCTTAACCCATTGTATCGGTGTCTCCGAAGGTTCTGGTTCTCCGATCATGATAACGCGGGAATCCATGACGCTGTCTAATCCGATTGAGTAAAGAATGCCTTTCTCAGAGCATTCTAGATCTAACGAGACAACGTTTAACTTCGGCTCATATTGCCCCGCACGGCATTTTGCGCTCTGGACGCGTTGGTAGCCATTGGTGCGAGTCACATTGCCTGTAAACTCGATACTGCCTTTGATAAAACGCTCCATTAGGTAGCGATCGGCGAGGCGAATATCACTTTCATACGTAGTGATATCTTTTTGAGCGAATGTGTCTTTGAGTGCGAGAGCGTCTCTGGTTACATTGGTATAGCAGGCAGCAAGAGGCGTATGTTCAAACGTTTTGAGATCCAAAAGGCGGATGTCGACGAATATGTTTTTTTCTCGTGCGAGTGTCTTTGCTTGCTCTGAGTGTTTCTGAGCGATGAAAAATACTGGCTTCTCACCATTAATAAGTAACTGAGTAGGACCTGCTTCTGTCGAAAGCCACAGCTCGATTTGAGTTTGACCTTTGATGTCTCGTGCCTGTCGAGTTAGCAGGAAGCCTTGTTGAATATTCAAATGTGAGAAACCTTAGAAAACTTGAAGAACGTTAGTTTAACACTAAGAACTGTGAAAATAACCAGTAAAGAAAGCGTCTCAAATTTTTGCTGGAATTAGTGATTACAAGTTAGTCTTTGGTGCAAGAGGGACAGTGTCATTTTAAGTTATTGCGTGTTTCTCTGGGCAATATGAAACCTAGTTACTTGATTTATTGTACTTAATGTTGTTAATTGTCTTTTCTTAGATTTCGGTTCTGCTCATCACGCTCTAAAATAATAGAGTGGTTTATGAATAAGTTCTTGCTAAAGTTTGCGTTTCAGCACATATTCATAGAAAGCAATTTTTTGTCGATTACGTTAGTATATAGGCAGTCATACTGATATCCACATTTAACAAATAATGGTTATGTGGGTGCAGAACCAATACAAAGTGTGGAGATACAAGTTTGATAAATGTTTTCCTTGTAGATGATCACGAGCTGGTTCGCACAGGGATACGACGTATTATTGAAGACGTCCGTGGAATGAACGTAGCAGGAGAAGCTGACAGCGGTGAAGATGCAGTAAAATGGTGTCGCAGTAATCATGCTGACGTCGTTTTAATGGACATGAACATGCCAGGAATTGGTGGCTTGGAAGCCACTAAAAAAATTCTTCGCGTGAATCCTGATGTGAAAATCATCGTACTTACCGTTCATACAGAAAACCCGTTTCCAACCAAGGTGATGCAGGCAGGTGCGTCTGGTTATTTAACCAAAGGTGCTGGCCCTGACGAAATGGTGAATGCGATTCGTGTAGTTAATAGTGGACAGCGTTACATCTCACCAGAGATTGCGCAGCAGATGGCATTGAGTCAATTTTCTCCAGCCTCTGAGAACCCTTTTAAAGACTTATCCGAACGTGAATTGCAGATCATGCTTATGATCACCAAAGGCCAAAAGGTAACGGATATTTCTGAGCAACTTAATTTAAGTCCAAAGACAGTCAACAGCTATCGCTACCGACTCTTTAGTAAATTGGACATTAATGGTGACGTTGAGTTAACTCACTTAGCGATTCGCCACGGAATGCTGGACACCGAGACCCTTTAGCGTGAATCCTCCTTTCGATTCGGCTTCCTTTCTCAAGACAGTAACTCATCAGCCCGGCGTTTACAGAATGTACAACGCCGAAGCTGTTGTAATCTACGTAGGTAAAGCCAAAGACCTTAAAAAGCGCCTTTCAAGCTACTTTCGAAAAAAAGTAGACAGTGAGAAAACTCGCGCGCTTGTCAGTAATATCGCCAAAATAGACGTCACGGTGACTCATACTGAGACAGAAGCGCTGATCTTAGAGCATAACTACATCAAGCAGTATTTACCGAAATACAATGTGTTGCTGCGAGATGATAAGTCTTACCCTTATATCTTTATTAGCGGTCATAAGCACCCACGGCTTTCTATCTACCGTGGCGCCAAGAAGCGCAAAGGTGAATATTTTGGCCCCTACCCAGATTCTGGTGCAGTAAGAGAAACATTGCATTTGCTGCAAAAGATATTTCCTGTGCGCCAGTGTGAAGACACTGTCTATTCCAACCGAACGCGCCCATGTTTGATGTACCAAATTGGTCGTTGTGCAGGACCATGCGTTAATACCATCATTTCTGATGAAGAATATGCAGAGTTGGTTGGCTTTGTGCGCATGTTTTTGCAAGGCAAAGATCAGCAAGTACTCAAACAGTTGATTGAGAAAATGGAAGATGCCAGTCAGCAATTGCGCTTTGAAGATGCCGCTAAATTTCGCGATCAAATCCAAGCGATTAGGCGTGTTCAAGAGCAGCAGTACGTCTCAGAAGACAGCATGGATGATATGGATGTACTCGGGT
The DNA here is from genome assembly GCF_033438945.1 of Vibrio sp. Y176. NCBI lineage: Bacteria > Pseudomonadati > Pseudomonadota > Gammaproteobacteria > Vibrionales > Vibrionaceae > Vibrio > Vibrio sp. Y176. The sequence continues at coordinate 82,056 of NZ_JAWOQS010000005.1, read as the reverse complement.
TTGCTCAGGAGAATGGTATCGCGTGTATCCATATCCTGATGATACGCCAAGGCAAAGTGCTTGGTAGCCGTAGCCATTTTCCGAAAATCCCACAAAATACAAGCCAGCAGGAAGTGTTCGATAGTTTTCTGACTCAATACTATTTGAGCCATAACGAAGCACGTACAATTCCTTCTCGTATTATTTTGAATCAAGAGTTGGCAGAAGATATTGCGCCAATACAGAAAGCGTTAAGTGAAGTGGCAGGCCGTAAGGTTCATTTTCATACGTCGCCAACTGGCTCTCGAGCAAGGTATCTCAAGCTTTCGAACACGAATGCACTAACGGCGATTACCACCAAAATCAATCACAAGATGACGATTAATCAGCGTTTTCATGCGCTTCGCGAAACATTGAAGTTGGAGTCTATAGCTCGAATGGAATGTTTTGATATCTCCCATACGATGGGGGAAAGCACGATTGCGTCATGTGTGGTGTTCAACAACGAAGGCCCCGTAAAGCAAGAGTATCGTCGCTACAACATTACTGGGATTACCGGTGGTGATGATTACGCAGCAATGGGACAAGCGTTGGAGCGCCGTTATTCGAAGCAATTGGACGTAGAGAAAATTCCCGACATCATCTTTATCGATGGCGGTAAAGGTCAGTTAAATCGTGCGCATGACATCATTTCGCAGTACTGGGGGGATTGGCCAAAGCGACCTATCATGATTGGTATTGCAAAAGGCGTTACTCGCAAACCAGGTTTAGAAACGCTGATTACAGTCGATGGGGACGAGTTTCATTTACCAAGCGATGCTCCTGCGCTGCATCTTATCCAACATATTCGTGATGAAAGCCATAACCATGCTATAGCGGGGCACCGTGCTAAGCGAGGTAAAACCAGACGTACGAGTGCACTCGAAGGGATTGAGGGAATCGGCCCTAAACGACGTCAGGCGTTACTCAAGTACATGGGTGGGTTACAAGAACTTAAACGTGCAAGTGTCGAAGAAATCGCCAAAGTACCGGGAATAAGTCACTCTTTAGCAGAAATTATTTTCCAAGCATTGAAACAATAAGGAAAATCGCGCAACATTAAGCCGCAATGTGTAAGAGAATAATAAAATGCGTTTGAATATCCCGAACATTCTGTCTCTTCTTAGACTGTTCCTAATCCCTGTTTTTGTGGTTGTCTTTTATCTACCTTATTCATGGGCACCGTTTGCAGCAGCAATGGTGTTTTGGGTAGCGGGTTTTACTGACTGGCTTGACGGCATGTTGGCCCGTAAACTTGGCCAAACTTCTCGTTTTGGCGCGTTTATTGATCCTGTCGCTGATAAAGTGCTAGTGGCAACGGCATTGATTCTAATCACGGAACATTATCATTCAATTTGGGTGACCATTCCTGCGGTAACGATGATTGCGCGAGAAATCATTATCTCAGCATTGCGAGAATGGATGGCTGAAATCGGTAAGCGAGCAAGTGTTGCGGTATCTTGGGTTGGCAAAGTAAAAACTGTTTCGCAAATGTTCGCCTTATGGGTGTTGATATGGCGTTACGATGAATGGATGGTTTGGCTAGGCTTTGCGGCCTTGTATGTGGCAACTTTCTTGACATATTGGTCAATGATTCAATATTTGGCTGCTGCGAAAGACGATCTGTTGAATGAAGAGCACCATTAAATTCGGATGTTAGAAAGCAGGCTTAATAGCCTGCTTTTTTGTATCTAAGACAATCTACAGCATTTTTTGGCTTCTCTCGCTTTTCAATGCTTGCTAACGGCCATGTTTGCAATTTGTATCTGGGGCTTTTGCTTCGATAGAGTTCTATTTGTGATCTAAGTCTTGTTTTTGTCCTTGGAGAGTCTTAGAGAGGCGAGTCTTCTGATTATTAATACTTCAATGCACGCAACGCACGGCCAGCAGTGTAAGGCGTAGCCAAAGTTTTATGATAAACAAGTGTATTTAAGCGATTTTTAGTATTAAAACTAAGCAATCCATCGTCTTTCGCACAAATTCTAGTCAAACGATTTAAAAAAATAAAAATAGTGTTGACTCGATCGCTCGAATCCGTAGAATGCATCCCGTACCCAAGAGAGCACGGCTCGAAAGGGTGGTGAAAAAGCTTAGCTTTATTCACAAATGAGGCGCCTTGGCAGAGTGGCTATGCAGCGGATTGCAAATCCGTGGACCTCGGTTCGACTCCGGGAGGCGCCTCCATTGTTCTTTTGAGAGCGAATGGCTTTCGAGAAAAATGCGACACTAGCTCAGTTGGTAGAGCGCAACCTTGCCAAGGTTGAGGTCACGAGTTCGAACCTCGTGTGTCGCTCCAAATTTTATTGATATGGCATTTAGCGGTATCAGATGGTGTTTTACTTTTCTGTAAAGGCATCACAAAGAATATTTGTGTGCCCTGGTGGTGGAATTGGTAGACACAAGGGATTTAAAATCCCTCGACGTTCGCGTTGTGCCGGTTCAAGTCCGGCCCGGGGCACCATCTCATATTAAATGCGACACTAGCTCAGTTGGTAGAGCGCAACCTTGCCAAGGTTGAGGTCACGAGTTCGAACCTCGTGTGTCGCTCCAGATTTAAGGCCTAACATGAAAATGTTAGGCCTTTTTCGTATTTTTTGAAAATCTCAAACTTCTTTTCTGTCACAGACTTCGTTAAGTAACGAACCCTTTGTCTCATTGACTCAAGTGATTGTTCATTCTGCCACTGCAAAACATCTTAGCCATTCCTACTAGTCTATGTTTAAACCATCACTTGTGGAGAATAACCACTCTTGCTCCAGGCAAAGCTGTGACGAGAATGCTATCTTTTTAAATGTTCCGGATATAGAAAGGAATGTTTTACGATTAAGCAGCACAACCTTACATCTCTGTTTAGATGAGGTGATGATATCTCAAGAATATTTGTTTAAATAACAGGTGTTTGAGAGAAGCAGAAAAGCATAGATCATGAATATGAACATGCGAGTTGCGATGGGGTATGTTTTGTTGTGATTTACATCACTGTTACTAATATGAAAAATCGTTGCCAGAAGATTTTATTTTGTGATAAATTCGCGCGCAATCTCGGAGCGTAATTAACAACGTTTGATCTCTGGGGGATACGCGTAGTGACCATTCAAGCTGATTGTGACACTGCGTAGGGTAGGTATCGGCAAAGCCTTTTGTCGATAGACGGGATACTAATGCTGTAAACGCGGCATATTAATGGGAAACCCAACATTGAAACCTTTGAATAAACACACACTAATCAGCTTCATACTGCCGAAATGTCCTGTTTTACAAAACGGGTGCATTACAGAACCTTGATTAATCCCTTTTACATATAAAGTCGCGAGTATCGTGGCGGATGATCTGTATTTGTCATTTATGCACTGACAAATGCGGAGGGGTATTCACACCTCCTGTAATTTCATTCTAATGATTATTAATACAGGATACAGAATTATTATAATTCAAGGGATTATGTAGTATGAGCACTGCCTTTGAAGTCGATAGCAATATCGCAAACATTTTTTCGTCTCAGGTTCCTATCGTTGAGGGAACGTATGACTTAACGCCAGATCAGGTATTGATTGATCAGGCTGAGCATGAATCTGAAGTACGTTCTTATCCACGTCGTTTGCCGATCGCAATTAAACAAGCCTTTGGGTGCTTGGTTGAAGATACGCGTGGACAGATCTTTCTAGACTGCCTTGCGGGGGCAGGCACTCTAGCTTTGGGGTATAACCATCCTGAAATAAACCAAGCGCTGAAAGAACAATTAGATTCAGGACTGCCATATCAGACGCTAGATATTGCAACATCAGCAAAAACGACGTTTATTCAATCCGTTAAGTCTTTTCTTCCTCAAGAGTTAAGCGAGAACAGCGTTATCCAATTTTGTGGCCCGTCTGGAGCTGATGCGGTTGAAGCTGCGATCAAGCTAGCGAAACAAACGACAGGTCGTAATACCATGTTTGCTTTCCGTGGTGCATACCACGGTATGACAAACGGTACGATGGGCATGATGGGTAACTTAGGCACCAAAGCTCGTCGAACTGGTTTGATGTCGGATGTGCACTTTATGCCTTTCCCATACAACCTGCGTTGTCCTTTTGGGCTTGGCGGTGATGAAGGTGCTAAAGCAAGTATCCGCTATATCGATCGTCTTTTAAACGATGATGAGTCAGGCATTATGAAGCCTGCCGCGATTATCGTGGAGCCAGTGCAAGGTGAGGGTGGTGTTGTTCCTGCGCCAGCATTCTGGCTACGAGAGTTACGTCGTATTTGTGATGAACACGGTATCTTACTGATCTTCGATGAGATCCAGTGTGGTGTTGGTAAAACTGGCTACAATTTCGCGTTCGAAGAGTCGGGCATTGTTCCAGATATTCTGTGTTTATCAAAAGCAATTGGTGGTGGTTTACCAATGTCGCTATTGGTTATCAACAAGCAACATGATACATGGAAGCCGGGCGAGCACACAGGTACATTTCGTGGTAACCAGCTAGCTATGGTCTCTGGTGCGAAAGCATTAGAAATTATCCAGCGTGATAACCTTGTTGAGCATGCCAATGTTGCGGGTCAGTACCTGCGCTACGGCCTTGAAAGTATTCAAAAGCGTGTGAACTGTATCGCAGAGGTTCGTGGCAAAGGTTTGATGCTAGGCGTGGAGATTAAAACTCCAAACGGTGAGCTCAATAAATTTGGTGAACCTCAAGCGGATAGTGAACTCACACTTTCTATTCAACGCGCAGCACTCGAGCGTGGCTTGATCGTTGAGAAAGGTGGACGCGAAGGCGCAGTAATTCGTTTCCTTCCTCCTCTTATCATCTCGTTTGAGCAAATCGACTTTGCTTTACGTGTATTTGAAGACGCGATTTTAGCCGCTGGCGGTAGTCACATCGAAACTCAGCCACAAGATGAATGGAAGAAGCATTTCATCCACACTGGAGAGATGGGCAGCAATGAATTTGCTTCGGTGATGAATCACACTACTACGGCAATGAAGTCAGTGTTTGAACAAGTGACTGCACCGTATTCAGGTATGGATCCAAAAGCATTGGAAGCAGCGATTCACGACGTTGATCTTGATAATGGAAATGCGCCTCTTAAATCCGTTATCGACGATGCTGCTGATCTGGTCGCGAAAAACGCAATTTTTACTCAACATCCAGATTGTATTGCTCACCTGCATACTCCACCGTTGATGCCAGCGATTGCGGCAGAGGCAATGATTGCGGCTTTGAACCAGTCGATGGACTCATGGGATCAAGCTTCATCAGCGACTTATGTTGAACAGAAAGTTGTGAACTGGCTATGCGATAAATATGAGTTAGGTGAAAAAGCGGACGGTATCTTCACGAGCGGCGGCACGCAAAGTAACCAAATGGGTTTGATGCTTGCGCGAGATTGGATTGCTGACAAACTCAGTGCACACTCAATTCAAAAGCTTGGCCTTCCTGAATACGCAGACAAGCTACGTATTGTATGTTCGAAAAAATCCCACTTCACGGTTCAAAAATCAGCGTCTTGGATGGGATTGGGTGAAAAAGCGGTCATGACCGTCGATGCTAATGCCGATGGAACGATGGATGTCACTAAGTTAGACGAAGTTCTCAATCAGGCCAAAGCAGAAGGTTTGATCCCATTTGCCATTGTTGGTACAGCGGGTACAACGGACCACGGTGCTATTGATGACTTAGACTTTATCGCCGATATCGCAGCGAAACATGACATGTGGATGCACGTCGACGGTGCATACGGTGGAGCTCTGATTCTAAGTAGCCAAAAAGCGCGTCTGAAAGGTTGTGAGCGTGCACATTCCATCAGCGTAGACTTCCATAAGCTGTTTTACCAAACCATCAGTTGTGGTGCGCTATTGGTAAATGACAAGTCTAACTTTAAATTCCTGCTTCACCATGCAGACTATTTGAACCGCGAACACGACGAACTACCGAACTTGGTGGATAAGTCTATTGCGACAACTAAGCGTTTTGATGCGCTCAAAGTGTTTATGACGATGCAAAGCGTAGGGCCAAAAGCCCTAGGCGATATGTATGATCATTTGCTTGAACAGACGCTTGAAGTGGCGGACATGATTCGAGATAACAAACACTTTGAGTTGTTGGCTGAACCATCACTATCTACGGTTCTGTTCCGCGCGACACATGAATCAGCGGATCTTGATGAACTGAACAAAACGTTGCGCTTAGAAGCGTTAACACGCGGTATCGCGGTATTGGGTGAAACCATTGTCGACGATAAAACTGCATTGAAATTTACGATTTTGAACCCGTGTCTGACGACGGCGGACTTTGAATCTTTGCTCTCAAAAATCAATACGCTAGCGGCAGAGCTAGTTTAACAAAGGTAACGGAAAACTATGGCAATTCTACAGATTGGTGCAGGCGGCGTTGGCTGGGTAGTTGCACATAAAGCAGCACAAAACAACGACGTTCTGGGTGATATCACAATCGCATCACGTACCGTAGGTAAGTGTGAGAAAATCATCGAATCGATTCAGAAGAAAAACAATCTGAAAGATTCAACTAAGAAATTAGAAGCGCGAGCGGTAAACGCGGACGACGTAGATTCTTTAGTTGCTTTAATTAAAGAAGTACAACCTGACTTAGTGATCAACGCAGGTCCTCCTTGGGTGAACATGTCTATTATGGAAGCATGTTACCAAGCTAAAGTGTCATACCTTGATACATCTGTTGCGGTTGATTTGTGCTCTGAAGGCCAACAAGTACCTCAAGCTTACGATTGGCAGTGGGGTTACCGTGAGAAGTTTGAAGAAGCGGGCATTACAGGTATTCTTGGTGCTGGTTTCGATCCGGGCGTAGTATCGGTGTTTGCCGCATACGCAGTGAAGCATCTGTTCGATGAAATCGATACTATCGACGTAATGGATGTAAACGCAGGCGACCACGGTAAGAAGTTCGCAACTAACTTTGATCCAGAAACGAACATGCTTGAGATTCAAGGCGATTCGTTCTACTGGGAAAACGGCGAGTGGAAACAAGTACCTTGTCACTCACGTATGCTTGAGTTTGAATTCCCGAATTGTGGTTCACACAAAGTGTACTCAATGGCGCACGACGAAGTTCGATCTATGCAAGAGTTCATCCCGGCGAAACGCATCGAATTCTGGATGGGCTTTGGTGACCGTTACCTAAACTACTTCAATGTGATGCGCGACATCGGTCTACTCAGCCCAGATCCACTAACGCTTCACGACGGTACGGTTGTTCAACCTTTGCACGTGCTAAAAGCACTACTACCAGATCCAACATCACTCGCGCCAGGCTACACTGGCCTAACGTGTATCGGTACTTGGGTTCAAGGTAAGAAAGATGGTAAAGAGCGCAGTGTATTTATTTACAACAACGCTGATCACGAAGTCGCATACGAAGATGTTGAACACCAAGCTATCTCATACACCACTGGCGTACCAGCGATCACTGCGGCTTTGCAGTTCTTCCGTGGCAAATGGGCAGACAAAGGCGTGTTCAACATGGAGCAGCTAGATCCAGACCCATTCCTAGAAACCATGCCATCTATTGGTCTAGATTGGCATGTTCAAGAACTGGAGCCAGGACAACCTGTTATCCATAAATTGAAGTAAGAATTTAGCGACTCTTATTTGTACGTTTAAGCCGATGCACTTGCGTCGGCTTTGTTCGATTTTATAGTGTCTTTGCTAAGGCGAAGGGACGTAAGGTATCAAAATGCAACAAAACGAACTAAAAACGCCATACTTCATGATCAATGAAGACAAGCTGATTGAGAATCTAGAGAAAGCAAAACAGCTAAAAGACATCTCTGGTGTGAAGCTTGTATTAGCACTGAAGTGCTTCTCAACATGGGGTGTATTCGACATCATCAAGCCTTACCTAGACGGAACAACAAGTTCTGGCCCGTTTGAAGTGAAGCTTGGCTACGAAACGTTCGGTGGTGAGACACACGCATACAGTGTGGGTTACAGCGAAGATGACGTTCGCGATGTGGCGGACATCTGTGACAAGATGATCTTTAACTCTCAGTCACAGCTAGCGGCTTATCGTCATATTGTCGAAGGTAAAGCATCGATTGGCTTGCGCCTAAACCCAGGTGTGAGCTATGCAGGGCAAGACTTAGCAAACCCAGCGCGTCAATTCTCTCGTCTTGGGGTTCAGGCTGATCACATCAAACCGGAAATTTTTGATGGTATTGATGGCGTAATGTTCCACATGAACTGTGAGAACAAAGACGTGGATGCGTTTATCGGCTTACTCGATGCTATTTCAGATCAGTTTGGCGAGTACCTAGATAAGCTGGACTGGGTGAGCATGGGCGGCGGGGTATTCTTCACATGGCCGGGTTATGACATCGAAAAGCTTGGCCTAGCGCTGAAAGCGTTTGCTGAAAAACACGGCGTGCAAATGTACCTAGAACCGGGCGAAGCGATCATTACCAAGACGACTGACCTAGTGGTCACTGTGGTTGATATCGTTGAGAACGTAAAGAAAACCGCGATTGTGGATTCAGCAACAGAAGCACACCGTCTTGATACGTTGATTTACGACGAGCCTGCATCGATTCTAGAAGCGTCTGAAAATGGTGAACATGAGTATGTGATCGGCTCGTGTTCATGCCTTGCGGGTGACCAGTTCTGCGTGGCGAACTTTGAACAGCCGCTAGAAATTGGACAACGTCTGCATATTCTTGATAGTGCGGGTTACACCATGGTGAAATTGAACTGGTTTAACGGTCTACGTATGCCGTCGGTCTACTGTGAACGCTCGAATGGTGACATTCAAAAACTGAATGAATTTGACTACTCTGATTTCAAACGTTCACTATCTCAGTGGTCAGTGAAATAAGACGTATCGCGCCATAAGCACCAAAAGAGCAGCTTAATCGCTGCTCTTTTTATTGGGGAAACGATAACAGTACGTGATTAACTCTCCACAATCACACGAGTGTCTTCACTCAGAGATTCTAACTCATTGGCTATGTCTTCAATTTCTAGCTCGCTAGGCAGTTTTATCGCCATTTTAGCGCTGAATAAGCTAGAGCTTACCCCTCCGCCTCCAGCAATGAATACACGCTGACAATCCATATCTAAAATTGAGATACCTTGATTATCGAGAACGTGAGTAATTTCATTCACAATACCCGCTCTATCGTTGGCATCTAAACGAAGTTGGAAGATAGTGTCTTCACGATATGAATGAGGCTCAGAGTCGACGAACCTAACAACAAGAGTCTGACAAGAAGAGAACGCCTGTTTAACGATGTCGGCATTTTCTCTTGGAAGCTCTACTTTGATGACACCTGCAACTTGGTCTTCGATAAAGTTTACTTTGCTGATGAGCCATTTCCCGCCGTTTTCGTGTGTGATTGCAGCGAGCTCTTTAATCGTGGCGGGTGACGCTTGTCCGACAAAATTAACAATAAATACGGTGTTCATAATGTCCCCTCCTGGAATCAAGGTTTGGACGCAGTACGAATAAACGTGCTACTTAAGTTATTGGAATAAATCCTTTTATTTAGTGTAGGTGCTAAGGGCAGGTAATGTTTGATGAAAGTCAATTTTTAACACTAATTCGTGATGGAAATAATTAAAATAATGTTCAGAGCACAAAAAAGCAGCCATCGTAAGGCTGCTTTTTACCGAGTATCAACTTAGGATTAGAACGTTACTTTTAACTCGACACCATAAAATTGACTGTCATAGTTTGCGCCTGCGTCCATGGCGAATTTTGCAACATCTTGGTTTCCAAACCAAGGTGATGAATTGAATTGTAGTTCTGCACTACCGCCCCATGCATCAGTTACCCAATAATGAATATGTCCAACAGGGTTTAAGAAGAAGAGCGAAACATCACCTGCGGTTTCAGAGCCCATAACTTCGCCGCCGTTTGCAATAATGTCTTGCTCAGCCGTTAACATCATTTCACCAACAACAGCACCAAAGAATGGTGTGATAAAAATATCCTGCCAAGATGGTACTTCTGCGAACGCCTCCACGCCATACTCCCAAAAGAACGTCGACATAGTTGCGGAGTACAAAAACGACTGAAATTCATTATAGCCAGCGTGACGTGCTGCCGTGTAGTAAACGCCGCCAAAATATGGGTGCATGATGTAGTTGAGGACATGTTCATCGCGATCCCAAACGGGGCCGTCAGAGACATTATCTTTCCACTTTTGCCCCAACTTACTCATGTCTCGGTCTTCTTCGTCCCATTTGGTGATACTTTCTGGAAGAAAAGTCATCATGCCTACGGTCGCGATACTGAGACCTAGAATGGTGTAGGTTTGACCCATCAGATAATCCCAGTCTTTATCTTGAGGGATGATGAGATGTTTAGGCTGAAGCCCTGCGTCAAGGTTTAGCGAATCATCATTATTCTGTTCATACATAACACCGCGATTTTGAGCCTCGAAGGTGTACAGAGTCGTCGTTTCGCAGTAACCTGACAAGCAATCAGGTGTGTAAGAAAACTCTGTATGACGGCTTAGGTCATAGTGACTTGCGTGCGCAAGCGCTGACGAAGCCAAGCAAAGGCCTGTTAGAGTCGTCTTGAACATGGATGATTTTGACACAAAGGTCTCCGAGTTAATGGTGTATGTTCGGGCTCGTAATTATCCCTCAAAACATCAATCATTTAAACACTTGACCCTTATTTAGTCCCAACAAACCTCGGCGAGATTTGTCCAAATAAAAAGAAAAATAAGCGCTATAACGAAAATAGGATTGTGCTTACGTTCAGGAGTCAGTTGTGAAAATAGCAATGCTTAGTACTGGTGAGGAAGTCCTCCACGGTGATATTGTTGATACTAATGCGGCATGGTTGTCTAGCCTGTTTTATCAACATGGATTTGGCTTAACAAAGCGCTCAACGGTTGGTGATAGCCTATCGAGTTTGGTTGAAGAGTTTTTAATGCTCAGCTTTAACAACGATGTGGTTATTGTTAATGGTGGTTTAGGCCCTACAACGGATGACATGAGTGCTGCCGCCGCCGCGAGAGCTGCCGATTGTAAACTGGTGCTATTCAAAGAGTGGTTGCAGCATCTAGAAAGTTTGTATGCTCGACGTGGCATCCCTATGCCGGACAGTAATTTAAAGCAAGCAATGCTGCCAGAAGCGGCAGAGATATTGGACAACCCGATAGGCACTGCTTGCGGTTTCAAAATGCTGATTAATGATGCCATTTTTTATTTCACACCGGGTGTACCAAGTGAATTTAAGCTCATGGCAGAGACGCAAATTCTTCCCGATCTGAGAAGAGTGTTTCCCGATGTTCAAGGTTCATGTTGTAGTCGAATCTACACGTTTGGTCTGTCTGAATCCGGTATTTCAGATAAGCTAGATCAGCTAAAACTTCCTCAAGGCTATGAGCTAGGGTATCGCTCTTACTTGCCTTTTATTGAAGTGAAACTTTTTGGTCCTTCAGATCAGCTTGAACAGCGTTTGAAACTAGTACAGATAATTAATAAACACCTTGAGAGTAATACCGTTAGTATTGACTTACCTATGGTTGAAAATGTCGGCCAGTTGTTGGTCGATAAAGGACTAACAGTGTCGACCTCCGAAAAAAGTAGCAGGGGATACTTAACGTACTGGCTAAACAGTGATGAAAACGCTGAAAAGCAACTAGGGCATGGTTGGGTACTACCGAGCCTGACTCAGGCGATGGGCAACAGCGGAGATCCATTAGCAGAAACGTTTGCTCTGGCTGGTGCTACGCGAGAGAAGTGTGGGACGGATTTATCACTCGTCACTGGCCATATTGAAGAGGGCGTTTTTTCCGTCGCTTTATCGACACCGTCAGGCGAGTGGGGAGCATTATATAAACTCTCGAAAAAGTATCAGCGCAATGATCAAGTTAAAGTGATCAGCACGGCAGCACTAGACTTGTTGCGTCGCTACCTAGAACGTAAACCGATGTTTGCGCATTATGCATTTTTAGAGAAAGTTAAAGAGATGCACCTCCCGAGCAGTGCTTTATAACCAAAGCTCTCTACAGTAGTCTGAGAGACAAAAAAGCCAAGGTGATTACCTTGGCTTTTGCATTTTATACCGTCGAGTCAACGTTATGCGCGCTGCTTTTCTTTCATCGCGTAGTTAACGCCGCTAAGTGACAAATCTGATTTTGCTTTACAGATACAAGGTAATATTTCATCACTTTGTGTGTAAGCCATGGCAAAACCAACATACTCCACTTCACCAGACTCCAATTTGCAGCGACAGGCGCCGCAGTGCCCATCACGGCAGTTGTATTCTGGTAATAGGCCAGCTTGCTCCATTGTTTCCAAAATCGTATTGGAAGGGTTGGATTCAATGCTGATCAGTTTGTTGATTTTGAGTGTTGCCATTACAGCTCGAATCCTTCGAAGTCATCTGCGCGAACTTCATTGTCAATTTGACCCACAAGGTAAGAAGAGATTTCTGCTTCTTGAGGCGCAACTTGAACGTTATCTGAAGACAACCAAGCGTTAATCCATGGAATTGGGTTGGTTGTTGCTTCTGGATACGCTGCTGGTAGACCTACCGCTTGCATACGAATATTTGTGATGTATTCAACGTATTGGCTTAGGATGTCTTTGTTTAGACCGATCATAGAGCCATCTTTGAATAGATACTCTGCCCACTCTTTTTCTTGCTCAGCCGCTTCTTTGAATAGGTCAAAACAGTCCTGTTTTGCCTCTTCTGCGATTTGCATGAAAGTGAAGTCATCTTGACCGTTACGTAGCAGGTTGATCATGTGCTGCGTGCCGTTTAAGTGAAGTGCTTCGTCACGAGCGATCAGCTTGATGATTTTCGCGTTACCTTCCATTAGTTCGCGTTCTGCGAAAGCGAAAGAACATGCGAAACTGACGTAAAAACGAATAGCTTCTAATGCGTTAACAGACATCAAACAGATGTACAGCTTCTTCTTAAGATCGTACAGACTAACCTTAACCGTTTCACCGTTAAGGACATGCTCACCTTCACCGTAGCGATGGTAATCATTCGTCGCTTGAATCAAATCGTCGTAGTAGTGCGCGATGTCTTTTGCACGCTTCAGAATGTGCTCGTTCTCAACAATATCATCAAACACCACAGCAGGGTCGTTCACGATGTTACGAATAATGTGTGTGTAAGAACGAGAGTGAATCGTTTCAGAGAAAGACCAAGTCTCAATCCAAGTCTCTAGTTCTGGCAGAGACACAAGCGGCAGCAGTGCCACGTTAGGGCTACGACCTTGAATAGAGTCAAGAAGCGTTTGGTACTTCAAGTTAGAGATGAAGATGTGCTTCTCGTGATCTGGCAGTTTGTTGTAATCGATACGGTCGCTAGATACGTCTACTTCTTCTGGACGCCAGAAGAAAGAAAGTTGTTTCTCGATAAGTTTTTCGAAAATCTCAAACTTTTGTTGGTCGTAACGTGCAACGTTTACTGATTGACCTAGGAACATTGGTTCCTTCAATTGGTCATTCTTTTTTTGGTTAAAAGTACTGTAAGCCATAATGCCTCAATTCCTTTTAAACCTCCCCGTAAGGGGAGGTTATCGATAGTCTGTCTTTACGGGTTCGCTAGGTACGGGAAGATTAAATCTTACAACCGCCGCCAGCACAATCGTCATCTTGTGGTTGAACAGCGTCTTTCTGTTCATCTTTCGCGCCATCACGAGTGTTGTGGTAGTAAAGCGTTTTCACACCAAACTTATACGCTGTTAGCAGGTCTTGAAGTAGTTTCTTCATTGGAACCTTGCCAGTCTCGTAACGTGACGGGTCGTAGTTAGTATTAGCAGAGATAGCTTGGTCAACAAACTTCTGCATAATACCCACAAGGTGTAGATAACCGTCGTTCGAACCGATATTCCAAAGCAGTTCATAGCTGTCTTTAAGTTCTGTGAACTCTGGTACAACTTGCTTCAGGATACCGTCTTTCGAAGCTTTTACTGAAACGTAACCACGTGGTGGCTCAATACCGTTAGTTGCGTTTGAAATCTGAGAAGAAGTCTCAGAAGGCATTAGCGCAGTCAGTGTTGAGTTACGTAGGCCGTGCTCCATAATTTCTTTACGTAGGCTGTCCCAGTCGTAGTGCAGCGCTTCGTCACAAATTAGGTCGATATCTTTCTTATACGTATCAATCGGCAGTAAGCCTTTCGCGTAGTTCGTCTCGTCGAATGAAGGACACTTACCTTGTTCTTTCGCCAGTGCTACAGATGCTTTCAATAGGTAGTACTGCATTGCTTCGAACGTACGGTGAGTTAGGCCGTTCGCGCTACCGTCAGAGTATTTCACGCCATTCTTCGCTAAGTAGTAAGCAAAGTTAATCACACCAACACCTAGCGTACGACGGTTCATAGTCGATTTGTATGCCGCTGGTAGAGGGTAATCTTGGTAATCAAGCAGTGCATCTAACGCACGAACAACAAGATCGGATAGCTCTTCGAAATCATCTAGAGACTTGATAGCACCTAAGTTGAATGCAGAAAGCGTACACAGTGCGATCTCGCCTGAGTCATCTTCAACGTTAGTTAATGGTTTCGTTGGCAGTGCGATTTCTAAACATAGGTTCGACTGACGAACTGGAGCGACTTCAGAATCAAATGGGCTGTGAGTATTACAATGGTCCACGTTCTGGATGTAGATACGACCCGTTGATGCACGCTCTTGCATTAGCAGAGTGAACATTTCAATCGCTTTAACCGTTTCTTTCTTGATTGAAGGATCGTTCTCGTACTTCACGTATAGACGCTCAAACTCTTCTTGGTTTTCGAAGAATGCGTCGTACAGACCAGGTACATCAGATGGTGAGAATAGCGTAATATTGCCGCCTTCAACTAAACGTTGATACATCAGTTTGTTTAACTGAACACCGTAGTCCATGTGACGAACACGGTTTTCTTCAACACCACGGTTGTTCTTAAGTACCATTAGTGAGCGTGCTTCACCGTGCCACATTGGGTAGAACACAGTAGCTGCGCCACCACGTACACCACCTTGTGAACAACATTTTACTGCTGTTTGGAAGTACTTGTAGAACGGAATACAACCAGTGTGGAATGCTTCACCACCGCGAATCTCTGAGCCTAATGCACGGATACGACCTGCGTTGATACCAATACCAGCGCGCTGAGATACGTAACGAACAATTGAGCTTGCTGTTGCGTTAATAGAATCAAGACTGTCGCCACACTCGATCAGAACACATGAGCTGAACTGGCGAGTAGGGGTACGCACGCCAGACATAATTGGCGTAGGTAGAGAAATCTTAAATGTCGATGTCGCATCGTAGAAACGTTTGATGTAATCAAGACGCGTCGCTTTTGGATATTTCGCAAATAAGCACGCTGCTACAAGGATGTATAAGAACTGAGCACTTTCGTAAATTTGGCCCGTAACACGGTTCTGTACGAAGTACTTGCCCTCTAGCTGCTTAACTGCCGCGTATGAGAAGTTTAGGTCGCGTTTATGGTCGAGGTACGCATCAAGTTCGTCGAGTTCTGCTTTTGTGTAGTCTTCTAGAATATGTTGATCGTACTTACCCATATCGACGAGGCGAGACACGTGATCATAAAGCGTTGGTGGCTCGTATTGGCCATACGCTTTTTTACGCAGATGGAATACCGCTAGGCGAGCAGCTAGGTATTGGTAATCCGGAGTCTCTTCAGAGATCAGGTCTGCCGCAGACTTGATGATTGTCTCGTGAATATCTGTCGTTGTGATGCCGTCGTAAAACTGGATGTGAGCGCGAAGTTCTACTTGAGAAACCGAAACATTATCTAGACCTTCTGCAGCCCAAGTGATAACGCGGTGGATTTTATCCAGATCGATACTTTCTTTACGGCCATCACGCTTAGTGACGGTAAGTTGTTGGTTCATTCTGCTTTATTTCCCTAAGAAAACTGATAAAAGCCGTATTTTTGTTTGTTTATGTGCAATATGAGTAAAGCTTGCGGCGGCTTTGTGATCAAAGTCTATCTATATATTGTCGCTTAAACACAACATATAGGGGTTCATTTGTTTGCGGGTTACAAGATAGTGCTATTACACTGATTTATCAAGGTACAGATCGGGGATGACTTGTGGATAACTGACAAAATGAAAAAAATCAGTAAGTGAACACTAACCGATGAGAAAAGGGCAGACTTGAATGGTTAAAAGTACGGTTTCGAGATCGGTTTAGAAATAACCGCATGCAAAAATATTTTCCTTGATCTTTGGCCGTTTTTATCTACGAAAAATGGCTTGGTCAAAATGGAATCTAGAGCACGAATTTTAGCCATAAAAAGACAAAAAAAGCGGCAACTTTGTGCTACCGCTTCCGATTCATTTTCTTTAAAAAATGTCAATCACAAAACACATTTTTTAACGCAACAGCGTTCAGTATTTTTTAGTATGAACGATGTAGTTTACATCTACATTACGACCGAGTTTGTAGCTGTCATTTAGAGGGTTGTAATGAAGCCCAGTAATGCCCATTTCCGTCAGGTCAGTTTGGTCTATCATCTTCATCATTTCGGCTGGCTTGATAAACTTATCGTGCTCATGAGTGCCTTCAGGAACAATCTTAAGAAGCTTCTCAGCACCGACAATAGCAAATAAGTACGACTTAATGTTTCGGTTCAAAGTTGAGAAAAACACGTGACCACCGGGTTTGACTAGCGCAGCACAAGAGCGGATAACGGAGAGAGGATCTGGAACGTGTTCAAGCATCTCCATACAAGTCACGACATCGTAAGTTCCTGCGTTTTCTATAGCGTGGTCTTCTATTGTGCTCTGAATGTAGGTCAGTTGAGTGCCTGTTTCTAATGCATGTAGTCGCGCGACTTCTAATGGTTCTTTACCCATATCAAGCCCCGTCACAATAGCGCCTTCTTTTGCCATGCTTTCAGCAAGAATGCCACCACCACAGCCGACATCAAGTGCGCGCTTGCCAAACAAGCCATTTGCTTTTTCAAGTACATAGTTCAAACGAAGTGGGTTAATTTGATGAAGCGGCTTAAACTCGCCTTCTAAATCCCACCATCGAGAAGCCATGTCCTCGAATTTCTTAATTTCACTTGGGTCGACGTTTTGTGCTTTAGTCATAATTGGTTTTATTGCATTCAATCTGAGTCCTTTAGAGGGCGCCAGTATACTCCAACGTTTTACACCCAAACAACCTCGATGTGCTTAGTTAAGGGACAATGACAGAGTTCACTGGCGCGGCAATCGAGACAGGTGCCTGTAATTTGTAAAGCGCTCGCTATTGTTTTTGGTTCATCCTTGAACTGGTGCCAGTGACAATAACTCTAAAACCTGCATTTTCGCGTTGTGTGGTTAAAGGAATTTACCTCGCTTTTCCGCGTAAAGGGTCCGATTTTGCTCAATATTGACCGAAATATAACCACTAATCAGAAAGATATGGGATGAGTGTGCAAATTCTCGACATTTGATTCATAACCAAGCTCACAACCTGATAAAAGGAGAGGGAAAGTGATGCCGAAGTGATGAATTGTGTGTTATATTTTTGCACCTTACACGTATCGTAATTACGATCAGATAATAGAGGGATAATGGCTCTATGAGCGATTTAGCTAAAGAGATCACGCCCGTAAACATTGAAGATGAGCTTAGAGGTTCATACCTAGACTATGCGATGTCAGTCATCGTGGGTCGTGCTCTTCCAGATGTGCGTGATGGCCTAAAACCAGTACACCGCCGCGTTTTATTCGCGATGAACGTACTAGGCAACGATTGGAACAAACCATATAAAAAATCAGCCCGTGTTGTCGGCGACGTAATCGGTAAATATCACCCACATGGTGACAGTGCTGTGTACGACACAATCGTACGTATGGCTCAGCCGTTCTCGCTTCGTTACATGCTGGTCGATGGTCAAGGTAACTTTGGCTCGATCGATGGCGACTCTGCTGCGGCAATGCGTTACACCGAAGTTCGAATGGCAAAAATTGCCCATGAACTATTGGCTGACCTAGACAAAGAAACCGTAGACTACGTACCAAACTACGACGGTACTGAGCAGATCCCAGCGGTTCTTCCAACTAAAATTCCAAACCTATTGGTTAACGGTGCTTCTGGTATCGCAGTAGGTATGGCAACCAACATCCCGCCTCATAACCTTGGCGAAGTGATTGATGGCTGTCTTGCATACATCAATAATGAAGAAATCACTATTGATGAACTAATGGATTACATTCCTGGTCCTGATTTCCCAACGGCGGCGCTTATCAGCGGTCGTAAAGGCATTGTAGACGCGTACAAAACAGGTCGCGGCAAAATCTACATGCGTTCGAAAGCGGACATCGAAGTGGAGAAGAATGGTAAAGAGACCATTATCGTCACTGAAATTCCTTACCAGGTGAACAAAGCTCGCTTGATCGAAAAGATCGCTGAGCTAGTTAAAGATAAGAAAGTAGAAGGTATCAGTGCACTGCGCGACGAGTCAGATAAAGACGGTATGCGCATTGTTATTGAGTGTAAGCGCGATGCTGTGGGCGAAGTAGTTCTAAACAACCTTTACGCTCAGACTCAGCTGCAAACCACTTTCGGTATCAACATGGTGGCCCTAAACAATGGCCAGCCACAGCTATTCAACCTAAAAGATATGTTGAAGTGCTTTGTTGATCACCGTCGTGAAGTTGTGACACGCCGTACTATTTTCGAACTGCGTAAAGCGCGTGAACGTGCTCATATCCTTGAAGGTTTAGCTCTAGCGCTTGCTAACATTGATGAAATTATTGAGCTTATCCGTAAGGCACCTACACCGGCTGAAGCAAAAGCGGGTCTTATCGCTCGTGGTTGGGATTTAGGCAACGTTTCAGCAATGCTAGAGCGTGCTGGTACAGATGCTGCGCGCCCTGAATGGCTAGAGCCTGAATACGGTATTCGTGATGGTCAGTACTTCCTGACTGAGCAACAAGCACAAGCTATCCTAGATCTACGTTTACATAAACTAACAGGTCTAGAACACGAGAAGATTCTTGGCGAATACAAAACACTTCTAGAAGAAATCGCTGAACTCATGCATATCCTTGCGAGCACTGAGCGTTTGATGGAAGTGATCCGTGAAGAACTTGAAGCGGTTCGTGACGGCTTTGGTGACGCTCGTCGTACAGAAATCACAGCTGCGAGCCATGATATTGACATGGAAGAGCTGATCGCACGTGAAGACGTTGTGGTTACTCTATCTCACGGTGGTTACGTTAAGTACCAAGTACTGAGCGACTACGAGTCACAGCGCCGTGGTGGTAAAGGCAAGAGTGCGACTAAGATGAAAGATGAAGACCATATCGAGCGTCTTCTAGTGGCGAATACCCACGATAACATCTTGTGTTTCTCTACTCGTGGTAAAACATACCGCCTGAAAGTTTACCAATTGCCTCTAGCGAGCCGTACTGCGCGTGGTAAGCCAATCGTAAACATCCTTCCACTCGAAGAAGGTGAGCGCATTACCGCGATTCTACGTGTTGATGAATTCTCTGAAGACAAATTCATCTTCATGGCAACAGGTGACGGTACGGTTAAGAAAACGCCGTTGAACCAGTTTGCAAACGTACGTTCAAACGGCCTAATCGCTGTGAACCTACGTGAAGACGATTCGTTAATCGGTGTGGATATCACTAACGGCGAAAATGAAATCATGCTGTTCTCTAAAGCGGGTAAAGTGGTTCGCTTTAAAGAAGCAGAAGAGATTCCAGTACTTGATGAAAATGGTAAACCAGTTCTTGATGAGAATGGTCAGCCAGAGATAAAGTTTAAAGGTGTTCGTCCTATGGGTCGTACCGCCTCTGGTGTTCGTGGTATGAAACTGGCTGAAAATGACCAAGTTGTATCACTTATTGTTCCTTCGCACGAAGGCGACATCCTAACGGTTACAGAAAACGGTTATGGTAAACGCACAGCACTTAGCGAGTACCCGACAAAAGGTCGTGGCACTCAAGGTGTAGTTTCTATCAAAGTTTCTGAGCGAAATGGCCCGGTAGTTGGTGCTATCCAGGTTGTTGAAGGTGATGAAATGATGATGATCACCGACGCTGGCACGTTAGTACGTACTCGTGTGGGTGAAGTTAGCCAAGTTGGTCGTAACACACAAGGTGTAACGCTTATCCGTACTGCGGAAGATGAATCAGTTGTTGGTTTGCAACGTATTGAAGAAGTTGATGATGAAGAGCTGCCTGCTGATGAAGATGCAGAAGCGTTAGAGTCAACCGACGAAAATACGCAGCAAGACGCTCCAGCTGCTGATGATGCAGAGGAAGGTAACGAAGAGTAATCTTACATCGTTATCCTGATATGAAAAGCCGAGCCTTAGTTGCTCGGCTTTTTTGTATCTGTATCAACGCATTTAAAGTAAGAAATGCGTACACTGACGTTATCTTTGTTTACAGGACGTGTTATGTCTGTTTGGTTTTTCGCTGCCATCACTCTGATGGGGCTGTTTATCGTACTCTTATCACTGAGTGCATCAAAAGTTAAACCTGCTCAATGGTTTGGCTTTTGCCTGTTAGTACTTGTCGTGACGAGTGCCAGTTTCTTATTGCTGCATCAAACTCCGCCTAAACCAATACAAGCGGAAATGTCACGAATGATGACTGCTCGTGACATCATGAAAGAGATTCAAGACCAGTTGCGTGAAGATCCGAACAACGCTGAATTGTGGTTCCAACTCGGGCAGGGCTACCTGCTAGAGGGGGAATTTGATGGCGCGCTGATTTGTTTTGATTACGCGATCCAACTGACTGAGCCAGTCAGTGCCACGCAACTTGCCGCAAAAGCGACGACCTTGTACTACATTCACCAGCAATCAATGACGCAAGAAGTTAGCTTGCTTTTGGAGCAAGCTTTGCAGATAGAACCGCACAATGAAGCCGCTTTGTCTTTGATCGCAAATGATCATTTTCTGTCATTCCGATTTCAGGAAGCGATTGATGCCTGGGTACTATTATTAGATTCTAATGATCCAAATTTAGATAGGGTGCAAATCATTAACTCTATTAACAAAGCAAAAGAGCTGTTGTAAGCGTACAATTTAACAAGCAATAGAGGGAAAGGTGGGCAACGAATGAAAAATAAAGCACTAAGCATATTGGTTTTGCTGTGCGGCTCTGTGCTGGCGGGTTGTAGCTCTTCCGATCATTCTGGCTCTTCCTCTACGGTTTATTATTCATCGGGTTACTACGACCCGTGGTGGTACGATCATGACGACTACTGGATTTATTACTATCCGGGCTGTTGCGATAACGACGATGAATACAAAGAGAAACTGGAAGAGTGGTGGAATGGTTTAGATGAAGACCAACAGCAATCCATCAAAGACAAAATCGAAGATTGGAAAGACGACGATATGTCCGCCAATATCGATAACATGAAACGCCAACTTGACGATCATTGGCAATCACTGCCTGACGAGCAAAAGCAAGAGATTCGAACCCAATGGGAGAATCGTCCGGAGCATATTGAACCAGCGACTTTACAAGGCAAGGCGGTGAAAGAAAAGGTTCAACAAAGAAAAGCATTACCGGAAACGAAGATCCAGCGTCCAGTTGCTCGTCCAAATGTGCAGATACCTAAAGCACGTCCAAATATTCAACCTAGACCTAGGCTTCCTCGTCGCTAGTACATTCGATTTTTGTCTCTCGATAGAATCAGGATGAAGAGATAAAGATAATAAAGAAAGAAAAGGGGCGTTCAGTACGCCCCTTGTTGTATCTATAAGTTAACCGTTGCCAGTTAGACTAATACGTGGCTTCGCGTTCAGCTGCTGCTTTATCCCACTCTGGCGCTACTGTTTCTAGGAAGTGTTTCTTGTCTGCGTTCATCTTATCCATATCCATGCCCAGTGCTTGTTGTGCTTTCGCTTTGGTCGAGATATCTGGAATTTGAACAGGGTCAGTAATGCCTTTGGTTGCCAGTAAACGAACCAATTTGGTACGGGCGTCAGCAGCGCGGTCAACTGCAGTACCTAGTACTTCAAGTGCTACCTCAGGAGCATGCATGTGAACACCGTGAGAAGCAATCGCGTAGTCCCAACGCCATTGTGCATGGCGAATATCTTGTAGGATAGGTTCCATCTCTGCTTCTGTTGCACCTGCTTTCCACGCTGCTCCTGCTTCAAAGTGTGCCGCTACGATTTGCTTCTCGGCGGTTAGCTTCATGTTCAGTACTTGCGCTTTGCGAGTCGAGACGATGCCTTGTAGCTGCTCTTTAGTTTGGGTATGGCATTGCGCACAGGTGTCTTCAAAACGATCAAATGGGTTACCCACTTTGTGGTCTGTGTACACCGTACCGTCTTCTTTGGTCACTTTAGGCATGTGGCAGTCCACACACACCACTTTGTTTTTACCATGAATACCCGCTCTCCAAGTTTCGAAACCTGGATGTTGCGCTTTTAGCATCGGCGCTTTAGATACGGCATGCGTCCAATCTTTGAAATTCAACGCGTCGTAGTATTTCTCCATGTCATTAACGGTGGTGCCCATATCCCATGGGAATTTAACCGCTTTAGTTGGGCCGGTGAAGTAGTATTCAACGTGACATTGAGCGCAGACCGATGCTTGCTTATCTAGGCGAGACTGTTCATCAAAGTTTTTACCAATAGTATCAAAAGCACGCTCGACGTATGGGCGAGTCAGTGCTAGCGCAGGTTCGCCTTTCTTGAAGGCTTCAGAGCCTGTGTTGTGGCAATCGGAACAACCGATAGGGTTGACGATTTCTGAGCCTAAGCGTGCCCATTTACCTTCGAAATAACCGTCTTCACCACGTTCATCAATCACGCGAGCAACGTCTGGGCTTTTACAGCTCCAGCACGCCATCGGCATAGGGCCGGATTTTTCATCAGTCGGTGCGCCGGTACGTAAGGTTTGACGAACATCATCAATTGCGTAAAAGTGACCGCGCGCTTTGTTGTAGTCTTTCGCGAAGCCATAACCAGCCCACAGGATAACCATGTTTGGGTCTTCACTTAGAGCATCTTCAATGTGCTCACTTTCGGATGTTGCTTTCCAAGAATGGTATTGATCAGGGTGGTTCTGTTCAAAGACATCGTTACGAGGATCGATGAGGCCTTTTTCTTCTGCTGCCAACGGAGCGCCGACCAAAAATAATTGGCTGGCGAATAAGGTCGCAACCGCAATAGGTGCGCTCATCCAGTGTTTTATGCTCACGGTGTTACCTCCATATTCGTTTTTATTAGCAGCGTTGTGAGAAGCTATTCCAAATAAGAACTGGAGATCTACGATTAATAATATTGCTTAATTGGATAGATGAAATAGTGAGTGAATCTTGTCTTGTTTTAGATCAATTTACACCAGTGATCTCAGTCATGTTTGAATTTATATACCCCTAAAGTGGTAGTTGTTAAGTCATTGTTCTGCAATGCTTTGGGGTTTTAACCTTTTTAAAAATAGGGTGATTTAGTTCGCTTTTTGAGCAGGTGTTTCTACCCCTTATGAATAATAGAGGTATTATAAATATAGGTTTAGCGTTGTGGCTTTCCGAAATAAGAATTGATGTCATTTGAAGATCTAAAAAATATCTTCAGAGGAAATTAATTGTCGCTCAAATAAATAATTGAGAATAGTTATCAATTATTATCGAGCTAAGGAAAGAACAATATGGGCAATATAAAATTGACCATAGAGACAATGCTGAAACTTCTCTTCGTCTTTGCCATCTATGGTTTCTCCATCGCCGCCCATGCGACTTCTTCAGAGCCGATTGAAGGTGCTCAAGCTGAGCGTCATCAAGTCGAGTTGATCCGTGACCGAGACTACAAGTGTCTTCAATGTCATAAGGACGCCAAAGAGACTCTGAATCTATCGCATGATTCGCAAGCGTTATTGAGTCAAGGTAAGCAGCTCAATTGCACTAACTGCCATAGCAACATCGGCCCTGATCACCGTGAAGGCGCGCCTGATGTGATTAAGTTTTCTGCCGCGCAATCGAAAGAGGTACACGACAAAGTGTTCCTTGATCCAAGCATGATTCTTAAAGCCAACAGCCGATGTGTGGATTGCCATGCACCGACACAACTGAGAGAAAGCCACTGGACGCACGATGTGCACGCCAAAAACCTCACTTGTTCAAATTGCCACGATGTACACGCAGCGAAAACCAAAGCGTTGTCGTACGACAGAAAACAACTGATCAAGCAGTGTGTGGATTGTCACTCTGAATTTGCCGTCGAACCTGAACTTGCCAAAGAAGAGGAGAGATAGCATGAAATGTTCGAGAAGAAACTTTTTAGCCGGCAGCGGCGCGTTGATTTTAACTACAGGCGTTGCAGGCACTTCCGTTGTTAGCTCCTCTCTTTATGCCAGCAACCGTGAACAAGCGAAACGCATGGGTATGGTTCATGATGAAAATGCCTGCATTGGCTGTACCGCTTGTACCGATGCTTGTCGCGAAGTAAATAAAGTCCCTGAAGGCGTAACGCGACTTAAAATTCATCGCAGTGAACCGATTGGCGAGTTCCCAGATGTGGAATACCAGTTTACTCGTGAATCCTGTCAGCACTGTGATAACCCACCATGTGTATACGTTTGTCCAACAGGCGCTGCATACAAAGATGAAGCGACCGGCATCGTGGATGTACACAAAGAGAAATGTGTCGGATGTGGTTATTGCCTTGCTGCTTGCCCTTACCAAGTGCGCTTCTTTAATCCAGTCGATCACTCTGCGGATAAATGTAACTTCTGCCGTGATACCAACCTAGCGCAAGGTAAGCAGCCAGCTTGCGTGGAATCTTGCCCAACAAAAGCACTCATCTTTGGTGATTTAAATGACCCAACTAGCGAGGTGAGCAAAGCTATCGAAAGCCATGTTGTCTATCGCGATAAATCGCATTTAGGTACGCAACCTAAACTGTACAAAATTCCGCATAGCAAAGGGGAGGTGTCATCATGAACGGCTTCGAAAGTGCATTCCACTTTGACTCGTTAGTCTGGGATTGGATCATCGCGATTTACTTATTCCTTGCTGGGATGTCAGCGGGTGCGGTGATTATTTCTATCTATTTAAAACGCAAAGTGATTGAAGGTGATCCCGCAAACAACGGCATCATGAAAGCGATGGCTTGGCTCGCACCATTTGGCATCATTGCTGGGTTGGTAATTTTGATTTTCCATTTAACCAAGCCTTTAGAGTTTTGGAAGATCATGATCTACTACAACCCAACGTCTGTGATGTCGATGGGCGTGATCTTGTTCCAAGTGTACATGCTAGTGCTGTTTGTTTGGATTGGCGTTATCTTCCGCCATCAAATCATCAGCTTTTGTGAGGGTAAGTTACCGAGCAAACTGTTGGATTTTGCCGATGGCATTTTGATTAAGGCGGGGAAAGCCAACAACGCCATTGAATTGTTCTTGGGCTTCTTAGCCATCGTACTTGCAGCGTACACTGGCTTTCTATTGTCTGCGTTGAAGACTTACCCAATGCTAAACAATCCAGTACTGCCAATCTTGTTCCTGTTCTCTAGTTTGTCCTCGGGTGCAGCAGCATGCTTGATGTTCGGTATCTTGGTATTTAAAGAGTCGACCAGCAGCCCAAGTGTGTCTTGGGTACACGGATTTGAACGCCCAGTAGTATTGTTTGAGCTGTTTATCTTAGTGACCTTCTTTACCGGACTGATCTTCAGCGGTGGTCAGAACGAAGTCGCGGCTTGGAATGCTATTTCGAGTGGATTCTGGGCTCAATGGTTCTGGGTTGGCGTAGTGTTCATCGGCATGATAACGCCTTTGACTCTCAATTGGTTAACGCCTTCAGAAGTGCGCTACAGAGGCAGTTACGTTTTTGTGGTCACGACGTTGAGCTTGGTTGGCGTACTTATGCTGCGTACTTTCATTCTATATGCCGGTCAAATGACCATAGTGTAAGGGGGATAAATGGAAGCTGAGCTAGGGTTCTTCTTACTGATATTGGTGGCTGTAACATCGACTTGTGCATCGTTGCTGCATTGGCTACGTCGTGCTATGAGTAAGAAGGCGACATTGCCGCATCAAGTCGCGATGTCCCACATCATTAGCTTAGCTTCCTTCATTTGTTTAGCACTTCTGATCGTCTGCTTCGTGCAAGACAACTTCGCGTTGGAATATGTTGTTACGCATTCCAACAGTCAACTTCCCGTAGCATTCAAGATTGCTGCCGCTTGGGGCGGGCACCAAGGCTCCATGTTGTTTTGGGTCGTCACCTTGAGTTTATGGGCGTCGTTTATTGCATTTAAGTCACCGCTCAACGCCCAATATACTTGTGACTGTTTAGGAATCATGAACCTTCTTATTGCGACATTTGCTTGGTTCACGTTAATGACCTCTAACCCGTTCGAGTATGCCCAAGTATTGGCGTCGGAAGGACGAGATCTAAACCCAATGTTGCAAGATGTTGGGCTTATCATTCATCCACCATTGCTTTATCTCGGTTATGTCGGTTACGCAGCAATATTAGCTTTTGCATTAGCAGCGCTATTGGGTAAACAACCGATGAGCGATTGGTATGTGGTTGCTCGAAGCGCAGCGTTTTTTGCATGGGGAACGCTCACGTTGGGTATCTTGGTGGGATTATGGTGGGCGTACAATGAGCTAGGGTGGGGCGGCTGGTGGTTTTGGGACCCTGTGGAGAACGCTTCTCTACTCCCTTGGCTTACTGGTACTGCTTTGTTGCACAGCGGTGTTGTCGCAACACGTAACAGAGGCGCAATTTGGAGCACCTATGCACTGGCGTTTGCTACGTTCAACCTAAGCATTTTAGGGACATTCGTGGTGCGCTCTGGCGTGCTGACTTCAGTGCACGCTTTTGCGGTGGACCCAACTAAAGGTTTAGTGCTGCTTGGTGTATTGAGCTTGCTTGTCATCATCACTTTTGGCGTATTGATTTTGCGAGGAGAACAACTCCCTCGTTTCAAACTTCAATCTCTAGCGAGCCAAGCTTACACTGCTTATATCGCCAAAGGGCTGCTGGTTATTGCGACTGCCATCGTTTTTCTTGGCACTTTTTATCCGATGGTTTATCAACTGCTCGGCTTAGGGAACATTTCGGTTGGCGCACCTTACTTTAATAGTCTGACCTTTCCATTAAGCATACTGGCTCTGATTGCCTTAGCATTCATGCCAGTGCTGAAATGGACAAAAGGCGCAGTTCCGAGTGGAAGCACTGATATCGCGATTAGTATTGCGTTATCTATAGTCTCTGGGATCGGGTTTATGTTCTCAGTGAACGTACTGCATTTCGAAGTATTGCTAACCATAATATTGGCTACTTGGGTGATTGTGGCGCATCTCGTTATGCTGTTTCGTTGTTCCAATAAGCGCAAACTCATGCCAATCGTGATGGCACATATCGGTTTTGCGCTGGCGGTGAGTGGAGCTGTATTCAACAGTCACTACTCATATGAACATAATTTACGTGTCGAACCCGGCAGTTCTCAACAAAGGGCGGGGATCACTATTGATTATCATGGTATCGAATGGCTGGTGGGGCCAAACTACACCGCGGAACAAGGACAGATCACCTTGCACTTGGAAGATGGCCGCATGCTCAATTTCAACCCGCAAAAGCGTCATTACCCTGTGCGAGTGATGAATATGACCGAGCCTGCGATTCGTTCACTATGGCATGGCGATTATTACGTGACATTGGGTGACAAAGTCGATACTCATGCTTATGCGATTAAAGTTCAGTACCGCGCAGGTATTTGGTGGATATGGTCTGGCGGGCTACTAGCTGTGTTTGGTGCGCTATTAACCGGCCTAAAGAAAAGGAGAGAGGCTATCAATGCGATCGAGAAATACGCTTAAACTCGCAGGTCTGTTTGTGGCTGTTGCCGTGTTTGCTGTAGTAACTGCGGTGGCTTTGTCTGAGCGACCACATGTTGAATTGTCCCCACAACGAAATTTAGATGCACCTAATTTTCGCTCTACTTCTCTGATCTCTGATGACATGGTTTCTGAGCAGTTGTTCAAAAGCGACGGATATAAATTATTGAATGTTTGGGCATCTTGGTGCGGAGTATGCAAACGAGAGCATGAAGAATTATTGCAGTTAGCAGAACTCGGTGTGCCTATTATTGGGCTGAATTATAGAGATCAAAAACAAGCCGCTCGTGAATATTTGAGCTCTAAACGAAATCCATATATTGAAGTAATTAGTGACCCTAATGGAAAGCTCGCTGTGGAGCTAGGTGTTATCGGAACGCCGGAAACTTACTTGATTGATCCAAATGGTCGTATATTGATCAAATATCGTGGAGAGCTAACGGCAGATAAATGGAACGATATATTTTCAGGATACTTGAATGTTTCGATTTAATAATCTTCTCCTCACTTTAATCCTATTTATACTATTTTCTCCTTTCACGAGAAGTGCGGATATAGAACAGAATGTTGATCTGTTTGAATTTCATTCCGTTGAAGTGCAACAGCGTGCAACCTCGTTAGCCAAGGCATTACGCTGCCCGCAGTGTCAAAACCAAAACCTTGTCGAGTCTAATGCACAAGCGGCTAAAGACCTGAGGTTGAAAGTGTATACGATGGCCAATGAAGGCAGCTCAGATCAAGAAATAAAGGACTATCTAGTTGCTCGTTATGGGAATATTGTTCTGTACCAACCACCATTAAATTATTCCACGGCGCTGTTGTGGATCTTTCCTGTGCTATTTTTGATCTTTTTTGTCTTATATTCGATCCGAATGGTGAAGCGTAATTAATGTGACCGTTATTCCACTATTAAAAATAAATTGTGCACTTAACAAGCAGAATGTTATCATTTTTCCGAATTTATGAAGTTTCCAGTATAAAGAAAATAAAAATTTTGAGCTGGATAAGTAATAAAAGAACGAAATAGGTGCACGCAGTGGATTCAGTTATATTACAACTTAAAAAAGACTTCTATTCGCAGATTCGTGCATTGCAATCACCGAACCTGCCTCAAGTTACTTCAACGCTCGCCGTGTTGACCGACGAGGAAATCCAAGAACTCGAAGCAGTTTGGATTGAACTCGCCGTTTGGAAGCGCAGTCAGACCCATTAAAAGATAGACCAAACGACCTTCTTGAAACCCCAGACAAAATTTGTCTGGGGTTTTTTATTGTAGTTTTTTTAAATTGTTATAATATAACAATTGTTCAGTTGGAGAGTGTTTCTCTTTTGCTGTCTTGAGTGGATAACTGCCCTCAATTGTGATCTCTATATTGCAAAATGCGGTATCAGTCCCCATAGTTGAAGAGCAACGAGTAAATCCCATGAATGCAATAACGAAAACGCATCAAGCGCATCAAGCAATAAATCGAGTGAGTATAGATATGGCGGAAGTACGTGCCAGAGTAGATTTTAAAGTCGGGGCAAAAAGTAACATTGATGCCGAAATTCTGTCTTTCCATGGTCTGAAGACAGACAAAGAGCATGTTGCTATTATCTTTAAACAAGCGGACCAAACTCAGGACATGCCTTTAGTTCGTATGCACTCTGAGTGTTTGACAGGCGATGTGTTCCACTCTTCACGCTGTGACTGTGGTGAGCAACTAGAAGAGACGATCAATCGCATGGGCGAGTCCGGTGGTATCATCTTGTATCTCCGTCAGGAAGGTCGTGGTATTGGTTTGTACAATAAGATCGATGCATACCGCTTACAAAGCCAGGGCATGAACACGTACGAAGCTAACAACCATTTGGGCTTTGATGATGACCTGCGTGATTTCACAGAAGCAGCACAAATGCTAGAAGCTTTAGGCGTGAATAAGATCCGCCTCGTGACGAACAACCCTAAGAAAATTCGTGAGTTATCTGAGTACGGAATTGAAATTGGCGAGGTTGTCAATACCTCTGCACATATCAAAGATGGCAACGAAAATTATCTGAAGGCAAAAGTCTCTCACGGAAAACATGACCTAAAGGTTTAATCCTAAAGATAAAACTGACAATAAAGCCTGTGAAAAACCTCATTTTTATGAGGTTTTTTTTGTATCTGGAGTTGCAAATAAATTGTAAATTTGTATTATCTCGAGACTAAAGTGCAAATAAGAATAATTAGCACTACCAATACGATAATTGAAAAGCTCAACAAGGATGCTTCAGATGAATGCAAAAAAAGTTTTAGTCCAATCTATTGCTGCATCACTCCTCATTGCCAGTGGTTCTACCGTTGCTGCCACAGTAACTAAACAACAAGTAGTCGAACATTACGCGGACGTTGCCCATGCTGTATTTGCTGATTCAGTAACAACAGCGAAAGCGCTTGATGTGAAAATCGACGAATTTCTACAATCACCATCAGCGAAAAAGCTTGAAGAAGTAAAACAAGCTTGGCTAGATTCTCGCGTGCCTTACCAACAGTCTGAAGTTTTCCGTTTTGGTAACGCGATTGTTGATGATTGGGAAGGTCAGCTGAACGCATGGCCACTTGATGAAGGTTTGATTGACTACGTAGCGGCTGATTACCAATACGAATTGGGTAACGAGGGCGCTGCTGCCAACATCATCGCGAACACTAGCCTACAGATCGGTGCTTCTAAACTGGACGTTTCAAAAATCACTCCAGAATTGCTAGCGGATCTAAACGAAGTAGGCGGTTCTGAGGCAAACGTTGCATCAGGTTACCACGCGATTGAATTCTTGCTTTGGGGTCAAGACCTAAACGGCACTAACGCGGGTGCAGGTCAACGTGCTTACACTGATTTCGTTGTGGGTTCTGAGTGTACGAATGGCCATTGTGAGCGTCGTGGAGAGTACCTAAAAGCAGCCGCTGATCTACTGGTTCAAGACCTAGAGTGGATGGAAAAGCAGTGGTCTGCTGAAGTAAAAGGTAACTACCGTGAAGAGCTACTGAACGACTCAGCGGACAATGGTCTACGTAAGATGCTATTCGGCATGGGTTCTCTTTCTCTAGGTGAGCTAGCGGGTGAGCGCATGAAAGTGGCACTAGAAGCGAACTCAACTGAAGACGAGCACGATTGTTTCTCAGACAACACGCATAATTCTCACTACTACAATGAGCAAGGCATCTACAACGTTTACACAGGTACATACAAAGGTGTAAACGGCAAAGAGCTATCTGGTCCAAGTATTGCTGATCTTGTTGTTCAAAAAGATAAGAAAGCTGCGACCGACATTCAAAAGCAGTTTGATACAACACTTAGCCAAGTTGGTGAGCTAGTGACTTCTGCAGAGAAGAACAACCAGCACTTTGACCAACTTATTGCAGCGGGTAACGCACAGGGCAACGCGCTAGTAAACGACACCATCATGTCGTTGGTAGCACAAACCGGTGCGATTGAGCGCGCGGCAAGCATTGTCGGCATCGACAGCCTAAGCCCTGATACTGCTGACCACGAGTTTTAATAAGAAAACCATAATAAATAAGGGCTCTTTGTGAGCCCTTTTGCCGTTTGAGCTCGTTGTT
Organism: Vibrio sp. Y176; assembly: GCF_033438945.1. Lineage (NCBI taxonomy): Bacteria > Pseudomonadati > Pseudomonadota > Gammaproteobacteria > Vibrionales > Vibrionaceae > Vibrio > Vibrio sp. Y176. The sequence continues at coordinate 50,702 of NZ_JAWOQS010000005.1, read as the reverse complement.
ATCACCCTTGTTGTCTATGTAGAGCAATGATATGAAGCCATACCTAATTTCTGCGCTAGCCGCGATCCTTTCTTCTTCTGCCATGGCTTACGATGTTAAGTCCGGTGGCAAAACCAGTGTTAAAAAAGACGGCGCGAATGCCTATTCTCTTCCTGCTGCTAACTTGCCAATGAGCAAACGCCTCGATTTTAGTGTCGGTAACAGCTTTTTCCGCAACCCTTGGGTACAAGCGCCAGCGTCAACGGACGCTCGTGACGGCCTAGGCCCGCTTTTTAATACCAATGGTTGTCAGAACTGCCACATCAAAGACGGTCGTGGTCATCCGCCAGAGAAAGATGATTTACATGCCGTGTCTATGTTAGTGCGCTTAAGCATTCCTACGATGACGCCAGAACAAAAGAAAGCTTACATCAAAGATGGCGGCATACCTGAGCCGACTTATGGTGGCCAGCTTCAAGATTTCGCCCTGCAAGATCAAACGCCAGAAGGCAAAATCGAAATCACTTACACCGATGTCCCAGTGAAATTTAAAGACGGTACGACGGTGACGCTAAGAAAACCTCATTTGAACATTACCGATCTGGGTTACGGCGATATGCACCCTGATACCGAGTTCTCAGCACGCGTGGCACCGCCAATGATCGGCCTTGGTTTGTTAGAGAGTATTCCCGACGAAACGCTACTTGCTTGGGCTGATGAACAAGATGCCGACAAAGACGGTATCTCAGGCAAAGTCAATAAGGTGTGGGATATTGAAAAGGACGACTTCTCGATTGGTCGTTTTGGCTGGAAAGCAGGACAACCGACGTTAATGCAGCAAAATGCAGCAGCATTCAATGGTGATGTGGGTCTTACGAGCCATTTATTCCCAAATGAAAACTGTACCTCGAAACAAAGCATTTGTGACGACATGCCAAATGGCGGCAAACCTGAAGTGAGTGAAAATATTCTCGACTTCGTAGAGTTTTACAGCCAACACTTAGCCGTACCTATTCGCCGTAATGTCAATGACCCTAACGTGAAACTTGGTCAGCAAATCTTTGCTGCGTCTGGCTGTGAAAGCTGCCACAAGACCAGTGTTAAAACGGCGAAACGACCAGAGTTACCAGCGCTTTCTGAGCAGCTTATCCACCCATACACCGACATGCTTTTGCATGACATGGGTGAAGGCTTAGCCGATAACCGTCCGGAATACCTAGCAAACGGCCGCGAGTGGCGAACAGCACCGCTATGGGGCATTGGTTATACCGAAGAAGTAAACGGACATACTTACTTCTTACATGATGGTCGCGCTCGTAACCTGATGGAAGCAGTGTTGTGGCACGGCGGCGAAGCTGAAACGGCGAAACAAAACGTCTTAGCACTGAACAAAAAAGAACGTGACGCATTGATTGCGTTTCTGAATTCTCTATAAGGAAGCAACCATGAAAAAAACACTATTAGTGAGTGCGATTGCCGCAACGTTAAGTTTGGTTGGTTGCCAATCGACCATCGGTTCGAGCTCTGCCAAGCCTGAGAGTACAAGTCATATTTCTCAAAGCGTGTACGAGGTGGAGTTTCAATCAGCTCAGACGTTTTTAGCGCAAACCACAGAACTTGAACAACGCTTCGCAGATTACTGCGCATCAGAGTCGAAAGATGATGCACAAGTAAAACAGCAATGGCATCAAACTATGCTTGTGTGGATGGCATTACAAGGTCAAGAACGTGGCCCTGCTACGGCGCTGGAGCAAAGCTGGAATGTTCAGTTTTGGCCAGATAAAAAGAACACCACTGGTCGTAAAATGTCCGTACTGACAAAATCTGATCAAGCTTGGAGTGCAGAAGATATCTCCACCCAAAGTGTCACCGTACAAGGTTTAGGTGCATTGGAATGGCTGCTTTACGATAAAGCGTCGACCTTATCTAGCAACGGCAATACTTGTGCGACAGGCGTTTCGATTGCTGAAAACCTTGATGACAAAGCGCAGATCATCGCGGATTCTTGGGCAGAGAACCCTTGGAAATCGCTAGAGATGACGGAATGGGAATCTGAGTACATTTCACTGCTCTCGAATCAGCTTGAATACAGCATGAAGAAGTTGAGCCGACCGCTAGCGAAGATTGGTAAGCCTCGCCCGTATTTCTCAGAATCGTGGCGTTCCGAGACCTCGCTTTCAAACTTAAAAGCCAACCTTCAAGGGATGGAAGCGTTGTACTTTGCTAACGGGAATGGTTTAGATGCGCTACTTAGAGGGCAAGGCCATGCAGATCTCGCAGACCGTGTCGTTCATCAGTTTGAAATGGCGTTAGAAACTTGGCCAGAAGATAAGAGCTTGTTTGCTGCACTACAAACAAAAGAAGGCTATCGCATGGTGCTCTCTCAATACAATAAGCTAGAGCAATTGAAGTACCTGATTCACGAAGAAGTGGCGATCGAGCTTGGCGTAGTTATAGGATTTAATGCAACCGATGGTGACTGATCAAACCCGCCGAACCTTGCTGAAAGCCGCTCTATTCGGGGCGGCTATACCTATGATGCCATTTGGTTGTGCTTCAACAAGCTCACGTGAACCTGCGTTGATCGGCTGTTCTATCATTGGTCGAGATAAATTCGCAGCGGTGGTGGCGGATGAGCATGGTATGCCGCTATCTTCATTGCCGATTCCTGAGCGTGGTCACGGTGTAGCAACCAACCAACAAGGCCACGCCGTAGTTTTTGGTCGTCGACCTGGTACTTTCTTCATGGTGTTTGATTATCGCTCAGAGCAGATGATCAAACTGCAACTAGCAACGCCAAATCGTCATTTTTACGGACATGGTGTTTACTCCCATGACGGCACGTTGCTATTTGCCACAGAAGGGGAGAGGGGGACAAGCCGCGGGATCATTGGTGTTTATGATGTGCAGAAGCAATATCAAAAGATTGATGAGTTAACGGGTTTTGGCCTTGGTCCTCATGAAGTGATCATGATGCCTGATGGTGTATTGGCGATTGGCGTCGGTGGCGTACACACTAACGGTCGTGAACCTCTCAATCTTGATAGCATGAAACCCAGCCTGAGTTACCTTTCACAGAAGGGTGAGCTACTGGATCAAGTGTCTTTACCGGATCATAAGTTGAGTATTCGCCATTTAGCTCATGATGGTGCGGAAACCGTGCTTTGTGGTCAGCAATATCGTGGTGAGCCGGACGAGTATCCAGCCTTGATCGCCATGCACACGCGTGGTGGTGAAATGCAAGATCTTCAAGCTGAGCCTGAAGAGTGGGCGCGTTTCAATCACTACGTTGCGAGTATTGCAGCAACCGATGAATGGATCTTAGCCACTTCGCCTCCGGGCAGTTGTTATGGTATATGGTCTAAATCTACGGGCAAATTGGTCGAGCTAAGTGCGTTACCAGATGCCTCTGGTGTTGTGGTCTATGGCGATGAGTTCCGAGTCAGCTCTGGGGCGGGAAAAGTGGTAGAGCAAAGGCCTGAAGAGTCAAAAAGTACCTTCGCAAGCGGAGTGCAATGGGACAACCATTGGTCGAGAATTATCTAGAAAGATCATTGAGTAATTACTTATAGAGAGTTTTGTTGTCGTTTTCGGCATCAGATTCTTAATTTTAAACCTGCAAGCTGTGAGATATTTGCCATACTTTTTATTATGGCAAGTAGCGCAAGGATCATTTCAGTGTTTGCTAGGGTTTTAATCATGACGGCACTTCTGGTGCCGTTTTGCAGCTTTTCCACCGTCGTTTCTCTCGAAGCTTCAGCGCAAGTCGAGCAAGAGGGAGCGGTACAAAAGCTGTCTGTAGAAAAAATGATCCATTATCCAGAGGTGATTGATCAACTGTATCAAAGCACCAATTACCGTTTGAACTGGGAAAATGAAAGTGATATTGAGCAGTTTCTTTTTCAAGTAAACCTGGTTGCACTTGCGGATGTCACCGATGAATTCGAAAATCAACTTCACCGGATAAACCAAGTAAGGTGGCAGGGAGATAATCTCGACTTCGATTTAGTGATGACAGATTCACTCTTGATGTACCTTAGTTATCTTGAGCAACTCCCCGAAGAAGGGATTAATTGGCTATTTACAGACAAAGCCCATGTTACGTTACCCGCTCCTAGCATCGATACTTTATCGGTTTTGAGTAATGAGATTACGGTTGGCAAACTTGGTCAGTTTTTGGCAAGTCTCCGGTCTCCATTACAAACAGATGATGCTTTCTACTCCGCCTATTCTTCGCTATCGGAACATTCTCAGTACCAATATCCTGCCTATCAACAAACTGGGCTAGCACGTGTTGGCGATATATTAGAAAACAGACCCCTATTGATTGAGCGAATGGAGATCGTAGGCGTAGATGTTTCTTACTTGGATTTAGTCACTGAAGAATATGACGAACAATTAGAGCTTGCGATAAAAGAGTTCCAGCGTATTCATGGTTTGAAAGAAGATGGCGTTATCGGCCCGAATACCATTCGATGGATCAACTTTTCTCCTCAAGAGCGATTGCATCTGCTGGCGTTGAATTCTGAGCGTTCAAGAATTTGGTCGAAAGAAAGGGATAATGTTGTCTTTGTTAACGTGCCTGGATACGAAGTCACGTATTGGCATGACGGTCAACCCTTGTTTGAGTCTAAAGTCGTGGTAGGGAGAGCATCAAGAAAAACGCCCATCATGTCGGTAGCACTGGATTCAGTTATTCTCAACCCAACTTGGAACGTGCCTTGGACTATCATGGTTAAAGACATTATTCCTAAAGTAAAACGTAATCCGATGTATTTGATTAACCATAACATTCAAATCATTCGGTCTTGGACTTCGAACGAAATTATTGACCCTACAACCATCAATTGGGCAACGGTGAATCCGAGAACATTTCCTTATCGTATGCGACAGGCGTCGGGCTTACAAAATGCACTGGGATTGTACAAGTTCAATATGCCTAACCCACAAGCTATTTATTTGCATGACACGCCAAGTAAGAACTTGTTTGAACAGGACAGACGCGCATTCAGCTCAGGATGTGTTCGTGTAGAACATGCAGACCAGTTAGCAGAACTTCTGTTCAAAACTCAGGGGTTGGAAGAACGTTTAGCGAAAAAGCGAGAAAGTTCTCGTCGGTCTAACACGTCAGTTCCTTTGGGAGAGCGCATTCAAGTACACATCATTTATCAAACAGCATGGTTGGAAGAGGGAACGCTTTACTACCGTGATGATATCTATAAGTACGATCACCGCAGTTGAAATCTTTAAGGAAAATTTACAAAACGAAGAATTCTCTTTTCGTTCAATAATTAATCAATAATTACTGCATCTGAAAATCAAGATGGAGCATTTTATGCATTTGACGTGACAAATGTGTTTGGTTAATGTCCACGACTTGTCTAGTTGTTGAGCACTGTATTTTGAAATGGTAAGTCGTAACTTTTCCCGCCGAGATTTCCTTAAAATGACCGCTGGTGGTGTGGTGTTGGTGTCTGCCCTGCCATCATTTTCTTGGGCTTCACTCCCTGACGAGCCACGTGCGCTGGCGATGAACAATCTTAATACTGGAGAGATCCTCGAAACATGCTATTTCGATGGAAAACGATACATTAATGATGAACTTCAAAGGCTGAATGAGTTTTGTCGAGACCATCGACGGAATGAGGTTCATCCGATGGATCGACGCTTGTTCGATCAAATAAGCCAAATTCAAAAGTTAATTGGTACAGAAGCAGAGGTGATCGTCATTTCAGGTTACCGTTCTCCTGCCACTAACGCCTCGCTGCGCAACGGGTCTTCTCGTGTAGCGAAAAAGAGCATGCACATGGAAGGAAAGGCCATTGATTTTCGTTTAGACGGCGTGAAGCTTTCAACGGTTCGTGATGCTGCATTAAGCCTAAAAGCCGGTGGCGTGGGTTATTATCCAGGTAGTAACTTTGTTCATATCGATACGGGAGCTGTTCGTTCCTGGTAGTGCTAGTTGAGACAAGGTTTCTAGTCTCAGAACGTCGTCGATTACCCACAGTTCAAAGCTTGAAGTCGCTAGGCCTTAGTGTCATAGTTGCGGCAGTTTTCATGCAAATTTATTCGGTATAGGTTATCTATGGCTCTGAAATACCAAGTTGTTCCAGTAACATCTTTCTCTCAAAACTGTTCTATTGTCTGGTGTGACGAAACCATGAAAGGTATTGTGGTTGACCCAGGCGGCGATGAAAAGCAGCTCGCTATGCTTATCAAAGAGCTGGGTGTTGACGTGGTAAACCTAGTGCTAACACACGGTCACTTGGACCACGTAGGTGGCACGGAACCGCTGTCTGCACTGCTTGGCGGTACAGAGATTGTTGGTCCTCACAAGGCAGATAACTTCTGGTTGCAAGGTTTGGAAGGTCAGAGCCAAATGTTTGGTTTCCCGCTGACAGAAGCGTTTGAACCGCACCAATGGCTAAATGAGGGTGACACTGTCACTTTTGGTAATCAAGTGCTGAACGTATTCCACACACCTGGTCATACACCTGGTCACGTTGTGCTTTACAGTGAAGAAGCGCGTTTAGCGTTTGTGGGTGACGTTTTGTTTAACGGTAGCATTGGTCGAACTGACTTCCCACAAGGTGATTTCAATACGTTGATTAGTTCTATCAAAGAGAAATTGTGGCCTTTAGGCAATGATGTCACGTTTGTCCCTGGTCACGGCCCTCAATCGACTTTCGGTCATGAGCGTAAAACTAACCCGTTCGTTGCTGACGAGATGCCGCTTTACTAAAAGTGCGTGTACTAAGCATTATTCTGGCTCGGCGGCAGCTAAGTATCGCCGAGTCAGTCCCACAAAATCCTCAGCCTCACGATCTAGATCACTTGCTGATATAAATAGATCGTAGCCATAAAAGCCTCTCTGATACTTCATCCGGTTGGCGAGCATCGCTAACAAACCTTTGTACTCAATCCCATCTCTGTTTATATACGGTTTAGGGTCAAGCACTATATCCTCAAACTTATCTTCACACTGATTTTGTTTCGCGCCTAAGTAAAGCAGTGCTCGCTGGCTGAGGAGAATTTCTGTCGCTATACGAGGGCAGATTGAATTTAAGTAGGGTGAGTAGTGTTTTAGACGAATACCGATCCAAGGTAGCGGTTGGTGCCACCCTTCCTGTTGGTAGCTACAAATACCGATTGACTCAATATTTCGCCATCGGACGACCCAACCTCCTTTAAAAAGGTGTTGCTGAAAGTGAGAAGCTGTCAGCGTAAAAGTGACTTGGCTTTTCTTAATCATCAAGATGGCGAAACCAACGATTGCAGACATCAAAATGACCGACAACATGGCTTGCTTCCATCCCGGAGAAATGGCAACCAAAAACAAAGTGATGAGTGCAACGAGCAACAAAAGTATTCTGTTGATAGGGGAGTCGGGTTTGAAATGTGAATTTGTTAGGTGCAGCGTTTCCATGCTTATAACCTCATCGAATACTTGTCCAAAAATGAGTGGGCAGCTTTATGTGCATTGATTTGCATTTAAAATAAAACAAACCTCTGTTTTTATACCCAGTATTCAATAAATCCGTTCATAAAATATCTGATTAAATAGTAGACGTTCTATGCTTTGAGCGCATTTTTCATCGCGTTTCGCCGCTAAAACCTACAAATTGCTTGTGAATTTTGGTATAAAACGCGCTTCAAATTTTCATCCCTGCTGAGATGCAGTGAACTGGAGAAATATTCAATGAGACTTGCTCATAAGCGTAAAGTGCAGATGAAACTGCAAAAACGCATTAAAGCGACAGTAGCAAACTTAGCTGCAGCACCTAAAGCAGTGAAGCCTGTTGCGGAAAAAGCAGTAGCACCTTCTGTTGCTGAAAAAGCTGTTGCGGAGAAAGTAGTAGCTGATAAAAAAGTAGCTGCAGTGAAAACAGTTGATGTTGCCCTTACTCCTAAGCAACAACAAGTATTAGACATCGTTATTGCGAATGCTGAAGGTATTAACCCTAAAGGCATCGGTCTAGCTGCAGGTCAAGAAGATACTAAAGCGGCATCATGGGCTACTGGCGCACTAAAGAAGCTTCTTGAAGAAAACCTAGTTCAAAAACAGCAGTTAGCAGGTAACAAAGTTATCTACAAAGCAGTTTAATTACCGCTACCGTTCTAGATTGAATACCTCGGCTGATGCCGAGGTATTTTTTTATCTTGGTATTGGAAATAATGCATTAAGTACTGACTTTAACACTACCAATAAGTGGTTTGTCACATTTTCTTAAATACTATGTAAATTTTTTGGCAGAAAAATACGTAAGTATTGTCTTTTATTTTTATTCATAGATAAAAATATAATTTATTGATTTTGCTATTATTAGTCTTTTGTCATGACGGTTTTCCTACGTACTTGTACGTAATACCTTAGGCTAATGCCTTATTGATGAATCACTCGCTTCCGTGTTCATGCCCATTTCGCATTAGACAACATTGTTACATCTTTTATACCGAATACAGCCAATCCTAATGAAATGGATGACAACAATTACCTTGGTGATAAAGGACGTGAACGATGAGTCTAATCCAAAAATCTTTAAAACGAGTGCTCAAAACAACCGCTGTCGCTGCCGCGATGGCACTCGCAGCGACTTCTGTAAACGCTGCTGAAAAAGTCTATCGTTTAAAGCTTGCTGAAACTTGGGGGCCTAATTTCCCAATTTTTGGTGATACCACAAAAAACATGGCCAAAATGGCGGAAGAGATGTCCAACGGACGTTTGCAAATCCGCATTGATTCCGCAAACAAGCATAAAGCGCCTTTTGGGGTGTTTGATATGGTTAAGTCGGGTCAGTATGACATGGGTCACTCAGCGTCTTATTACTGGAAGGGTAAGGTTCCAAACACACTTTACTTCACTTCTATGCCCTTCGGTATGTTGCCAACCGAGCAGTATGCATGGTTTTACTACGGCGGTGGTATGGAGCTGATGGAAAAAGTGTACTCTCCACATAACTTGATGTCTTTCCCTGGCGGTAATACCGATACTCAGATGGGCGGGTGGTTCCAAAAAGAGATCAAGTCCGTCGAGGACTTACAGGGTTTGAAAATGCGTATCCCAGGGTTTGCTGGTGAGATTTTGGCTGAGTTAGGTGCCAAGCCAACGAATATCGCCCCTGGTGAGCTATATACTTCTCTAGAGCGTCGCACAATTGATGCCTTGGAATGGGTTGGTCCATCGCTGGATCTACGTATGGGCTTCCACAAAATCGCTCCTTACTACTACACAGGTTGGCATGAGCCAGCGACTGAGCTTCAGTTCCTCGTTAACAAGCGCACCTGGAACCGTCTACCTGATGATCTAAAAGCGATTTTGCAAGTAGCCATGAAAACGGCCGCTTACGATATGTACACGCAATCGAAACACGAAAGCGGCAAAAACTGGGCATCTATTAAGTCTGAATACCCAAATGTTGAAGTAAAAGATTTCCCACCTGAAGTAGTAGCTGCGTTGAGAGAAGCAAACGATCGTTTGTTGAAAGAACATGCAGAAAAAGATGCTTTGGCGAAAGAGATTCAAGAGTCGCAAGCGAACTATATGAATCAAGTTCGACCATGGTCAGATATTTCGCACCGAGCGTACTTAAACAGTCAAGCTCAACAATAACGTTGTGAAGCAGGCGATGCCGAGAGGTTTAGCCTGCTATCGAAGCCCAAGAAAACTTCATAATGAATGCTCCGCACCATAGCGGAGCGCATCTAAACGTTCCACGGAGTTCGGAATGAGAAGTCTTATTTATATTGAGCGATTATTTAACCGCTTTAGCGATTTTCTCGGATGGTTATCCAGCATCCTGTTTATTTTGTTGTTAGCAAACGTTGTGTACGACGTTGTCATGCGTTACGTGTTTAATGATGTGTCTATCGCATTCCAAGAAATGGAATGGCATCTATTCTCTGCCGTGTTCTTGCTTGGTGTGCCTTACGCAATTAAGTCCGGTGGCCATGTTCGCGTCGACATTTTTTATGAACGCTTATCTTACAAAGCACAATCCATCATCGACATCATAGGCACACTATTTTTCTTATTCCCTTTTTGCCTACTGGTGGCTTGGTTTGGTGTTGATTTCGCTAAGGAAAGCTACGCGTTAGGCGAGACGTCTGGTGACCCAGGTGGCTTACCATATCGTTGGATTATCAAAGCGATGATTCCGCTGTCATTTTTCTTTATGGCGGTGAGTGGTATTGGATTGTTACTTCATTCAATCAACAAAATTGTCAACCCTCATCTCATCTATGCCGGTAATAACGGTAAGTCGTAAAAGGAAGTCATTATGATCGGTATAGTGATGTTTTTTGTTGCGCTCTTTGCGCTTCTATTGGGATTTCCCGTTGCCTTTACTTTTGGTGGTATCGCGCTGATTTTTGGTGTTTGGGCTGAAGGCATCGAGATGTTTGCTTTTATGCCATATCGAATTCAGTCCATTATGGAAAATACGGTGCTAATGGCCGTACCGCTGTTCGTTTTTATGGGGCTAGTGCTACAGAAAACGAAGCTTGCTGAACAGCTACTAGAATCAATGGGGCGTTTGTTCGGTGGCGTTCGCGGTGGTATCGCTATTTCTACCGTGTTAGTTGGCGCATTGCTTGCAGCTTCAACGGGTGTGGTAGGCGCATCAGTTGTTGCGATGGGCTTAATATCTCTTCCTGTGATGCTCAAGTACAATTACGACAAAGGTTTAGCGTGTGGGACTATTTGTGCGTCTGGCACGTTGGGCCAAATTATCCCACCTTCTATCGTGTTGATCTTGTTGGGTGATGTACTTGGCGTACCGGTAGGGGACCTATTTCAAGCTGCGATCTGGCCCGGTATTACACTTGTTGGCGCCTATGTGATCTACATTCTCATCTACGCGAAGTTGAACCCTCAAGCCGCACAGGCGATAGAGCGCGATGAGTCGATCAGTCGTAAGCAAGAAGTGCTCACCGCACTGAAAGCTGTATTGCCACCTTTAGCATTGATCATCGTGGTATTGGGCTCCATCTTTGCAGGGATTGCAACACCAACAGAGTCAGCGGCACTGGGTGGTGCAGGTGCGATTATTTTATCGCTATTGTATAAGCAGTTTAGTTGGTCGATGATTTATGATGCATCAAAAGAGACAGTTAAAGTAACCGCAATGGTCTTTGCGATCTTACTTGGTGCGACCGCCTTCTCAATGGCATTTACCTACACTGGTGGTGATTATTTAGTTGAAGAGTGGATGTTAGAACTGCCGGGTGAAAAGTGGGGATTCCTTATTATTACCATGGTGGTGATTCTGATTTTAGGTTTCTTTATCGACTTCGTTGAAATCTGTTTTATCATCGTGCCAATTATTGCGCCAGTCGCTGAATTGATGGGCATTAATATGACGTGGTTTGCGATTCTTATTGCGATGAACTTGCAGACGTCGTTCCTCACACCGCCATTTGGCTTTAGTTTGTTCTATCTAAAAGGTGTCGCGCCAGCAGGGGTTACTACGCGAGATATCTACAAAGGTGTGATGCCATTCATCGCGATTCAGATTGTTGTGTTGGCGTCTTTGCTGTTTTTCCCAGGTTTTTACGGTATGAGTTAATCACTCGATAAGAAAGAGATTTTGTGAACTGAGAGTTTTTACCTTTTGAGACAAGTTGTTAAGCTGTTAATTATGTCTATGCAGACACAATCGACTCGTTTGTACTGCTAAGATAGTAAGCTGTAAAGGCAGCGTTTCATGGAGGGAAGGGATGCCTCTCAAAGCAAAGTTAATTCTGCTGACACTGATACCCGTGGTATTGGTGTCAGCGAGTATCAGCTGGATCTCTATCTATCAAACCAAGACCCTTGGCAAAAGGGAGGTGGAGATCTTTCATCAAAACCTGATCCAATCAAAAGAAGCGGCGCTGAAAGATACGGTCGACGTCGCTTTTGACTCCATTTCTTACATCTACAACGATCCGACTTTAGAAGAGAGTGTTGCCAAAACGCGTGTGAAAGCGATTTTAAATCGTTTGAGTTATGGGTCGGACGGCTATTTTTTTGCTTATGATAAATATGGTACCAACCTTGTACACCCAGTTCTTCCGGAGCTTGTCGGGGAAAACTTACTCTATCTTGAAGACGAAAATGGCGATCGCTTAATCGAAGCTTTATTGTATCAAGCGCAATCAGGTGGTGGATTTCATCAGTACCTGTGGCAAAAGCCATCTACGGGTGAAGTCGTCCCTAAGCTTAGTTACGCTGCATGGCTCGATAAGTGGGAGTGGATGATAGGGACTGGGCTGTATATTGAGGATGTCAGCCGAGAAGTCGCCAATATGCGCGCAGCAGTGAACAAAAATATCGAAACGACATTTTTCTCAGTCGTCGTGATCTTAGCGGTGACCGTTGCTGTAATCATTGTTCTCACTCTGGCGATCAATCTGCATGAGCATCGCCTCGCTGATAAGAACCTGAAAGAATTGGCACATAAAACCGTGATGTTCCAAGAAGATGAGAAAAAGCATTTAGCGCGAGAACTGCATGATGGAATCAATCAGTTGTTAGTCTCCAGTAAATGTCATTTAGACTTAATGAGTCATAGACTGGAAGACGAAAAACTCAAATCCCACTTAGATAAATCACAACGATCGCTCGTCACCGCGATAAATGAGGTGCGGCATATTTCTCATCAGCTCCGTCCAAGCGCCCTCGATGATATCGGTTTAGAAGCAGCACTGACGACCTTGCTACAGGACTTTCATTCCCATTCCGGGATTGATATCGAGAGCAATTTCGATACTCAGCAGCATAAACTGACTTCGGAAGTCGCAACGACGCTATATCGTGTCGCTCAGGAGTCTTTGAATAACATTGAAAAACATGCGCGAGCGAAAAAAGTAACGGTTACTTTGCAAAAAATGGGCAATATGCTGCAATTACTCATACGTGATGATGGCGTTGGATTTGTGGTTAACCATGCAGTGCACCAACAAGGGATTGGGTTAAGGAACATGCAAGAGCGTGTAGAGTTCATCGGTGGTGAATTTGAGCTAATGAGTGAGCTTGGCTTGGGAACAGAGATTACTGTGCTGCTTAATTTGGATGAAATAGTTTATGGATAAACCGATTAGTGTAGTGATTGTCGATGATCATCAAGTGGTATTGGATGGCTTCATGGCTCGTTTGGAGTTAGAGCCTGACATCGAAGTGGTGGGCACAGCAAGTAATGGCTTGGAAGCGATAGAGGTCGCAAAGCACTTGCAACCGGATGTCATATTGATGGATATCAGCATGCCAATAATGAACGGTATTGAAGCGACTGGTGTGATTAAAGAAGCGCTTCCAGAGAGCAAAATACTTATGTTGACCATGCACGATAATCGCGAATACATCATGAAGGTCATGCAAGCTGGTGCGGTAGGATATATGCTCAAGGAAATCTCGGCCGAGAAAATGGTGCAAGCAATAAAAACGGTGAACCAAGGCTCGACGTATTTCTGTGAATCCGTCACACAAACGCTCTTTACCCAAGAAGTGGTGCCTGCCACGCAAAAAACGAATCCTCTCAGCCGCAGGGAAGAAGCGGTACTTAAATTGGTTGCTCAAGGAAACAGCAGCAAGAAAATCGCCACTTTACTCAATATTAGTTATCGAACGGTAGAGACGCATCGCCATAACATTAAGCACAAGTTGGACTTACATTCGACGGCAGAGTTAGCAAAATATGCGTTTGAAACTGGGTTGACTGAGTAGGAGAGTAGTGCCCGCAAAAAGCGAGCACGTGGGAGCGAAACTAATCGGCTTTGGTAATGCTACCAAGCTCTAGCATTGGAGCAACATCGATGTCCTCTGCATTCATCATCGTCGAGATGCGTTGAACGGAAGATAGTAGAAGGGATTGCTCCCATTCTTCCAATTTTTGGAATCGATTAATGAAGTGCTCTTGCAGCGGCGTTGGTGCTTGTTTTAAGGCTTCTTGGCCCTTGCTCGTAAGTACAGCATGCACTTTACGCTTGTCTTGAACACTGCGCTGACGCTCAACAAACTGGCCTCGTTCTAGTCTATCTAGAATGGTCGTTGCGGTCGCTTGGCTCATGTTAGTGTGGCTAGACAACTGTTTAATCGTCACGTTATCTAAGTCATTGATAGCGCGCATCAAAATCAACTGTGGAGCAGTCAATCCAGACTCTTTGCTCAGCTTTTTAGAATGTAAATCAATAGCGCGGATGATCTGACGAATCGAGACCAATACTTCTTCGTACTTTTCCAATTTATTCATCCAGTCTGTAGGGAACATTTATCGAGGCGACACTAACTTAAATGCGCCTTTATTTAAAGGGGGGAAATCAAAAATTACCTCTACAATTTTACGCCGTGTCCTCAATACCATTTTGTCGCGCCTTTTCGACAAAATAAGAAGAGCTAAAATTATTATAGCAATAAATGTTTGTGGTCTAACTATTGTAGTAGTGATTTGTTCTATCAAAGGCCGTAATTACACAGTGAAAAGTAAGTTATTGGATTTTTTAATAGCAAAAAGATAGACAAAAACGTGTCAAATGATAGGATCTTGCGCCTTCACGGAATGCAAAACGTATCGTGTTCGAAAGATTTTTTTGTTTGGTACGTAAAAACACTACAAAAATAGAGAGGAACGATGACAAAGGGTATAGATAAGTACAGTATCGATAGTACCGACTATACGGTAGGTCAGGACAACGTTCAAAAATGGGGTTTTGATGTTCATAACCCAGTTTTTGGTATTAGTGCAGGTTTAATTGCGCTGTTTCTTGTCGCTGCATTAGTTCTAGATGCACATACCGCAAAGACGGCACTTGATGGGCTGAAGTGGAAAATTATTGGTTCATTCGATTGGTTGTTCATTATTGCAGGTAACATTTTCGTTATTTTCTGTTTGGCGCTTATCGTCTCACCAATGGGTAAGATCCGACTAGGTGGTAAAGACGCTGTTGCCGATTACTCGTTTATGTCATGGCTTGCAATGCTATTTGCAGCTGGTATGGGTATCGGTTTAATGTTCTGGAGTGTTGCAGAACCTGTCGCTTACTTCACCGGTTGGTATGAAACGCCACTTGGTGTTGAGGCAAATACACCAGAAGCCGCGAGATTGGCACTGGGTGCAACGATGTTCCACTGGGGCCTTCACCCATGGGCAATTTACGGTGTTGTAGCACTTTCTTTAGCATTCTTTGCCTACAACAAAGGTTTACCGCTATCTATGCGTTCGATCTTCTACCCACTTCTGGGTGATCGTGCATGGGGTTGGGCTGGCCACATTGTGGACATTCTGGCTGTGCTTGCGACTTTATTTGGTCTTGCTACATCCCTAGGTCTAGGTGCGCAGCAAGCAGCAAGTGGTATTCATCACGTATTTGGTGTTGAGCCAGGCCTAGGTCTGCAAATCGTCGTTATTACCGTGGTGACTTTACTTGCTGTTGTTTCAGTCGTACGCGGCATCGATGGTGGTGTTAAAGTCATTAGTAACATCAACATGGTTGTGGCGTTCTTGCTACTTCTCCTTGTTGGTCTTATCGGTTGGGCGGCGAGCCTAGGTTCGATTCCAACCACACTTATGGCATACGTAGAGAATATCATCCCACTAAGTAACCCGTTTGGTCGTACGGACGAAGCTTGGTTCCAAGGCTGGACAGTGTTCTACTGGGCTTGGTGGATTTCATGGTCGCCATTCGTAGGCATGTTCATCGCGCGTGTTTCTCGTGGTCGTACCGTTCGCGAGTTCATCACAGCAGTTCTACTGGTTCCAACTGCGGTTACCGTTGTTTGGATGTCTGTATTTGGTGGCCTGGCGATCGAGCAAGTTGTTGATAAAGTAGGTGAGCTGGGCACAAATGGCTTGACTGACGTATCACTTGCTATGTTCCAAATGTTTGATGTTCTTCCATTTGGTAGCATGCTTTCTATCATCGCTGTTGTGCTGGTACTTGTGTTCTTCATTACGTCTTCTGACTCTGGTTCACTTGTTATCGACAGTATCACGGCAGGTGGTAAAGTCGATGCACCTGTACTTCAACGTGTCTTCTGGGCATTCATGGAAGGTGCAATTGCTGTTGCTCTGCTATGGATTGGTGGCTCCGAGGCGGTTCAAGCTCTTCAGGCCGGTGCCATTTCTACAGCACTGCCATTTACCTTCATTCTGCTTGCAATGTGTGTGAGCTTATTGATGGGTATGCGAACTGAGCGTCAGTAATTCGGCATTTTATAAAACCGTCTGACTAACAATTAATCAAAAGGCCAGCAATTTGCTGGCTTTTTTTGTGCGGTTTTTATGACGCTTGAGACAAAAAAATGACACATGAAAGTTCATATTTTACAAAGAGTTAATGTGCTATTTTGTTTTTTAAAAATTAGTGAATAGTCGTAAAAAAGTGTGTAATATTCATGCACCTTAACTGTTCTCCCAACTCAAAAAACTATAAATATGAAATTATCATTAAAACAAAAGCTTATAGGCGCAAGCCTTTCTGCTGTTGTTGTGATGGCAACAGCACTTACTTGGTTGTCGGCTGGTCAATTATTTGATCAGACTCGTTCAGGTGTCTATTCACGTGCGCAAAGTCTTAGTACTACTGCGTCAGAGGGAATTTCTGATTGGGTCAATATCCGTAAAGATATTGCCACTGCGTTCAATGATTACTCGACCGAGCAAGACGTTGTTCCTTTCCTACAACAAGCTCGCAAGGCTGGTGGCTTCGATGACATCTTCCTTGGTACACCAAACGGTGATATGTACCGCTCTCATCCGGAGCGTAACCGTGCTGATTACGACCCTCGCACACGTCCTTGGTACAAGGATGCTGATGCAGCGGGTAAGCAAATCATCACCGCCGCATATCAAGACGCAATCACGAATGCACTACTTGTGACCATTGCTGAGCCAGTAATGAAAAATGGTCAGTTTGTTGGTGTTGTTGGTGCGGACGTACTGATCGATCAGCTTATCAGCGATGTGATTAACTTAGATGCAGGTGAAAACGCGCATGCGATGCTAATCGACATGAATGAAGGCACCTTCTTAGCGCATCCAGATAAAAGCTTGACGCTTAAGCCTATCACCAGTGTTCTAAAAGATTTTTCAGAAGAGGCAATTGAGCGCGCCGCCGATGAAGGTCGTATCGAAGATACGGTAATCAAAGGAAAAGAGAAGCTTTACTACTTCAATAAAGTTCCTGGTACGCATTGGATGTTTGCGATTGAAATGGATCGCGCAACAGAAGAAGCTGGTCATGCGGTATTACTACGAGATCTATTGTTTACTGCTGTGGCGATCACGATTGTAGTTATTCTTGCAGTTTCTTGGCTAGTTGGTTTCTTGTTCCGTGACTTGAACCGCGTATCAAATGCACTGGAAGAAATTGCATCTGGCGAAGGTGACTTAACGCAACGCCTAGAACCACGCAGTGATGATGAAGTAGGTAAACTGGCGGAAAACTTCAACCGTTTTGTTGGCAACATGCACACAATGGTTACTAAGCTTAGCCACGTATCTTCTGCGCTTTCAGAGCAAGCACGCACGACAGCACAGCAAGCTGAGGAGCGTAGTCAGCGTATCTCTTACCAGCAAGATGAAATCAACATGGTGGCGACGGCTGTGAACGAAATGGCAGCAGCGACACAAGAAATTGCAGGTAATGCTGATAGTACGGCAAGTAACTCAGAAGAAGCGGTTCAAGCTTGTTCACACGGTTCAAGCCAAGTAACTCAAACGCAAGGCTCTATTCAGAACTTAGCGCAAGAAGTTCAAGTTGCTACTGATGTGATTCAAGAGCTAGAAGCACACGGAAATAGCATCAATACGATTCTATCAACGATTCAAGGCATTGCAGAGCAAACGAACCTACTTGCACTTAACGCGGCGATCGAAGCGGCACGTGCAGGTGAGCAAGGCCGTGGTTTTGCTGTGGTTGCAGATGAAGTCCGCGTATTGAGCCAACGTACTCATGCTTCAACGCAAGAGATTCAAGAAACTATCGAGATGCTACAAGGCACAACAGCCAAAGCGGTCGGTATTATGGGTGACAGTCGTCGTCTAGCTGATACCAGTGTTGATGATGCCAATGCGGCTGCAGCGAGCTTGACGCAAATCCACACTGCTGTTGAGCGTATCAGTGATATGGCAACGCAGATTGCTTCAGCAGCAGAAGAGCAAGCATCGGTAACCACTGAGATCACTCGTAACACTGAAGGTATTCGTGACGTGTCTAACGAGTTGTCAGTCGAAGCTCATCAAGCAGCAGAACAAGCTGCTCACCTGTCTGAGCTATCACACGAACTTGAACAAGAGATTCAACGCTTTAAGCTGTAATCTTGTCTCAAGCTAAGCAAAAAAAAGGAGCCATCTGGCTCCTTTTTTGATCGCTATTAAGCGTGAAGTATATTACAGCCAGAACTCACTGATGGGTTGCTCTTCACTGTAATGATGGGCGATTTGCGCTTGCAGTAGCTCTGCGGTAGCAATTGCATCGGTTAATGCATGGTGAGGCGTATAGTCTGGCAGCCCATAACGGCGTCGAGATTGCGCTAGCCGAACCGATTCTGGTTTTTTCCCTTTTAAACGCTCCCAGAGAGAGCCTGAACGTTTCTGTTGAATCGTTTCTTCAAGGTGCAGCGTATCTAAAACAGGAAACTCGATACCTTCCCCTAAACGGCTTTTGAGCGCTTTATCCAGAAACTCTCTCTCGATACGACGGTAATGAACAACAATGATTTTCCCGCTTAAGCATGGTAGCAGCTCGCTTAAGATATCGCCTAAGTCAGGCGCATCGATCAATTCGCTGTGAGTAATACCGTGTATAATGACTGAATCTTCATCGAGTGCACGCTGTGGACGTACCTTCCAATGACGCGAGTTACGTAGGAAAATTCGCTTCAGGTTAAACGGCACCAAACCAATAGTAATGATGTCATGTTTTTCAGGATTCAAACCCGTCGTTTCGAAATCTAACGCCACGAACTCTACCTCAGATAACGGTGTTTCTGGAGCAGGCGGCTTGTTGCTATAAAACGCAATTAAATTCTCATCTTTCGCCATCTCCAGCTTTTGTTCAAACTTCGTTGGCCACTGAATGGTTGGCTTCTGAAAGAGCTTTTTAATCATGCTAAACCTCACTTAAAGCTCTTGTTCGCTTGGTAGCGGAACTTAAGGAAATTTTGACCATTGCTTAGGATCTGGAATGCATCCTTTAGGTTGCGACGTTCAAACTCAGAGAGGTTTTCCGGTTCGATATTGTTATCAGGCTCAATGCCTAGTTCCACATCCGTCGCTTGGTGACGAATACGTACCATGGAAATAAATTCTAACGCGTCTTTTAAGTCTTGTGCTCGACCTTTTGGCAAAATGCCAGCATCAATAATGTCGTCAAGACGCTCAAACGAGTTCTGTGCACGTGAACCAACCGCCAGAGAGTGAACGCGAATTAAGTCGACCAGAGGAGCAGTACCGCGACGTTTGAGGTTGATGGAGTTGTTGTGTCTGCCATCTTTTTCCATCACGAAGTCTTTAAAGAAGCCCAGAGGTGGTGTTCTGTTTAGTGCGTTACGAGCCAAACACGCTAAGAAGCGGTTGTTCTTTCGAGCGCGACGAACAATAAAGCTAGTTAACTGTTCTGCCCATTTTAAGCGGCCATAGACGCCATCCAAGTCGAAAAAGATGGAGGCGTTGAGTAGTGCTTTCGGGTTCGGGTTATCAATCCAGTCAGCAAAACACTCTTCCCACTCTGAACGAGTCATGCGCCATAGTGGGTTGGTTGCCATAATATCGCCTGTGCAATATTTGTAGCCACAGGCATCTAACCCATCGCTGACGTATTTTGCTAGGGCTTCGAAGTATTTACCATGTTTCTCTTCTTGATAGGTCTCATCTAGAATGATGGCGTTATCTTGGTCAGTCACCAACAGTTGCTCATCTCGTCCCATTGAGCCAAGTGCAAGGAAACAATAAGGAATTGGCGGTGGGCCAAGCTCTTCTTCTGCCATTTCTAGCAGACGCTGTTTGAAGCTTCGGCCAATGACCGACATCGCGCTACCCACCATGTGAGAGTTGGCATCTTCATTGACCAGACGCACGAAGCTGCTTTTCACTTCTTCGGCAACAACGGCTAAATCTTCGATAGTCTGTTGTTGGAAAATACTACTCACCAACAACAACGAATTCTGAGATTCATAACGAACAATGTCGGTTGTTTCGATAATACCGATTGGTAATTGGTTTTTTACCACTGGTAGGTGATGTACGTTGTAACGCAGCATCGTTAACATTGCTTCATAGATGTAAGCGTTGTGGTCAAGAGACATGACCTCCGTGGTCATCACACTGGACACATCGTCCTGTGGGGACAAACCTTCAGCTAACACACGGGTACACAAGTCACGGTCAGTAATGATACCAAGTACTGGGGACTGTGGATCGTCTTCGTCACGAACGAAATCTGGGTCGACGATAAGTAAAGCCGATACGTTGTCATTCGCCATTTGCTGCGCGGCTTGCTGGATTGTCTGACCACGATCAATCGTATGAGCATCGCCAGTCAGCAAGGTTTTCACTTTCGACGTCGTCAGGTCATTGGCGTCTTTGTTTTCTGAAATGGCTTGGCGTAAACGAGCGCTATTTTCAACTTCAACAAAATCCGCAAAGGAATCAAAGTTATCGTAAATTTCTTGGAAAATGTCACCAGGAATACAGTAGAGCAGGGTATCCTCAATGGCTTTTACCGGAAAGCGGACTTTGTTATTGGTGAGCATGCCCATCTGGCCAAATAGGTCACCTTCGTCAAGGCGATTATACAGCTCACCTTTGCGTCGATAAACTTCAACAACACCGCTTCGCACCACGTATAAATCTTGGATATAGTCTCCAAAATGGATGATGGGGGTATCTTCTCGGTAGTACGAGATTTCGACACTCTCTGTCACCTTGTTTAGTGTTTCTTCAGGGAGTTCATTGAACGGGGGATACTTGGCGAGAAAGTTGTAAATCTCGAGAAGTTCTGCATCCATCAAAGGCGCCTTTTAGTTCGCAAATAATAAAGTAATCTTAACTTAGTTTTAAAACAGAGTCTTATCTGAACCGCGATTTTCGTGCTCAGTCATAAGATTCTGACATATCGCACGATAAGGGAGCTTCATTTTTACTACTATATGGTCACCTCAATTGAAAAAGACGTCGTCGATATGTTTTCTTCGTGATGACTGATTAGATCTTTTGCTGTTTCAGATCGTTATCACGTCTTGAGATTAAGCTATTCTTCTTGAGCCAAGTAGCTCAGGCGATGGAATACAGTGTTTAGATAATTCTCATGAAAGGAAGTCGAATGGTGAGAAATTTATTGCTTGTTTCTTTAGCTGCTTTGCCGGCGATATCAAGCGCAGCGGTCATGGACCAAGCAGAAAAATTTGGGTACGAACACATTCATTTGGATGTTGGTGCCGGAACGACAAACGAAGAATGGTTAGATAACTCTAATGCGACCACAGTTGGACTCGGTGGTAACTATTTGTTTACTGAGAACTGGTTGTTTAATGTTGATTACTCAGCGCAGTTTTTCCATCCGGATGATTTTACTCTTCGCATTGACCGCCTTTTGTTTGGTGGTGGTTACCGTTATGGAGTTACAGAGCAATTCGATATCTACGGGATATATGGAATAGGCGCAATCAAAGCGAAAGCGACGGACGACAAAACGGATAATACGTTGTCTTCCGATAGCGAATTGATTCAAGCTGTAACTGTTGGGGTGAATTACTTGCTCAGTGAAAAGCTTATTGCGACAGCTGAAGTGGAGTTGAATCGTAGTGATATAGTTGATGAGAACAATTTTAAGATCGGTTTTAACTACCAATGGCATAAAGTCATCGGCACTGGTCTTTTTTATCAGTTTAGAGATACTGATTACAGCGGTGAAAGCTCAGATTACGTCAATGAAGTTGGGCTGAGTTTGAAGTTTGTCTACTAGATCGGACGGGTTCGTTTTTGGCGTTAAGTTAAAACAAAAAAGGTCAGCTTATGCTGACCTTTCCTTTTAATAAAGTATGCGACAGTCGATTATAAAACCGCTGCAATGCCTTTACACAGAGGGCCCATATTTGACTTCGTCATACCAGCAACACTGATTCGGCCAGAACCGACAATGTAAATACCGAACTCTTCTTTAAGGCGGTTAACTTGCTCTTTAGAAAGACCAGAGAAAGAGAACATACCATTTTGACGTTCGATGAAACTAAAGTCTGCGTCCACACCCTCTGCTTTTAGTGTCGCTACAAACAGTTCACGCATTTCTTGAATACGGTCACGCATTTCTGCTACTTCAGCTTCCCATTCCGCACGCATTTCGGCGTTGCCAAGAATGTGAGTCACGACAGCGCTGCCGTGTGCAGGTGGGTTAGAGTAGATAGAGCGAATAATGGCTTTAACTTGAGAAAATGCGGTTGTTGCGACTTCTTCTGACTCAGCTACTAACGTGAAGGCACCTACGCGTTCATTGTATAGGCCAAAGTTTTTCGAGAAAGAGCTCGCGACTAGGATTTCTTTGTTGTATTTAGCAAAAGTACGAAGACCTGCAGCATCTTCTTCCACACCTTTAGCAAAGCCTTGGTAGGCGAAGTCGAACAGAGGAAGCAATTTCTTCTCTGCGACAAGTTTCGCCAATGTTTCCCATTCTTCAGCCGTAGGATCGATCCCTGTAGGGTTGTGACAGCAGCCGTGTAGAAGCACGATGTCGCCTTCAGATGCAGATTGCAGATCATTTAGCATCGCATCGAAGTCTTTGTCTTTTGTTTCAGCATTGTAGTAGCTGTATTGTGCCGTTTCGATACCAGCAGCAGTAAATACGCCGTTGTGGTTCGCCCATGTTGGGTTGCTGATCCAGATCTTTACATCGCCTAGTTGACGTTTAATAAACTCGCCGGCAACACGTAGTGCACCAGTACCACCCGGAGCTTGAGCTGTTTTAGCGCGTTTTTCGTTTACAATTTCTGCATCAGAGCCGAAAAGCAGTTTTTGCACTGCAATGCCGTACTCTGCTGTGCCTTCGATGGTTAGGTAAGATTTGGTTTTTTCAGTTTCAACAAGTGCTGCTTCAGCTTTCTTTACTGTCGCAAGAACGGGAGTTTCGCCTTGCTCGTTTTTGTAAATACCTACGCCAAGGTTAATTTTGTCTGCGCGAGCATCTTTTTTAAACTCTTCAGTAAGGCCAAGAATAGGGTCAGCCGGAGCGGCAACTACTTTTTCAAACATAATCTTCATCCATGTTAATCGAAGGGGTGTGCTAACATTTATACCTTTCAGCAATATTGGTTACAACCGTTACTGAAAAGAAAACCTAAAAAAGTTGCGATTTGAAACAGAATTCTAACATAACTAAAGCTTTTGCCATGAAAACGTTTGGTAGGCACAGAGTTTGAAGGGCATTTATGCCATGGTTGGAGAAGTTTTGCACACATCCCAATCGCTTCAATTCAGTGCTTTGCGTTAACGCGTTTATAGTTGTCTAGTGAGGATTTGTTGAGACAAAAACGCCCCACCAAAGGTGGAGCGTTTACTGTTAGAAGTATGGATATCGGTTGGGGTTATTTCTTCAGATTGATTTCCGACTCAACCGCATTGGTTTCGATGTCAGGGTTAGAAGAAAGTTTTTCAGTCGCCCAGTCGTTCATATGCTTTAAGATCGCTTTTAATGCGTGCTTTTCGGTTGGTACTTCTGTCTTTTCAACTTCAAGTTTTTGCTTCGGATGCGTACCCGTCGCATCTTCCGCAACGTGTAGCCAATCTGGGTGCCAGTAATAAGGTTGGCCGGAAGGAGAGCTCCAAGAATGTACGCCGTTGGATTCACCTTTGTATTTAATATCTTCTTCGTTGTATTTCGCCATTATTGTTTTCTCTCATAATCCATGAGTTGAGGTGTGCATCACCATTACTGTTTAAATGTAACAGATGTAATGAAAATTAATGTGATAACAATCGACTTATTTTGCCCTTTGAACGCTATAGAAGATGCGTACTTCTCATTCAGAAGAATTTACTATTTGGTAGGTTTTAGCTTTATTTGTGTTTAAAGCATACAACGATGGATTCGCCTACCTAATGCTATTCTTAAACGGTAATAGAGCCTAAACTACTCGTCATTCAAGTGTTTGAGAATCGCCGCTTTTGCATGCTCTTCTGTCGCTGTTTCTCCATCAGGGACTTCAAGGTCAGCCTTTTTGTGTTCACCCAAAGCATCTTCAGCGATATGCAGCCAATCAGGATGCCAATAATAAGGGGTGGTACTGCCAGGATGGTCCCAACTATGTACACCTTTATGTTTTCCGCGATACGAGAGATCGTCCATTGTAAAAACTTTCATCGCTTCCTCCTGATTTAAAGACAGTAGTTCGAAGTGAGTTTAACGCACTCAGTCCAACGTAAAACCTTGGCTTTTAGGTATTGCAAAGATGTGAGGCAATATGTGTGTAACGGTCAAAGTATGGGATATAAACGCTCACTTCGTGGCTGAAATATCTATTATAAGATTGATAAATTACGTTGCTAAATTGAATACTCCCATATCAGAATGCTGGCGCGAAGTATGCTATGGTGCGGCTGTAAGTGAAATGAGGGAAACATGAACCGATACCGTCAACTGGCTGAGCTGTTCAAAACGCAGATTCAGCAAAATACTTGGAGAGCAGGGGAAAAGCTGCCATCAGTGCGTGTAACAAGCCGAAACCATTCTGTCAGCGCAGGTACGGTATTACAAGCTTATCAGCTGCTCGAAGCACAAGGTTGGGTCGCAGCGAAACCTCAGTCTGGATACTTTGTTACTGCGGAGTTGGACCGCTTCGAACCGAGTTCTCCAGCCACTTCCGTTTATCGCTCCAGCATCAACGATGAACTTTACGACTACCTCAAAAATCAGGCCTCACCGAATGCGGTGAAGTTTGGCTCCGCGTTTCCAGACCCTGCATTGTTCCCATTAGAAGCGCTAAACCGCAACCTAGCCAGCTCAGGCAGGAAGATGGGGGCAGAGACGTTATTGGATAACTTGCCGCCGGGCTGTGAGTCTCTACGCCGTTTGATTGCTCAACGGTACATCCAACAAGGTATGGTGTTTACCCATGATGATATTGTCGTTACTTCTGGCGCATTAGAAGCGTTGAATTTGAGCCTTCAGGCCGTGACCCAGCCTGGAGATACTGTTGTAGTTGAATCACCGACGTTTTATGGCGCACTTCAAGCGATTGAACGTTTAGGTCTAAAGGCGATAGAAATAACGGTGGATCCGTTAACTGGACATTCAGTGGATCAAATTGAAGCGACTTTTGCCGGCAATGATGTTCGCGCATGTTGGTTAATGACTAACTTTCACAATCCAACAGGAACCTTATTAAGTGACGGGCAGAAGCAACGTATCGTCGAACTGGCTGACAAATACGATGTGTACTTGATCGAAGATGATGTGTATTCAGAGCTTTATTTTTCTGAAAAAAAGCCAAGCTCACTTAAAGCTTTTGATACACAAGAGCGCGTGTTGCATTGTGGATCATTTTCAAAAAGCCTTTGCCCTGGCTATAGGCTGGGCTGGGTGGTAAACAAACGCTTCAATGAGCAACTTCAAAAGCTGCAACTTATCTCGACGTTGTCAGGCAGTGCACCAATCCAGCAGGGTATCGCGCATTACTTGCAAAACGATAGTTATGATAGCCATCTTAGAAAACTGCGAAAGAATCTTGAGCAGCGGCAATTGGCGTTTATTGAACTGGTTGATAAGTACTTTCCCCAATCGATTCGTTACACGCAACCGGAAGGCGGCTATTTTCTTTGGATAGAACTGCCGAAAACAAAGTGCGGAAAAGCGATTTATCAAAAGTTATTGGAAGCGAACATCACTGTAGCATTTGGTCAGTTGTTTTCTGTCGCTCCAAATTATGAGAGCTACCTGAGGCTTAATACATCGTTACCTGTAAATGATGAATTAGAACAAGCCGTGAAGACGGTCGGAGAATTACTTCATTAGCCAACTGTTTACCTGTTTTTTGCTCAAACTGTATCAGTGGACGATACCGAAGCTGTGTTTCAATCATGGGCAGACAACCATTTAGGTTAGGAGCCGTAATGAAAAAGCAGTTGGTAAAGCATGAACTTAGGTTGATGGGTGTTGCTATTTTTAGCGCATTTTTGTTGGTGTTTGCACACTTGATATTGGCGAAATCTTTTTCTCATATGGTTTGGACGGAATACACTGCTGCCGTTATCCCATTTGTGATGTTTGGCTTGTGTGTGGTTGGAGTAAAATACGCAGCGCGAGCAGATGAGGATGACGACGAAAATAACAACTAGAGTGCATACACTGGTTGCTAGAAAATCATTCGTACAAATAAAAGACCTCCACATGGGAGGTCTTTTTAATTCGATATCACTAAAAAGTGATTAGAAGTTCGCAGAGCGAGGGGTACGTGGGAATGGGATCACGTCACGAACGTTGCCCATACCAGTTACGTAAGATACTAGGCGCTCGAAGCCTAGACCGAAGCCTGCGTGTGGCACTGTACCGTATTTACGTAGGTCGCGGTACCAGCTCATATGTTCAGGATCGATACCCACTTCACGCATACGTGCATCTAGAATGTCTAGGCGCTCTTCACGCTGAGAACCACCGATGATTTCGCCGATGCCCGGTGCTAGAACGTCCATCGCTGCAACTGTTTTACCGTCATCGTTAGCACGCATGTAGAATGCTTTAATGTCTTTCGGGTAGTTCTTAACGATTACAGGTGCTTTGAAGTGTTCTTCAGCAAGGAAACGCTCGTGCTCAGAAGACATATCGATACCCCATTCAACTGGGAATTCGAACTCACGACCTGAATCAAGAAGGATCTGGATTGCGTCAGTGTAGTCAACTTGCGCGAAGTCAGAAGAAACGAACTGCTCTAGACGAGTGATTGCTTCTTTGTCGATGCGTTGAGCGAAGAACTCAAGGTCATCGCGACACTCTGCAAGCACTGCTTTAAACACGTACTTGAGCATGTCTTCAGCCAGTTTCGCTACATCATCCAGTTCTGCGAACGCAACTTCAGGCTCAACCATCCAGAATTCTGCTAGGTGGCGGCTTGTGTTTGAGTTTTCAGCACGGAAAGTAGGGCCGAAAGTGTAAACTTTGCTTAGCGCACAAGCGTAAGCTTCTGCGTTTAGCTGACCAGATACGGTTAGGAACGTCTCTTTACCGAAGAAGTCTTCGTTGTAGTCCACTTTACCAGCGTCAGTGCGAGGAAGGTTTTCCATGTCTAGCGTAGATACACGGAACATTTCACCAGCGCCTTCAGCATCTGAAGCCGTGATCAACGGCGCAGATACCCAGAAGTAACCTTGCTCGTGGTAGAAGCGGTGGATTGCTTGAGATAGGCAGTTACGTACACGTGCTACTGCACCGATTACGTTTGTGCGCGGACGTAGGTGCGCAACTTCACGTAGGTACTCGATAGAGTGACGAGTTTTTGCCATTGGGTAAGTTTCAGCATCTTCAACCCAACCAACCACTTTAACGTCAGTGGCAGCAAGTTCGAAGTCTTGACCCTTTGCAGGAGATTCAACAATCTTACCAGTTACTTCAACAGAGCAGCCAGTCGTTAGCTTTAATACTTCGTCTTCGTAATTATTAAGATTATTTGGGACCACGGCCTGAATCGGGTCGAAACAAGAGCCGTCATATATGGCAAGGAAAGAGATTCCAGCTTTGGAATCACGACGTGAACGGATCCAGCCACGAACAGTCACTTCGCTGTCTACTGCTAGCTGACCTTTCAATACGTCTGATACAGGCGCGTAAGTCATGTTTTCAATATTCTCCATTGAGGTAAAAATTCAACTCAACGCTTACTTAAAGTACTTGTCTGATAACATTTTTGTTCAAAAAACAAGCTAAGCGCTGAGTTGGGTAGCATTTTACAGATTCAACGAGACATATTACCTGTCAATTCGCTCGCATCAACCTTTATATTCGTTTTGATGGGGAGAATCTCTCTATTTATTCACTCTTTTGTGCTCTGAAAGTGTGAATTGGTTTAGTAATTGCTCTAAACGTTCGGATAGATGCTCTAAATCAACACTAATATCACGCGTGTGCGATGCTGATTGCGATGTGTTGTTAGCATGCAGTGTAATCACATCTATTTTAGATTGAATATGCTGACTTACATCAGATGTGGTTTGCGTCTGGTTTTGGATATCTTCTGCATGTTTGAGAACTTGGCGCATCTCGTCAACAACGTTATGCATTGTGGCTGATAGTGCCTCGACATCGACAGAGCGTTGATGAGCAAACTGGCAGACGGTATCAACAGAAGTTAATGACTCTTCACTTCCTTGCTGGAATTGAGAAATGATATGTTCAATATTACCAGTGGCTTCAGCCGTCCTAGAAGCCAGGTTACGCACTTCTTCCGCGACGACCGCAAAACCGCGTCCTTGCTCTCCGGCACGGGCGGCTTCAATAGCAGCATTCAACGCGAGCAGATTGGTTTGTTCTGCAATACCCTTAATAACCACAAGAATGGACGACACTTCTTCGGTTCTTTGGTTTAGAGAGCTGATTTTTTCCCGTACAGTATCAATGTTACTCACTAGTTGTTTGATGTCTTCACTTACATTGTGTGCTTGGCTTGCACTATGAGTGGCGACATCAACGGTGTGATTGACCAAAACAGTAGCGTTGTTAGTCGAGTCCTCAACCGCAGTTTGTTGCTGCAACATATCGGTGATATTACTTTGTACTTCGTTGGTCTCTAGCTGTTGGTTATTGGCCGCTTTATCTGTGGACTGCGCGACAGCAGTTAGTTTGCTCGCGGAGTCGGCAAGTGAGTGAGAGGTGTCTTGCACACGTTCTAAGCTTTCGGAGACCGTATCCATGAATGAATTGATTGCAGTAGAAAGTTGGCCCACTTCATCCTGTTGGTGATGCATAAGTCGTTGAGATAGATCTTTGCTATGGCTCACATTCGACATGAATTTCGACGTTCTTTGAATTGGTCGTACAATGATTTTCTGAATCAAACTCATCGTTATGATGAAGCCCACAAATGCGATTACGGCCATTATTCCCATCGCAAACATTGCCTGTTTACTGATCATTGAATTGACATGATTCATGTTGTATTCCAAGCGAATCGCGCCCAACACTTCTCCTGCTGGTGCAACGTGGCAAGAAACGCAGTTGGTGCCACGGTAATTTTCGCTCGATTTCATTGGTAGTGCGACTACTAACCCTTTGCCCCAATCGGCTGAGATTGGTTCAATCACCAGTTCACCATTCAACGCTCGTTGATCAATATCATCGACAGGCTGCTGGTTTTGTTGCCCAGGTCCGTAAAGTTTGGTCACAGTATCAGCTCGCAACACGCGAACTGCTTCAATGCCTTCTTGGGCCAGGGCCTTTTGACGTAAGGTTTCTTTTTGCGACATGGTGCCCGTAAGCATCATCATATTTAGGCTATCGAAATAATTACTAGCCTTATCATGGAGTTGTTCACTAAGAACATCATTGATTAAGGTTTTTTGTTGATGGTATTGGTAAGCCGTAGAGGCAGCTAGAACGCAGCTGAAGACAGCAATTAACGCCAGTAAGAGCTTAAAAGTGATAGTTGAGCGCATAAATTTATAAGTGTAATTGGAACGAACTGCACAATATTAATGTGCACAAATGCGCACTGCGAACAACGAAATGAATGATTGTGACCCCACACATGTTGGGGATATGTAATTGTGATGTGAGTGCTGTGTAATCAAATGTTTGGCGCGTGACAGAAATACGGCGCTTTGGTGTGAGTGATAGCAAAGAGGCCAGGAACCAGCGGAAGTTTTTGCTACGCTTGTATGGGGTAACGCTTGTCTCTTGGCAGCGAATTCCTTAGTATTGCCTGTCTTTTTAAAGCCTGAGAATCAAGATGAAAACAGAATTATACAAAGAGTTTATGTTCGAAGCAGCACACCATTTGCCACACGTACCAGAAGGTCACAAGTGTGGTCGTTTGCACGGACACTCTTTCCTTGTTCGTCTTTATGTAGAAGGTGAAGTTGATCCACATACAGGTTGGGTAGTGGATTTTGCAGAGATCAAAGCTGCATTTAAACCAATTTACAATCGCTTAGACCATTACTACCTAAACGACATTGAAGGGTTAGAGAACCCGACTAGCGAAGTGTTAGCAAAATGGATTTGGCAGCAGCTTAAGCCAAGCTTACCACTGCTAAGTAAAGTCGAAATCAAAGAAACGTGCACAGCGGGTTGTATTTACAAAGGCGAATAAGTCACTTTCTATTGAGCATTAAACAAAGGCAAGCGAGAAGCTTGCCTTTGTTGTATCTGAATGCCCCAGTTTTGATTATGCTTCACCAGCTAGCTTAATGGATGTCGTAGAATCCATTCTTTTTCATTATCACCCAATGTTGTTTCCTCTGTATTAATGAATCCGCACGCATCAAAAAAACTGATAGCGTATTGCTGACTTTGTGGGACAGTGGCGCAAAGAGAGGTGCTTTTAGGGTTAATGGTATACGCATAAAGGAACAGTTTACGCAATGCCTCACTCCCAACCCTTTGACGTTGAAAACGTTGATCAATCATCAAGTATTTAAGCTCCAGTTCGTATCGTTTAGCAAACGGCGCATGTTGGGAGAAACCTTTATCGATAACAAGATAGCCTACTAATAGGTCATCAGAATAAATCGTAAAGAACGCCTCTGACTTACTACGTTTTTGATAAGCCATTTCAAACGGCGTAAAAAATCCTTTTTGCTCTTCTTGCACATCCAATTGCATCAAACTTGAAAAACCTTTCAGTTTGGTGGGTTTAATCGCAATCATCGCTCAATCACAAATTGGCGGCATACCTTTATGCCACCACGAGTTTTTATAGAGTATTAAACCTATTTTAAGTAACTAACCGAGTGAAGAAAAGCTAGCAATGAAGAGGGTAATAATAACCTTGGTGAATATAGGCGCCCAATGTTGTGAGTAAGTGAGCACTGTCTGCCGTTTCTACGCCTTCAACAATGACCGTGCAGCGATACGTATTGCCCATAGCAATTAACTGACGCAAGGTTTCTATCTTTTTATCATCAGATTTTAGGCCAATAACAAATTCTCGATCGATTTTGAGGTAGTCCGGATTCAGCTTGCTGATAAGCGCCACATTATTATTGCCGGTGCCAAAGTCATCAATACTGATTTTACAATCCAGAGCTTTTAGTTTCGCGACATTGCCATAAATCTCAGAGGTATAGTACATCGATGCATTTTCTGTGATTTCGATTGTCAGCAAACGGCAATCCCGATTAGATAGCTCTCTATATAGGATTGAAAAGTTACGCCCTCGCAGCAAAGAAGGACAAACGTTAATGCTGATAGGGATGGGCAACGCTTTTTGTTTGGTGTAGATGGAATCAATCACCAGTAAGGTATGAGTTAGCAGCAATCCATTGCGGATCAGTGTTTCAATAAACCGTTGCGTATTTTTTACCTTAAACCGGGAGAGGGCTTCGTAGTGCACAATCTTTTGTGCCGAAGTGTTATAAATCGGCTCCAGTTTTATTTTGAATTGTCGAATTGCGCACAAGTAAGCCATAAAGGCTTGTAGGGAGCGGTGACGCAGTATAATGAGAAAAAGTAAGCTCAGTAGAATGATACTTTGAAACGGTCCAGAGATGTAATACACCTCTTTATAGCCACTATTCTTTACGTGATAATTGAAAAAGCGTTCATTGGTGTTACCAATCTCTAACGACGTTCCGGTATTCGTTGATAGCTTCATACCGGAAAGAAAAAAACGTGAAATATGATTTTCAACATTGTCGGATAAGTTAATGTTTTTAACACGAACCAAAACAGTTGCGTTATTTAAGTCAAATGATTGGGTCGTGTAATTGTTATTGTTACTCCACTCTTCAAAGGCTTTTTTGCTGACAGGGACAACGGTTTCTGGAGTGACTAAGCATCGAATATTGAAACGATCTAGCATCATGCTCGATTCCACCAACTTCACATTATCAAATAGCGACTTCAGTTCGCTTTCATTAGCAAAGCAACTCCTGCGGGAAAGGCTCTCTGCAATTTCGAAGGCGTTATCCAGATAATTATGTTTAACGATGCTGTTTATCGCGTAGTAACAGATAGCAAAGAAAATGATCGCAGTGATCAACACAACCCACATCGCTTCTGAATAGATCTTTTTATTACGCAGGCAAATACGAAGTGCTTTTCGAAGACTATTGGTTGTGTATTGATTGATCTTCTGTTGATGTTCGATGCCATTCTGATGGTTGTTTTGCATAGTAAAAGGGATGAAGTATCCGGTCCGGTGAATGTTTTCGATAATGTTTTTGTTAGTGGTTAAGTGTTCTTCCGTGAGCTTGCGAAATTTCTTTCTTAGAGCGGCCACCGCGTTTTTAAAGCCATTTTCAGGCAGTGTCATTTTGTATTGTTGAGTGATTTTGCTTTCTATTAACCGCTGACTAATCGGCGTATTTAAACTGCCGTATGTGGCGATAGTTGACAGAATGGCGTACTCATTTGGGTTGACAGGAATGGAGTGGTGGAGTGACTGATTGAGCTCTAGAGATATTTCGTTTTCGGACAAGCAAACGCAGATTTGGTTTCCAATTTCAAACCTAATCATGTGTTGATGTGCTCCAAGTTTAATTTTTGGCTACGTTATCAATAAAGCTAGGGAAGAGATGTGATTTTTTACTGAGATATCCATAATATTTGGATATATTCAACGTTTTAGGTTTTTTTTACTTGTCCTGATAACGCATTTTCCTGGGTTTTTTAGGTATAAAAAAACCCGAGCACAGACTCGGGTTTTGATTGGTATTCAGAAAGGCGTGTTAGCAAATCACTTTGATTGCTAGACCACCTTGAGATGTTTCGCGGTATTTCGCGTTCATGTCTTTACCTGTTTCTAGCATGGTTTCGATAACCTTATCTAGAGAAACAGTTGGAGCTGAAGAGCGACGTAGTGCCATGCGAGTAGAGTTGATTGCTTTTACTGCCGCAATACCGTTACGCTCAATACATGGAACCTGAACCTGACCTGCAACTGGGTCACACGTTAGACCTAAGTTGTGCTCCATCGCGATTTCTGCTGCCATACACACTTGCTCTGGGCTACCACCCATAAGCTCAGCAAGGCCTGCTGCTGCCATAGAACATGCCACGCCAACTTCACCCTGACAGCCAACCTCTGCACCAGAGATAGACGCGTTGCGCTTGTAAAGACCACCGATTGCGCCAGAAGCCGCAAAGTAACGGATGTAATCTTTTTCAGTCACAGTTTGGATGAACTTATCGTAGTAAGCCAGTACCGCAGGGATGATACCACACGCACCGTTAGTTGGTGCTGTAACAACGCGGCCACCTGCTGCGTTCTCTTCGTTTACTGCGAAAGCAAACATGTTTACCCAATCAACAACAGACATTGGGTCGTTTGTTGTCTTTTCTGAAGTAAGTAGCTGCTGGCGAAGTGCTGCTGCACGACGAGGCACGCGTAGTGGACCAGGCAAAATACCTTCTTCATTCATACCGCGATCCATACACTCGCGCATTGTGCGCCAGATGTTCGCGAAATAAGTACGAGTTTCTTCATCTGAATGAAGCGCATGCTCATTCTTCATGGTTAGTGCGCTGATGGACAATCCACTTTCGTGGCATTGGTTAACCAGTTCCTCTGCCGTTGTAAACGGGTAAGGTACTTTTACTGGGTTCTCAGCTTCTTTACCGAAATTTTCTTCATCAACGATGAAACCACCGCCGATAGAGTAGTAAGTTTTTGAGTACGCTTTTTCGTCATCAATCCAAGCGTGGATCTGCATGCCGTTTTCGTGTAGCTCTAGGTTTGTTTTGTGGAAGTTCATTCCACCTTCACGTGGGAACGATACTGTGTGACAGTGCATGCCAACAGGAAGGCGTTCAGTTTCTTCTACACGAGCGATAAAGCCCGGGATAGAATCGATATCAACTTTCTCAGGAGTGTTGCCTGCAAGACCCATGATGATAGCAATATCTGTGTGGTGACCTTTCCCTGTCAGTGATAGTGATCCATAAACGTCAACGGTGATTTTAGTGATGTCGCGCAGTTTTCCCATTGCACGAAGATCATCAATAAACTCTTTACCCGCTTTCATTGGGCCTACAGTGTGTGAGCTTGAAGGTCCAACACCGATTTTATAGATATCAAAAACACTAATCATATCGATTACCTCAGAAGAAAGCCTCCCAAGGGGAGTTGGGAGGCTTAATTTTATCGTTATATTTTTGGATTAATCATACTGCACTGGGCAGAGATGATTAAAGAGCGCCGTAGATTACAGAACTAATTGCAGCAAGACCACAGATTGCTGTGAAAATTTGCACAGGTGCTGAAGTTTTGTACTTAGCCATCGCAGGAACTTTTTGCATTGCGAAGATTGGCATCAAGAATAGGATTGCCGCAATCATCGGTGCACCCATTGTTTCAATCATACCTAGGATGCTTGGGTTAACGATAGCAACGATCCAAGTTGTGATTACAATGAAGATTAGAGACATCTTCTCGATCTTACTTACTGGTGATTTTGAACGAGATTTCACTAGACCAACTAGACCTTCGTGCGCACCCAAGAAGTGGCCAAAGTAGCTAGAGGTGATCGCTGCGAAAGCAACCAATGGACCCATGTAAGAGATCAGTGGAGATTCATGCACGTTTGCTAGGTAAGAGAGAACAGAGATGTTTTGCTCTTGCGCCGTTGCTAGTTGCTCTGGAGACAGAGAAAGTACAACAGAGAAAACGAAGAACATAACAAAGCCCATCAGCATCATTGCTGCGCCACCGGTGATAGCGTCAGTTTTCTTAACTGCGTCATCACCGTATACACGACGTTGCTCTTTAGAGAACTGAGAAATGATTGGGCTGTGGTTGAAAGAGAACACAATAACAGGGATTGCTAGCCAAACGATAGCTGGCATTGCACCCCAGTCAGGTGACACTTCCATCATTGAAGTGTTCCAACCAGGAATTAGGTATACAGACAGTGCTAGTAGGATGAACACGAGAGGGTAAACCATTGCTGAAGTTGCTTTCAGCATAAGCTCTTTACCGAATACTACGCCTGCTGTCATTGCAGCAATAAGTGCACCAGAAAGTAGCCAGCGAGGAATAGATTCCATGCCCATTTGGTTAACTAGGAAAGAGTCAACTGTGTTTGTGATACCAACACCGTAGATAAGTACGATTGGGTAGATAGCGAAGAAGTAAGCGAACGTAATAAGGTTTGCGCCAGTCTTACCAAAGTGCTCTTCTACTGTGTCGGTGATGTCCGCTTCAGGGTTTTTCGCAGAAAGAACGAAACGAGCTAAAGATTTGTGTGCGAACCAAGTCATTGGTGCTGCGATTAGGGCTAGGATTACTAATGGCCAAAAGCCACCTGCACCTGCTTTAATAGGAAGGAACAGTACACCTGCACCTACTGCCGTACCAAAAAGGGACAGACACCAGGTAAAGTCTTTGTAAGAAAACTTACTAGACGATTGTGCGGTAGAAACCGCAGAAGTAGTTGTATTCATTTTTTAGTTACTCATTTTGGGAACAGGAAATAAGTCGGGAGTAATTTTGCAAGATTTTACACTAGGAAAATTAGATCTAAATCATTTATTGCTTACGCTTATTGAATGATATGTCAAAAACCTGCTTTTTATCACGAAAATGATGTGCTACTCGTGATTTCTGCTAATGAGTAAAATTAGAAAAACTTATCAATAGGGCTGTTTGTATAAATTTATTTCACCGCAAGCGTTTGCGGTGAAAATGGAAAATTAATCTAATGTGAATGAATGTTTATGAAGCAACGTTTTATTAATATTGATGCGCATAATGATCGCGCCTATAAAAGCACCGATATCAACAACTGTTTAATGTGAAATAATATGTTTTTGCATTGATTCGATAATTTGTGCCGTCATGCCCCAGATGAAATGCTGTCTATATGGGATAGCAAATACACGATGACTGCTTCTTTTTAGGTCAAATTTGGTGCTATACAATTTTTTGGGGTTCAGAATATGGTTGGCAGGAACCTCAAAAACTGACTCTACTTCATTTGGGTCAATATGCGTTTTATATTCCGGAGAAACAAAAGCCAAAAAAGGTGTCACATTAAATTGACTAATCGTTGGTAGTGTAGGCAGTTGACCAAACACATGAATATGCTCATCTTCTATCCCAACTTCTTCTTTGGTTTCCCTTAAAGCTGTATTCACGAGCTGAATATCTTCCTGCTCATATTTGCCACCGGGAAAGCTGATTTGTCCCGGATGATGGCGTAAGTGGGCTGCACGCTTAGTCAGAATGACTTGTAACCCGTCATCGCGTTCCACAAAACCGATTAAGACTGCCGCATCTCTCAGGGACTTTTCTTTCATCCATTTCAGTCGAGCAAGGGACTCTTTGTGGTAGCCCGTTGGAAGCCGAAATTGAAAGTTCTGTAGTAAATGAGTTTTGTCGATAACCAAACTGAGTCCTTATTTATCGTGCCTAACCATTATTTATTATACTCAAAGACGGCAAAGCGTATGGCGTTATCGTTACTGGTTACCAAATAAAGCATTCGCATTAAAACACTCGCCAGCACTTTCCCTCTTTGTGTTGTGTGTCTCACTCTGCTTGAACATATTAATTTGAAACTTATAAGGTTATACACCATTCTTTATTTTAGGACGTCACTATAGGGCAAGTATTGGCCAATGAAAGGGATTATTTTCACCGAGTTCATGGAGTTAGTGGAAGAGAAATTCGGTCTTGATGTGTTAGACCAAGTTCTCGATCTTTCTAACGATGAAGGTGTTTACACTGCTGTTGGTAGTTACGATCACAAAGACTTGGTTAAGTTGATCGTGAATCTCAGTAAAGTATCTGGTGTTCCCCCCGAGCAACTGCAAGAGGTGTTTGGAGAGTGCGTCTTTTTGAATTTACTTCGCTCTATTCCTAGTCACGCCAGTTTGCAACAGTGTGAAACGACGTTTCAATTTGTTCGCCATGTTGAAGATTTTATTCATGTCGAAGTTAAGAAGCTCTATCCTGATGCTAACCCTCCGCAATTTGATTTCATTAGTGAAAACCAATCCCAATTGGTATTTGACTACCACAGCGCAAGATGTATGTCTCACGTATGCTTAGGATTGATAAAAGGTTGTGCTGCACATTTTGGTGAGGTAGTTCATATCAAACATCAAAACCAGTCAGAAGATGGCAGCAAAGTACGTTTTTGGTTAGAGGCTCAATAAGAACGATATGACGGGAAGTTCCTCATTAGAAAGGAAACTCAAACGAGAAGTTGCATCAAGAAAAGCAGCTGAGCAGCTGTTGGAACAGAAAAGCTTAGAGTTATATGAATCCAACCAGCAACTCAGTGTTGCATTGAAAAAGCTGGAGCTGAAATCTAAAAAGGATCTTCGTAAGTTTGAGTTTGAAGAGCAAATTGATGCCACGTTGATTAAGTTCGGTCGTACTTTTTTATCGAGCACGTTCGATGAAGCAATGATAGCGAGCTTTATTGAGCAGCTCACTTCTAACTCGATCATTTCTGCGGCTTACTTGTTTCTTGACGCTACAAAGCTGAGCTCATTGCGTCGTCATCACTTTGGTCACTTACAGCTTCGTCATAACAACGAGATTTTAACCTCTCCTAATTGGCAGGGAGAGAATTTGCATTTGCCAGTTATCATTGATGGGGAAACGGTTGGGGAGTTGATTTTCTCTGTGTTGCAAGATCAAATCGATAAGTCTTTTATTTCCAAACAGATGGAGCTCGTGTCTGACTTAGTTCATGGTGTTATTGGTCGACACTTAAGTTTAGAGCGAGAGGTCGAGCTGAGAAAGCGGGCTGAGGAATCAGAAAAAGCGACGAAGGAGTTTGTCGCCATGATTAACCATGAGCTGCGAACTCCTCTCAATGGCGTATTGGGTAGTGCGGAGTTATTGAGTCGAACCCAATTAGAAGAAGAGCAGCGTCAATACTTGAGCAATCTGACTCAATCAGGGGACTTATTGAGAGTTATCATTAATGATCTTCTTGATTTCAGTAAGATGAATGCCGGTATGATGGAAATCATACATAAAGTCTTTGCCTGGGAGGAACTTGAAAAAGCCATCATGGGTGTATTTGCAGCTAAGGCTGCGGAAAAACGCATCCATTTCTCTATCGACAAAAAGCTGGGGATCCCGGAATTTTTAGTCGGTGACTTAGAGCGCATTACACAAATTTTGGTTAACTTAGTGGGAAACGCGATTAAGTTTACTCACTTGGGTGGCGTCGTGTTACGGGTGGAATGGCTTAACGGCACGGCTTATTTTGAGGTTGAAGACACTGGTATTGGCATCCCAATAAAAGCACAGCCGTCACTCTTTGATCCATTTGTCCAAGTTGATCGCTCGGCGAAACGCAGCTTTGAAGGCTCAGGTTTAGGTCTCGCGATTTGTAAAAATCTCGTGGATTTGATGCAAGGTCAAATTAGCTTTGAGAGTGAAGAGCGCAAAGGCACAACTTTTAAAGTTGCTATTCCTCTTGAGGAAGGGCAAGCACAAGGCACAGCAGAGGGGGAATTGGTCACCATAGAGCGAAGCGATTTAGCAGGACGCTCAATATTAGTGGTTGATGACATCAGAATGAATCAAGTCATTGTTACTCAAATGCTGAAAAAACTCGACATTACACCTGATTTAAAAGCCAACGGCAAAGAAGCATTAGAAGCGGTGAAAAGTAAAGACTACGAACTGATATTCATGGACTGCCGAATGCCTGAAATGGATGGTTATGAGGCGACGATGTATCTGAGAGAGCGTGGCTTTACTCATCCTATTATTGCATTAACCGCTGGCACTACCATCGAAGAGCGTCAAAAGTGCATTGATTCAGGCATGGACGACATCCTCACTAAGCCGTACACCGCAACCGATATCGAACAGATTATGTGTAAGTGGCTTGAGCAGTAGACGCTGCCTCTTAAAAAGTATGTTTGTTGGCCAACGGCTAAAAGCTAAAGTACATGCAAATAAAACACACAAAAAAACGCACCACACTGGATAATGCCGATCATTTAACGATGTTTTTTGGGTCATTCTAGCGAGCCTTGGCGAGACTAAGCATCTAGTAGCAGCACGATGAGCGGGTAATGAAACAAATTTGACCACAAAGTGCTTGAATAGAAGAACCTGTATCACGCTCCTTCGTCGCTGTGCAGGGTGATGAGATACAGAAATATGCCACTCGTTGTTAAACGAGCGGCATTATCCGTTCTGGAGGCGTTTTAGATTGTTTTAGTCAATAGCATTAAAGTGGCGTTGTGTGCTGTTGAAACCTACGATTGCAGCGCTGGCAAAATCTTTGAAAGCTTATCCAACGTTTCTTGATACTCAGAGGCGCAATCGCTATCTGCCACGACGCCGCCGCCAGCCCAAGCGTAAAGTTTGTTTTTTTCCGCTACAAGAGTTCGGATAGTAATGCTGGTGTCCATACGACCATGGCGTGAAATGTAGCCAATACTGCCGCAATACGCGCTGCGTCGATGCGGCTCCAGTTCTTCAATGATCTGCATTGCGCGAACTTTAGGTGCGCCCGTAATTGAACCGCCTGGAAAACACGCTCGCAGCAAATCCGCAGGAGCGTATTGTTCATCCAAATTTGCACGAATGGTGCTCACCAAATGATGAACGGCAGGGAAGCTTTCAATATTGAACAACTTTGGCACGTGAACGCTACCCGGTGATGCAACTCGACCAATATCATTACGCAGCAAATCGACAATCATCAGGTTTTCTGCCTGATCTTTTTCCGCTGTCTGCAAGTCATGGGCATTAGCGTTATCTTGCTTTGGATCTTCGCTGCGTGGTCGAGTACCTTTGATTGGTTTCGTTTCAATGACGCGATCTTTGAGCTCTAAAAAGCGCTCTGGAGAGATACTCAAAATCGAAGACTCAGGCATACGGATAAACGCTGAGAATGGCGCTTGGTTGGCGGACTCCAATTTCAGATACGCTTGCCACTCGCTGCCTTGATACGGTGCGTTAAAGCGCTGCGCCAAATTGATCTGATAACAGTCACCGCTCAACAAGTATTCTTGCACCTTGTCAAAGCGAGTGGCGTAGCTCTCTTTCGTCATGTTTGACTGCCAATCACCAGACAAAGCGAAGTCAACGGTTTGTTCTGCTTTTTGCTCGTTTAACCATTGCCAAGCTTGCTCGATGTTCTGACCGACTAAGTATGCTTTTTTTAGCTGGTGGTCAACAACAACGGCCCATTCATACAGACCTACCGCCATATCCGGCGTGTTGAGGTCCTTTTCTGCCACTTCTGGCATCGTTTCTACGCGGCGACCTAAATCGTAACTGAAGTAACCGAGCGCACCGCCGACAAAAGGCAGATCCAATTCTTTATTTAACTCTACGTGAGGAAGCCACTGTTCTTGCAACTGATGAAGCAGCGCAAATGGGTCACCTTGAGTTGAATAGGCATTCGATGGCGTTTCAACTTGTGTGTTGTCGGCAGTGGTTTCTAACGTTGCAATTGGGTTGGAGACCAACACATCGAAGCGGCTATCGATATGCGTTTCTGATGCAGAACGCAGCAACATCGCCCAAGGCTGGTGTTGAATGCGAGAAAAAAGGTGAAGAGCAAACTCTGGTGCGTATTCCAACGCTTTAAAATCAATGAATTGATTGTCCATGTTGTTCATTTGTGTAATTTGTGACAAAGAGATCGTTCACTGCATGGCATGTCATGGGCAGCAAGAGTATCATATTCCTCTGTATAGCCAAACTCCCTCTATTCATAGGGTTTTGAGATGGTTTACAAGTAGGCAACTTCAGCATTTCGTGTGTCGATATCAGCCGTTCGACAATTGTTTATAAAAAACGAAGCTCAAAAGAGCAATAAGCTCAACAAACACGATTGAAGCTAAGCCAATAATGGAAGCATAACTATAACGAGGCATGTAATGACGGTAATACGCAAGCAGGATGTGATCAGCAGTGTCGCTGATGCGCTACAGTATATTTCTTACTACCACCCGCTAGACTTTGTTCAAGCTCTTGAAAAAGCCTATCACCGCGAAGAGAGCCAAGCTGCTAAAGACGCGATTGCTCAGATCTTAATTAACTCCCGAATGTCCGCAGAAGGTCACCGTCCAATTTGTCAGGATACTGGTATTGTGACGTGTTTCGTCAACATCGGTATGGGCGTGCAATGGGATTCGACCGACATGACGGTTCAGCAGATGGTAGATGAAGGTGTTCGACAAGCGTACACGAACCCTGATAACCCGTTGCGTGCGTCAGTACTTATGGATCCTGCCGGTAAACGTATTAATACCAAAGACAACACGCCTGCCGTCGTACATATCAACATGGTTCCGGGCGATAAAGTTGAAATTCAGATCGCTGCGAAGGGCGGCGGTAGTGAAAACAAAACTAAGATGGTGATGCTAAACCCATCTGACGATATTGCTGAGTGGGTAGAAAAAACGCTACCAACAATGGGGGCGGGCTGGTGTCCTCCTGGCATGCTTGGCATTGGTATCGGCGGTACGGCTGAAAAAGCAGCGGTATTGGCAAAAGAATCTCTAATGGAACACATCGATATTCAAGAGCTTATCGACCGTGGTCCACAAAACGCAGAAGAAGAGCTTCGTTTGGATATCTTCAATCGCGTGAACAAACTTGGTATCGGTGCGCAAGGTCTTGGCGGTTTGACGACTGTTGTCGACGTTAAAATCAAAACTGCGCCAACGCACGCGGCTTCTAAGCCTGTTTGTTTGATCCCGAACTGTGCGGCGACTCGTCACGTACACTTCACGCTTGATGGTAGCGGCCCAGCAGAGCTAACACCACCTAAACTAGAAGATTGGCCAGATATCACTTGGGAAGCGGGCGAAAATACGCGTCGCGTAAACTTAGACACAATTACTAAAGAAGAAGTACAAGAGTGGAAGACAGGCGAAACGGTTCTTCTATCAGGTAAAATTCTGACTGGTCGTGATGCTGCGCATAAACGTATTCAAGGCATGCTAGATAACGGTGAAGGTCTACCTGAAGGCGTAGATCTAAACGGTAAGTTCATTTACTACGTAGGCCCTGTTGATGCAGTTGGTGATGAAGTCGTTGGTCCTGCTGGCCCAACAACATCAACGCGTATGGATAAATTCACCGATATGATGCTAGAAAAAACAGGCATCATGGGCATGATCGGTAAAGCTGAGCGTGGCCCTGCAACGGTTGAATCTATCAAGAATCACAAAGCGGTTTACCTAATGGCTGTCGGTGGCGCTGCGTACTTGGTGGCGAAAGCGATCAAGAAAGCTCGCGTTGTCGCATTTGAAGATTTAGGTATGGAAGCGATTTACGAATTTGAAGTTGAAGATATGCCAGTAACAGTGGCTGTCGACTCAAATGGTGTTAACGCGCACCAAATCGGTCCAGACACTTGGAAAGTGAAAATTCAAGAGATGGAAGCGTAAGGCAAAGGGCAATCTTGCTGCGTCTCAGCAGAGAGAATGTGACAAGGTGCTGATTTACCTAGCAAACAATTGACAAAAGTGCAGCGAAACCTGCACTTTTTGTCTATATAATTAAGGATATAAACCTTTAGGCATAGCAATCAAACGTTATGCGAACAATAATTAGGAGACGGCATGCCTCGTTTTATTCAGATTCTACAAATTATTCTTGCTGTAGTGATAGGTGGCTTTGTTGGCTATGACTTGATTCTTCACGGTATCAGCATCTTTGATGAAAAGTACGTGACCATCACATGTGTGTTGTGGTTGATTTTAGAAATCGCTCTATTTGTTATCTATAAGTTGATCGAAGACGACTAGGCTTAAAGAAAGCGGGTTCCTGTTTAACATAGTAATCAGCGCATATAGAGTTACTAATGCTGTAGATTAAGTAAGCCTCTGAACCACTCAGGGGCTTTTCTTTTTTTAATACAGCATCAAGCCGGATGTTTTGTTCATCTTTTATTAAGGTATATAAAGTTAAACTCATAGAATTCGGGATAGAACAGTATTCATAGATCGAAATTCGAAGTCGCTGACAACGTTGTTTTAAAGTGGAGTAAGATAAAGAAGCGTAATGAAGAGAATAAAGAAAGAAGTTAATGACTTTATCAACAGAGGTATGGACTCTAATGTTCGAATTGCTGTCACCGGACTTTCTCGTGCCGGTAAGACGGCATTCATCACGTCATTAGTGAATCAGCTTCTTCATACTG
This sequence comes from Vibrio sp. Y176, assembly GCF_033438945.1. Taxonomy (NCBI): domain Bacteria; kingdom Pseudomonadati; phylum Pseudomonadota; class Gammaproteobacteria; order Vibrionales; family Vibrionaceae; genus Vibrio; species Vibrio sp. Y176. The sequence continues at coordinate 7,473 of NZ_JAWOQS010000005.1, read as the reverse complement.
CAACCCATGACAATTTGCCTCTTTTGACTGTGGCTAGAGATAAGCGCCTTATTGGGGCGAAGCGTGAGCCTCAATCGAATATGATGGTGCCACGCTTTGCTTACGATGAGGCGATGAGCCAAATTCATGCGACTCCACCTCAGTGGCCAGTACCGACACGTGATGTGAGTGAGATTCGCTTAGCGCTCAAGTACAAACCAAATAAAACCACGAAAAAGCTGTTGAGTAAAACCGCAATTTTAAATGTTGATATTATCGACTATCCAGGAGAGTGGCTGCTCGACCTGCCTTTATTGGACATGGACTTTGCAACGTGGTCGCAAACTCAGTTTGATGCACTTAAAGGCCAGCGTGGCGATTTAGCCAAAGCTTGGCTTTCTAAACTGGAGAAAGTGGATCTCTTTGCAGAAGTGAATGAGAAACTACTTGAGAAAGTTGCACACACATACACAGAGTACCTTCATTCTTGTAAAGACTCTGGCCTTCATTGGGTTCAGCCTGGCCGCTTTGTATTACCTGGTGAGCTAGCAGGCGCGCCGGTGCTACAGTTTTTCCCGTGTCGTGTTGATTCAGAAAGCAAAGCGTCCAAGGGCAGTAACTTAGCGATGCTAGAAGCCCGTTTTCAGGAATACCAACAGAAAGTCGTGAAAGCGTTTTATAAGCATCATTTTGCGACCTTCGATCGCCAGATTGTACTGGTGGATTGTTTGCAGCCTCTCAATGCCGGTGATGAAGCGTTTTACGACATGCGCCAAGCGCTAGAACAGATCATGCATAGCTTCCGCTATGGTCGTAGTAGCTTTTTGCGTCGTCTGTTCTCACCAAAAATCGACAAAGTGTTGTTTGCTGCTACAAAAGCGGATCATATCACGCCCGATCAGCACCCCAATTTGGTGTCTCTGCTCCAACAAATGGTGCATCCAGCATGGCAAACGGCAGCCTACGAGAATATTGAGATGAGCTGCATGAGTATCGCTTCCATCCAAGCAACCACGACGGGGTTTATTTCCTCTGGAGATAAGACCATCCCGGCGTTACAAGGAACAACATTGGGTGGTGAGCCGATGACTATGTTTCCCGGAGAGGTGCCGAAAAAGCTACCAAATGCAGCTTATTGGCAAAACAACGGGTTTGATTTTACGTCGTTTCGTCCGATGCCCTCACCGAATGATGAGCCAGTGAAGCACATACGCTTAGACAAAGCACTGGATTACCTGATTGGAGATAAATTGAAATGAGTGAGTTGAAGCAAAAACAAGTTTTCTCTGAAAATGTAATGGAAAAAGAGCAGCAATCGAATCAACCGGAGTTGACGGCGCAGCAAACATTCGGCGAAAAAGAAACATTTGTACCTGTTGAAGTTAAAGAAGCGCACCAGGAGACCGAACAGGAATTGCAACTCGAGCATGTCATTCGTCCAAAATCGGGCAGAAAATGGCTCGCGACTGGCGCATTTGCAACTTTTGCTGGTTTGGTTGGCTGGCAAGCGGTGGACTCGGTTATAACCGCAATTCAGGCTTCTGATTGGCTGGCCTTAAGCTGGACGGGGTTTATTGCTGCGATCGCTTCGCTTGGTTTAGGAGCTATGGGTAAAGAGCTTTGGAAACTGCGAAAACTACGAAATCATTTTAGTGTTCAAGAAGAAGCAGAAGCACTTGTTAATAGTGAGAGCGTTGGGAAAGGGAAAGACTTTTGCGAAACCGTAGCAGAACAAAGTGGTGTGATGGCAGAGAATCCGGGCTTTGATCGTTGGCAGAACAGTATTAACCCTGCTCATAGTGACGCTGAAATTCTTGATATGTATGACTCGATGGTGGTGAGCCAACAAGACAAGTTGGCAACGAAAATCGTATCACAGCACGCAAGCGAGTGTGCGGCCCTAGTCGCCGTGAGCCCTCTGGCTGCCGCTGATATGTTGCTGGTGGCTTGGCGAAATTTCAAAATGATCGACAACCTCTCCAAGGTATATGGGGTAGAGCTAGGTTATGCATCTCGCATCAAGTTACTAAGAGCGGTATTTGTCAATATGGCGGCGGCTGGTGCCAGTGAGCTCGCTATTGATGCCAGTATGGATTTGATGTCGATGGATCTTGCTGGCAAAGTTTCTGCTCGTGCGGGGCAGGGACTAGGTGTTGGTATTCTAACGGCACGTTTGGGCTTGAAAGCGATGACCTTATTGCGTCCACTACCCTGGTATCCTGACCGTCAGGTTAAGTTGGGCACCATACGCAAGGCAGTGGCGGCGAAAGTTGCATCAATTACGATGAAACCGTAACGAATATCAACTTTGATGGATAGGATTGCTTGACGCCATTCCAAGCATGATAGAAACTACTGTCAACTTTTCCTGACAGTTGTGAATTGGGATATTTTAAGTGCGTCTTGAAGTCTTATGTGAAGATCGACTCGGCTTGACCCGAGAACTGCTCGATATTTTAGCGTCTAAAAGCATCGACTTGCGTGGTATCGAAATCGATATTAGCGGTATTATCTATTTGAATTGCCCGGATATTGATTTTGATACGTTTAGTGAGCTGATGGCTGAAATCCGCCGTATTCCGGGGGTGAAAGACGTACGTAAAATCCAGTTTATGCCGATGGAGCGCCACAATACGGAGCTGCTCTCGTTAGTTGATAACTTGCCCGATCCGGTTTTTGCCATTGATCTTAAAGGTGCCGTAGACATGGCAAACATGTCTGCACTTTCATTGCTTGGCCTTCACAAGCAAGAAGTGATTGGTACTCAAATCGGTGCTTTGTTACCAAGTGTTCGTTTCTCTCGTTGGTCTGAAGGTGTTAATGGTCGAACGCGGGAAAACCTTGTGATTGATGGCTTGGACTATGTTCTAGAGTTGATGCCCGTTTATATCCGAGACGAAGCGCAAAACTCGACTCTAGCGAGTACTCTAATGACGATTCGCTCTAGTCAGCAAGTTGCCAGAATTGAAGAAGCGCTACCGCTGCATAATCCTCTGGGTTTTGAGCACTTTGTTGGTATATCGAACCGTCATAAAGCACTAATGAACCAAGCTAAGAAGCTGTCTGTGCTTGACCAACCATTGTTGATTGAGGGCGAAACGGGGACCGGTAAAGAAATGCTTGCTAAAGCTTGCCACAGCCGTTCTAGCCGTGCGAGCAAACCATTCCTAGTTTTGAGTTGTGCTTCGATGCCCGACGATGTAGCAGAAACCGAACTTTTTGGTCATGCGCCGGGTTCATTTAATCATGAACAAGGCCACAAAGGCATCTTTGAGCAAGCAAATGGCGGGACGGTATTTCTTGATGAAATCGGTGAAATGAGTTCGCACCTTCAAATCAAGCTGTTACGTTTTCTACAGGATGGTAATTTCCGTCGTGTCGGTGCAGAAGATGAGATGCATGTCGATGTTCGTATCATCGCTTCAACAAAACATAACCTTGCCGAGCTTTCTGAAGCAGGAATGTTCCGTGAAGATTTGTATTATCGTCTCAACGTACTTACGCTCAGCATTCCTCCGTTACGTAAGCGCTCAAACGACGTTGCACCATTGCTTGAGTTGTTTGTGGCGAAACATGCTCAACAGCTTGGGATTGATAAGCCAGAGTTTGATGATGGTCTAGTTGATGCCCTTGCAAATTATCAGTGGCCAGGAAACATGCGCCAGCTGGATAACATGGTTCTTCGAGCGCTCACGGAAATGGATGGTGATATACTAAACGCGGATCACTTCAATTTACCTCAGCCTCAGTCAGTCGGCGCTGGTAGTGCAACGCTTAACATCGACGGTTCTTTGGATGAGATCATGCGTGATTATGAATCTCAAGTTCTGGAACGTTTGTATCAGTCATTCCCATCAAGCCGCAAGCTTGCTAAGCGCTTAAATGTATCGCATACCTCAATCGCTAATAAACTGCGTGATTACGGTATACGTAAGAATTAATCGAATTGAACGAAAAGACGGAATTAATCATTTGTAATGGAAGATAACAGCTCATCTATCGCCGTTCATAAGTTGGACGGTGACTTGCTTCTTCGTACCGCTGAAATCGGTGACGCAGATATGATTGCCGAATATTTTCAAGCGAACCGAGAATACCTGAAACCGTTTGAACCGAAACGTGAAGAGGCTTTTTTCTCAGTGAACGGTTGGTTGCAAAAGCTTATCAAGCTCAATGAGCTGCATCGAATGGGATTGGGGTATTATTGCCTTTTAGTCAGAGCCTCTTCGGGTGAAATGCTAGGTACGATATCCTTTAGTAGTTTGAGTCGTTTTCCTTTTTATTCTTGTAACGTCGGATATTCTCTCGCTGAAAAAGCGCAAGGGCATGGTTATATGCGTCGTGGATTAACCATGGCTTGCGACTACATGTTTAACGTTCAGAAACTGCATCGTATTCAAGCTGGCTACATGCCTCACAATAAACGCAGTGAAGCTGTGCTAGAGCATGTAGGTTTCAACCGAGAAGGGTATGCAAAAGATTACCTTTTGATTAATGGTGAGTGGCAAGACCACGTTCTAACGTCGCTTATTAATCCGAATTGGCAGCCAGAAGGGCGATAGTATGGAACGATTGGAAAAGCAGTTAGCACTTGTAATCGAGCTCGATAAGCTCAAAAGCATTTTGCGCCGAACTCGAGTTAAAAGTGCTGAAGGGCGCCTCGAAAATAGTGGTGAGCATAGTTGGCATGTCGCACTGATGGCAATATTGATGGAAGAGCATGCGAATGCACCTGTTGATATTTGCAGAGTGATGAAAATGTTATTGATACATGACGTAGTAGAGATCGACGCGGGCGATACCTTTGTTTATGATACTGCTGCGTCTCAAGAGCAAGCAGAAAAAGAAATTAGAGCTGCAGAGCGCTTGTTTGGTATGTTACCCAGCGATCAGGAGCAAGAGCTATTGGCGCTTTGGCATGAATTTGAAGCCGCGCAGACCGATGATGCTAAGTATGCAAAAGCACTCGATCGGTTAATTCCAATGCTCTTGAACTACCATAATAATGGTCAGAGTTGGAAGGAACATGGTGTCTCACGCGAACAAGCACTTACCATTAATAAACGAATTGAATTTGGCTCTGTTACCTTATGGGACAAAGCGAAAGAGTTGATTGAAGAAGCCACAGAGAAAGGTTGGCTGAAATCGTAATAAAGGAGACTGAATGTCTTATTTGCCTTTGGATGAATACCAAAGAAAATGGATTTTTACGCATCAGTCGATGCCTGTGCCAGAAGAAGATTTGGCTTTTATTAAGCCGATGAGCCAAGCCCGTTCAGCACAATTTTGGAAAGAAAATATCAGTGCTCAAAGCCCTGATATGGATAGACTTAGTTCCCAAGACTGGCCAATGAATGAGGCGAATTGGTCTGAAACTGTGGATTGGATGGCTGCCTGGGAGTCGGATGATCCTGACATGCTAGCGGAAGTTGAGGCACATATCGATTGGCAAGACGATGTGACCGTTTACTTTTGCTACGAGAAGTACAATGTCATCGAAACGAAATGGTCTATTTTTAAAAAGCACTGGAAGAATTTTCTCTTTTATGACGATGGTCCGATACTAATAGGACGTCGCCGTTCACAAGCACTTTGGTTTGATTCAAAAGGCAATGTGAAACTCGGTGTTCGTCAATAACGAGTTATAAAGCAAAGCCACCTTTCGAGGTGGCTTTGTTTTTCTAAAGGCTGGATAATGGACTCAACACACCGCCAGCCCCGCGCTCGATAACGTGAGTATAGATTTGCGTGGTTTTCACATCAGTATGCCCTAATTGTTCCTGAACAGTTCTAATGTCTGCGCCAGATTCCAATAAGTGCGTGGCAAAACTGTGTCTTAGTGTGTGGCAAGTTACAGTTTTCTCAATGCTTGCGTCGCTTGCCGCGCGCTTTACTGCTCTTTGTATTGCGCTTTCATTGATATGATGCCTTCTGAGTTCACCAGTGTCTCGATCTGCGCTTAACTTTGTTGATGGAAACAAAAAGTGCCAGTTAAAATCTAGCTCCGCTTTTGGGTATTTACGTCGTAAACCTTCAGAGATGTATACGCCCGCATAACCAGGCATGTGCTTATCTTTAAAGTAATAGTTTCTTGCTAAATTAACTTGAGCTTTGAGTGGTTCATGCAGTTCTTTGGCTAATGTGACTGTACGATTTTTACCTCCTTTTCCTTGCCAAACGCGAACTGCACCATAATCATAATCGATGTCTTGAACTCTTAAGCGTAAACATTCCATAACTCGAAGCCCTGAGCCGTAAAGCAGCTGAATATGGAGTCTATACCTCGGGTCGATATGCTGAACGAATCTTCGGATCTCCTCCCTGGTTAATACAACGGGAAGTTTCTTTTCGGTCAAGGGTTTCTGAAATCTCATATCAAGTGATAGTGGGGTTTTGAAATAATCACGATATAAAAATGATATTGAGTTCAGCGCCAAAGCTTGCGTTTTTACCGCAACTTTTTCTTCTACCGCTAAGTAACTCAGAAATTGAATGACATCATCTTCTGCTAGTGTTGATGGGTGTGCAAGCTGGTGAAAAGTGATAAAGCGTTTTATCCAAAATAGATAACTTTCGATAGTTTTATTCGCATAATGACGAGTAAGCATGTGTTCTTTTACACTAAGTAAAAACTGACTTTTCATGATAAATTAACCTGTTTATTTATACAGCTCTGTTAATGTATCACCACTTTTGAAATTAGCGTGCTGTGCGCCGACTAATTGCGCGCGCTACCACACATATTCATACTGTTTTTCTATTTGTTTCATACATATAAGTGCTACGATTGATAGCGCTTTTGATAAGAAAGAAGGCGGTAGCCTGCCATAAAAACGGCAAATCGCCATATAGAAAGCGTTATGTGCTTTCGGAGAAAACGATGAATAAGTGTCTAATCATCATATTATCTAGTCTTTCATTTGGTGCTCTTGCTGAAGAAGAGTCCATTGACTGTAATAATGCGATGACCACAATCGAGATAAACCAATGTGCTGCTATTGAACTAGAGTCAGCACAAGTTAAATTAGACAAATATCTAAGCACTAGCTTTGAGCATAACTCTCATGACCCAGAACTGATCGCAGCAATTAAGCTTGCGCAACAGGATTGGCAAGCATATATGTCCTCTCACTGTGATTCGGTTTATACGCAATGGCGTGATGGAACTATTCGTGGAATTATGGCGATATCGTGCAAAACTAAGCTAACTAAACAAAGAACGCACGAGTTATGGGAAAACTTTTTAACTTATATGGACAGTACCCCACCAGTTTTACCAGAACCAAGTGTAGAGTAGGTTTCAACCACGCACATAACAAACTGTTCAAGAGGGATTCGCAACGCGTGGCATTTTCACTATGCGTTGGTTTTAGTGGTTAAGGCGGTATGCAGTGGCTTTAGTATTGCGTTGCTCACCCCTTAACAGGGCGTTATGTTCTTGGAGGACGTGGTGGAGTATCAAAGAGATAGGGTAACTTTTAGCGTTTTCCATAA